>CAZGNV010000028.1:0-56562 GCA_964527835.1 uncultured Desulfosarcinaceae bacterium | reverse complement strand
CTGCGGGCAGTGTCCGAAATCCTGATTTCGTCCAGATAGCCGGTAAGATAGGTTCCGCTGGCAAATACGCCGTCTCTGCCATTAACGGCACCAATCCTGGCATTGCCGGTGCCCGGATCTCTATTTGCCGACGATATGGAATTGGGAGTTCCCCCGTCCACGTAAAGATACATCGTGTCGCTGGAGTCTTTTACCCCGCAGATATAATGCCAGGATCCATCGGCATAGGTGCTTGCACTGTCAACATTGTAATCGGTTGAAGCCCATCGGGCCCCGTATCGGAAATTTCCGGCCGCAGTGATCCCCAACCCATCCCCGTTGCTGGTGCCTCCGTCTTCCAGAATGATCATGTTGCTGCCGGTGGTGCTGAACTTCACCCAGGCACAGTAGGTATGAGCACCGGTAACGGCCCATTCAGGATTGGTGCCCAGATAGTCGCCACCGTCAAAATAATCTGCGCCGGCGGCAACCCCGGTCTGGTCCATGTTCGAATCCGGATCAATGCCGTCTTCGGCATTAAAATTATCCAGCGAGTCCACGGTGGTTCCGGAGGTATGATTCAGGTGATAGACGCTGATAAAATCAGAATCCCACACATCTGCCGGGCTTTCGGAGGCCGACGTCACACTGTCGTTGCCGTAATACACATAAAAGGTGGTGTCGGATGTAACCGACAGGGTGGGGATCTTCACCCAGGCGACCAGCTCGCCGGTGACGGGGTCATATTTTTCCAGTTCGTGATACAGCCCCTTGCAGGGTTCGCCCCCGGTGCAGGTGCCGTCATCCCAGCGAAAGACGATGTCATATCCATTGGCGCTTTCCACGTGGCCGCCGTTGGCGGTGGTTCTAAGATCATTGTCGCTGCTGATGTTGATGAGCACCGGAAAATCGGTCACATCCGCCGTGCAGGTGACCTTGGTGTTGTCGATGGTGATGGACTTGCGGTAGTTGAAGACTCCCGGTGTGGTGGCCAGCTGGACCCGGGTATACTGGGTATAGGTGTCCAGCGCCCGGTTGTTGGTGGCGTCATAGAGGCGAAAACAGTAGTCGGCACCGGCGGTGGCGTTGGTGGTGGCCTTAACTGCAAACTCGATTTCTGTAAACTCGTCGCCGTCCAGGGTGATCGAACCGGTGGTGTTGCCGGCATCCTTGAGTTCGCCGGCCACGAAGGTGCCGGCCTCGTCGGTCAGGCCGCCGACTACGTTGATGCTTGCCTCCCCGTCGGTGATGTAACTGGAGCCTGCGATCTGCCAGTGGCCGCTGGTGCCGGTGGGAACCGCGCTGTAGCTGCCCGAGGAGCAGGTGGCCGTCTGGGCCACCTGCAGCTGATAGGTGACCGCCCCGGAACTGGAGCCGCCCTCGTTGGAAACCGCAAAACGCACCCGTTTGACGGTTCCTTTCGACAGCCCGGTCAGCTTGGTGTCTTCCGCCGCCGCCCAGGTGGCTGACAGACTGGATGAGAAGAGCGATGAGATGCGCACCCCCTGGACGCCTTTGCGATCCGCCGCAACGACCCCCGTTGCCCCAATGGCCTGGGTGACAACTTCGATATAATCCGCATCGACCAGATCCGGGAAGATGATTCCAGACCAGCTGCCGGTGTCATTGGCCCCGCTGTTGCGATTATAGTTGCCCGCCTGGCCATAGTACGTATTTCCCGAACCGTTTATCCTCCAAGTTTGATTCCAGACGGCGCGGGTGACTCCGGCTGCACCGGCATACAGGGTGGTGAGAAACAGGTAATCATCATCTTCGTTGACCTGGATCTGGTTGTCCGTATGGGTGAAAGCGCTGTCTTTTTCATTTTCGGTGTCCCATCCCAGGGCCGTTAAGCTGGTGGGATTCATATCGTCTGTCCCGGAATCATCGAGTCGGATATAGTCGGCGGTATCCGGCAGCTTCACGATTGTGACCGCGGTGCGGGTCACGGTATTCGGCGTGGCCTCTCCATCGTGGTTGATGGTCCACGCCTGGGTGCCGTCGCCCCGGTTGACTTCCACGTTGAGCGTCTGGTTGGCGCTGGTCGTTTCAATAATTGCACCGGTGGAAACGGCTCCTTCCTGGGGGCCTTCCCCGCCATAGTTGCCGCGGACATAAACCGTCGTGCGGCTGCCGGCCACTTCGTTGCCATTTATTGTGAGCCGCTGGCGTACCAGGGTTCGGTCGTTCACCGTGGAGCCAAGCGCCCCGTAGGTATTGGCAATGACCAGGTAGTGACCGGCGGTCTTGAGGGTGATATCAGCCGAGCCGACGGTATGGACAAAGCTGCCGGTATCCAACTCATCTTGCTGGTTGTAGGTCACGTCCACCCATGTCGCTGATGTGGGACCGGTCTGGGTGGTGTCAAGGTGCAGACGGCAGTAGTCCCAATCATCATCCAGTTTCAGCAGCTGGATGCCGGATGTGTTGGCAACCCTTTGAACGCCGGCGGCATTGCTGTCCGTGCGAAAGGTTCGCAGCATGAGAATATCATTGTCACTGGCGACATCGATAATGCCGCCACCGGCGGTAAAGGCCTCATCGGCACCACTGTTTCTTCTGATATAGCCCTGTGACCAGCCAATGGGCAGTTCCGAGCCGTCTAAAACCAGCCCGGATTGGATTTCTGATCGGCCGGTGCCATCGGTTGAATCAAAACGGGCGGCATACAGCACCAGATAATGTCCGGATTTCAGCTGGATGCTTTTGTTGTCCGTATCAAGTGCATAGCTGGAACTGTCTTGTCGGACCGTTGTATCCCAGGTGTGATCGAAGTTTGATGTGGTGATGGCGTCTGCGGCGGTGGCTTCCCGGTAAATGGCGATGTCACCATCCCGGCTGCCTTCCACCCCATCATCATTGCGCCAGCGGAAGTGGATCTGGGTCAGATCCTGCGTGGCGCCGCTTTCCTCGCTTGCCACGCTGTAAAAGGTGGCGGGCGAGTTCTGGTTGTTGTATTCAGTTGCGATCCAATCGGCTGAACGCGCGGATTTGGAGACGCGCACCTCATCCATGATGCCGTTGAAAGAATTTAGCGCTTGATCAACATTGGCGATGTAAAAAGTTCCATACCATAGTTTTGATTGGGCTTGGCCCAGAATTGGATGGTCATGGCGCTGGTGAAGGAAGAAAGGGAGGCGGAGTCGGCCATGGAGACATAGTCGTTGCCGTCAAAGTCCACCGCGGCACCGATTTTACCGGTCGAACCATAGGTTGGATCCCCGGTTTCGGCGGTGACATCGTTGTTGTTGCTGGTGGAATCGTCCAGGGCCGTGTAAGAAGTGCCGTTCATGTGCTGGACCAGGACGTAGTTGCTGTCCCAGACATTCGTCGGATCCCATTGATCGGTGGACGAGGCATTGCCGTAGTAAACGTAAATGTCCGTGTCGGCCGAGGTGGACAGGGTGGGGACCTTGACCCAGGCGATCAGTTGACCGGTGGTGTTGTCGTATTTTTCGATTTCGTGGCTGAGCTGGGTGGTGCCGTCGGAGCTGGTAAACAGGATGTCCCCACCATCGGACTGGCCCACGTGGCCGCCGTTGGTGGTGTCTTTCAGGTCCGCATCGGTGTAGGAGATCAGCACCGGGAAGTTGGAATGGCTGCCGGTGCCGGACACCTTGGTGTTGTCGATGGTCAACTTCTTGCGGTAGGTCCAGCTGGTATTGAACCAGTCGGCCTAGGCGGCAGAACTCAATACAAGCAGGATCATCAACGCCGTACACACCGTCAGTATGGCTCGGATGCCGTTGAGGCTAATATCACGGCCCGGATCTTTGTGAGTGCGGCATTTTATTTTTGGTTGTCGCACTGACACGCGTCCATGCTCCCAGCTGATGGATCATACAGCCTGCTGTGATTTGATTAATCTCTCCAGTGACTCAAAAAGCGCTCCAACCAAGAAGGGCTTTTCGATAAAACCGTGAACACCTGCTTCAGAGGCCTTGATGGCAATGTCCCGCTCACCATAGGCAGTGATCAGGACAGCTCGTATGCCGGGTTGAAACTTTATGGCTGACCGGAGCGCTTCCAGGCCGTTCATCCCCGGAAGCCTCAGATCGCTGATAACAATGTCAAACTTGTCTTGTTGAAGTGCATTTAACCCTTCTTCAGCGCTTTCAACGGCCCACATCCAGCAGCCTTTAGATTTAAAAGCGATGCTTAGAGAATCCCGGATCAGTTCGTCATCGTCGATCAACAGGATTTTCATTTTTGTTAATTTATTAAAGGCGCTCATCGTTTCTCCGCAACGACTTGAAATCAATAAAGAAAACCACCTCTATGGAGCAGGAAGTGTGCCACAATGGAAGATTGAAAACAATATTCAATAAAAACAGGGCATTATTTCAATATGGAATTTTGCTGACACCAGCAGGAAAGGGCGCAACTGAGCAATTTTACACAATAATTTGAGGAATAAGACGCATTGGAATTGGGAAGTCGGAATGCGGAAGTCGAAAAAAATGAAGATGCGGCTGACAGCAGGCAGTCGATGAAACCTGGAAGCGGGCATGTCGGAAGGCTGAAGGTTGAGAGGGGTTGGATTTTATTGAACCGCTAATTTTTGTCGGCGGTAGCGCAATTGATCGCGGCTCAGGTTCAGCAACCGGGCAGCCTGGCTTTCATTGTCCCGGGACAGGGCGAGGGCTGAATCGAGATATCTTTTTTCGATTGCCGCCATGATGGCCGGAAAGTCGATCCCTGCGGGGGTAACGTCCGGCAGCTGCATGGCGCTTGTGCTTGTTTGGGAGATTTTCGATAGATCAGCCATTTCCAGGCCGAGGTCTGCGACGGTCAGCACCGGGCCGTCGGCCAGCAAGACCGCCCGTTCCATCAGGTTTTTCAGCTCGCGTACATTGCCGTCCCAGTTTCTTTCTTTCAAAAGCTTTTCAGCCCCGGAAGATATGGCGCTAAATGATTTGTTGAATTTCTGACTGAACGCCACCAGAAAATGTCGGGCCAGGGGAAGGATGTCATCGCGGCGCTGGTTTAAGGAAGGAATTTCGAGTTTCACCACCGCAAAACGGTGGTACAGATCCAGCCGGAATTTACCGTCATCCACCAGCTGCTGGAGGTCCCTGTTGGTCGCAGAGATAATTCGCGTTTTAACCGTTTGGCTCCGGGTGCCGCCCACCCGGTAATACTTGCCCTCATCAAGAAAACGCAGCAGTTTCGCCTGGGCTTCCGGGCTGAGGTCGCCGACTTCATCCAGAAAGAGGGTACCATCAGCGGCCTGTTCCACCAGCCCGGCCTTGCCGGCTTTGTCGGCCCCGGAAAAAGCCCCTTTTTCATAGCCGAACAGCTCACTTTCAATCAACTCTTTGGGAATCGCCGCACAGTTGACCGCCACCAGAGACCCCTTGAAGTTGGGACTTTTATAATGAATGGCCCGGGCGATCAATTCCTTGCCCGTTCCGGTCTCCCCATGAATCAGCACCGGCGTATCCGGGCTTTTGGCCACCTTGTCGACCAGGTCCATGATCCCCTGGACGGCGTTGCTGTCGCCGATGAAACAGGGCAGGTTTTCCTTGAGATATTTCTCATGCAGGCTCTGGATCTCCTTGCGCATGGAAATGGATTCCAGGGCATTGCGCAGGATGATCATCAGGGCTTCCATCTGGACGGGTTTGACGATGTAATCGTAGGCGCCGTGTTTCATGGCAGCGACCACGGTCTTGACATCCTCGTAGGCAGTGATCATGATCGTCAGCACATCCGGATGATGGGTTCTGATCTCTTTTAGCGCCTCAACGCCGCTCATGCCCGGAAGACCGACATCCAGCAGCACCAGGTCGGGCGGATTGTGCGATATGGCTTCCAGGGCGGATTCCGCCGTGGCAAAGGATAAAACCTGGTATGTTTTTTGGAGTGCCAGGCTCAGCCCCTCCCGGGCGAGCTTTTCATCATCCACAACGTATAGGCAGTAGCGTGTCATCGGGGATTCATCCTTTTTTCCACGGGAAGCTCGATCCTGAACTCAGCGCCTCCCCACTTACTGATGCCCAGAGAAAGAGAGCCGTTGTGATCGGCAATGATTCGCTGGGCAATGTTCAAACCGATGCCCGCCCCATCCTCCCGGGTGGTAAAGAAAGGATCGAAAATCTTGTCTCTGAGTTCCGGGGGCACTCCCGGGCCCGAGTCGGAAACCTGCAAAAATATCCGGTTGTTGACCGAAAATGACGTAATCTCGATTATTTTGTCGTCATTTGATTTTTCGAAAGATTTGGCGGCATTGGTAATCAAATTCAATATCACCTGTTCGATGAGGTGAGCATCGATATAACAGCGTGGAAGATTGGGCGACAGGGCAGTTTTGAGCGCAATTCCATGCTTGCGCATGGTAACAGCCGACAATTGCACGGCTTCCTGGATGGAGGCATTCAGGTCCGACAGCACCATTTTGGGTGCACCCGGCTTGGAAAAATCCATGACCCGCTTGATGACCGACTCTATTTTATTGGAAGCCGCCTGGATCTGTCCCACGATCTGCCGCATCTGTAGAAGATCTTCACGGCTGACGCCTTGTCCACGACACAGATCCTCGAGGGTGTACAAATAGCTGTTGATTCCCGTGAGCGGATTTCTGATTTCATGGGCAATGCCGGCTGCCACGCGCCCCAGAGAGAGCAGTTTGTTTTTGATGATCAATTGCTGTTCGAGCAGTTTGGCCTCGGTTAGATCGATGACATTCAGCAGGATCGCGTTCTCTCCGTAATATTTAATCATCGATGCGCGCCCATGGATCCATTTCATGTCCGCCTGATTGCTGGTGTTCCCGGAAGGATAGAACCGCGCTTCGACTTCTGCAATTTTCACCTCACCGTTGCGCAGGCTTTCATAAACCGCCCTGACCTTGTCCATGTCATCCGGATGGGTGGCTTGAATAATTTCGTCAAGGGTTTTATCCGTAACCGGTCCGAATATTTTCTCCTGGTTCGGGTTTTTGTAAACGTAGCGGTTGTTCTGGATAATTGAAATGCCGATCAGCGAATTTTCCACCAGCTGGCGAAAACGCTCTTCGCTTTGCCGCAGGGCTTCTTCCGCCTGCTGGCGTTGGGTAACATCCCGGATGGAAGCAATGACCTTTTTGCGATTGCCCGAAGAAAATTGTGAAATGCTGATCTCGCCGGGAAAAACCGAACCGTCTTTTTTTTTCAAATACCGCAGTTGAATAAAGCGGCTGCCCTGTTTACCCGCCTGGATCCGCCTGATGGCTTTTTTAGTCTTGTCTTTTTCAGCGGAAAGATCTGGAACTTTGAGGGCCATAAATTCTTTTTTTGAATACCCGAAAAGTGCCAGGCCGGCCCGATTAATCTTTTCAAAACGCAACGTCTGTGCATCATAAATCAGCAGTGCGTCCGTTACGCTTTCAAATAGCCGCCGATATTTTTTCTCGCTTTCACGAAACTGGTGCTGTACATGTTTGTGAGCCTTTTCCAGGCGCTTCTGGGTCAGGGCGTTTTCGATTTTTTTCAACAGTTTTTTTGGGCGGATGGGTTTTTCAAGATAATCATAGGCGCCTTTGCGCAAGGCTTTGGTAGCCGAATCGACGGACGCTTTGCCGGTGATGATAATGACGGGGGTGTGGGCATTGCGCTTGCGCAACTGGTCTAAGACTTCAATGCCGTCCATATCCGGCAGGCCAAAATCCAAAAGCACAAGGTCGGTCGAATTGCCGCTCAAAAGATGAACTGCCTGCCGGCCGCTGTCGGTGGTTTGAAGCGCATAGCCCCTGGGAATTAACAGAGTTCTTAAAAAAGTGCAGAAAACCGGATCATCTTCCACGATGAGAATATGTGGTGGGACCGCCATGGCCTGCTCCACTAGGGTTGAAAGCTTGAGTTGTTCGTGCAACCCAATCAGAGATAGCAGGAATCATGCCAACCCAGCAATAGAAAAAAATCCTGTATTTTCTGATGGTTGAACTATTCCATCCGCGGCGGGAAAAAAGAAAAAGCCTTATAAGCGTTTGCGGGGCGAACAATTCGTCAAAAGTTTGACCTTGTTTTGTTGGTGGGATCTCCGCGCTGGACCATGGAAGCGATAATTTCACGCTCGACAATACCCGGTATAATGCCTTCCAGATCGGCTTTCAGTACGATCACCCCGTGCTGGTTTTTATAGATCGCCGTCGCCCGAGAACGACCGTTTTTATCGATTTCGGTGATGGTCAGCCGGCACTCGATGGTATCGCCGAAATAAACCGGTTTTTTGAAGCGAAAATCCATCCGCGATGCGAGCCAGCCGAGCTGTCCGCCGATCTCGGTGAGCAGGCCGGCCACCAGCAGTCCGTGGCAGATGCGGCCGCTGAATCTTTTGGCGGCCGCGAAACGCTCACTGAAATGCACAGGGTTGTAATCCCGGGTAATTTCAGCAAAAACATTCATCTCCTGCTCGCTAAAGGTGCGCTTGACCGTGAAGCTGTCGCCCGCTTTGAGCCCTTCGATGGCGCGCGATCGAATGTCGGTCATGGGGATCTCCTTTAGGAACTGCCGCAAGCGAAGAATTGGACTTTTTGCGACTTCATCAGTATGAATAGCAAGAAATACGAGTTGAATTCAAGCAGGGGCTATAATAGACCCAATGTAAGAATGACGCAATCGTAAAAAGTAAATTTTGAGCGCCATCAACAAGAATGAACATTTACAGAATAATTTATCTCGTTTTGGCCGTTAGTTTCACCGCCGGCGGGTGGATGGCTGAAGCGGCGGTAATCAGGAATGATCAGCTGGCGGTCATATTCACCCCTCCAATCGAGCCCGCCGCCCGCGAAGTTGTCAACATCTATCCCCGGGTGAAAGATGAACTGGAAACCCTCTTCGGCTGGCAGCTGGACGTCAACCCCCGGGTGGTGCTGGTCAAAAACAGGCGCGATTTTCAACAGATGACCCGCCATGCGCTTTACGTGGCTTTCGCGGTTCCGGAAAAAGCATTGGTGGTCATCGATTATTCAAAGATGACCACCCGGCCCTTTACCCTGGCGACGACCCTCAAGCATGAATTGTGTCACCTGCTGCTGCATCGCCACATTCCGCGCACCGCCTTGCCCCGCTGGCTGGATGAAGGTGTGTGCCAGTGGGCCAGCGACGGCCTGGCCGACATCATCCTGACGACCAATCGATCCTCGCTGAATGCTGCTGTTCTGGCCGACCGCCAGATTCCGCTGTCCAGGCTGTCCCACAGCTTTCCGGCGGACAACCGGGAACTGATGCTGGCCTACGAGCAGAGCAAGAGTGTCGTTGACTACATCAGCCGGGAATATGGCAAAACCGCGGTGGTGGATATCCTCAACCTCCTGAAAAACGGCGGCTCCCTGGAAAGCGCTCTGAAAATACGTCTGTCCTTGTCCAGTGAAGAACTCGAGGCCCAGTGGCTCAATCATCTGGCAGCCGGGCCGAGCTGGCTGGTCTATCTGGCCAATCATATTTATGGCATTGTTTTTTTCCTGGCCGCCGTGATTACCATCGGCGGTTTCATCCGGTTGGTCTTGCGCAAGCGCGCTTATCGCGATGAAGACGAGGAAGATGAAAATTGCAGTTGACAGCCGTATTTTTTATATATAAATTAGTGCTGATGATATATATACACGGAGGCTGACATGCGCACCTTGATTGATATAAAAAAAGATCTTTTGGATGAATTGCTGAAAGAATCCGGCACAACGGTTAAAAAAGATGCGATCATTCTGGCCATTGAAACTTTTCTGGACATCAAGAGAAGAGAAAAACTGGCTGACTTGATTGGCAATTATGATTTCGGTTATTCCCAAAAGGACCTTGAGGAGATGCGCAGGGATGGATAGGGTGATTATCGATACATCCGCCTGGATTGACTCGTTTCGTCGGGGAGCAGACCGGGAATTGACGCTGCTGGTAAAAGACTTGATCTTACATAATCGGGTATTGCTGCCCGGAATTATTAAAACTGAATTGCTGCGAGGAGCCAAAACAAAAAAGGAATTTAACCGGCTGTCGGAATTACTCAAAGGAGTTGCCTACCTTAGCGTGTCGAATGCATTCTGGGAGCGACTGGCGGCATTCTCATTCAAGCTTTTCCGCAAGGGGATTAACGTTCCTTTGACTGATACTTATATTGCGCTGTTGTGCCTGGAAAATAAAGCCCAGCTTTTGCACCGGGACAAGCATTTTGATCTGATTGCAGAAAAAATTCCTTTAAAGATCTTCGGCTTAAAGGCGCTAAAATCTCCCTCGGCCCTCCTTTAAAATAAGGGAAAGATACCTCCCCCTTTCCCACTTCCGCATTCCGCCTTCCCACTTCTATACATCCCAGACTCCTGGAATGACCGTATTGCAGAACCGGCAGCGGTTGCCCGCCAGGTTGTAAACGGGGATGAAATAGCCCCGGCGTTCGACCAACAGTTTTTTGCAATGGTGGCAATAGGTGTTGTTGCCCTCGTGTCCGGCCACGTTGCCCACGTAAACATAGTGGATGCCGGCATCCATGGCCAGACGCCGGAAGCGGGTCAGGGTGGACACCGGGGTGGGGGGCAGGCGGTCCAGCTTGTAGCGCGGGAAAAACCGCAAAAAATGCAGCGGGTGATCCGGGCCGATGTTTTCTAAAATCCAGGCGCACATCCTGCGGGTCATGTCCTCGTCGTCCACGTAACCGGGCACCACCAGGTTGATCATTTCAAAGTGGATGCCCTGTTCGTGCAGAATTTTAAAGGTGTTGAGCACCGGCTTGAGGCGCCCGCCGTTGAGTTTGCGGTAGATGGCGTCACTGTATGATTTGAGGTTGAGACTGGCCGCGTCCAGCACCTTGCACAGTTCCAGCAGTGGTTTTTTGTTGATGTAGGCGTTGGACACCCACAGGTTGTAAAGTCCGGCCTGTTTTGCGGCCCGGGCAGTGTCGATCATGTATTCGAAAAAAGTGATGGGCTCCGAATAGGTGTAGGCCACCGACTGGGCCCCGTTTTGCCGGGCCGCGGCAGGGACGTCTGCAGGAAAAAGCTCCTGCATGTAAGGCTGCACAGCTTCCGGTTTGACCTGGGAAATCTCCCAGTTCTGGCAGTTAAGGCAGCGAAAATTGCAACCCGTGGTGGCCAGGGAAAAGGCGAGGGTGCGGGGCCGGAAATGAAACAAGGGCTTTTTTTCGATGGGATCGGTGTGTACGGAACAGGGGTTGCCGTAGGCCAGGCTGTAGAGTTTGCCGTCCAGGTTGACTTTCGAGCGGCATACGCTGCGGTCTCCCGGTGCCAGAATGCAGCGGTTGGGACAAATGCCGCAGACAACCTTGGCTTGCTTTAATTTTTTGTATAAAAATCCCTCCCGGGACCACTTCCAGAGTTTTTGCGGTGCATCTCCCTTAAACACCCGGCCGCGGATGTCGCCCCCGAGCGCCCCTGCGCAGGCCTGATCGCCAAAGGGCCACAGGACCCCCGAGGCGGCGGCCGTCGCCAGGCACGCCGCCCCACCGTGAAGAAACTGACGCCGCGATATTTTTTTCATTGGAAATTATCCCCGGTTTTGATGCCGCCTTTGGAAATTCCAACCACTGCCAGACTGACCATTTTGATGCCGGCCAGGACGGCGGCGGCCCAAACAATCCCGGCATAGGGGATCAGCACGATGCTGGTCAGCAGGGTGCCGCAGGCCGCTCCCATCAAATCGGCGGAAAAGGTCCGCGCAGCGGCCGCCCTATCGTCGCCCCGCAGATAAAGGGCCACGGGAAACTGGAACCCGCAGGCCACGGAAACACAGAATCCGAACACCAGGTACAGCACCGATGGTATACGCTCACCGAAGCCCGTCACTGCCGGAACGAACAGGGCCACCAGGATGATGAGCGCAATGTCGGTAATGGCCAGAACCCGGCGTCCACGACGGTGCAGGCGTTGGCCCAGCCAGGCGCCGGGAAGCAGCCCGGCGAGAAATACGGTGACGATGATGCCGATTTGAAGGTAAATATAGCCGAAATAGATCTGAAATGCAAAAATAACCAGCACCTCGCTGCCCATGGTCATGCACCCGGTGGAAAAGAGCACAAACTCCTCGGCTGAAATCCGCCACAGGTAAATTGCCAGCAACAGCCCGAAAATCAGGAAAAAAATAAGAGGGGAGGTTTGAAACTTCGCGAACCACTGGGCGAACATCAGACGCATCAGAAAAGGAGCGTGATCCACATTGAGGGGCGTGGATGGATCCAGACTGTCGTTCAGGCGACGGATTCTTTCAGCCGTCAGGTTTCCGTAATAAAAACCGCTGATATAGGCCGTGGCGATCCCTTTGCGCACCAGGGCCGCCGGGATGTCGGTGTCCAGGGGTCGGTCGCGGCACAGAAAGTACACTTTTTGCCCGGGCAGCAGCAATACATGCCTGAAACAGGTTTTGGCCGTGTTGAAAAGCACGGACAGTTTGCGGCGTTGGGCCGGGGCCAGAAAATTGTCAAATCCCTGCATGGAAAAGCTCAACACCCCGCCGGGGGTCAAATGGTCTTTGGCCAGTTGGAAAAAGCGCCGGGTATAGAAACGATTGACCTGGAAGGTGGTCGGCTCGGGCAGGTTGACAATGATGGCATCGTAGCGTGTGGTCGTGCGGGACAGGTAGGCACGGGCGTCCTGATGCAGAATTTTGAGCCCCGCAACTTTTCTCAGCAGGCCAAATCGAAGCTCGGTGGCGCTGACTTCCGGGTCCAGCTCCACGTAGTCAATGGCGCTCAAACCATATTTTTGCAATTGCGCCATCACACCGGCCTGCAGGGAAATCAGCAGCACCCGACGCGGACCGTCGAGCTGGGCCAGGGGATAGTGAACGGTTTCTTCGGCGATGCTGCGATTCTGGGTGCTGAACATGGGTACCCCATCTTCGAACAGGGTGTACTGTTCGCGGTCCCGGTAAACAGCGATGCGGCCATAGCGCGTTTCCCGGTAATAGACCAGTTTGCCCTGTCGCGGAGCCAAAGAGGCCTTTTCGCCGACAACGGCTCCGATCAGGGTCAACAGCACCAGTGCCATGGCGGCAATCACTGCCGGCCGGTTGCGCTGCGGGGCGGGAAACACCAGGTAGACACCGGCCAGCAGGGGCAGCTGGGCCAGCAAAATGGCCGGCAGGGGGGTGACCAGGTAGACCAGGGCAAAGGAGAACAGGGCGCCGCCGGAAATATCGCCGATGTTGTCGGCAATGTAGATCCGACTGCCGGGATAGCCGGCCGCTGTAGCCCGCAGCACGAAAAGGCTGTAAGGCAGAACGAATCCCAGCAGCAGACAGTAAGGGGTGATGATGACAAAGCCAAACAGCCAGGTGGGGTAAAATCCCACCGAACTGCCGTAAACAAAAACCATGTCACCCAGAATGCGGATTGCCAGAATCTGAACCGGGGCCAGGGCCGCCAGCACCAGCGACAGCCAGCCCAGCCTGACTGCGGTGGGGGGAGCGAAACGCCGGGCGGCGAAACGGGCCAGCAGGGTACCCAGTCCCCCCAGGATGAGCCAGTTGAAAAGAATCAGGGCGATGACGATTTCATTGCCCTCGAAGCGGCTCAAGAATTCCCGGATGGTGAGCAGTTGGGTGACCACCGAGGCAATGCCGGTGAAGATGACCACCCGGATTATGGTGCGATCATCGATTTTCTTCAAAGTACTGGACCTGGTAGGTCAAAACTTCCAGACCGGGCTGTTTCCAGGCATCCGAGGACAATCCGGCTTTCAGGCACAGATGGCCGAGAAAATCCTCCGGCTGCGGCAGCTGCTCCCAGACCTGGGGTAAAAAAGTCGCACTGGCATATCCTTGGCGAAGAATAACGCCGTCCACGTTGGCACGCAGTTTGGCCACCAGGTCCCGGGCTTCACGAAATTCAAGGGGACGCGGTTCGGTTAAAATGCTGACCTCGATTTGAACTTTGTCCAGCTCACTTTCTGCCAGGGGCGCAAAGCGCGGATCCCGGAAGGCTGCATTGATGGCATTTTCACGAACACCATCCAGCACCGATGCGTCGGATGTCAGGTTGCCGATGCAGCCTCGCAGCTGGCCGTCTTTTTTGAGGGTCACAAAGGTTCCGCAATGGGCGGCAAACGCCTTGTCCTGCAACGCGGCCTCCAGGGCCCGGGCTTCGTCAGCCGGCACTTTGCAACCCAGTTTGTTCATAATCGTATGCCGGGCCAGTCGCACCAGTGCCTGACCCTGCTGTTCGGTGAATTGCCGTCTGGAATCATCTGATTTTTCATTTGCCATGGGGTTGTCTCCAAAAAAAGCAATGGCGGCATAGCCGACAACCCGGGAACGATCCCCGGCGCTGTCGCCGCTGTTGGAATAATGAAGCAGCACCGGCTGCCAGTGGCGGCGGTTGGCAATGTCTCTTAATATCATCAGCGGCATGATCCCGCAGGCCCGATTTTGCAAATCAGGCGGGGCAGGGGCCGACGGCTCCATGATCCATTCAAGGGTCTGGTGGTCGCGCCTTACCGCCGCTTCATAGGAAAGATAATGGGAAAGATCCGAGCTGACAACCAGCAGGGTGTGGTCATCCAGCAGGGGTTCCAGTGCGCTGGCCATGGCCCGGACGGCGGCCCGTCCGACAATGACCGGTACCAGCCTGAAATTGCCGAGGCAGTGCTGCAAAAAAGGCAGCACAACTTCCAGGGAATGCTCCCGGTCCCGGGCCGGCGGCAGGGACTGAAACAAATCGGACTGCCGGCGCAGCCTGTCAACATTCCTGTCCAAGCGGACTTTTCCCAGCGGGGTTTCATAAGCGTCCACGTCGCAGATGGCCCCGTTGCGCAAACCGATGAAATGGTCGGGGCCCAAAACAATGACCCGCGCAAACTGTGTTTTTTTCAGAACCAGGCTGACATGGGCGGCGGTCCATCCGGAGTATATATAGCCCGCGTGAGGCATGACCAGGGCCCGCAGGGCCCTGCCGGGTGGAATCCGGATATCGCTTTTGCGGGCCCGGCGGGCGAGTCGATCGATAAGGCGGGTCAATTCGGCGGGATCAGCCGGATAAAAGCTGCCCGCTCTGACCGGTTTGCGGATGCCTTCGGCAAAAGCATGGTTGCAGGTGCCATGAGCTACCAGGCCGCAGACCAGCAAGATGGACAAGCAAGCTTTGATCATGGGCTTCATTGGGCCATACCCCTAACGTCCGGCAGACAATATTTTTTTCTTACCTATAGATATAGCGGGGGCGGTAGCCTGTCAATAAAAAGCAGGCAGTTGGGAACTCAGATAGTGGCGGCAATCATGGTTTCTTCATCCGGCAGATCGCAAATTGCCGGTTCATCATCGCAAAGGGGACCCCACTCAGGGCGATACATGTTGTTGACCACCACATGGAACATGAAGGCGAGGATGTCGTGGATGGACAATTTGGGGTTTGGCACGGATAGCAGTTTATGCATCCGGGCATGGTGGGCCAACATCAACTTGAGCTCGGCCAGCTGGTGCAAAAACATGATGGCTTCAGTTCGCGATCCCCCGGCATTTTCAACCTGACCGGCCTTGCGCTGCAGGTCCGCCTGGAGTTGACAGATTCTGGCATGGGCAGATTTCAACAGCAGTTCCCGGGTCTGGGGCTTTTCAAAAACACTCTGGGAGGCAACACAGGCCCGGATGGCTCCGGATATTGACTTTCTTTCTTTGGCCAGAACCTTGACAAACATATGGGTCACGGATTGCGGCAGCGTCAACACCACGGACTTAAGAATCTTTTCCGTTTCAGCGGTTTTTAATTGAATCTCCTTGTGCGCGCTGTTCCAGAAAATCCGGCTGGCGTCCTCATAAATCTCGCTACGATAGCCTTGCGGACGGTTGACGCTGATCATCATGCTGCGAAGATCGCCGAAAAGTTTGGCGGTTTGTTCAAACAGCTGCTCACCGGTAATGACATTGTAAATCATTGCCAGGGTTGCGTGCCAGTCCTGCAGGTGGAGGATTTTGCCGAGGTTGGCATATTTGTATGTGATGATATCATTTTTTATGAAATGCGAAGGGGTGGCGTAAAAAGGGGTCCCGCCCAGCAGCGGCTGCTTGGTTTTTGTATATTTGGATTTTTCAAAATCAACGGCCGTCTCGACGTCAATGATGCCCAGGGAAAATTCGTCGGCGGAACGCAGAAATAGAGGATAGCGCTCCGGGTCGCCGGCGACAAACAGGTTGTCGGGTTTCAAGTCCCGCATGGATATCCTCTTGCGTCTGAGCCAGGCCAGCAAATCCAGCAGGTTGAGAGAAATGGCCGCCATCTGGGCCTTGTTCTGCTCAAAGGTGGACATATAGACATAGTCTTTGATGATTTTCCGATAGACCCCCACCGCAGTGGTGTTTTCCCGCAGTGCGGATCCGAGCAGGCGGTTTAATTCCGTTACGAACTTCTCTGAATACCCCTTTGCGCCGGAGGCAATCTTCTTTTTGGCCAGATGGGTATGAAACCAGGTCTGGATCTGGTACATGGGGATGGGAGCCGAAATCCCCATCTTGGCAATCAGCTGCCGGATGTTGACTTCACAACGGTTGTAGACCTCGCGGATTTCGAAAATGGCATCGGTTTCGACTCCGTAACGGCCTTTGAACTTTGCCGGGTCAAAGATGATGGGCGCATATTCGCTGATTTCCCGCTCGATGAGATCCTGGATGTCGTGCAGCTCGGCGAGGATGTGCCCCAGGAAATAATAGCGGGAAAGATCCATGAAAAACATGAAACTATTGTTGATCTTCAGGAATTCCTGGTACTCGGTGCTGCGCCGCACCCAGTTGATGTATTGCTCCTCAAGTCTTTCCGGTGGGGTCTCGTCACCGTATGGAAAGCTGTGAATCAGCCCCAGGACCACGGATACCCTGGGAATGATGCACTCCTTGGGGATCAGCTTGTTGACAATGTGCACTTCCTTTTTGATGCTTGCGATGTATTTTTCGAAATCGGTGATGGGTTTGACCGGGATTTTGACCACCATGTGCACATCGTAAATGACATAGTAACATTTGCTCTTGCTGCCGCTTTCCTCTCCCAGGGGGCCGATGGTCATGCGGCGTTTGGCCCAGTCTTGCATGTGTTTGACGCGCAATTCGTAAATCTGGTTGGGACTTGTCCCCGGCGACTTCAAAAGCACGATTTTCACCGGCGCATCGGGCTCGGCGCCGATCTGCTGCTTGAACACGTTCAAAAAAAAGCGGACAATATCCTTGCGGCCGGGGACCTCGTAATGATTGGACGGCACAGCGACAACAGGCTTTTTCTTTTTTGCGGTCCTGGCCTTTTTGCGCAGCAAACGGATGCAGAGCCAGAAAGCCAGAAAAATCAGCAGCAGGACCATCAGGGTGAGGGGATCCGTCAAATCGAGGTCGAAGGCAATGTTGTTTTTGCTTAATAGCCCATTGATTCGGGTTTCAAGCCAAGCGGAATATTTTTGGACGATCGCAAGGACTTCCATGTACAGCATGGAAAAATTGCGCCGGCCAAAACTTTTAACCATCTGTTTTTTATCAACATAAAGTTCATTGTCGATTTCATATAAAACAGAGTCACCGGCTTGCCAGCATTTATCCACGGCCAGGACAATACCGTTATTCAAGACCACAAGCTGCTGATCCGAAAAATAGACCAGGGCGGCAGCCATCCCCGCGGTCAGCAGGATTGCCAGCGAAAGTATTTTAAAAAAACCCTTCATGATATCCCGGATGACGATTCAATAAAAGTAGCTTTAGATACTGTAAATCGGCTGAAATTCAATAAACTTTAGCCTCGATGGCAAGCTGCGGGCGCTTGCCATTGACCGTAATTGATCTTTCATTTATACTGCCGTTCTTGAGACAGCTGACAGCAGAGCTCAACCCCGCGGGAGCGGACAATAAAAATGTGGAAGATCATTCTGATTATTCTGGGATTGCTTTATGTCCTCAGTCCCTTTGATATTTTACCGGATCTGATCGCCGGCTGGGGGTGGCTCGACGATATCGTCATCGTGGGGCTGTTGTGGCGCTACCTTGCGATGCAAAAGAAAAAAAAAGAAGCGTTCGCCCGCTATCAACAACAGCAGGCATCCGGTGACACCCACAGGACGGGGGCAGGTGGCGCTGAAGACGGCGCCGCCAGGCAAAACCGTGACTTCCAGGATCCTTATGCCATCCTGGGCCTCGAACGCGGTGCCACCCAATCGGAAATCAAACAGGCCTACCGGCGCCTGGCCGCCAAATATCATCCGGACAAAGTGGCGCACCTGGGCGATGAATTCAAAACCCTGGCCGAAGAGCGCTTCCGGAAAATACAGCAGGCCTATGAGCAATTAAAACGAAGTTAACCATGGATCTGTGTTTTGCCGCCGACAGAACCCTTGGCAAACTGGCCAAATGGCTGCGGATACTCGGATTCGACACGCTCTATGAATCCGATGCTTCCGGCAAACAGTTTCATGAACAGCTGGCGCCGAAGCGGATTGTGTTGACGCGCATCGAAAAAAACCGCCAGGCCTTCGCAGCCCGGCGGCTGATTTTTATCACCTCCGATCAGCCGATGTCACAGCTGCGGCAGGTGATCGCTGAAACCGGCATCACCGAAAATGATGTCCGGCTGTTTTCAAGATGCCTGCGCTGCAACGGCCCCATCGATCCCGTTGACAAAGAGGAGGTCCACGGGATGGTGCCGGATTATATTTGGGAGACTCACAACAAATTTCAAGCATGCCGCCGCTGCGAGCGAATTTACTGGCAGGGCACCCACTGGCAAAGGAGCCGGGAAAGGGTGAAATGGCTGTTTCACACCGATTGAATGCCAATGCATTTTGTCAGTGGTCTGTCGTCCGTTGCCCGTTGACCAGAAAATAGCTGGAACATTGATAAAGTCGGATCTGTTTTCCCGACAGCAGGGTTCGCAAGAAGCTGGAGCTAAAATGCCGTTGACAACGGACCACTGACAACGGACAATTTGGATTATTGATGAAAGAGGATATTGACTGAAGTCTCTCGCCTGGAATAAAAACTATGGATACCCCGCCCAAAGCCATTGCCCTGGAAAGACGGCTGCGCGAATGCAAAAATGTCCTCACGCTGGGGGTGCGGACTAATTTTTCCGATTACAGCCCGCAAGAACAGCAATTAATCCGCCAGGCCGACCGCATATACTATCCCTCTTCTTTTTACGCCGACCTGTTCGACGCCATGGGCAAGCCGACCTTTCCCGGCTATCACACCTACAAATGTGTGCAGGATAAAATCAAGCAGACCGCCCTGTTTAGCCTGCTGGAGATACCTCATCCGCGCACCCGGGTGTTTTACGGTCAGCGCCAGAAGCGCACGATTACCGATCACTTTGATTTCCCATTCATCGCCAAGATCCCGCGCGGGTCTGCCATGGGACGCGGCGTCTTCCTGATACAGACCGAGGCGGACCTGCAGGACTATCTGCAGCAGACAAAGGTCGCCTACATCCAGGAATATCTTCCCGGCGACCGCGACATCCGGGTGGTGATCATCGGTCGGCGCATTATTCATGCCTATTGGCGCATCGCAGGGCGAGATGAATTTCGTACCAACATCTCGCTGGGTGGCACCGTCAGCCTGCAAAGCGTGCCCCCGCAGGCCCTTGAACTGGCGCTGCACACCGCTCGATCATGCCGCTGGGACGATGTGGGCATTGATATCTGCCGCTACCAGGGACGGTATTACGTCCTGGAAGCCAACATGAAGTATGGCAAGGAAGGTTTTCGCCAGGCCGGCATTGATTATGTCAAATTAATGGAAAGCATGATTGAAAATGAAGAAATATGAAACCGACCCAAGTCTGATTCAGCTCAAGGAAATGCTGGACCGCCGGGAAAGCGAAATTTTGTCTCCCGCCGCTACCCGCAATGCCCAGGGGGTGCGCCGGCATCCCGAGGAGCAACTGGAATCCGGCTATCGCCAGGCTTTTTCGGTGGACGTGGACCGGATTCTGCATTCACTGGCCTATGCCCGCTATATTGACAAAACCCAGGTGTTTTACCTGGTGCGCAATGACCATATCACCCACCGCGTGCTGCATGTGCAGCTGGTTTCAAAAATCGCCAGGACCATCGGCCGTTTTTTAAGCCTCAATGAAGATTTGATTGAGGCCGTCGCCCTGGGCCATGACATCGGGCACACGCCCTTTGGCCACGATGGCGAACGGATTCTGTCTGCAATCTGCCACGAGCACGGCATCGGCTATTTTCACCACAACCTGCAGAGCGTCCAGTTCCTGGACCGCGTCGAACGCAAAGGCAAGGGCTGGAATCTGTGTCTGCAGACCCTGGATGGAATCCTGTGCCACGACGGGGAATTGCACAGTGAAAAACTGGCGCCGGCGCCGCCGCGGACATTCGGGCAAATGGAGTCACTGATGGCGGCCCGCAGGCAGGACCCCGCCGTGGACCTCATCCCCATGACCATGGAGGGGTGCCTGGTGCGCATGGCCGATACGGTCGCCTACATCGGCCGCGACATTGAAGACGCCATCCGGCTGGGATTGATCCAGCGCTCTGATCTGCCGCCCCAAAGCGTGGATGTACTTGGCAGCACCAATGGCACCATCGTATTTAACCTGGTCACGGACATCATCCGCAACAGTGAACACCAACCGCATATCGCCTTCAGCCCCGAGGTCTCCGAAGCGCTGAAACAGCTGAAAGCCTTCAACCTCGAACGCATCTATATGAATCCGAAAATCAAGTCGCAGACCGGGCGCATTAAAACCCTGTTTCAACAGCTTTTTGACACCTATCTTGAGGACCTTCACCACCAGCGCAGCCAGTCGGTGATCTTTCGCCAGTTTCTCAAGGACATGTCCTCCGATTACGTCGAACAGCACCAGCCCGCGGAAATCGTCAGGGATTTTATCTCCGGCATGACTGACCAGTACTTCCTGAACCAGTGTCCGGAAGCAATGCGGCCCGAAGTAGAGACACTTTAAATGTATCAAGCGCGCACTTACCGCAATCTGGTTCAACCCGAAAAATTAACCTCCTTTCAGGTGGTGGTCAAGGAAACTGATCTGCTGGTGCATGCTGAAAAAAAACTGGAGCGACAAACCCGTGAGCTGGTTTTGCAGCAGCGCGGGTACCTGGAATCTTTTATCGCCCGTCACCCGGATTTTGCAGAGACACTCGTTCCCTGGCAGCTAAGCGCACCGGCACCGAAAATTATCACTGAAATGGCCGCCGCCGGTCAATGCGCCGGGGTGGGCCCCATGGCCGCGGTGGCAGGGGCCATCGCCGAACAGGTGGGTCTCGGTCTGCTGGAAATTACCGCTGAGGTGGTCGTTGAAAATGGCGGTGATGTTTTCATCCATACGCGGATGCCGGTGACGACTGCAATATTTGCCGGCAAATCTCCCCTGAGCATGCGTGTCGGTCTGCGTCTCGGCGGCGGGTTTGAACCGGTGGCGGTGTGCACGTCTTCGGGAACCATTGGCCACTCCCTGAGTCTCGGACGGGCCGATGCGGTTTGCGTAGTCGCTCGATCCTGCTGCCTGGCCGATGCCGCCGCCACCGCCATCGCCAACCGGGTCCGTAGCGCTGCAGACATGAAGATCGCTATTGCTGCCGCCAAACGCATTGACGCCGTTGACGGGGTTGTGATAATTGCCGGGGATAAAATGGCCCTGTGGGGAGAGCTGCAGGTTGTATCTCTGCCTCCAAAAAAGGGTTGAGTTTTGTTTTCAAAAAGCGTAAATGAAATAACTGACTGGTGTTGAAGCTGTAAAAAGTCGCTCGAAAATGACTTTTTACGGGAGCGTCAACTGATGACAGCGTTTGAAAACGTGTTGGCGTTGAATGTGAGGTGCGGTTGCCGTGAAAACGATGTGGGCGCCATGGCGCATCGAATACATCCTGTCGGAAAAGGAAGATCACTGCATTTTCTGCGAGGCCCTGGGGGAAAAAGATGATCTGACCCTGTTCAAAGGGTCCGCCACCCTGGTGGTCATGAACAAGTTTCCGTACATCAACGGCCATCTTCTGGTGGCGCCCGTGCGCCACATTGCGGGTTTGGACCAGTTGTCCAAAAAGGAAATGGGGGAGCTTCTGGCCACCGTGGAGCGATCGGTGGGCATCCTTAAAAAAGTGATGAAACCGGATGGATTCAACGTCGGACTGAACCTGGGCAAAGTTGCCGGGGCCGGGGTTGAGGAGCACCTGCATTTTCACATTGTCCCGCGCTGGTTCGGTGACACCAATGCCCTGACCGTGTTCGCGGATGTGCGGGTCATTCCCCAGCATCTTCAGGACACCTTCAATAATTTAAAGCCACACTTTGAACAATTGGAGATAACTGTTAAAAATTAATGGAGAAATTACATGAAAAAATCTACCCTGGCAATTTGGGCGATTGTTTTTGGGATGCTGGCACTGTTGATTTTTCAAAACCAGGAATTTTTTATGGCCAAACAGACCCTGCGGCTCAACTTGGGGGTGAAGGAGTATCATCTGCCGGAGATGGCCAACGCGCTCCTGATATTGATTTTTTTTGTCGCCGGCATCGTGCTTACTTTTCTTTTTGGTCTGTCGGCCCGCTTCAAGGCCAGGCGCACCATTAAAAAACTCAATGCAACGATTGCCAAGCAAGACAAGGAATTGTCTGAATTAAAAACTGAAGTTGATGCCTTAAAAGGTGTTGAGACCCCGCCGGACGCCACGGCATCCGACACCGGCAGCCAGCTTCCCGCCACCCAGACCATGCCCGTGAAATCCTTTGAAGGCGATACCGGCAAAACATCAGAGACTTCTGCGGCAACCGAAACTGCGCCGGCAGCGGAAGATGAAAAAAATTAAAAAATGTTAATCCATGAATCCTCCCAAACCTACCCCGATGATCGCGCAATACCTGCGCATCAAAGAACAGTACCCAGATGCGATTCTTTTTTACCGGATGGGCGATTTTTATGAAATGTTTTTCGAAGATGCCCAGGTTGCTTCCCGGGTGCTGCAGATTACCCTGACTTCGCGCAACAAGAACGATGAATCGCCGGTGCCCATGTGCGGGGTGCCCCACCGGGCTGCCAAAAATTACATTGCCCGCCTGATCGAGCAGGGACACAAGGTGGCTGTCTGCGACCAGGTTGAAGATCCGGCCAAGGCCAAGGGCCTGGTCAAACGGGAAGTGGTGCGGGTGGTGACGCCGGGAATGATCATTGAAGATGATTTCCTGGATGAACGGGCCAATAATTTTGTTCTGGCCGCAGCCCTCGACAACAACGCGTGCGGGATTGCCCGTCTGGACATTTCCACCGGCACCTTCCGGGTAACCGAAACGCACAGTCTGGCTGCCTTGCTGGAGGAAATCAGCCGCATCCGGCCGCGGGAACTCCTGCTGCCGGCGGCTTCTAAAAAATCCCGCGATTACGCCCGCATCCGGCAGGCTTTGTCCGAAGTGGCTGTTTCATATCTCGACGACCGGGCGTTTGAGTACAAAAGGGGGTACGAACGGCTCACCGAGCAGTTTCAGACCATCAGCCTGGAGGGCTTCGGATGCGAACAGCTTAAAGCCGGCATCCGGGCGGCCGGCGCCGTGGTTTACTACGTCCGTGAAACCCAGAAGCAGACCCTGCAGCACCTGACCGGCATTGAAACCTATTTCACCGAAGACCACCTGCTGGTGGATGAGCTCAGCTGGCAGAACCTGGAGCTGTCGCACAACATTCGCAGCGGATCGCGCAAGGGAACCCTGATCGGCATCATCGACCGCACCATGACCGCCATGGGCGCCCGGATGCTGGCGGACTGGATGCGCTACCCCCTGATTGATCCCGAAAAAATCCGGCTGCGCCATGATGCGGTGCAGGAGGCCAAAAACAAGGGCCAGGTGCGGCGCGACCTGCGCGAAAATCTCAAATCCGTTTATGACCTCGAGCGCATCGGCGCCAAAATTGTCATGGGACATGCCAATGCCCGGGACCTGGTGGCGCTCAAACGCTCGCTGCAGGCGCTGCCGATGACCTGGGCGCTGCTGTCACAGCTGCAAGCCGATCTTTTTCGTTGTCCCGACGACCTGGAACCCCTCAACGAACTGGCCGATCTGATTGAAAGCGCCATCCGGGAAGACGCTCCTCCGACCATCAACGAGGGGGGGATCATCAAAACCGGATACCACCCGGAGCTCGATGAGCTCGTGCAGATCAGCCGGGATGCCAAGGGTTGGCTCGCCCGGCTGGAAGTGCGTGAAAAGGAGGCCACCGGGATCAGCACCCTCAAGGTGCGCTTCAACAAGGTTTTTGGCTATTACCTGGAGGTTCCGAAGGCGCGTGCGGGGGATGTCCCCGATCACTACGTGCGCAAACAGACCCTGGTCAATGCCGAGCGCTATATCACCGATGAGTTGAAAACCTTTGAAATGAAGGCCCTGGGCGCCGAAGAGCGGCGCGCTGCCCTGGAATATGAAATATTCAATGAAATCCGGGGCCAGGTCTCCCGCAACAGTGGGCATATCCAGAAGGCGGCCCGTTTTCTGGCCCAACTCGACTGCCTGATCAACCTGGCTGAAATTGCCGATCGCAATGATTATCACCGGCCTGAAATTACCACCGACGGCGTCATTGCCATCGAAGACGGCCGCCACCCGGTGGTGGAAAAAATGATCACCGCCGAACGCTTTGTTCCCAACAGCATCGCGCTCGACAACCACCGCAACCAGGTGCTGATTATCACCGGTCCGAACATGGCCGGAAAATCCACGGTGCTGCGACAGGTGGCACTGACGGTGATCCTGGCCCAAATGGGCGCCTTTGTTCCTGCCGCCAGAGCCACCGTCAGCATAACGGATCGGATTTTCACCCGGGTCGGCGCCCTGGACAATCTTTCCCAGGGCCAGAGCACTTTCCTGGTAGAAATGCAGGAAACCGCCAATATCCTGAACAACGCGACATCAGACAGCCTGGTGGTCATGGATGAAATCGGCCGCGGAACCAGCACCTTTGACGGACTGAGCATCGCCTGGGCGGTGGCCGAGCAGCTGCATGAATTGAAGGGGCGGGGAGTCAAAACCCTTTTTGCGACCCATTACCACGAGTTGACGGAGCTGGCCCGCACCCGGCAACGGGTGAAGAATTTCAACATCGCCGTCAAGGAATGGAATGATGAAATCATTTTTCTGAGAAAGCTCGTGGAGGGGGGCACCAACCGCAGTTACGGCATCCAGGTGGCGCGGCTGGCCGGGATCCCTGAACATGTGATTCAGCGCGCTAAAAAAATCCTGGCCGACATCGAACAGCGGCACTCCGGCTTGTCGGCCTCCTGCGTGCCGGATGCCGGCGACGGCCAACCTTCAACGCCTACCCCCGTGCAGCTGGACCTGTTCGGCAGGACCGAAAATGCGATTCTGGACAAGCTGCAGCGGGCCGACCTGTCGCGGATGACCCCCCTGGAAGCACTGAACCTTTTAAACGAGCTGCAGGAGAAGGCAAAATCGAAGCCCTGACGGTTTTGACATTACAGCCCTATCGTAGTAATTATAAAAAATTGGTATTGAACATCGAACATCGAACGTCCAACATCGAACGTCGAATGGGAAAATATTTAAAAAACAGAAATTATGGCATGCGCCAGCCAATTCATCCCCTTGAAAATTAACCGCCGTTCGCTGATCCGAACGTTCAAGATAAAATGGATCGAAAAAAAATCTTCATAGCGTCATTGCTGCTGGTTTGCATCAGTGTCGTTTTTTTTATGGGCTCCGGGGCCCATGCCCTCACGGCGCGACAGGCCTATTACCAGGCGGAGAACTGTTACAAAAAACTGCGGGGTTCGGCGGTTAAAAGGAAATACCGTGAAAACTGGCTGCGCTGCATTGAAAAATTTCAGCTGGTTTACCGGCTGGATCCTGGCGGGCCCTGGGCGCCGGCCGGTCTTTACATGTCAGGCTATCTTTACCAGCAGCTGGCCAGACTTTCAGGGAAAAAAGCGGATCGCCGCGAGGCCACCGACATTTACCAGCGCATTGTCAAGCGCTATCCCCACAGCCGGTACCGCCAAAAAGCCGCCCTCAAACTTAGATCCCTGCCTGCCGGTAAAACAGCGAACGCCGCTTCGCGGGTCATGCGCTCGCGTCCCGGCGCCGAAAAAAGCAGCGAACAGATGTATCGCGATGCCGAAGTGTGTTACAGCCGCCTGCGCAAAAATTCTGCCAGGGTCAAATACCGGCAATACTGGCTGCAGTGCAGCGAAAAATTTCAGGCCGTCTACCGCAAAGATCCTGACGGTCCGTGGGCAGCCGCCGGGCTTTACATGACGGCCAAGCTGCATGCCGATCTGTACGGCTATTCGCGGCGCAAGGACGATCTGCGCACCGCTTTCAAAATCTATCAGCAGGTGGTCGCCAAGTTTCCGGACAGCCGTTACAGGGTCAAGGCGGCTTTGCTCATCAAGGACATGCCGGCGTGGGCGAAAACCGCCTCCGCTCCAGCGGATGGGAGCATTGCCGGCACCGGCCGCCCAAGCGATGGGGCCGACACGCCAAAGCCGGGGGGCGGAAAAAAAAGCGGTTCCAGTGGCATGGTGACAGTCAACAATCTGCGGTACTGGTCCAACCCCAATTACACCCGGGTTGTCATCGATGCCAGCGCCGACACGTCCTTCGAAAGCCATTTGCTGAAAAAGGACCCGGCTCTCAAAAAGCCCCAGCGGCTGTACATCGATTTGCATCGCAGTCGGCTGGCCCCCGGGGTCAAGACCATTATCCCCATCAATGACGATTTGCTGCAAAATGCCCGCGCCGGGCAATACCGCAAAGATCTGGTGCGGGTGGTGATGGACATCAAAACCTTCAAGACCTATAAAATTTTTTCATTGAGAGACCCTTTTCGCATTGTCATTGATGTCTGGGGCACCGGAAATGGAGACAAAGCGCGGTCCAGACTTTCGCCGGCCCGTGTCGGCAAAAAAGGCAAGCTGCCGACCAGCGCACTGGCCCGGCAGCTCGCCCTGGGGGTCAGCCGCATCGTCATCGATCCGGGACACGGCGGTCGGGATTACGGCGCCCCCGGATATTTAAAAGGGGTGCATGAAAAACACGTGGCCCTTCAAATCGCCCGTCGGTTGGCCAAAACAATCCGCCGTGAGCTGAAGTGCGAGGTCGTGTTGACCCGCAACAGCGATCGCTACCTGACCCTGGAAGAACGCACGGCCATTGCCAATACCCAAAATGCGGACCTGTTCATTTCCATCCATGCCAATTCCAACCGGGATCGCCGGGCCTACGGCATTGAAACCTATTTTTTAAACCTGGCCACTGACGATGAGGCCATCCGGGTGGCAGCAACGGAAAATGCAACTTCCACCAAAAATATCAGCGATCTGCAGAGCATCCTTTCCGATTTGATGCAAAATGCCAAAATCAATGAGTCCAGCCGCCTGGCTGGCAATGTCCAGACCTCCATGGTGCGCCATCTGAAATCCAAACGTTACAGCCGCATTAAGGACAAAGGGGTCAAGCAGGCACCTTTCTATGTTCTTTTAGGCGCCCAGATGCCCGCTATCCTGGTGGAAACATCCTTCATCAGCAACCCCCGGGAGTGCCGCCGCCTCACCGATCCCAAATACCAGCAACGGTTGTGCGAGGCCATCGTGGAAGGGGTCCGGCAATACATCCGGGACACCACGCCCACCGCTTTGATGCGCAAGCCTCCCGCCAGGGGCTCCAGCGGATAGCCCCATGTCTTCATCCCACAAGGCGAAACCGGCAGTCAGTCCTTACATAATACTGGTGCTGGGAGTGATCGGGGTGTCCTTCGGATCGATTTTCGTCCGCCTGGCGGATGCCCCGGCCCTGGTCACCGCCGCTTACCGGGTGGGGCTGGCATCGCTGATGCTGACCCCGGTTGTCTGGTTCAGGGCCCGCCGGGAGCTGGTGGGCTTATCGATGCGCGATCTGCGGCTGGCCATGCTTTCCGGTTTTTTTCTCGCCCTGCATTTCGCCCTGTGGATCTCTTCGCTTGATTACACGGCCATTGCCAATAGCGTGGTGCTGGTCAACACCATTCCGTTATGGGTGGCTTTGCTGACGCCAATGATCTCACAAGATCGCCTGGGCCGCACCACTCTCATCAGCGTTGGGATCAGCATCATCGGCGGGGCCATTATCGGCCTGGGGGATTTTGACGTCGGCGGCCGGGCCCTGTGGGGGGATTTGCTGGCGGTCGGCGGGGCCGTCTGTGCCGCCTTTTACCTGTTGATCGGGCGTAATTTGCGGCCCAGGCTTTCCCTGCTGGCCTACGTGTCTGTCTGTTACGGGGCCGCAGCGGTCATTTTATGGTTGATCGTGCTGCTGTCCGGTTTGCCGGTCACCGGCTACAGCACCCAGACCATAGCCGCTTTCTGGTCCATGGCCCTGATCTCACAGATCATGGGCCACTCCAGTTACAACTGGGCGCTAAAATGGTTCAAAACCGGCCTGGTGGCGGTGGCGTTGCTCGGTGAACCGGTGGGCGCCACGATCCTGGCCTATATTATTTTCGGTGAAGGGCTGACGTGGCCGAAATTTATCGGGGGTCTGGTCATCCTGTCAGCAATTTACATCGCTGCAGCGGGTGAAAAAAAGAGTGTTTAATTGACAAAAACAGCGCAATGCTTTATCCAACTGGAAGGCTGCGAAGCTGGGAAGCTGGGAGGCTTTTTAAAGGTTACAATCCCCTTTAAGCCTTCTATCTTTCCAGCTTCCTTTTAACTTACACAGCGGAGGTTAAAATGGCATACGAAAACATCATCTACGACGTGCAAGACGCAATGGCGACCATTACCTTTAACCGCCCCAAAGCACTCAATGCCCTCAACCAGGCATTGCTCGGCGAACTGTCCAGTGCACTGGATGAAATTGCCGGCAACGAGGGCATCCGGGTTCTTATTCTTACCGGTGCGGGCGACAAATCATTTGTGGCCGGTGCGGACATCACCGAACTGGCGACTTTCAGCCCGCTGCAGGCCAAGCATTTTGCCGCCAGGGGACATGCCATCATCAACAAGCTGCAGCAGCTGCCCATTGCCGTGATTGCCGCCGTCAACGGATTCGCCCTGGGCGGGGGCACTGAAATCGCCATCGCCTGCGATTTTATTTATGCTGCCGACAACGCGAAATTCGGGCAGCCTGAAATCAACCTCGGGCTTATTCCCGGTTTTGGAGGTACCCAGCGGCTGCCGCGGCTGATTGGCACCAATATGGCCAAGGAGCTGATTTTCACCGGCAAAATGATTTCCGCCGATCAGGCCCTTCAAATCGGTCTGGTCAACCGGGTGGTGGCCGCCGACCAACTCATGGAAGAGGTCATGAAAATCGCCGGCGAAATTGCCGCCAAGGGCCGGGTTTCCCTGCGTGAAGCCAAACAGGCCATCAACGCCGGCATGAATGTGGACCTGGCCTCCGGCTGCGGAATCGAAATCGACGCCTTCGCCCTTTGCATGGCCAGTGCGGATTCCAAGGAAGGCACCGGCGCCTTTCTGGAGAAGCGCAAGCCTCAATTTGCGGGAAGGCTGACTGAATAAGCACGGGCAAAGCGCTGAGCGCAAAAGATGCAAACAGAAAAGCCGGGTGGTTTGATGGATAAGAACCAGAGCTATTTTCAGCTGATATGGGGCATTGCACTGGTGTTGATGGGGGTGGCAGTCTTTTTCCGCATTCCCCAGGTGATGCCCAAAATCAAGAGCATCGACTATTTTGCCTCTGTCATCGGGTTCATTTATTTTTGTCTATACCTGCTCGGGTGTCTGCTGGTTTTCGGCGGTGCCAGGAAGATCTACAATACCGCCCGGCATCTCAAGGGGGGAAGCAATCAGGAATAGAGCAATCCTTTTGGTTCTTTTCCAGTTCAGCTGAAGAAGTGGAATCAGGGATTCGAGGGTTCAGGGGCAGGTTCGATGGTGGACCCCCTGAACCCTTTCTGTTGCGCCTGCTGAAATTTTTCCAGCTGGCGCTGATAATAAGAACGGTTTTTGGCAGCCAGTGAAAGGGCCCGCCGAGCGGCCTCAACGGCCTGGGCAACCATCTGGTTTGCAAAATAGCTTTGGGCCAGGGTGTCCCAGATATGCGGCAGATTTTCAAGCCTGACAGCCTTTTTTGCCAGCACCAGCGCGCGCCGGGGATTGCGGATGCGCGGGTCTTCGCAGGTGGCATACAGCCAGGCCAGGTTGTTGAGCACCTGGGCGTTATCCGGTCTGAGGGCCAGTGATTTTTCATAAGCATCCCTGACACCCTCGTAATTTTTGCTGTTATAGTAGATGTCGCCCAGCAGACCGTATAAATTGGCGTTGGCAGGTGATTTTTCAAGCTCCCTTTCGATGACCTTGGCCAGAAAGCGATTGCTGACACGCTCGCCAATGGCCCCCACATTGAGCTGGTAGCCCAGCACCCCCAGCAGCAAAAAGCCCGCCACAAAAACGGCAATGCCCCTGTTGACCTTGCGGTCTTGCCTGACGATCCACGAGGGGTCGCCTTCACACCTGTCAAGATAATCAATGCGCTGCTGAATGCTGAAGTGGTGCCAGTTGGGCCGATCCGCCGACTGCCCGCTGGTGGCCGCTATTTTTTTGAGGGTCGAAATCAGGGGACGGGCACTGTCAAACAGGACGTACACATAGGCATCGGCCTGGCGTTCAAAGTTGCGCATGAAAAAGCCGAAAATAAACCGGAAATAAATCAGGAAGACACAGATGATCACCATGCTGAACAGTCCCGAGACAACCGTCGTCTGGCTGAATCCGCTCTCGTTGATCAGCCAGTATACGGGTTCGGCATAAAGAATCCCGAGTACCACCAGATCGAAAGTCACGTAGGACAAAAGCATGTAGCCGACAAAAAAGGCCAGATAAAACAGCAGATGCTTTTTTTTGATGTGCCCGATTTCATGGGCGATGACGGCATCGACTTCTTCGGGCTCCAGCAGCTGCAGCAAAGATGGCGTCACCAGGATGTAGCGAAACTTTTTTATCAGCCCCATCACGCCGGCGGTAAGCATCTTGCCGCCGAAAATGGGCCAGTACAGGATGTCCGCATAGGACATCTGGGCCCGCCGGCACAGGCTGTCGATGCGGCGGCGGTAATAGCCGTCTTCCAGGGGTTTGCAGCGCCAGAATTTCTGGATCAACGCCGGGCCCATGATGGCCACGGCGCATAGAAAAAAAAGGAAATAGACGATTTCACCTTCAGTGGTGTTTAAAAGCCGCCGGGGAGCGTCAAAGGGCAGCGCCTCGATGAGGTCTGCGATCCCGGACAGCAGCAGCCAGGGCAAAAGCACCGGAATCGAAAAGGCAATGTTGGATCCCACGTAGGTGCGCCTGGTGATATCAGCCGCATACAGCTTTTGATACGAATTGTAGGCGCAGAACCACACAATGGCCAGGTAAAAAACGAACAGGGCCAGAAACAGCAGCGCCAGTAAAGTGGGAATGGTGGAAAAAGGCGCGCTGCCGATGAGAAAAGAAGAAAGATTCAGCCCGTAAATATCGATGGCAAAAAGAAAAACCGCCATGATGGACTGGCGCAGGACGACGGCATTGAACTGATGGTCAAGGCGCTGGTAATCGCCGCTGGCAATCCGCTTTTCGATGCGTTTAAATTGAAGGCGCGTCAGCAAAAAGAAAAACAGGACAAGGCCGCAAAAAAGGGTGGCCGCTTCCAGGGCGCTGAAATTGGTTTCCTCCGAGGGCTGATAGGTCAGATAGATCAGCAGGACCAGGATAAAATATATGAAGTTTCCGAACATAAAAAAGTGCCTAAAGTGCACTAAAGTGCACTAAAGTGCCTGAAATTAGAGTATTATAGGCATTTTAGTGCACTTTAGGCATTCTCTATTACCAGTCATTCCCGAGTCAGGACTCGGATTTCCGATAGTATCTTTCTTTTTCACTGTAGATGCAGCCGCAGTACTGCTGGCGGTACATTCCAGTTTCTTTTGACATTGCAATGCCCTGTTTCCAGCCCGTGCGAAAATCCTCGTACAGAAAAGGCACCCCCACGGATTTTCCGATGGACTCGCCCATGGATTTTATCAACTCGTGTTTTTGAAATTTACTGTATAGCAGGGTGGATGAAAAATAATCGAACTTGCCGCGACGGGCCAGCAGGGCGGTGGATCGCAGCCGATCGTGGTAGCAGTGAAGGCAGCGGTCCTTTTCCCGATAAACCACATTTTGAATAAATCCTTCCAGGTCATACCCCTCCTGGTATATCACCCGCAAGCCGATCTTTTCTGCGTAGCCCTGCAAGGACTGCTGACGCCGCAGGCATTCAGTATAGGGGTGGATGTTGTGGCGGTAAAAAAAGCCCATCACCTCCAGGTCCCGCCCCCTGAGGGTTTGAACCGGGTAAATGCAGCAGGGTGCACAGCAGATATGAAGCAGCACTTTCAATGTCTTTCTCCGAAAATGGCGGTGCCGATGCGCACCATGGTGGCCCCCTCTGCGATGGCGGCCTCAAAATCACCGGTCATCCCCATGGACAGCTCGTCCATGTGAACGTTGGCGATGTCTTGTTCCCTGATGCGGTCGCGCAGCTCGCGCAGGGCGGCAAAAAAGGGACGCACTTTTTCCGGAGCGTTGAAGTAGGGAGGCATGGTCATCAGGCCCCGGAGCGATATGTTTTGCAGACCGGCGATGGCCCTTACCAGCTCCAGCGCATCTTCGACGTAGATGCCGGACTTGGAATCCTCCCGGGCCACATTGACCTGAACCAGGATGGGCTGAACGCGGTCAATTTTTGCAGCATAGCGATCCAGAGCGGTGGCCAGTTTCAACGAGTCCACCGAATGGATCAGATCGAACATGCGTACCGCATATTTGGCCTTGTTGGACTGCAGATGGCCGATAAAATGCCAGGCAACTGACGAAGTGGCCAGGGCATTGAATTTTTCCCGGGCCTCCTGGATATAATTTTCCCCCAGATCCGTCACACCGGCTTCGATGGCCTCCCGGACCAGTTCCACAGGCATGGTTTTGCTGACAGCGATCAGGCGAACCGAATCGGCCGCCCGGCCGCAGGCCTCAGCGGCCCTGGCGATGCGTTCTTGTATGCGCTCCAGTCTCGCTTTCAAATCCATCCCTCTTAAACGCCTCCATTCTTGATGATGTCGTAAAAAGTCATTTTCGAGCGCCATCAACCCTTTAAGAATTTCATGCTGCCAGCACCAGGACCTTTTCGCTGATCAGAAATTCCAGCACTTCGCAGACCGGCAGTCCGACGACATTGGTATAGGACCCGTTGATGCTTTTGACCAAAAACGTGCCCAGCCCCTGAATGCCATAGGCGCCGGCCTTGTCCAGGGGTTCTCCGGACGCGACATACCAGTCGATTTCCGGGCCGCTGAGTTTCTTAAAGCGAACATCCGTCCAGACGGTTTCACAATAATAACGATTTGCCGTCCGGCAACAGATGCAAAAACCGGTGAACACCCGATGGGTTCTTCCACTCAGACGTGCAAGCATGCTTTTCGCCTGGTCCTGTGATTGCGGTTTGCCTAAAATGGTGTTGTCAATCAGGACAATCGTGTCAGCGCCGATAACCCAATATTCGGGATAGCGCTGTGCCACCTCGCCGGCCTTGCCTTCCGCCATCTGCCGCACATAGGTTTCCGGTTCCTCCGGTGTGGCGGTAGTTTCTTCAAATCGGCTGGCAACGACGGTAAATTTCAGACCCGCCTGTTCCAGAAGATACCGCCGTCGCGGGGAAGTCGAGGCCAGGATGATTTCGGGCGTTTGGGCAGCTTTATCCATGGAAGTTTATTACCAGATGCGATTGGCTTTGACAAGCAGCCGCCGCATGCAAAAACAGGGATGGAAAAAGTTGCACAAATCCCATAAGCGCAGTATAATGACAAAACAGCTGGGTATTGAACCAGCCACATACCAGTGTGCCATTCGCAAAGCCCGGAATTATGCCAGAACAGACCACCAGCCCGCCAGGTCAGACAGCCTTTCGCATCCTGGCCGTTGACGATGACACGACCATCCTGGACCTGTACAAGCGGATTCTGTGTCCGAACCACCCTCCCCATGACTCCCTGCCGTCCTTCAGCGTAACCACCTGCGTTCAGGGAGTGGATGCGGTGGAGGCGGTCAAGCGCTCACTGGATGAGAATTCGCCCTACGCCCTGACTTTTCTGGATCTGAACATGCCGCCGGGCCCTGACGGGCAGTGGACCGCCGAAGAGATTCACCGACTCGATCCTGATATCAATATTGTCATGGTCACGGGCTATCGCAGCACAAATATCGATACCGTATCGAGAAATTGCAATTTTGCCGACAAGCTGCTGTATCTTCAAAAGCCTTTTCACCGCCAGGAAATCGTTCAATTTGCCAGGGCCCTGTCTTCCAAATGGCGGGCGGAAAAAAAACTGCTCAGCCTGCATAGCGAACTGGAAAGCCTGATTGAAAAACGCACCGCCGAACTGGTGCACTCCAACAAACTGCTGATCGAAGAGGTTGAAAACCGAAAACGGTTTCAAATTGAGCTGCAGCGAAGCTTTGAAAACCTGAAAAAAGTCATGCATGCCACCATTTCGGCCATTGCCCTGACGGTTGAAAAGCGTGATCCTTACACTTCGGGGCACCAGCAACGGGTGGCGCAGCTGGCAGAAGCCATTGCCGAACAATTAGGGCTTCCCGACGATCGGGTTGAGGGCGTCCGGATGGCCGCGGCCATTCACGATATCGGCAAAATTTCACTGCCGGCCGAAATTCTTGCCAAACCGGTGCGCCTGACCGATATCGAGATGAGCTTGATCCAGGCCCATTCCCGGGCCGGTTACGATATTCTGAAGGGCATCGAATTCCCGTGGCCGATTGCCGACATTGTCCTGCAGCATCATGAGCGGATGGATGGGTCGGGATACCCCGGGGGACTCGCCGGAGAGGATATCCTGCTGGAGGCGCGGATCATCGGCGTGGCCGACGTGGTGGAAACCATGTCCTCCCATCGCCCCTATCGTCCGTCCATGGGTCTCGAAAAGGCCATCGAAGAAATCGAAAAACACAAGGGGATACTCTATGATCCCCGGGTGGTCGAGGCCTGTTTCGCCCTGCTGAATGAAAAAGGCTTTACGTTTCCAAACTGAAAACCTTTCATCAATTTTCCGCAACGCGCTTTTTCCTTGAAATCCGGCTGCAGTTTGGGTACACACATACATTCAAGCATGCCCGGGTGGCGGAACAGGTAGACGCAAGGGACTTAAAATCCCTCGCCGCTAAGCGGTGTGCCGGTTCGATTCCGGCCCCGGGCACCATCTGCCAACAGCCTCGACTCCTACCGGCCCGGAGAACGGTTGCCCAGATCCGGTGAACCTTAAAAAAATTACAAAAATTAACTGATGCCCTCTTGACAGGGGGACATCAGTGATAAAATTATATGCGGTAGGATTGGCAGCCGGATGATTGCGGTTTTTCTGCAGGCAGAACCGGTTGCCGGACCCAATTCGCCTGAAGATCATGTCTAAACCGAGAGGGAGGCACATTTACTCGCACAGTGTCCTCTCGTTGGGGGCAGTTTCTGGATTTCAGAAGCTGCCCTTTTGGTTTTCAGGCCCCGTCACCCCCTCTTTTTGTCCTTTTTTCCGCCGTTCCAGGTTTGATGAACCCGTAAAAGTCGATTTTCTCGCTTCGCAAGCCTTTTCGGGAGCGGTGAAGGGTTTCGCTGAATTGCAAGAACTCGTCGCCAGCTCCTCAAACAGCTTGCAATTTTAACGCTCACCCCTTCACCGCTCTTTTTCCGAAAAGGGTTGATGTCGCTCGAAAATGACTTTACGGGACCGTCAGGTTTGATGAACCCGTAAAAGTCGATTTTCTCACTTCGCAAGCCTTTTCGGGAGCGGTGAAGGGTTTCGCTATAAAGAAAATAGGAAAAATGCCGATAGGTGCTTCAAGGAGACTGATTATGGCGAATACAAAGCACCTGGAAATCATCAAACAGGGAGTGGCGGTCTGGAACCAGTGGCGGGCGGAACATCCCGACATCGAACCGGATCTTTCCGATGTTGATCTGAGCCAGCTGAAGCTGATGGATATCAATTTCAGCGACACCGACCTGAGACGGGTTGATCTGGGGGGCGCCGATCTGCGGGGGGGGAACCTCGTTCGCGCTGACCTGAGAGCGGCGAACATCCGCACGGCGAGTTTTAACCTCGCCAAACTCAGCGAAGCCAATTTCAGCGAAGCGTACTTGCGCGAAACCGATCTGAGTGAAGCCGATCTGGGAAAAGCCTATTTCATCCGGGCCGATCTGGTGCGGGTGGATCTGTGGGGTTCCAACCTGGGCAAGGCCGATTTGCGCTGGGCTTACCTGATCGGTTGCGATCTGAAAGGCGCCAACCTGAATCGGGCGGATTTGCGCTGGGCCTTTGTCAGTGAGGTGAATCTGCGGGAAGCCGACCTCGGTGGCGCCAATCTCATCAAGGCCAATCTGGTACGAACGGATCTGTCCCACGCCAATCTTGCCGAAGTCATCCTGGCATGGACGCACTTTGGCGATATTGATCTTTCCGGGGTCGAAGATCTGGCCACAGCCAGGCATTACGGCCCTTCTTCCATTGGGATTGACACCCTGTACCGCTCAAAAGGCAAAATCCCCGAACAGCTGCTGCGCGACACCTGCATTGCAGACACCCTCATGAAAAACATGTCCCTGTTCAACGATGCGAATTCGGTCTACCCCAGATGCTTTATCAGCTACAGCAGCAAAGACAGCGAATTTGTGCAAAAACTCGCCGCGGACATGCAGGCGGAAGGGATTCGCTGCTGGCTGGCTCCCGAGGAAATGAAAATCGGGGATAAGACCTGGGACTCCATTTATCATTACATCCGCATGCGTGACAAGGTGCTGCTGGTGATATCCCGCAATTCCATGGCTGCCGATTGGGTCGAAGATGAAGCCAACGCCGCCCTGGAGGAGGAAAACAAGCGCAAGACGCCGATACTTTTTCCCGTCTGCACCGACCTGGCGATCATGAACGCGGAGCAGGACTGGGCTGAATACATCAGCAAAACGCGTCATTTAAACGATTTTTCCAACTGGAAGGATGCCGCCGTTTACCGGCAGGCATTTGAACGCCTCGTGCAGGATCTCAAGGCCGACCGTTAAGGCCAATTTTTTTACAGCGGTGGGAAATGGGAAAGGAATCACAAAAAGATATCGACGCGCTTGAACCCCTGGAGGAGATTCAGGCCGACAGCATCGAAATAGATACAGATCCGGTGGCTGTCGAGGTAGATGAAACACCGGATCCAGGTGTACAAACGCCTGGCGCCGAAAATGATGATCCGGGAGAACCGGTAGCAACAGAGACCCCCGCTGACCAGGAAAAGGCGAGCGCCCAGGAGGGCAATGACGGGTTTGAGGAGGAAACTGCCGGGCCTGAAAAAAAAATCGTTATCGATTCGGATGGCGACGGGGAAGATGGCGATGAAAAGGAATTTGCAGGGCTGGACGACGAAGACATCTCGGACATTGCGGCTTTAGAAGACGAATCCGATGAACCCCTAAGTGAAGACCCTCCACCGGATGCGAACGCTGAAAGCAGCGCTGACGGGCAAAAGCCCTCCAAAAACCAGAAACAAACCGCCAAGGGAAAAAAACAAGGGGATGAAGCTGATCCGGGTCTGAATGCAACCGGAGAATCAGCGGCTCCGGCAAAAGGCAAACCGCGACTTAACTATATCATCGCTGGAGTGCTGGGGGCATTGACTGTTGCCGGCTATCTCCTTTACTCCCGACCCTTCATCTCTGGCGTGCTTCGGCCGAAAGCGCCTGCAGCATCAATGGCCCCGGCAGCACCCGGTGTTGCTGTAAAATCCACAAAGCCAGTTCCCCAACCGATGCTTTCCGACAAGGAACAAAAGCTGCGGGCCAGCATCGACGCTGCGACGCGGCTTCGCAATGAGCTGCTGGCTAAAAAAGAACAAATCTATCAGCTCAAGCTGCATTACCGGCACGGGGTTGCCGAGCTGAAACAGTGGGTTGCCAATAAAGTTGAAAAACAAAGGATCGCCTCTTATGGGCAGGCCGTGGCTGACAAGCAGATCGAATTGAAGCTGCGTACAATTCAACGCCGCCAGGCTTATATCGTTGATCTTGAAAAACCCTACCGCTGGATCGAATACGGCAGCGAGCGGTTGCTTTTTCTCATCCGCAGCGCCCGGTTCGATCTGCTGTTGTTCGATGTGGCCGGGGGGATCGATTTGGAGCGCCACCGGCGCCACCTTGATGCAGCGTTGCAAAAATATCAACCCACCGCCAAAAAGCTTGCCGTTGACCCACCCGAAGACGACCGGCTGTCTCTCAAGCCGATCTGGAATCAGGTCATCCGCTTTAAAGCCGGGGCCGAGGCAGGTCCGACTGATGCGCAAAACCTGGAGATTACCGAAGAAATCTGTTCCGGCCGCTACCAGCGCCACTCGCAATTAAGCGCAGTTTCAGTCCGCGCAGCCCGCTGCCTTTCCAGGATGAGGGGCACCGCGCTGGTTTTAAACGATGTATCGCAGCTGTCCGCAGCGGCTGCTCAATACCTGTTCAAATGGCGGGGTGACTGGATCTGCCTCAATGGTTTGACAACGCTTTCGCCGGAGGTGGCGCGCACTCTTTTTCAATGGCCGGGGGAATGGATATCGCTAAACGGGCTCAGTGAATTTACCCCGCAACTGGCACAGTATCTGCTGAAATGGAACGGAGAACAACTGGAGCTGATGGGGTTGAAACCGGATCAAAGCCCTGCCGGGCAGAAAGTTTTTAAATATCTGGCGCTATGGGAGACTTCCGGGGGCAAATTGTTTGTGCCGGATGCGGTTCGCCGGGAAATGGAGCGGGGGTTGGAATGATTCCTGCGAAAATGACTTTTTATGGTGTTATCAGGGAAAGGAACATGAAAACTTCAGCAATTCGCAGCTGGACACTGGGGGGGCTGATTTTATTTTTGTGCGTTTTGAGCGCCGGCGCCGGTGGGGATAAGACCAGCGGGCTGAATGCAAAAATGGCCGAAATTTCTTCTTTGCAACAGGTGCTGACGGAAAAAATCTCCCTGGCCCAGGACAAGCGGCGCCTGTTGAAGCAAAAAATCACCACGTTAAGAGAGGAGATCGTCGATGAAAAAGAGCGCCGGCAAATCAACTCCTACCGGCAGGCGCTGGATGTTCCGCGAATTGAATTTAATCTTCAGTTGATCCAGCTGCTGCAGGGATATGTTGCGCGCCTGGACGAGCGAATCAGGTATTTTCAAACCGCCAATGAAACCCTGAGCTTTTATTCGCAGCAGATCAAGGATGACCTGCTGCTGATCAAGACCCTCAATGATCTGGAAGTGGACAAATTGATTGCCAGCATCAACTCGGCTTTTGACGAATATGTGCCGCAATCCCGCAAACCCTTCTTCGATGTCAATGATATCCCAATGCAGGATATGGAAGGGATCTGGAACAAAATCGCCAGTCAGTAAAGACCGGTTTCAGCTTGCCAATTTTTTCTGTCTGGGCTATATTTAATTTATATTATTTTCTTGTTACAAGGACGGCTATTTATGCAGCGAAGGTTATTGGTGGTTGTTCTGACGGTGGTTTGTGTATTTTTTTTCGCCTGTAGTGATAAGATTTCAACCGAGGAAGCAAAAGTTCTGGTCTCGCTGGATGAAATTCAGCGCGGTGTCGAATCCAGCATCAGCTACGATGAGTTCGTAAGACTTTTGCAGACTGCCAAGGCTGAAATCGCCATGCTTAAAAATGACAGCCGGAAAAAAAATCCGTGCTTCATCAGCGCAGTTGAAAAATGTGCCTCGGCTTACGAGATTGCAGCCAAGGCGTGGAAAAAGAAAAATGAAATAGCCGATGAAAAACGAAAAAAGGACCTGGACATGGCCCTGTCCTTTTCCCTTTCCTTTGCAGCGCTAAGCATTCAAAAAGCCGGCAAGTGCTATCAATAGCTTTATTTTATAACTGTTTCCTGCAGGAACTTGCGAAACCAGGGCGGGTTGTACAGGATAACATAAGCCAGAAAAAAAGCGGTCAGCGGCAGAAAGAAAACGACAGAGTCAATCAGGATGACGCCGGCGGCCAGTAAAATTCGCTGCGTCAAGGTCATGGCGCCCCTCCATGGCACAATAAGATTTTTATTTATCCTTGAAAACCGGATCCTCTGGGCCAGGATTCTTTACTCCCACCTCGCTAGAGCAGGCCTTTTTCAACCAGCAGACCCAGGGACTGCTGCCCGATGGCGGTCACCCGGGTCAGGGCCCGGGTGAGATGGTACCCGGCCTCCTGGGCCACGCCGGAATGCACCATCACCATGGCGAGATCCACATCCCGGCGGGCGTCAGCCCACAGTTCATGGGGCACAGAAGTCCCGGCAAGCTGGATCTCATGGTCGATCATGGCCACCAGGGTCCTGATCATTTTTTGCGCTCCCGGTTTTTCACGCTCCGGCAGGGTGCCATAGATTGCTGCAAGGCGGGTGGCCCATATGAGGGCGGATTTGACCTTATCGCTTTGTGAAAACGCTTTAATTGCCTGGCTGACCTGCATGGACCCCCGGATGGCTGGCTATATATGGTTGATCATGGAGGCCATGTATCCGGCGCCAAAGCCATTGTCGATGTTGACCACCGCCACATTGGAGCTGCAGCTGTTGAGCATGGCAAACAGGGCCGTCAGGCCACCGAGGCTGACACCGTATCCCACGCTGGTGGGAACGGCAATCACCGGCCGGTTGACCATGCCGGCCACCACGCTGGGCAGGGCCCCTTCCATGCCGGCGACTACCACCAGGACACTGGCCCGATCGATGAGCGGTTTGTGACTGAACAACCGGTGAATCCCGGCCACCCCCACGTCAAAGACGGATTCGACCTCATTGCCCATCAATTTAGCGGTCAGACAGGCTTCGCGTGCAACCGGAATATCCGATGTGCCGGCGGAAATCACCAGCACAAGACCCTTGCCGGTGATGCGCACCGGCGCAAGTTCCAGCACCAGCATCCGGGCATCATGATGATAAACGGCCCGGGAAAAGCGCGAACAGATGCTTTGAGCCTTTTCACGGTCAATGCGGGTCACCAGAACGACCTTCTCCTGGTCTTTCATTTTATCCATGATGCCCGCGATCTGATCGACGGTTTTGCCCTCCCCGAAAATGACCTCCGGAAAGCCCTTGCGCAGGGAGCGGTGATGGTCGATATGGGCGTAACCGATGTCTTCGTAGGCCGAGTGCTGGAGATAGCCGGCCGCCTCTTCGACCGCCATGCTGCCGGCGGCAACCTCCTTCAGTATGTTTTTTAGGCGATCCTTTTCCATGCTGTGACCGGAAATTTTCCCGAGCGGGTTATTCGATAATATCCTGTTCCACGATTCCGCTGGTGCCGGCAGTGGGGGATTTCGTCTTGGACCCGCTGGATTTGACGCCCGCCGATGACCGCGTGGGGGTCTTTTTGGTTGCCGATTTCATGGATTGCTTGTGAGAACGGGAAGTTTTGTTGATAGTGTCGATTTGCTGCTGGATGGCATCCATTTTTCTGGTAAGATCTTCCCGGGTTTTTGAAAGTTGCAGCTGCCACCGTTTTTTAAGTTTCAGCAGCTCCAACTCCAGCAGGTCCCGGTCGATTGCCCGGCCGGAAAGATCAGCTATGGAAGACTGGATCTCATCGATGCCCTTGCGCATCTGCTTGTCGGCCTCCATCAGCGCGGCCTGATTCTGGCTTAGTTTTTCAATCCGGGCACGGACCTTTTTCAGATCGGCGTGCATGGCCGAGAGGGTCTTTACTTCCCGGGCAAGGGGTTTGAGCCTGGCCTCCATCCCGGCAAGCGCCGCATCCTGGCTTTTCTTGTCAGCTTTTTGGGCAGCCAGTGTTTTCAGGCTGTCACGGGTTTTTTTCAGGTCCGTCTGCAGGGATTTTAGCGCCTTGTTAACCGACGACAGCTTCGTTGAGATGGAGGCGACCAGCTCGCGATCGCGGCCGGACAGGGTGGTCGAAAAATTGACCAGTTTCTCATTGAATTCCTTGGAAAAGGTTTCCATCTGCCGGGAAAGTTTCTGGATTTCAACAGAGCCCGTATCCTGGGTGCGGCTGACCCTGCTGGTCAGATCGCGGTAGCCAAAAAAAAGGGCAACGGCCAGCAGACAGGGCAGCAGAATGGAGATCAGCGTCAACCGGTGGCTCAGCTTTTCCAGCTTCAGATCCGTGATTTCCTCTTCAATAAACTCGTTGGGTTCCGGTTCGTCTGCGCTGAATTTAAATTCGGAGGGATCTTTTTCCATCATGCCGGTTACTCCCACTCAATGGTACTGGGCGGTTTGGAACTGATGTCATAGACCACCCGGTTGACGCCGTTGACTTCGTTGATGATGCGATTGGAAACCCGGCCCAGAAACCGATGGGGCAGCCGAGCCCAGTCGGCCGTCATCGCATCTTTGCTGGTAACCGCGCGAATGGCGACAATGTTTTCATAGGTCCGCCGGTCTCCCATTACGCCTACGGTCTTCAGGGGCAGCAGCACGGCAAAGGATTGCCATAGCTTTCTATAATAACCGGCTTTTTTGATCTCATCAAGCAGAAGATCATCCACATTGCGCAGGATGGTCAGGCGCCGGCGCGTAATTTCGCCAATGATCCGGATCGCAAGTCCCGGTCCGGGAAAAGGCTGGCGCCAGACGAGCTCTTCGGGAAGTCCCAGGGTCTTGCCCAGCACGCGAACTTCATCCTTGAACAGATACTTCAAGGGTTCAATGAGGGCCAGCTTCATTTTTTTGGGCAGACCGCCGACATTGTGATGGGATTTTATGATGGAAGTCGGGCCCCCGAAAGGCGAAATCGATTCAATGACATCCGGATACAGGGTCCCCTGGGCCAGAAATTCGGCCCCTTTTATTTTACGCGCCTGGGCCTCGAAGACTTCCATGAACACGTGTCCGATGATTTTGCGCTTTTTTTCCGGATCCACCACGCCTTTGAGGGCCTGCAGAAAACGGCTGCCGGCATTGACAAAACGAATATTGATCTCCAGGTGCTGTTTCAGGGTGACCTTGAGCTTTTCGGTCTCATCTTTTCTCAGCAGGCCGTTGTCCACAAAGATGCAGGTCAGCTTCTTGCCGATGCTCTGATGAAGCAGCATGGCGGTTACCGAGGAGTCGACCCCGCCGCTCAATCCCAGGATGACACTTTTTTCGCCCACCGTCTCCCGGATGATGGCAATGGCGTCCCGGGCAAAGGATTTCATGGTCCAGGAGCGTTTGCAGCCGCAGATGTTGAACAGGAAATTGCGCAGCATTTTTTTGCCCCTGCGGGTGTGGACCACTTCCGGATGAAACTGAACGCCGTAAAGCTTTTTCCTGCTGTGGACAAAGGCGGCCACCCGGGTGTTGGCGGTGGAGGCGGTGATTCTGAAACCCGGGGGCAGTTTTACGATGGAATCTCCGTGGCTCATCCAGGAAGTGATTTTGTGGCCGACCCCTTCAAAAAGGTCCTGCTGCTTTTTGACCACCAGTTCGGCAAACCCGTATTCGCGTTTGCCGGTTTGGGCCACGGTCCCGCCCAGAGCGGAGACCATGAACTGCATGCCGTAGCAAATGCCCAGAACAGGGATGCCCAGATCGAAAACAGCCGGGTCAATCCGGGGGCTGTTTTTTTCGTAAATGCTGGCCGGGCCCCCGGACAAAATAATTCCTTCGGGTTTGAGTTTTTTGATGTCCGCCGGGCTGATGTCCGGCGCTTCGATCTGGCAGTAAACATGCAGCTCTCTGACTCTGCGCGCAATCAGCTGGTTGTACTGGGAACCGAAATCAATGATCAGTATCATGGTTTACTTTCATTCAGGAGTATTGGCCCTTGGCTTCATATTTGCGAAAACAGGCTGAATATGTTAGAGACGGCAACAAAAGTCAACCTCAAAGTGGCTGCTGCAATGAAAACCAAACCGCTGATTGTTCAGATCTATGAAGTCCAGGACCCGGCCGAGGCCCGGGCGATGATTGAACTGGGAGTGGACCACATCGGCAGCGTGGTCGTCTCCGAAAACCGGTGGAAAAATTCTCCGCTCAAAGACGCCATCGATCTTGTTCGCCCCTTGACCGCCAAAAGCTGCCTGATCCCCCTTTTCAGCCGCCCGGAGGCGGTCATGCGCACCCTGGATTATTATCAGCCCGACATGGTCCATTTCTGCGAGGCACTGGCGGAGCGGGGAGATAACAGCGGCACCATTGAGCGATTGATTCAATTGCAAAAAGATGTTAAAAAACAATTTCCGCAAATCCAGATTATGCGCTCCATTCCCATCGGACCGCCCGGGCGGGCGAATTTAGCTGCGACACTGCAACTGAGCCGCAAATTTGAGCCGGTCAGTGATTTTTTTCTTACCGACACGCTCCTGCCGGATTCAGAATCGCAGGGGAAGGCTTCGCAGCCGGTGAATGGATTTGTGGGAATTACCGGCAGGATTTGCGACTGGGACGTTGCTGCCCGCCTGGTGCAGACCAGTGGGATTCCCGTGATCCTGGCCGGCGGCATCTCGCCGGACAACGTGCAGCAGGCCATCCGGCAGGTACGGCCATACGGCGTGGACAGCTGCACCCTGACCAATGCCCTGGATGAGGCCGGACAGCCGATCCGATTTAAAAAGGACCGGCAGAAGGTAAAACAGCTCATTGAGGTTGTACGCAAAGCAAAGACGGGGCTTATTTGAATTTGGGGTGCTTAGCACCAGAAAGGAATTCATCGACATGCTGGAAAGTGGAGATTTGAGAAAAGGTGCCAAAATTGAGCTGGACGGGGAGCCTTACCTGATCGTTCAGTTTGAGTTTACCAAACCCGGCAAGGGTCAGGCGCTTTACAAGTGCCGGCTGAAAAACATGGTCACCGGTGCGCAGTTTGACAAGACTTTTCGCTCCGGTGACAAATTCAAGGAGCCGGACCTGGACGAACAGGAAATGGAATTTCTTTATGTGGACGGCGACCGGTATTGTTTCATGAACACCAGCACCTATGAGCAGGAATTTATCACTGCCGAGCAGGTCGGTGATGCCAGAAACTTCCTCAAGGAAAACACGGTCTGCAGCATCCTGCTGTTCGACGGCCGACCCATCGGAATTTCCCTGCCGATTTTCATCAATTTAAAAATCGAAAAAACCGACCCCTGGGCAAAGGGGGACACCGCCTCCGGGGACTCCAAACCGGCCACCCTTGAAACCGGCTACACCATTCAGGTACCGCCCTTTATCGAGGAAGGCGAGCTGGTCAAAATCGACACCCGCACCGGAGCCTACGTGGAGCGGGTCAAGGAATGACGGAATCGTAAACAGGCATTTTCGAGCGACATCCATGATCAGAATTTCCCGCCAGCCATGACGTCCTCGTCAAGCATCAGCACCTATCTGGAAGCGCTCTTCCACTCCAGGCGCCTGGAAAACCAGGTGGTTTTTCGGACCCTGCTGCCCGCAAGTCCTCCGGCGTGGTCGCCAACCGAATACGACGGCCCGGCGCAAATTCGAAAAGCGCTTAACGCCCAGGGCATCGGGCGGTTGTACCGGCACCAGTCCGAGGCCATCGGACTGATTGAAAAGGGCCGCCATGTGATCGTGGCCACCCCCACTTCCAGCGGGAAAACCCTGGTCTATAATCTGCCCGTGCTGCAGCGCGTTGCGGCCGACCGGAATTCAAAAAGCCTTTATATTTTCCCTCTAAAAGCCCTGGCTCAGGATCAGCTGCGGGCCTTCGAGCAACTGGCCGGTCATTTCAAGCCCCAGCCGCCGGCTGCCGCCATTTATGACGGCGACACCTCAGCGTACCGGCGCCGTTGTATCCGGGACGCCCCCCCGGCGGTGATTCTGACCAATCCAGAAATGCTCCACCTGTCATTTCTGGCGCACCATCGCAAGTGGGCCGATTTCTTTGCCGGTCTTCAAACGGTGGTGGTGGATGAGGTTCACACCTACCGGGGGGTGACGGGCTCCCACGTGGCCCAGCTGTTCTGGCGCCTGCATCGGATATGCCGCCACTACGGGGCAGCGCCGACCTTTATTTTCAGTTCCGCCACCGTTGCCAATCCGGCGCAACTGGCCGAACAGCTGACCGGCCTGACGGTCAAGGCGGTCACCCGTACCGGCGCGCCCCGGGGCAACCGGCACCTGGTATTTATCAACCCGAAAACCGGACCTGCCCAGGCGGCCATTGTGCTGCTGAAAGCGGCGCTGCACCGGGAGCTGAGAACCATTGTCTACACCCGCTCCCGTCGACTCACCGAATTGATCGCCCTGTGGGCCGCTGAAAAATCCGGAAAATTCGCCGGTCGCATCAGCGCTTATCGAGCGGGGTTTTTACCCGCCGAACGCCGTGATATTGAAGCCCGGCTGCTGAACGGGGACCTGCTGGCGGTCATCACCACCAGTGCCCTTGAGCTTGGAATCGACATCGGTAATCTGGATCTTTGCCTGCTGGTGGGATACCCCGGTTCGGTGGTTTCCACCTGGCAACGGGGCGGCAGGGTAGGGCGCAGCGGGCAGGATTCCGCCCTGATCCTGATTGCCGGCGAAGACGCCCTGGACCAGTTTCTGATGCGCAACCCGCAGGATTTTATCCATCGCCAGCCGGAAGCGGCGGTGGTGAATCCCGCTAATTCGGCGATCATGGCGCAGCATCTGCCCTGCGCAGCCGCCGAACTGCCCCTGCAAAGCGATGAACCCCTGCTCAAACTGGAGAATGTGCCGCAAACCCTCAAGCAGCTTGAAGCCGAAGGCCATCTCTGGCGCAGTGCCGATGGGCAGCAGATTTTTCCCCGCCGCAAGGCCCCCCATCGGTTAGTGAACATCCGCGGCTCAGGCCAAAGGCTGCAGATTGTCAGCAGTCAAACCGGCGAGCACCTGGGGGAGATCGATGAGTTTCGATCCTTTCGCGAAACCCACCCGGGGGCAGTCTACCTTCATCGCGGGCAGACCTTCGTGGTCGACGCACTGGATCTTGCCGCGCGCACGATCACGGTTACCCGGGCGGAAGTGGATTATTATACCCGGGTCCGCGGATACAAGGAAACGGAAATCCTGACCGTCGCTGCTCAAAGGACCGTCTGGGGGGCAACGGTATCTACCGGAAAACTGAAAGTCACCGATCAGGTGACCGGCTACGAAACCTTGAGGATCCGTTCCGGCAAGCTGATCAACCGAATTTCCCTTGAGCTTCCGGCCCATATCTTTGAAACAGAAGGGATGTGGTTCCAGCTGCCGGCGGCAATTTACCGCCGCACTGAAGCCGCCCGCCTGGACTACATGGGCGGCATCCATGCCATCGAACATGCCGCCATCGGCATTTTTCCGCTTCTGGTGCTGGCCGACCGCAATGACCTGGGCGGCATTGCCACCGTCTACCATCCCCAGGTCAAGGCGTCCGCCGTGTTTCTTTATGACGGCATCGCCGGCGGCGCCGGATTGACCCGGCAGGCCTTTGAACAGGCGCAGCGTTTGTTGAAATACACGCTGGGCGTCATCGACAGCTGCCCCTGTGAAACCGGATGTCCTTCCTGCGTGCATTCGCCCAAATGCGGATCCGGCAACAGGCCCATCGACAAGGCCGCGGCGCTTTACATCCTCAAGCTGCTGAAAAATAGCAATCCCCCCCAGAAGATCCACCCGGCAGCGCAGCCGCCATGGCAGCCGAAAAGGCAGCCGGCGACTGCGCTCAAAAAATCCTCAGCCCCGCTGTATTACGGTGTCTTCGACCTCGAAACCCAGCGTTCCGCCGCCGAGGTGGGGGGCTGGCATCGCGCCGATTTGATGAAAATCAGCTGTGCCGTGCTTTACGACTCCAGAAAACGGCGGTTCATGGACTTTACGGAAAACCAGGTCCCCGATTTTATCCGCCGCCTGCAGGGCTATGACAGAATTATCGGTTTTAACACCCTGCGCTTCGACTACCAGGTGTTGAAGGGATATTCGAATTTTAATTTCCAGAAGCTCAACAACCTGGACATCCTGCAGGAAATAAAAAAATTCCTCGGCTTTCGCCTTTCGCTGGCCCATCTGGCCGAGGTCACCCTGGGGGAGCGCAAAACCGCCGACGGACTGCAGGCCCTGCGCTGGTGGCAGCAGGGCCGCATCCTGGAAATCATCGAGTACTGCCGCCAGGATGTGCGCATCACCCGGGACCTCTATCGCTACGGCCGGCGACACGGGCACCTGCTGTTTCGCAACCGGGACGGGCAGGTTTTGCGGATTCCGGTTGATTGGTAGGCGTCTGCGCGGCGCAATATGCATTTTGGCCTCGCTTTCGGCGCTTAAAAACCGACGTGAATCGGGCGGTGGATGGTGTTTTCTGGAAACCGGTATGATTCTCAGCAGCTCCTTGTTTTCGCAGTGTCCCTTGTTTGGGATCAATGGCACGGGATCGATTCAAGTTAGCAACCAATAGGGATTTTGTCCCAAACAAGGGGCACGCTGCACCGGCATGGTTTCATACCGGTTGGAAGAAAATATCATGCGCCGGCCGATTCACACCTTCCATTTGATTCACCGCCGATGGCGCCCCAAATGGATACCGCTGCTGACCCTGGGTTATTTTACACGTGCGGCCTGATCAATAGCCGCAATCAGCTGGTTGAGATCCGTGATGACGAGGTCCGGGGTCAGGTCCCGGCAGCGGGGCTCATCCCGGCGCAGGCGCAAGGATCGCCGGTCACCGGCAAACAGGGCGGTTTGAAACCCGGCGCTGTGCGCCGGCCAGATATCGTTGCGCATGTCGTTGCCAAGGTAGACAACCTCAGCCGGAGCGATGTCCTTGGCCAGCAGTTTTTTCGCGGCCATGGAAAAGAGATTGGGGGAGGGTTTGGCCCGACCGTATTCATAGGAATAGAAAACTAAATCTTTATTAAAACCAACTTGTTCAGGTGATAAGCTAAAGAACAGAATGAATAATGAAGGCGTGTAAAACTGGGCGTTGGAAATGATGCCCATGACCAGCTGCCGCGCCCGGCAGTCGGCCAGCATCTGCTCGAGATGGGGCATGGGAAAGACCGGGTTGACGATCAGTTCGAATTCCAGGGCAAATTGGCGCACCACCTCCATGTCGCTGAATTTTAGCACCTGGGCCCAGATGCGGTCGATTTCGACTTCCGGAAAATCGACGCCCTGTTTGCGCAATTCGGCGTGCCGGAATTCAATGGCAGCATGCAAGGCGCCCATCAACTCTTCCGGCGTTTGATGCACGTTGAATTTAGCCAGCAGGTCGGCAATGGCCTCCCGGGGCGGGGCGTCCTTCCGGGCCAGGCTGATGTCTCCCGAAGCGCTGATGAACAGGGTTCCGTAAATATCAAACAGCACACATCGCACCGGCGCTTTCAAACGACCCCCGGGTTTCAAGGCGGTTTTCAGCGGGCGCAGGGGGCGAATATGGACTTTGAGCTGCTGCTTATTCACGATAATCGCTCCATTTCAAGAGGCTGAACTGCTCAAGATCCAGAAAGGCTTCCACCAGGACGGCTTTGTCGATTTTGTGGCGCACATCGGTTGCAACGACCTTGTGGTAGAGCCGGATAAGTTGCCGGCGGTAGGCATCCGGTCCGTAGTTTTTTAAAATCGCCTGGCGGTTAGTTTCAATCCGCCGGCTTTTTTCCCGGACGTCAGGCAGCATGGTCAAAAAGGGATTCATCCCTGCCAGCCGGTCGGCATCTCTGGGGCTGGCCGCCAGGCGGCGGATTATTTTTTTCTGAAACGTCTCATCCAGCAGTCCGAAGTCCACTGCACCGTCGCGGGTGATCTTTTCGTAGGCTGTTTTGATACGCTTTGCCTCCAGCCGGTGGTTGAAAAGAACGCCGGCGGCGGCTACGCACCGACACCACTTTTCGTGAAAGGCATCGGCGCCCACCCAGCTCAGCGGAACGCGCAGGGCAGTATACATGCGGTCAAGATCGATGCCGTGGCGCTCAAAATCCCGGCAGATGGCGGGGAGTCTGCGTCCCCAGAGCAGTTTGCCGAACAGCCAGGGCTCGAGAAAACAAAAGCCGAAGCCCTCGGTGATACTGGTGGTGATAATGAAATCCGCCGCCGCCACAAGCTTTTCAAAATCATGGTCCAGCCCCACGTCAAAGGCCACATTCAACTTCAGCTGCGCCACTTCAGACTTCCAGCCGCGATAACTTTCAATGTCCATGGGACTGTTGGGCGGCAGGGTGATGGCCAGGGACTGGGCCGTTTTGAAGAACAGCGACAGCAGGATGGCCTCCCCGATGTTTTTGCGCCGAATCGCTCTAATCGGATACAATACCATGGAGCTGCCGGCCTTGGGTGGGTCAGGCCGGGGCGTGTAAGTCCAAACACTGTTCGCCAACCGGTGCAGACCCTTTTTTTCCAGGCCGGCCTGGAGCAAAATCCCGTAGTCGCGCAAATTAATGACGGCGTAATGACAGTCGGCCGGGTATTGTTCGCTGCAGTAGGCATGGGGGCGGCCGTCTTCGGCAAAATCGTGAATCTGCAATAAAAGCCGCACGCCTTTTTGCTGCAGGCACTTTAAAATTGCCAGCAACTGCCGGTTTTTTGCCAAAGTCGGATTATGGACATGCAGGATGTCGCAGGGTCCGCCAAACCTGGAATGAATTGCGGCCAGGACCGCATCAGCCGCTGCCCGGGCATCAAGGGACTTTTGGGATTCACCGCTGTAGCCCAGCTCGGGAACAACTGCGACCTGGGCGGGAAAGGCCGCTTCCGGGGGCTCACCGGTCAACACAAGGGTTTCGCATGCCCCCTTGACGGCCTCGAGCTGCTGCCTGATCACCGAGGTCACCCCCCCGGTTTTCAAATGATAATGCATGAATGCAATCTTCATACAGTCGTGTATAGCACTTTTGGCGCGAAGAATCCATTTGGGATTGTCAACGCTCACCCCTTCACCGCTCTTTTTCCGAAAAGGATTGATGTCGCTCGAAAATGACTTTTTACGGGATCGTCTGTAATGAAATGGGCGTTAAAATTACGAGTCGGAGGCGGGTTGGACGTCTGCCTGTTTTTCTTTGGAGGCCCCGGGTTTTGAATGCCGGCGCTGACGTTCAAAAAACTGCAGCCGGGTCGGGCCGATCTCGATGATGTCCATATCAGTGAGGATGACGGATTGTTTTACCTTTTTATCATTGACCCTGGGTTTGACAAATCCGCCGACAAAGCTCAGATAATAGCCGTCGGCGCGCTTGCTGATGGTGACCGCCGTGCGGCCGACAAACAATCCTTTGATGACCAGGTCCGAGGTGGGATCCTTGCCGATTTTTATGATTTTGCTGCGGATCCTGAATTTGCCTTCCCCGCCTTTCAGATAGACCAGCTGACCCATGGTTCTGGTTCCAATTCTGCGGCTAAAGGGCTTTGGAACACTGGGTTTGCTCTTTTTGACCATGGTGCGATACTTGCTGGTATCCATGACCATGGTTTTGTCAATTTCGTCGTCAGCATCCTCCGGGACATCTTCACCGGAACCGTAATGAAACACGAGGCTGTGCTTTCCGATGTTGATCACATCGCCGGATTTCAGCCAATGCGAGGTGATCAGCTGTTCATTGACAAACGAGCCGTTTTTGCTCTGCAGATCGATCAGCACGAATCCGTCGCCCACCGAATCTATCTTGGCATGGTGGCCGGAAACCGCCAGGTTTTCTATCACGAGATCATTGTTTCGGCGCCGGCCGATGGTCAGCGAACAACCTTTTTGAAGGGGGTAGTCGCCCAGGGGATTATTTCCGAATTTTAAAGTGATTACAGGCATCTTTTATTTTCTTGCAAGAAGTGCTTTTTTGAATCAGTCTGATCAGTTTTCGTTTCGTCTGCCCGAGTATGCGTCCAATCGGATCCCCGCGATATTCAACGGATTTAATTTTCAACACAATCGCTGTAATGTTGTCATCACCGCCACGGGCATTGGCCAGTTCAACCAGCCGGCGGCAGCCCGCATCCAAATCTATGCCGGCAACGGTCTCCATGATTTCCGCCGGTGTCGCCTTGTCACTCAAACCATCCGAACTGATCACCAGGATGTCGCCCGGAAAGCATTGAATTTCATAGATATCGGCTTTTACATCCTGTTCGGTTCCCATGGCCCGGGTCAACACGTGTTTGAACTGGCCTGCCAGGACCTCTGCATTTTCCGGGTCACAGGCCATCTGTTCAGCAAAAACGGTGTGTTCCACAGACAGCAGTTTAATCTTGCGGTCTCGAATCAGGTAGATCGGGCTGTCTCCGACATTGGCGGCAATGGCAGTGCCATCGCTGAAGTAGACGGCGGAAACCGTCGACCCCATTCCGCGGTATGAATCATTGTTGATGGATTCCCGGTGAACCAATTCGTTGGAAAGGCGGATACCGCCCAGGAGCTGATTGGCTTCGGGGGAAAGTGTTCTGTCGATTACCGCATGGGCGCTGGCACCATTTTTCCTGGCCTCTCTGACATAATCGCTGATGGTTGCCACCACCAGCTGGCTGGCAATCTCACCGGCCTGGTGACCCCCCATACCATCGGCAACAACGTACAACCCGAGGGTGTCATCAAGGAACAGGGCATCTTCATTTTCCGCGCGCTTTTTGCCCCTGTCAGTAATTCCTGCCGATTCTACGATCACCATGATGTTTTAAAAGCACCTGCGCCTGCCCGGCAACTGCGAAACATCAAAAGCACTTGCGGCAGCCTGGATTATATATTATGAACAATTGCTGTCATCTGCCAAAAACCATTTTGTGCCGGAATCCCGACTGATTTTTGGTCATCCAACCGGACAAGATCCCAAAAAGGCTTGCTCAAGCGAGAAAATTCGACTTTTTACGGCTTTATCAAGTTCTTATATCGGCATTCAGAGACAAAACATTAATTCTGAAATGATAAAAATCGCGCTGCTGAAAAATACGATCCAGAATTATACCTGGGGCTCTACGGACGCCATCGCGAAGCTTCTCGGGCTGCCAAATCCCGCGGGCAAACCCATGGCCGAACTGTGGATGGGAACCCATCCCAAGGCTCCTTCTCAGGTAAAGTGGGAGGGCAAATGGCAGCCCCTGGAGCAGGTGATCGAAAAAAATCCCGTGGCAATTCTTGGTGCAGAAGTGGTCAAAGCGTTCGGCAACCGGCTGCCATTCCTGTTTAAAGTGCTGGCGGCCGCCCGGCCGCTTTCCATCCAGGCCCATCCAAACCGGAAACAGGCCCGGCAGGGATTTGAAAGAGAAAATCGTGCCGGCATCCCCCTGGATGCGTTTAACCGCAATTACAAGGATGACAACCACAAACCGGAAATCATCTGCGCGCTTTCCCCTTTCTGGGCCATGTGCGGCTTTCGCAAAATTCCTGAAATCCTGGCATTGACCGGCGAAATCTGTCCCCATTCGCTGGCCGCCGAACGGGCAGCACTGAAAAGCCACCCGAACGCGCTGGGATTGAAAGCTTTTTTTTCCCGGCTGATGGACATGGAATCGGCCCGGCGCAAGCAGATACTGGACGAAACCGTGGCAAATGCGCAACGCAACGCCAATTATGACCCGGTGGCGACCTGGATCACACGGCTGGCGGCTGAATACCCCGGCGACATCGGGATTCTTGCCCCCGTTTTGCTGAATTTGATCGAATTAAAACCCGGCCAGGCCCTGTTTCTGCTGGCCGGCGAACTTCACGCTTACCTGGAAGGGGTGGGCATTGAACTGATGGCCAATTCAGATAATGTGCTGCGCGGAGGGCTGACGGCCAAACACATCGATGTTGCCGAATTGATGACTGTGCTGAATTTTGAACCCCGACCGCTTAAAATCCTGGCACCCCGGGCAACGGACACCACTGAAGGCGTCTACCCCAGTGCCGCAAGGGAATTTATCCTTTCCGTGATACGGGTCTCGGACCGGGAACCCTTTCGCAGCTCGAAAAAGCGCAGCGTAGAAATTCTGTTGTGCACCGGGGGACAGGCCCGCTTGGACGATGCAGGCGGCAATGAGCGCCTGGAGATTAGAAAAGGAACCTCCGTGATCGTCCCTGCAGCCGTCGAGGCCTATCGAATTGCCGGGCAGGCTACTTTTTACAAGGCCGCGGTCCAGATCGGCTCCTGACCGCCGGAGACAGCAGGTCAAAGGGATCCGGATGCCCCCCCCCGGGCTTCCATGATGGCGGCTAAAATACACCTTAATGTTGCAAAAGTCGGAGGGCTTCAGAGCCAAGGCGCCAAGGGTGAAGCTGTATTCTTATACCGCGAACCCTTGGCAACACAGGATCTGAAGTCTTCCGGCTTTCCCGGAGGGGAAACAACATGGCATAAAAAGATCTCATCCTTGAATTGACCCGCTGGGATATCCTCAAGAAGATGCCTTTAGTATGATTTTTGTTGGAATATCGGATCATTAGATAGTTTTGGCCATGTTGTTTATGCAACGTTGATGTGCAATCAAGGCGCTGAATGTGGTCATAATTGCTTGACAAAGCAAAAAGTTTTCATTAGCTTGGCGCCGATAAGCAGTTTTGCGATAACAGGTTTTTCTTTTCCTATGCACAGGAGCAACTGATCCATGACACTGACAAAAGCCAAGATTGTGGATGTGATTCACAGTGAACTCGGATTTCCGAAAAACAAATCCGCCGAACTGATCGAGATCCTGCTGGAGCAAATTAAAAGTACGTTGGAAAACGGCGAGGATGTGCTGATCAGCGGATTTGGCAAATTCTGTGTAAAAGAGAAAAAAGAACGCCGCGGCAGAAACCCCGCCACCGGCGATGACATGATGCTGTCCCGACGCCGGGTCGTCACGTTCAGGTGCTCCCATTTGCTGCGGGAAAAGATCAACGGGGAGCAGACCGAACTGTAATGAACGGCATATTCATCAGGTGGCTTACGTTGACCGGGGCCATCCTGCTCACCTCTTACCTGCTCGACGGAATCAGAGTCAGCGGATTTTTCTCGGCGTTTTTTGCCGCCGCCATTCTCGGAATCCTGAATGCGTTTTTCAGACCCATTGCCCTGCTGCTGACCCTGCCCCTCAACATCCTGACCCTTGGCTTTTTTACCTTTGTAATCAACGCGCTGATGCTGAAAATGGCATCCGGTGTCATTGCCGGGTTTGATGTCCACGGGTTCTGGCCGGCCATCTTCGGCTCGCTGATGATCAGCATCATCAGCTGGCTGCTAAATTCCTTCATCAATGGTCACGGAACTTTCAGCTACATCGAGCGGGAACGACAAATGCGACAGGCCCATCGGCACCCGGTGGATAACGACACCATCGACCTGGAAAACAAGGGCGACGATCGCTGGGAATAAAACGATCCATCTCACCCTTCCTTGTCAGCGACCCCAGCCTCTTCAAACGTCAGCACTTCCCTGAAAACGCCCACGGCCCCTTGCATGACGCCCATGGCCAACGCTCCCCCGGTACCCTCGCCGAGTCGCATCCCCAGGTCCAGAATGGGGGACAGGCCCAGGTGATCGAGCATCACGCGATGCCCGGGTTCCTGGGAGCAGTGTCCCGCAAACAGGTATTCGATTGCTGAAGGACAAAGGGTGCCGGCAATCAGGGCACCGGCGGTGGAAATGAAGCCGTCAATGACCACCGGCCGCCGGTGAAACGCCCCGGCCAGGATCAGGCCGGCGATGGCGCCGATTTCAAAGCCGCCGACTTTGCCCAGCACGTCCAGGCCATCGCCGGCGTCAGGTTTGTTGGCTTCAACTGCGCGTTGGACGGCATCCCGCTTGCGCGCCAGACCCTCATCGTCCACACCGGTGCCGCGACCGACCATTTTGTCCAGATGCGCCCCGCAGATGACCGCCCCGATGGCAGCCGAGGGCGTGGTGTTGCCGATTCCCATATCCCCGGTGCCTAGAATTTCAACGCCGTTTTCAAATGCCCGGGTTGCTTCCTGGAACCCGATCCACACGGATTGCCTTGCCTGCTCGGGGGTCATGGCCGGACCCCGGGTAAAATTGGCCGTGCCGGCAGCGATCTTATGCACGATGAGCCGGGCTTGTTGCGGCAGATCAGGGTCATCTGTCAGATCAGCGATAATCCCCGCATCCACCACGAACACCTCCGCCCCGACATGCCGGCAGATGGCATTGATCCCGGCGCCGCCGGCTAGAAATGTTTTGACCATGGCGCCGGTGACCTCCTGGGGATAGGCGCTGACCCCTTCGCTGACAACGCCATGATCACCGGCCATCACCACCACGGCCTTGCGATCGATGGACGGTTGCAGGGTCTGTCCGATGCCGCAAAGCCGTTCAGAGATATCGTGCAGCCTCCCCAGGGCCCGGGTGGGCATCACCAGCCGGGCCGTTCTTTCCTGCGCCTTGCGAATCCACTGCTGATCGACAGGTTCAATCGCCGCGACAACTTCCTCGATCTTCATCATTTTTCAAATCTCCCTTCTCAATGTGCAATTAAAAAAAAATCCCCAAGCGTATATCACGCTTGAGGATTTGCCTTCTCCCCAAACACAAACGTCATGGCAGGTCTTCTGACTCTCGGGTCATCCTCCTCTCACGCCTTCCCAATCATTTGAAAACGATCAGTGGCTTAGCTGTGAGATTCGTCTCCGAACACAGCGGCGGGTCCGTACCGGAGTTGCACCGGTTTCCCTGTTAGGCCTCCGCAAGGCACCATCACGTTGCATTTTGAATTTTTTCGGGATCGTCAATTTTTGATGGCCCCGTAAAAAGTCGTTTTCGAGCGACATCAACCCTTTTCGGAAAAAGAGCTGTGA
>CAZGNV010000027.1:0-57325 GCA_964527835.1 uncultured Desulfosarcinaceae bacterium | reverse complement strand
CTGCACCCTTGACAGGTCGCCCTGAAGGCTTGCCAGCCGCGTTTGCTCGTCGGACAGTTGCTTTTTCAACCCTTTGAGTTGCCGTTCGGCAGCCGCGGCCTGCCCACGGATTTCATGCAGTTCCTGCTCCAGACGCACGATCTCGGTCTGAAGATCAGCGCGCACTTTTTCAATGATGACGGGCTCGGCGAATTTCGACAGCACAAACAGCAGGATAATGGCGCCAAAGCCGCAGCAGATTACATCCAGAAAGGAAAGACTGAATATTTCAATGTCACGATGTTTTCTCATCGCTCCTGCTATCTAATAGACCAAACACAGCAATAGTCCCAAAATCCGGCACCTGCCCAAATGGTCCAAGGATTCAAGGTCCAAGGTCCAAATTCATTGCAAATCCGGTTGACTGAGTGGATTAATTCCCCCTTCTGCATTCCGACTTCCGATTTCCGGTCATGGCCAATCCTTTGAGGGGCACAAAAAGGATCCCCGGGTGTCTTTGGCCAGCCGCCAGAATGCATCGGCCGCCACGGGGTCCCCTTCCATGGGATACAAAATGATGTTCACCGGCACCCGGGCCGGCAGGAGCCGAATTGCTTCTTCAAACAGGCGCAGGCGCTTGGCGCCCGTGACCCTTTTTCTCCAGGGCTTTTTGGCGCCCATGGTGGGCAGACCGTCGGTGAGCAAAAAAATGTTGTCCGGTGCGGGCTGCACCCTTGCGGCGGCTGCAAACCCGTTGAACAGGCTGGTTCCTTTCCGGGGTTCCAGTTGGCCCATGCGTTCAACGACGGCCTCGAGGTTTTCCACCTTGCCGGCGGACAGCCAGGTGTTGCCGCCGGCAGCAATCAGGGGCGCTGCGGTTTCGTTGAAGGTGTAAATCTGAAACTGGCTGGCTGCCGGCAGCTGGGTGGTCAGCCAATTAACGGTGGCCACCACCTGCCGCCATTTGGGAGCGGCTATTTTTTCCTTCAGCGGCAGGTTGCGGCGACGAATGGCACCGACAATGGTCTCGTCGAGCATGCTGGCCGAAGCGTCCACCAGCACTAGGATGCGCCGCCCGCCCATTTTCAGATCAGTGAGATACTGCCGGTCTCCATGGCCCGGAAACGGCAGCAGCCGGTCACCGAGATCATCGGCGGCCCGGGCCCCGGCCCGCAGCCGCCTGACATCCTCTTCCAGGGACTTCAGATCGGCTTTCAGCTGGTTGACATGGGCCCTGGAGGCCAGGGTATCCCTGTCCCATTCGGCCAGCTCCTCTTTTTTCCTTCGCAACCGCTCGATTACCTGCCGGGTGCGGCCGCGGGTTTCTGCCACCGCAGCCCGGGTGGCTTCCAGGGCGTTGCGGATCTCGATCAGCTGCTTTTGACCTTCGAGCACCTGCTGTTCGATGCGGTCTGTCTGCGCCCGCAGCTCTGATACCAGGGTGTCCCGGCGGGCGGCACTTTGCGCGTTCACCAGCACGAACAACAGGATAATCGCCCCCAGACCGCAGGTAATAATGTCCAGAAACGACAGGCTGAAAACATTTAACTTTCTACGTTTCATGACGTTCGAGGCAGGCAATCAAGTGAAGCTGCGCTGCGGGGCTGCCGACCCGGATGATCTGGCCGCATTTTAAAACCACGCGCCCGGTCACCGGGATCTCGTCAACAAAGGTGGGAGATCCGCTCTGGGTTTCAAGCACCACCTCATCGCCGTCCAACCAGAGAGCGCAATGCCCGGAGGCCATGCCGGCGCTGGACACTTCGATCTGCAGGCTGCCGTGGCCCTCGTCGTTTGCTGGCCGAACCACCAACGGCCGGCGGGCAATGCGGTAGGCGATGCTGCCGTAAAGAACATGGGTAGGGCGCTCCGGAGTCGGCCGCATCGCGGAGCGCACCGGTATGGTGACAGAATCATCCGCCTGCCAGGGCCGGCTGGTGAAAAAAGACACTCCCTGGCTGTCACCCTGCTGCCGAAGTCGGTCCCAGATCGCCAGCACCCCGCAAGCCCCGGCTGCCGGATCAAGTTCAACAATTTGCGAACTCCTGACAGTGGCCAGGGCTTCTTTGGATCCCGCCAGCCTGCTGAACCGATGGGTCAGCTGCAGCACCACCGGACGCCCCCCCTGCCCGTGCGCATCCCGCAGGGACTCAATGAGGCGCCCAATCTGCTGAAAAAAGGGCCGCACCGGATCCAGAATCCGGTCCAGGGTCATATGAACATCGTGAACCGCACCGCTGCTGCTGATTTCCACGCTGGCCGCTCCATGCTGCTGCAGTCGGGCCAGAACCTGCGGCAGCTGGTCGTAGAGGCGCTGTTCGGTGGCGGCCTGATGAAAGGGATCAAAACGCGTGGTGCGCACAAATTCCCGTGCAATGGACTCCACCCATTGCCGGTGAAGGTGCAACAGGCCTTTGTCCGACACGCTTCGGACATCGGCGATGGTCAACTGCCGGTCCTGCTTGAGATACACGATCTCGGTACGGTGCAGGTGGATGTCCAGATGCAAAAGCATTTTCCCCGGATAAGCGTTGGCCGAGGAGGCCAGTGCCTGGGCCAGAAATCCGGTCAGCGGCATGGCCATTTCCTGGGCCATGCCCAGGATCAATCCCAACTGCTGCCGATCGTAAAAGCCCGGTACCGCCATGACCACCTCCGTGCACCGGTTTTTGAAACGCTGCCAGATCCGGGCCAGGTGTTGATAGGCGATCTCGGCGTTGTTTTGCAGGCTTGGTGCTGCGGAAGACTCCAGCGAATCGGTGCTCAACTGGTCCCAGAAACGGTTCAGGACCTGACGCGGAAACAGGCGGGCTTTGCCAGCGGCCGCCTGGCCCACCAGCAGGTTCTTTTTTTCAGGCAGGGCAAAACCAGGGCTTTGCCGATGGACCCCGTCTATTTCCAGCAATACGGCCGGCTGTCCGGCGGCAGCCATGATGCCGGTGTCATTCAACTCGATGGCCAGCAGACTCATCGTTTAAATTTCCTGCTAACAATTTTTATTGGGTATGCAGATGCCGCGTTAATTTTTCCTCGCAATAGGCCTCGGTGTCCAGTACGTAGTGTTCCTGCAGCGATTGCAGCTGGTGCAGCAGAAACATCAAAACGATGCTGATTAAAAGCGCGATCAACGTGGAGTTGAAGGCCACGCCCAGGCTGGTGGTAACGTCGAAAATATCGCCCTCAACGGCCTTGTGGGCCTGGCCGAGGGCCTGGCCGATGCCCCGCACGGTGCCGATGAAGCCCACCGAGGGAATCGCCCAGGCAATGTAACGGATCATGGACAGATCCGAATCCAGCCGTTCGGCCTCCGCCGTGCAATAGGCGTGGGCGGCGGCGGCGGCATCCTGGATGTTGGCGGTGGTGCTGAAGCGGTGCAGGGCGGCCAGCAGGGCCCGGGGCAGCAAAGCCCTGCCCTGCTGCGGCGGCAGGGCCTGGATCTGCCGGGAAAGATCCCGGGTGTCTTCCGGCAAAATGCGCACTCCCTCGGCCACCGGGACCAGGTCTGTTTGCAGCAGCGCCCGGTGCCGAATGGTGACAATGCCTTTAAAGGCCATGATGGCCAGCGCCCAGAACATGAGAATAAAACAGACCTCCTGTTCATAGTCACGGATAATCACGTATACGGAGCGTTCGACCACCGGGGGCTCATCCTGCTGCATCATGGCGGCCTGGCGGGCCAGAACGGCATCGGCCCTGGGACGGATGACCGCAACATAGGCGGCATGCACGATGATGACAATCAGGATCAGCGCAAACAGCTGGTAGATAAACTCAAAGGAAACCGGAAATGATTTTTGCATATCATTAATCCTTGATGAAATCGTAACAAGTCGATTTTCTCGTCCCGCAAGCCTTTTCGGGACCATCATCCCTGTTCATCTCGTAAGCTGGATTTTCTGCAAATTCCAAAAAAATTGCGGTTGACGCTGCGCAATATGCATTTTGGCTTCGCTCCCGGCATCCATTTGGGCAGAAGGTTTATACCTTGAACCTGTTCTTTAAGGTGTTACCCAGATATAATCCGCCACGTCAAGCTTGACCTTGCCGCCGGCCGGGGCCGGGTAAATGGTGCGGAAGGCCGCCCCCGTACGGCTGAAAGCGCGATCGGGGATCCCGTACTTGAACTGGATATGGCCGTTGCCGGCCAGTACCACCATAACGTCATCTTTGAGGTTGTCCGCAATCGCCTCGGCCATGGCGTCTTCCCAGACGCATTGGGCCATGTAAAAATCCTCGAACTCGACCCGGCCCTTGAAGCTGTGGTGGCCGAACACTTCTTTGACGTAGTCCCGGTGATCGGCCCGGGTGGTGTCGATGTATGCGGGCAGGTATTTTTTTTCATCCGGCCGCAGGTTTTCAAGGCCCCCGACCCGGATTTTGGATGATATGTGAGACGGTATGTTCAGTGCCACCAGCCGGATATTGTTTTGTTTGATAAAGTAAAAAATATCCCTGTAAAGTGAAAAGTCAGCGCGCCAGTTGGCGTACCAGTGGATCTTGCGCAAAAAGGCTTTTTCGTCCAGCCCCCCGGCCGACCAGCGGTTCAGGATATCCTGGTAGGAGCGGTCAATCATCTCCAGGCCGACGGCCATCCGGGGGTGCTGCTGAAAAACGGCCTGGATGATTTCCAGCTGGATTTTGTGATGGGAGCGGTTGGTGTGCTTTTCACCCACGTAGATCACCCGGACTCCGTTCAAATCGGCGATCAGCTGTTCAAAACTGATCGGCCCATCGTGGCATACGGAAATAATCGTGCCGGTTTCGTAAGCCTGGTCCGTACCCTCGAACAGCAGTTTTTTGGTGGGCGCCAGGGTCGCACAGCCCCCGATCATCCCGGTGATCAGCACCCCATAGAAAAGAAAGGCCATGGTACCTGGCAGGAAAAGCCCGGCCTGCCATGTTTTGGTTGATTTCATCACTTGCTTTTTCCCTTCTGGCGGCATAAAATTAATTATTGTATCTTGCAGATGTAAGCCGCTGACACCTAAAAAATTCCGGGGACCGGAGATGCCTTCCAGCAAAGGCCCTGTATTCAGAAAAATCGTCATTCCATGGTATCGCTCAAAAACGGTGTATGCCCTGGCCATCGTCAGCCTGCTGCTGGTCTTTTTATTTGCCCTGGCCGGCATCTCGGTGGCCCGGGAAATTGAGCACTATTCCGGCTACGTCTGGGTGCCCACCATGCTGGCGGTGTTCAGCGGAGGCCTGATTGTCGCGCTGGCCATCCGCCTGATCCGACGTCTGACGTCCCGGTACAAAAAAGATGCCGGCTCCCTTGCGTCTTGACGCCGCCCGCAGCCAACCCCGTCAAAAATAGCGCTGTTATCGCCTGCAGTCGGATTCAGTCTGTTTGAAGGCTTGGGCTGCCATCCAGCAGCGGATAGATCAACTCGATTAAATAATGCAGGATGCGGGCCGTCGCCCCCCAGATGATCACATCTTCATAGGGATATCGCAGTTGCTCGACATCCGGTATGCGACTGTGAAAATTTTCCGTAATGTGGGTGGCGACCAGGCTGCGCAGCGGGATTTCAAGCACCCGCGAGATTTCCGCCGGATCCCAGCGCACCGGTCCCGTTCCATGCCACAGCCCGGCAAACACCTCGATATCCCGATGGTTGATGGTCGGAAAATGGCCCAGGGAGCCGAACAATTCAACCTCGCTGCGGCGGATGCTCACCTCTTCTTCCAGTTCGCGAAACGCTCCCGCCAGGGCACTGGCATCTTCATCATCCAGGTGTCCTCCCGGCAGGGCCACCTGGTTGCGCCAGGGATAACCCTCGCTGTCTGTTTTCTGGATGGCAAGCACGTGCAGATCCCCGGGATTGAACAGCAGCAGAAAAACACAGGCAGGCTTGTAAGTGCCGGCCGCCGGAGGAGGAGGAACAGACGCGTTGGTGATAATCTTCTTTAAAGCGGCGATATCAATTTTCATAAATTCCGAATTTATTCCTGCCCGGGATTCTCGCTCATGATGCTCTGTAAAATAACCTTTAACAGCGGTGGCGGAATGTAGCCGGGGCGATGGCCGATAATCTCGCTGTTGGCCCTCATAAAAAAGGTGTCCGGAAGGGCGCGGACCCGAAACAGGTTGGAAGTTGCCCGATCCCGGTCGACATTGATCCGGATGGCGATAAAATTTTCATTCAGCAATGCGATGACCTGCGGATCTTTAAATGTTTTTTCCTCCATGGTCTTGCAGGCGGCACACCAGTCGGCGAAAAAATGAAGAAATATCTTTTTCTTTTCAAATTTACCGCGGGCCATACCGTCCGGGTAAGATTGCCACTGGATTTCATTGGCCGCTGCAGGAGAACACCAGGCCCCGATCAGCAAAGCAACAAAAGCCGGCACCAGCAGGCCGATAATCTTCCCTCTCATGATTGTCAAACTCCCAGTTGTCAGCTCTATACAGCCGGTCAGATCAATGTCAAAATCCGAGGGGAAAACCGGAGTCGTCGGGGAATCAGGCGGATTTTTTACCGGCGTTGTTTTCGGAAAAGTTTTTGATCATCAGCTCGCCCAGTTCCTTGGATCGCAAGGTGGCGGCCTCGACGGCATTGATCAGGGTAGTGCGCAAACCGCCGCTTTCCAGCGTTGCCAGCCCGGCGATGGCCGTGCCGCCGGGTGAGGTCACCTTGTCTTTGAGCTGGCCGGGATGCTCACCGGTTTCGATCAGCAACTTGGCCGCCCCGAGCACCGTCTGGGCTGCCAGGAACAGCGACTCCTGCCGCGACAGTCCCATTTTAACACCGGCATCGGCCAGGGCATCCACGATCAAAAAGATGTAGGCCGGCCCGCTGCCGCTCAGGCCCGTAATGGCGTCCATCAGGTAGTTTTCCTTTAAGAAAATGCATTTGCCGATGGAATTGAAGATCTGCATCGTCAGCTCGACATCCTCTTTGGTGGCGTGCGAGCCCGCCGCAATGGCCGTTGCGGCCTCCTTGACAAAGGCGGCAATGTTGGGCATCACCCGCACCAGACGCAGGTTCTTGCCGATGCACGATTCCATTGCCGCCAGCGGAACCCCGGCGGCAATGGAAATCACCAGTTTGGTGGCATCCAGCCTGGCGGCGGTTTCGGTCAGGGTGGCCGCCATGATCTGCGGCTTGACCGCATAGATAATGATATCCGATGCGGCCACGGCTTTCAGGTTATTGGCCGTGGTGCGCACCTTGTATTTGGCCTTGACTTCGTCAAGCTTGTTTTGCCGCACATCCGTGCAAATGATATTTTTAGGCGTCGAAGACCCGGAAACCAGCAACCCGCTGACCAGCGCCTCTCCCATATTGCCTGTGCCGATGATCGCAATCTTTTTGTCGTTTAGCATATCCCACTGACCCTTATGAATATGTTTTTCAGAACCCGTCTTAAGCGAGCGAAAACTCCGGATAATTTCAAGCTAAAGCTATATAAATAAATATCCTCCGCCTATTAGTCAAGAACATAATGTGACCTTTATTGATCGCAAACAGAATCAAAAATCGGGGTTCTGATGCCATTTTCCACTCAAGTGCTGCCGGAAAATGCCGATACAAATAAGTTGAAACCCGACCTCCCGGCTAAAATTGCATGCAACAATGGAAGCGAGTTAGAAACATGACGGAACAGCGCGTGGAACCGGTAAAAATTCTCGTGATCGATGACGAGCAGGCCCTCCTCGATTTGTACAGCCAGATCCTTTGCCCCCCCCACCCTGCCGATGACTCCCAATTGCAGCCGGGCCAATCGAAAACCACTTTTCCCGGCGAACAGGGCAGCGGTGCTGAAAGCGCCGAAAATAACCAGGCCTATGATTTGACCCTTTGCGACAACGGCGATGATGCGATCAATATTGTGCGCCAGGCCCAGGCGCAGAATCAGCCCTTCGCCATCGCATTTGTTGATGTTCGCATGCCCTGCGGCCTTGACGGTATCTCGACTGCCGAAAAAATCCGCGCCATCGCCGAGAACACGCAGATTGTGATTGTCACCGGATTCAACGATCTGGATCCTGCGTCCATTGAACAGCGCATCCCGCCCGCCAATCGCCTGCTGTACCTGCAAAAGCCCTTTCATCCTTTTGAAATCCGCCAGTTTGCATCCACCCTGTCGGCCAGGTGGAAGGCTGAAAAAAAGATGCACGCCATGACGCGGGACCTGGAACTGATCGTTGAAAAACGCACCCGGCAATTGCAAAAAGCCTACAAGCAGCTCGAATACCATGCCACCCATGATTTTCTGACCGAACTGCTGAACCGCCGGGCGGTTTTTGATGTTTTAGAAAAAGAAATCTCCCGTTTCCGGCGCACCGATCAACCCATTTCAGTGATCCTGGCCGATCTGGACCACTTCAAGGACGTCAATGACACCCACGGGCACAGCGTGGGCGACGCGGTGCTCAAAGAAACCGCCCGCAGGCTGCAGGAGTGTGTGCGACCCTATGACACCGTCGGGCGCATCGGTGGGGAAGAATTTTTAGTTGTCCTGCCGGAGTGCGATACAGCCGACGGCACAGCGGTGGCGGAAAGAATCCGGTCTACCATCGGCGCCCAGGAAGTCAGCGCCAGCGGAAAAACAATTTCCGTCACCATCAGCCTGGGCGTGGCCACTGCTTGCGCGCATCAGGTCATCAACCCGGACTCCCTGGTGGCCGCAGCGGACAAGGCTCTCTATCGGGCCAAAAAAGCAGGGCGCAACAAAATCGAGCTGAATACCAGGATCAATTTCATCAGCGCCGCTTGACGCCCCGGCATGGTCCCCTTTTTTCTCCTATCCGGCCTGCTTGCGCCCCCCTGATTTTTCCCTTGACAAGCTCCATAAATAATTATTCAGTGATCCCCTAGGAGTCTTTAGAAAGGAGCCGTCACAATCGAATATCAGCAATTATGAAGAGCTGTCGCATCACAAAACACCCGATCCTTGAAATTCCTGAAAAAACGAGGGTCACCTTTACCTTTAACGGCAAAACCCTGACCGGCTGTGAAGGGGAGATGATCTCCTCGGCCCTGATTGCCAACGGAATTCACGTTTTCGGGCACCATCCCAGGGACAACAGCCCCCAGGGCCTGTTTTGCGCCAACGGGCAGTGCTCCCAGTGCCTGGTCATTGCCGATGGAAAACCGGTCAAAGCGTGCATGACCGCCCTGGGGTCTTCCATGGCCATCACCAGCGTTGAGGGGCTTCCCCGCCTGCCGGCCGATGACCGTCCGGTCGCAATCAGGCAGCCCCCCACCCGCCGGGTGGATGTGTTGATCATCGGCGCGGGGCCTGCCGGGATGGCCGCCGCCATCGAGCTGGGACAGCTGGGCGTCGACACCCTCATCGTGGACGACAAGGACCGGGCCGGGGGCAAGCTGGTGCTGCAAACCCACAAATTTTTCGGTTCCGTCAAAGATTCCTACGCCGGGACCCGGGGCTATGAAATTGCAGCAATTTTGCAGCAGCAGCTGTCGGCCCATGCTTCGGTGGACCTCTGGTTGAACACCACGGCCGTGGGGGTGTTTGCAGACCGGGTCGTGGGCGTTGTTAAAAACAATCAATACTATAAAATAAAACCCCAAAAACTGCTGGTCGCCACCGGGGCGCGTGAAAAGATGCTGTCCTTTCCGGGCAACACACTGCCCGGGGTTTACGGGGCCGGAGCCTTTCAGACCCTGGTCAACCGGGATCTGGTCAAATCCTCGCAAAAAGTGCTGATCGTCGGCGGCGGCAACGTCGGCTTGATCGCGGGCTATCACGCCATCCAGGCCGGCATCGAGGTGGTCGCCGTCATCGAGGCGCTGCCCGAAGTCGGCGGCTACCGGGTGCATGCCGACAAGCTTAAATGGCTGGGAGTTCCCATCCACACCCGTCACACGGTGGTTTGCGCCAACGGCAGCGACCGGGTGCAGTCGGTGACCATCGCCCGGCTGGACGAAAACTGGAATGTCATCGACGGCAGCCACAAAACCTATGAGGTCGACACCGTGCTGATTGCCGTGGGCCTGGCCGAGGTCAATGAGTTTTACCTCAAGGCCCGGCAGTTCGGGCTGGATGCTTTCTGTGCCGGCGATGCCCAGGAAATTGCCGAAGCCTCGGCGGCCATGTTCACCGGTAAAATCGAAGGGGTCAAAATCGCCGGCGCCCTCGGTCTCGATGTGGGGGAAATCCCGTCCGACTGGAATGAAAAGGCCACCATCTTAAAATCCAAACCCGGACGCACAAAAAAACGCCCGCCGCCGCCCAGGGAAGAGGGCGTCTTTCCGGTGTTTCACTGCTACCAGGAAGTGCCCTGCAACCCCTGCACCTCGGTGTGCCCGGTGGGAGCCGTTAAAACCGAAGAAGACAAAATCACCGGGCTGCCGTACCTGGTCGATCCGGACCTGTGCACGGGATGTGCCAGCTGCGTTGCCGTCTGCCCGGGACTTTCCGTGGCGATGGTGGACTACCGCGAAGACCCCGAAAATCCCCTGGTCACCCTGCCCTACGAGATATGGCGCGAGCGGGTCAAAGTCGGCCGCAAGGTTCCGGTCACCGATATTGACGGCGCGGTGCTGGGCTATTTCCCGGTGCACAAGGTGCTCTCCCGGCGCAAATATCCCGGAACGCTGCTCGTCCAGGTGCGCCTCGACCGGGCGGCGGCCAGAGTGGCCGCTGGAATCTGGGTTCAGGAAAAGCAGGTTGAACCGTCCGCGATTTACGAAAAGCAGCTTCCGCCCGATGAGGCCGTCGTCTGCCGCTGCGAACGGGTCAGCGCCGGGGAGATCAAGGCCGCCATCCGCGGCGGCATTCGGGACATGAACCAGCTCAAGGCCCTGACCCGTGCCGGCATGGGGGCCTGCGGGTCCAAAACCTGCCGGCCCATGATCTGGCGCATCTTCAAGGAGGAAGGCATCGACCTGAAAACGGTCACCGACCGCGTCGATCGCCCCCTTTTCGTGGAAGTGCCCATCGGCGTGTTTGCGGGGGTTGATAGACAGTCTGATAAATTAAAACCATAATACAACTTGCTCTATACATTTAAAAATACACAGCGGTGATGGGTTCCATAAAAAAACAGACGTGAATCGGACGGCGGATGGTGTTTTCCGTAAACCGGTATGATACTCAGCAACTCCTTATTTGCGCAGTGTCCCTTGTTTGGGATGAATGGCACGGAATTGATTCAATTTAGCAGCTAATAAGGCTTTGTCCCAAACAAGGGATACGCAGCACTGGCATGGTTTCATACCGGTTGGAGGAAAATATCATGCGCCAGCCGATTCACACCTTTGATAAGGTTCAATTTTTCACTCTTACACTTAAGAGATGGCAAACTTAAGTGTAAAACGATCGATTGATATCGCATTCAGGGAAAGCGTTAAATTTGGCACATGACGTCATCATCATCGGGGCCGGCTCCGTGGGGGTGCCCACCGCCATGGCCCTGGCGCAGCTGGGCATCAAGCCCCTGGTCATCGACCTGCACCCCTCGCCGGGCCAGGGGGAAAACAAGCATGCCATCGGCGGGGTGCGGGCCACCCATTCGGATCCGGGCAAAATCATAGTCTGCCGCCGCTCCCTGGAAATTTTTTCCACCTGGCAGCAGCAGTACGGCGATAACATCGAATGGCTTGAAGGCGGCTATCTGTTTCCGGTCTACCGCCGGCAAGACGAAAAAAAGCTCACCGCCCTGCTGCCGGTCCAGAAAAAATACGGCCTGCAAATCGACTTCATCAGCCCGCAAGAAATTGCCGAACTCGTTCCCGGCATCAATCCTAAAAACCTGCGCGGCGGCACCTTCTCACCCCGTGACGGGTCCGTGTCCCCGCTGCTGACGGTCAACGCCTTTTACCGCCGGGCCCTGGCGCTGGGAGCCACATTTCATTTCAATGAAAAGGTCAGCAGGATTCTAATGGAAAAAAACCGGGTCGCGGGAGTCGCCACCCGCCGGGCAACGTACCGGGCGCCGGTGGTGGTGGATGCCGCCGGGCCCTTGTCCCCGCAGCTGGCCCGCACGGTAGGCACCGAGTTGCCGGTGCGTCCCGAATCCCACGAAGCCGCCATCACCGAACCGGTGCAGCCGTTTTTCCAGTGTATGGTGGTGGACATCCGTCCGGCGCCGGCATCGAAAAATTATTATTTTTACCAGAACCGGCACGGGCAGGTAGTCTTCTGCGTCACCCCGGATCCTCCCGTTACCGGTACGGACAAGCGGGAAACGTCGCGGTTTCTGCCCTTGGCCTGCGCCCGCATGGTCAGGCTGGTGCCGCGGCTGAAGAATCTGAGGGTGCGCAGAACCTGGCGCGGACTGTATCCCATGACTCCGGACGGCCATCCGCTGGTGGGCTGGAACCGGCAGGTAAAGGGGCTGCTGCATGTCACCGGCATGTGCGGCCAGGGGCTGATGCTCGCCGCGGGCTTGAGCGAGGTGGTGGCGCGCGCGATTGCCGGGCAAACCATCGCCAGCGACAATGTTGTGCTGGAGGAATTTTCACCGTACCGCAAATTTGAAACCGAAGAAGCCCTGAAATAGCCGGCTGGACAAACGGACAGTGCACCGCAAGCGACCATCGGCCGGCAGACAAAAGGAGTGTAAAATGGCTGACTACGAACTCAAACAGATCAAGCGCCTGACCTACGAGCGTCCTGAAATTGAAAAAGGCTATGCCGATCAGACCCTGCACATCGATCTTTCGGCTGGCGGCATCACCATCGAGCCGGTGGAACCCAAAATCCGGCAGGTGTTCGTCGGTGGCAAGGGCTACGGACTGTGGCTGCTGTTCAACGCCGTCGATGCCGCCACCCGCTGGAACGATCCGCAAAACGCGGTGTGCATCGCCGCCGGCCCCCTGGCCGGCACCCCCATCTATCCGGGATCGGGCAAAAGCATCGTCACCTCCCTGTCGCCGCTGACCGGCTCGGTCATCGATTCCAATGTCGGCGGCTATTTCGGCCCTTACCTGAAATTTTCCGGCTTCGACGCCCTGCAGATCCAGGGCAAGGCCTCAAAGGACACGGTGATTTTCATCGACGGGGTCGAAAAACAGGTCCAGCTGTTTTCCGCCGCCGGCCTGCCCGATACGGCCTATGAACTGTCGTCCGTGCTCACGCAACATTTCTCAAAAGGCAAGCTGCGCGAGATTTCGGTGGTTTCCGCCGGGCCCGGCGCCAGCAACACCCTCATTGGATGCCTCAATTTCACCTGGTACGACGCCAAGCGCAAACGCGCACGCTACAAACAGGCAGGCCGCGGCGGAATCGGCACCGTGTTTGCCGACAAGGGGCTCAAAGCCCTGGTGGTGCGCTGGGGTACGGTCACCGCCGACACCAACAAACCGGCAGACAAGACCCGCCTCAAAGAGGTGGCCAAGCTGCACTCGCGCGAGATCGTCGAACTGGATCCCAAGCAAAATGAAATGGCGCGCATCGGCACCACCCACCTGGTGACCATCATGAACGACCACGACCTGCTGCCGACCCACAATTTCCGCTACGGCTCCCATCCCCAGGCCGTCAACCTGGGCCAGCAGGTTTACCGGCGGCTTTTCGACCCGGGATTTGACGGCTGCTGGATGGGGTGTACGGTGGCCTGCTCCCACGGCATCCGGGATTTTGTGCCCCTGACCGGCCCGATGAAGGGACAGCCCGTTTTCGTGGACGGGCCTGAATATGAAACCATTGCCGGCTGCGGCTCCAACCTGGGCATCTTCGATCCGTACACGGTGGTGGAAATGAATTTTTACTGCGATGCCTACGGCCTGGACACCATATCGGTGGGCACCGCCATGGCCTTTGCCATGGAGTGCTTTGAAATGGGCCTCATCAACACCGGGCACACCGGGGGGCTTGATCTGAGTTTCGGCAACCGTCTCAGCGCCCTGACCCTGGTGCACCAGATGGCTGCCGGCGAAGGCTTCGGCCGCATCATCGGCCAGGGCGTGCGGCGCATGAAAGAGATTTTTGCCGCCGATTTCGGGGCCGACCCGGCCATCATGGCGGACATCGGCATGGAGGCCAAGGGGCTGGAGTTTTCCGAATACATGACCAAGGAATCCCTGGCCCAGCAGGGAGGCTACGGCCTGGCGCTCAAGGGACCCCAGCACGACGAGGCCTGGCTGATTTTTCTGGACATGGTGCACAACTTCATGCCCACCTTCGAGCAGAAAGCCGAGGCCCTGCACTGGTTTCCCATGTTTCGAACCTGGTTTTCGCTCTGCGGCCTGTGCAAGCTCCCCTGGAATGACATCATTCCGGAAGACAACCAGGACAGTGCAGAGCCCGCCAAGGTCATGAAGCATGTCGGGTGGTACGCGGATTATTTCAGCGCCATTACCGGCCGGGAGGCCGGTCCCGACGAGCTGATCCGGATGAGTGAAGCGGTCTACAATTTTCAGCGCATCTTCAACCTGAAAATGGGGTTTGGCCGCCGGGAGCACGACAGCCTGCCGTACCGGGCGGTGGGACCGGTCACCGAGCTGGAGTACCTCTCACGCGCCGAGCGCTACGACCGGCAGCTGGAGCAAACCTGTAAAATCGACATCGATGGCAAAAGCACGGCCGAAAAAGTGGCGCTGCTGCGCCGGTTTCGCGAACAGCAGTATGAGCGGCTCCAGGATGCGGTCTACCAGCGCCGGGGATGGACCCCCGAGGGGATTCCCACCCGGCAAACCGTCGCCCGTTTGAACATTGATTTTGACGAGATCCTCGATATTCTCAAGGCCCACGGAGTGAGTTGATGATCAACGTTGCCGGCAAGCAAATTGAATGGCACCCGGGCATGACCATCGCCGACCTGCTCGAACTAATCGATGCCGCCCACCCCTATGCCGTGGTGCGGATCAACGAAACCTATGTCACCCGGCCGAATTTTGAGCGCACCGAAATTCCGGATAACGCCCGGGTTTTTTTGATTCCCATGGTCGCCGGCGGATAGCCCCGACGTTGCCGGGCGCCCGAATGTCAAGCATTTGCATTCTGCCGCTGGATATGATATTTTATAAAATAATCAGTGGGTCAAAACATCCCGATGCGATGCCGGTCAGGGACATATTTTGCCGCCACGGCAGGTTTTCAACGGAAAAAATCAAAACCTGCGGAATTAATGGACAACGGGTATGATAATTTTGAGCAATTTTCTGGTCGCAATCGCTACGGTACTTAAAATCGTGCTCAACATTTACATGTGGATTGTGATTGCCCGTGCCATCCTGTCATGGGTCAGCCCGGATCCCTACAACCCGATCGTGCGTTTTATCAACAACATCACCGAACCGGTTCTTTACCTGATTCGAAGAAAGCTCCCGCTGAATTTCGGCGGGATCGATTTTTCACCCATGCTGGTGATTCTGGCCATCATATTTTTACAGCAATTTGTCGTCAACAGTCTGTATGGACTGGCGCTGTCGATGCGCTGAACCGAAAGGCAGGCCAACGATGAACATTACCCCCCTTGACATCCAGCAGCAGCGATTTAAAACCCGGTTCCGCGGTTTTGACGTCCGGGAAGTGGACACTTTTCTGGAGCATATTGCCGGGGCCGTGGAGTCCCTGCAGCGCGCCAACAAGGATCTTCAGGAAGAGGTCCGGCGCCTTGAACTGGAAATCCAGGGCCACCGCAAACGCGAAGAAACCTTCAAACGCGCACTTCTCAACTCGCAAAAAGTCCTGGACCAGATGAAGGACAATGCCCGCAAATCCGCCGAGCTGATTATTGCCGAGGCCGAAGTGAAGGCTGAAAAAATCTTAAACAAGGCCCACAACCGCCTCGCGCAGCTGCATGAAGACATATCGGAACTCAAACGCCAGCGCATGCAGATCGAAGTTCAAATCGGCTCCATCATCGAAGCGCACAGCAAGCTGCTTGAAATCAGCAAGGAAAGCACCAAAGAAATGGATGAGGAGGATGCCAAGCTCACACTGCTGAAGCAAGGCCAGTAAAATCGTCAGTTCCATCTATGATGAAACCGTAAAAAGTAACATTTTCTCGCTTAAGCAAGCCTTTTCGGGAGCCGTTCAGGGTTTCGCTATCCGCCTGAGGTTTACCTGCCTTAGGAAGGCGGACAAGAATTCATTGCAAGAAGTATTAGAAACACCCTAAAAAAGCTTGCGATTCTTAACGCTCAACCCTTCACGGCTCTCTTCCCGAAAAGGGTTGATGTCGCTCGAAAATGACTGTTTACGGGACCGTCATCTATAAGCATTAAATAAAACCGCCCGCAGCGAATAAGGGGGGAATTCGCCGCCATTTCCCTGTCTCGCCCGAGGCGGTTTTATCGGTGACAGACAGGTCGCCGAACCCAAACCGGGCACTGCCCGGCAACCTCGAAGATGCCGGTCGGGCGCGCACCGGGCAGCGGACCGCCGGCTGGTAAACGGAGAGTCGTCAATGGCAAAAATTGATGCATTTTTTAAACTGATGAATGAACAGGGGGCCTCAGATCTGCACCTGATGGCAGGCTCTCCCCCGGCCCTGAGGATTCGGGGGGAAATCGAACGGGTCAAATACAAAGTGCTCGACAACGACGACCTGCGCGGCATGCTGTACGAAATTGCCCCCGAGCAGAAAATCAAGGATTTCGAGGAAAAAGGGGACATCGATTTCGGCTATGAGATCCCGGGACTTGCCAGGTACCGTGCCAATTTTTTTATGCAGAAAAACGGCGTTGGCGCGGTTTTCAGGGAAATCCCCAGCACCATCATGACCGCCGAGCAGCTCGGCCTGCCGCCGGTGGTCTCCAAGCTGGCCGGCCTGCCCAGGGGCCTGGTTCTGGTCACCGGCCCCACCGGCAGCGGCAAATCCACCACCCTGGCGGCTATCGTCGATGTGGCCAATCGAACCCGCAAGGACCACATCATCACCGTCGAGGATCCCATCGAATTTGTCCATCAAAGCCAGGGATGCATCGTCAATCACCGCGAGATCGGGGTTCACACCCAATCGTTTTCCACCGCCCTGCGCGGTGCTTTGCGCGAAGACCCGGACATCATCCTGGTGGGCGAAATGCGCGACCTGGAAACGATCTCACTGGCCGTGGAGGCCGCCTCCACCGGGCACCTGGTGTTTTCCACCCTGCACACATCAAGTGCCTACAAGACGGTGGATCGGGTGATCGAAGTTTTCCCGTCCCATGAACAGCCCCTCATCCGCTCCACCCTTGCCGACGGAATCCGGGCCGTCATTGCCCAGACGCTTTTTAAGCGCATCGATCGCAAGGGGCGGATCGTAGCGCTGGAAATTCTAATTGCCACTCCGGCCGTGCGAAACCTGATCCGGGAGGGAAAAACCCACCAGATCCCGTCCATGATTCAGACCGGTAAAAAATACGGGATGATCCTGCTGGATGATTCCATCATGGATCTTTTTCAGCAGGGCAAAATCAGCGCCGAGGAAGCCTACGCCAAGGCCAATGACAAGGGGCGCTTCAGGCCCCTGCTCAAAGCGCCGCCGATGGATTTCACCGAGGCCTAGCGGTGGGTTGAATAAATTTAAGAACCCCATCTATCAGCGGGTGGAATTATGAAAAAACAGGAAATCGACCATATTCTGGTGCGCATGCTCGACTTTCATCGGGATGTCTCCGATCTTAACTTTACGGTGGGCAAACCCATGCAGGTCGAAAGCGCCGGCGAACTGATCCCGGTTGAAATCAAGCCCAATTTCAAGTCCCTGACCGCTTTTCAGACTGAAGTTCTGGCCTTGAATCTCATCAACCAGGACCGCCGTTTAACCGAAGCCCTGATTCGCAACGGTTCCTGCGACCTTTCCTACAGCCTGCCCGGCAAGGCCCGTTTCAGGGTCAACATCTTCTCCCAGGGTGGCAACACCTCCATTGTGCTCAGAAAGCTGGAATCAAAAATCCCGACCATCGAAGAGCGCGGTCTGCCCCAGACGATGTATAAAATCGCCCAGGAAAAAAACGGCATCGTCTTTGTCACCGGCGCCACCGGGTCGGGCAAGACCACCACCCTGGCCGCCATCCTGGACCAGATCAACGAAAGCAAATCCGTGCACGTCATTACCCTGGAAGATCCGGTGGAATACCAGCATCCCCATAAGAAATCCACCTTCAACCAGCGCGAACTCGGACTTGATTTCAACACTTACGCAAACGGCCTGCGGGCCGCATTGCGCCAGGCCCCCAAGGTGATCCTGGTGGGCGAAATGCGCGACCGCGAAACAGTTGAAATTGGTCTCAGCGCGGCCGAAACCGGCCATCTGGTGTTGACCACCCTGCACACCGTTGATGCCGGATCGACCGTCAACCGCATCATCGGCATGTTTCCAACTGAAGACGAACGCCAGATACGCATCCGGCTGGCCGATGCGGTGCGCTGGATTGTCTGCCAGCGCCTGCTGCCGAAAATCGGCGGCGGCCGGGTGGCCACCTTTGAAATCCTGGGAACCAACCTGCGGGTCCAGGATGCCATTTTACATGGAGAAACCGAGGGAAAAACCTTTTATGATATAATGGAGGCCAGCAACGCCTTCGGCATGGTCACCTTTGATCAGCACCTCATCGGATTGTACGAGGAGGGTCAGATCACCCAGGAGACCGCCATGGCCTTTGCCTCCCAGCGGGGAATCGTCGGCCGCGGGATTGACGCCATCAAAAGCTCGCGCGGTGAAGCCACCACGGACATCGACAAACTGGAAATCGATCGCACATACAATAAAGCCATATAAGCGCCGCCATGCAAGGCCGCGAAATACAAAAAACACAAGCTGGGGTGCCCTATGGACATTATCTGCAAAAAATGCTCAAGCAAGTTTCGCATACCGGATGAAAAAATTCCGGCCGGCCGGGTCACCACCGTACCGTGTCCCAAGTGCAAAACCAGGCTGACCCTCAACCCGGCTAAACGCGCCGCCGGAAACGTGGTGCCCGCCGTCGAAGAACAAAACAGCAACGGGTATGATGCTTCCGACCGGCCCTTCGATTTTATTGAAGAAGAGGGCCTGACCGCCCTGCTGTGCGAACAAAACCCCATCATCATCAAAACAGTGACCGAAGCGCTTCAGCTGATGGACTACCAGATCACGCTGGCCGAAAGCGCCCGCGACGCCCTCAAGCGCATGCGCTACCACGTCTACGATCTGATCGTGGTCAATGAAAACTTTGACACCCAAAATCCCGAGGCCAACGGTGTTTTGATTTACCTGGAACGGCTGGCGATTGCGGTGCGCCGCAATATTTTTATCGCCATGATCAGCACCCGCTATCGCACCATGGACAACATGATGGCCTTTCATGGCAGTGTGAACCTGATTGTCAACGTTAAAAACATCGAGGATATTGGCAAAATTTTAAGCCGCGGCATCACCGACAACGAGCTGTTTTATCGGGTGTTCAAAGAAGGCCTTAAAGAGGCCGGCCGGATTTAAGCGCCCATCCATCCTCCACAACCCTCTGCCCATGGAAAAAACAGGCAACTACACCTGTCGTGACTACCGAGAACAAATGCAGCTGCTGGGGTTGAAAAAACGCCGGCAGCAAAAAGACCTGAGCCCGGCCGAAAAGGCGGCCATCGAAGCGGAAATTGAAAAACTCGAAAAAGCGCTTGAGCTGGATTAGAAGTTGTGAGCCATAAAATCCACCGCATTGCATCGGATCTGGACTTAATCGAACTGGTCCCGCCGCTGGAGGGTTTTTCCGGTTTTATCGGCGCCTGGCTGTACCGAGCCCAGATTTCTTTTCTGGTGGATGTGGGCCCGGCGACCACCACCGACGACCTGCTGGCGGCTTTGGACCAGTTGGATGTGCGGCATCTCGATTATATTCTGCTGACCCACATTCATCTTGACCATGGGGGGGGCATCGGGCAAATCGCCGCCGCTTTTCCCCGGACCTCCATCATCTGTCACCCGGCGGCCATCGCCCACCTGGTCGATCCATCCCGGCTGTGGGAGGCCACCCGCAAAATCCTGGGGTCCATCGCCGAAGGCTATGGGCCCATCACCGCCGTGGCCCAAGACCGCCTGGTCGCTGCCGACCGGTTCGAATCCCGTGCACTGCAGGCGCTGCTCACCCCCGGACACGCCCGGCACCATGTCAGTTATCTGAGCGCCGAATATCTTTTTGCCGGAGAGACCGGCGGCGTGGTCCTGCCGGCAGTCCCAGCCGGGTACATGCGCCCGGCCACCCCGCCCCGGTTTTTCCTGGACACCGCCCTGGACAGCCTCGATCAGCTGATTGCCTGCCGCCCCGGCAAAATGTGCTACGGGCATTTCGGCATCCATGACGACGGCCTTCAAATGCTGCGCCGGCACCGCCGCCAGCTTTTGCTCTGGGAAAAAATCATCAGAGAACACCTTGCCACCCGCAGGCCCGGCCAGGATCTTTTGTCAACCTGTACGGCCCGCCTTCTCGAAGCCGACCCGCAGCTGGCCGGTTTCCACTCCCTGCCGCCGGAAGTCCAGCAGCGTGAAACCTATTTTCTCGGCAACAGCATCAAAGGGTTTGAAAGCTGGTTGAAAAACAAGCCGGGTGCAGGGTCCAGGGTGCAAGGTAAGGGAAAACGAATTTGACATCGTTTCCGGCGGTGGTTATTTTGCGTGCGGGCTGTGCCATCCATGGGCGGCAGACAGCGCCGCTGCAATGACCACTCAAAAGGGAAGCTTTTCATGAACGATCTGAGGCTCGAACCACTGGCAGGCTACTCACCGTTTCCGGGTCCCCTGGTAACGGTGATCATGGACGGCATGGGCATTGGCCCGGGCGATGAAAGCGACGGGGTTCACATGGCCTACACGCCGGTGCTCGACGCCCTCGAGACCGAAGTGCTTTTTGCCCGCCTCAAGGCCCATGGAACCGCGGTGGGCATGCCTTCCGATGCTGATATGGGCAACTCTGAAGTGGGCCACAATGCCCTGGGGGCCGGCCGGATTTTCTCCCAGGGGGCCAAGCTGGTCAGCGAAGCCATCGAGACCGGCAAAATATTCGCCGGCCAGGCGTGGGCCGAGGTGGTTCGGCGCACCGGCCAGGGTGCCACGCTGCATCTGATGGGCATGGTATCCGACGGCAACGTGCACAGTCACATTGATCACCTCTATGCCCTGCTCGAACGGGCCGCTGCCGACGGGATCAAGCGAGTGCGGGTCCATGGCTTGCTTGACGGCCGGGATGTCGGCGAAAAAAGCGCCCTGAGCTACTTCGAGCCCCTGGAAAAAAAGCTGGCCGAGCTTTCAACCAACGGCCGCGACTATCGCCTGGCTTCCGGCGGCGGGCGCATGGTCACCACCATGGACCGCTACGAAGCGGACTGGACGGTGGTGGAAAACGGCTGGAAGGCCCATGTGCTTGGACAGGGACGTGGTTTTTCTTCCGCCGCCGAGGCCATCCGGACCTACTACAACGAAGACCCGCGGCTTACCGACCAGTACATGCCGGCCTTTGTAATTGAGCAGGACGGGCGGCCGGTGGGCACCATCGAGGATGGCGATGCGGTGGTGTTCTTCAATTTCCGGGGGGACCGGGCCATCGAAATCTCCCGGGCCTTCGAGGAAACGGACTTCAAGCACTTCGACCGCCAGCGTGTTCCGGATGTCTTTTATGCCGGCATGATGGAGTATGACGGCGACGCGCATATCCCCAAAAACTACCTGGTCGAGCCCCCGGCCTTCGAGCGCACCCTGGGCCAATACCTCTGTGCCCAGAACGTGACTTCATACGCCATTTCGGAGACCCAGAAGTTCGGCCATGTGACCTATTTCTGGAACGGCAACAACTCGGGTTACATCGACGAAAAATTCGAAAAATACGTTGAGATCCCCTCGGACAAAATCACCTTCAACCTGCGTCCCTGGATGAAAGCGGCGGAAATAACCGATGCGGTGATCGAGGCGGTCGAAAGCGCAAAATACAAGTTCATCCGCTTAAATTATGCCAACGGAGACATGGTGGGCCACACCGGGTTTCCCAGTGCCATCCGCATCGCGGTTGAAACCGTGGACATGTGCCTGGGCCGGCTGCTCAATGCTGTCAGCAGTGCCAAGGGGGTGGCCATGGTCACGGCCGACCACGGCAACGCGGACTGCATGTGGACCGAAAAAAACGGCCAACGCACCCCCATGGTGGCCCACACCAAAAATCCGGTGCCCTTCATCATCAAGGATTATGCGCGTGCCAACCGCTTTTCCCTCCAGCTGCCGGACACGCCGGGCCTGAGCAATGTAGCCGCCACGATCTGCAACCTACTGGGCTACGAGGCTCCGCCGGATTACGACCCTTCTTTGATCCGCTTATCCTAGGTAAATTTCTTGATAATTGCGGTTGACGCCGCGCAATCTGGATTCGTTTGTCGGAACTTTGGTAACATTCCGGCCCCTAAAAACCGACGTGAATTGGCCGGGGGATGGTGTTTTCTGGAAACCGGCATGATACTCAACAACACCTAATTTCCGCAGTGTTCCCTGTTTGGGATGCATGGCAAGGGACCCATTCAAGTTAGCAGCTGACAGAGCCGCGTCCCAAACAGGGGGCACGCTGCTGAGATATGGTTTTATGCCGGTTGGAAGAAAATATCATGCCCTGGCCGATTCACACCTCTTCCCGCAAAAAAGCTACCGGGCGTTTAACATTGCATCAATGATTTTGACAGTCGCCAGGGTATTGGCCACCTCGTGCACCCGCACGATGTGGGCGCCGTTGAGCACGGCGGCGGCCACCGCGGCCTGGGAGCCGGTTTCCACGATGGGCAGATCCGGCGGCAGGTCGGGCTGGTGTTCGGGTTTTAAAATTTTGCGGATAAAGGCCTTGCGCGAGGCGCCGACAAGCAGCGGGACATCCAGGGCGGCAAAGGTCTGAAGGTGCTTGAGCAGCAGAAGATTGTGGGTGACGGTCTTGCCAAAGCCGATGCCGGGATCGACGATAATTTTCGAGCGCGCAATCCCCTGCGCCCGGGCCCGCTCGATGGCATCTGCCAGAAAGCGGCTGATTTCCCCCAGCAAATCGTCATAGTGCGGTTCGATCTGCATGCTGCCGGGATCTTTGAGCATGTGCATCAGGATTACCGGCAGGCCGTGTTGCGCGGCAACAGCTGCCAGGCCGGGATCAAAGCGCAGCGCCGACACGTCATTGATCATCGCAGCCCCGGCTTCAACGGCCCGCCGGGCCACATCGGCTTTGGTGGTGTCAATGGAGATCGGCACCGACACCCGCGGGGCCAGTCTTTCGATCACCGGCACCACCCGGCGGATTTCTTCTTCGACGCTCACCGGCTGTGAAAAGGGACGGGTGGATTCGCCGCCGACATCAATGATGTCGGCCCCCGCGGCGGCCATTTTTTCACCCTGGGCCACGGCGGCATCGTGCTGGTAAAATTTGCCCCCGTCTGAAAAAGAATCCGGCGTGACATTGACAATGCCCATGATGCAGGTGCGCTGTCCCAGCTCCAACCGGTGGGCTGCCCATGCCAGTTGATATGATTTGCGGCGGCCCATGGGATCAGGTCTGATCGGATGCGCTCCGGGCTTCGGGTTCGTTGTCATCAAGGGATTTTGACGGCAGTTCGATGCCGGGCCGCAGGGACTCGATCAGTTCATCCAGCTCCTTGCCCATGACGGTCTCTTTTTCCAGCAGGATTTCCGCCAGCTTGTGCAAAATGTCAAGGTTTTCATTCAACACATTGACCGCCCGCTGATAGGCATCGGTAATGAGCCCGGTGATTTCATCGTCGATTTTGCGGGCGGTGGCCTCGGAGTAATCCCGGTGCTGGCTGATCTCCCGGCCCAGAAAAATCTGTTCTTCGCCCTTGGCATAGGACAGGGGGCCGAGTTTTTCGCTCATGCCCCACGTGCGGATCATCTGCTGGGCCAGGTCGGTGGCCTGCTTGATGTCGTTGGCGGCCCCGGTGCTGATGCGGTTGAAAACGATTTCTTCGGCCGCCCGGCCGCCGAAGGCAACCGCCAGCTCGCTTTCGAGCTGATCCTTGAATCTGAAATCGCGCTCTTCGGGCAGAAACCAGGTCACCCCGGCCGCGCGCCCCCGGGGAACGATGGTAATCTTGTTGACGACATCGGTTCCGGGCAGAAACCGCGCCACCAGGGCATGTCCGCCTTCATGGTAGGCGGTCACCTTGCGGTCTTCTTCCTTGATCACCTTGGATTTGCGCTCCAGGCCCATGTAGACCTTGTCCTTGGATTCGTCAAAGTCCACCATTTCGATTTTTTCTTTATTGCGCTTGGCGGCCAGCAGGGCGGCTTCATTGACCAGGTTTTCCAGGTCAGCACCCGAAAAACCGGGGGTTCCCCGGGCCAGGATCAGGGGATCCACGTCAGGTGCGATGGGCGTTTTTTTCATGTGAACCCGCAAAATTTTCTCCCGCCCCTTGATATCCGGCATGGAAACCACGATCTGACGGTCGAAGCGTCCGGGACGCAGCAGCGCGGGGTCGAGCACATCCGGCCGGTTGGTGGCGGATATCAAAATGACCCCCTCGTTGGATTCAAAACCGTCCATTTCCACCAGCAGCTGGTTGAGGGTCTGTTCTCTTTCATCGTGCCCGCCGCCCAGCCCGGCCCCACGATGGCGGCCAACGGCATCGATCTCATCTATAAAAATGATGCAGGGCGCATTTTTCTTGCCCTGGACGAAAAGGTCCCGCACCCGGGAGGCGCCCACGCCGACAAACATTTCGACAAAATCCGAGCCGCTGATGCTGAAAAAAGGCACCCCGGCCTCCCCGGCAATGGCACGGGCCAGCAACGTCTTGCCGGTGCCCGGCGGGCCCATCAGCAACACGCCCTTGGGGATTCGGCCCCCCAGACGGGTAAATTTCTTGGGTTCTCTGAGAAATTCAACGATTTCGCCCAGCTCCTCCTTGGCCTCGTCAATGCCGGCCACGTCTTCAAAGGTTACCCGTTCGGACTGGTCGGACAACAGCCGGGCCCGGCTTTTGCCGAAGGAAAGCGCCTTGCCGCCCCCGGCCTGCATCTGGCGCATGAAAAAAATCCACACCCCGATCAGGATCAGCATCGGGAACCAGGAGACCAGCACCGACATGTACCAGGGGCTTTCCGCCGGCGGTTTGGCGCTGATGATGACGTTTTTCTGCCTGAGAATGTTGATCAGCTCCGGGTCTTGGGGAGCGTATACTTTGAAGCGGTTGCGGTTGACATCGGTGGCATACAGCTCCTGGCCCTGGATCACCACTTCGGCAATGCGTTCGCCGTCGACCATGCTTAAAAATTCGGTATAGCTGATGCTGGTTTCCGCCAGGTGCTGCTGATTGAAAAGATTGTAAAGCATGACCATCATCAGGGTGATGACCAGCCACAAAGCCAGATTCTTGTAAAACGGATTCAAAAGTGTTTTCCTCCTGAGCAATGAATTTGGGGATGCCGGGACGCATCGCCGGCCGCCAGCCCTTTACGGGTAGTATCCTGCATCTGCAAGCAAAGATCAAGGGGCATTTTCCGCCGCTTGCCGGCCGCGGCGGATTTCATCATCAAAAGATGTTGTCAAACCTTTTGAAACGTGCCCCCCGATTCTTCATTTTGTCTGCGCTCAATTAAGGCTAAATCTAATCACTGATGACTATTTAGCAAGAAAAAGTTCCGCCTTGAGAACGCGCCGGGTATCCGGCCTGACCCGGACACTGTTGTCGATGCGATGCCCGGCCACCCAGATGATTTTGTCCCGGCTCAATACCAGCGGGCACGCTTTGCGCTGGGAAACCGGCACCCGGTGGTCGATGAAATATTTCTTGACTTTCTGGCGGCCCGGCACCCCCAGGGGGGAAAAGCGGTCGCCGGGACGAAAGTTGCGCACCGTCAGCGGAAAATGCAGACGGTCCATGTCAAAAAATGCCAGGTGCCGGGAATGGCGATCGAAGCCGGGAACCTGATGAGCTTTTAGTTCGCACAGCGTGATCACCGCCCCGGTCTGCGGGATCACCAGGGTCTGACCCGGAACCAGGGGGTGCTGATAGTCCCCGGCCGACCGGACCGGCTGCCGGCCGTCGGCCTCGCCAGCGCCGGCCGGATCGTCCATTATGGTTAATTCTTCCAGGTCACGCTGCACCCGGATTCCGGCCGGCAAGTCCAGGCAGCCGGGCTGCGGGCCTTTTTCTGCCAGCTGCAGCACCGCATCGATGTGAAAAAGGGTCACCCGCCGCAGCTCCCCATGGACCCATGAAATCGCCTTGCGGATAATGCGCCGCCGGACGGCTGTGGCCTCCCGCAGCAGGCTGGGCAGGGACAGACTGATCTTCCCCCTGTGCCGGTCGGTCACGCACCGTTCAAAAACCGGCTGCAGGGCTTGCTCCAGCCATTGGTTTTCGGCCTGCAGGATGTTGCCCAGCCGGTTGAGGGTTTCAGTGATTTTCGGATTATAGGAATGCTGCAATTCTGGAATCAGGTGATGCCGGATGCGGTTGCGCATAAACCGGGGGTCGCTGTTGGAAGCATCCACCACGTAAGACAGCTTTTTTTCGGCAATATAGGCCATGATTTCAACGCGCTTCACGCCGATCAGGGGCCGCACAATGCTGCCGTCGCGAACCGCGGCAATGCCGGACAATCCCAGGGGTCCGCTGCCACGCAACAAATTCATCAGCACCAGCTCCGCACTGTCGTCAGCGTGATGGCCCAGGGCAATTTTGTTGTATCCGTTTTTTGCGGCAATCTGCTCTAAGAATTCGTACCGCATCCGGCGGGCGGCCTCTTCCGGCGAAAAACGTCGTTTGCCCTGCCAGGCAGCGAGATCTTTTTTTTGCGTATAAAATGGTACCTGCAGCCGCCGGGCAAAAGCGGCTACAAATTGAGCATCGCGATCCGAATCGGCCTGCCGCAGGCCGTGATTCAGGTGCGCCACGGCCAGTTTCAAGCCGTATTGCGCGGCCAGGCGGTCCAGCACGTGAGCCAGGGTAATGGAATCCGGCCCTCCGGAGACCGCCATCAGCACCCGGTCACCGTGTTCAAACATCCGGTGCAAATCGATGGTCTGCCGGACCGTATTCAAAATTTTATTTTCGACTTTGCCAGCCATCCCTGATTCCAAGCTTATACAATGGATTATACAATATTCTCGCCCATCATACAGGATCTAACCGCGCAGCGTCAACGCCCAACCCACCCTCAACGCTTATCCCATCACCCATTACCTATCACCTATCACCTTTATCCTTTTTCTCTTGCAAAAAACGAATTATGGCGTATTTTAGAAACTGGTTGTGCTAGGCGGGGAGCTAGCGGTGCCCTTTTCCCGAAATCCGCTTTATGCGGGGCTGAATCCCTGCCCGAGGGTCCCACCCCGGAGGCACTCGACCCATTTTGACCGGCCGCCACGCAACAGACGGTCACGAACCTCGTCAGGTCCGGAAGGAAGCAGCGATAAGTGATGCGGTCTGTGTCGTGGATCGACCCCGGTCTGCATAATGGAGCGGCGTTTCCGCCGGGAGTCGACGGCAGGTGCACAACCATCGCTTCCATCCGGATTCAACGTTTCGGTGATCATCGACAACACAAATTTTCCCTTATAAAACCCTGCCATTACCACCTTGACAACGTTTCAACCGGTCTTATTATTCAGATCGACCAGTGCAACCTAAACCACCAGGAGAACACAGGGCCGAATGTCAAAAAAAAAGACCATCAAGATTAAAACCGATTCTGACTCTGCAACCGAAAAGACGGAAGCCGATTCCACCGAAACGGCAGCCGACGGCAACCAGGCGCCCGTCAATGAAGCTCAAGGGGCCCAGGAAGTCAAAGGCGAGCAGCAACCGGGTGATGATCTGGCGGCCCGGCTGGAAGCCAAAGAGCAGGAGGCCCGTGAAAATTATGACCGCCTGCTGCGGGTTTTGGCGGAATTCGAAAATTACAAAAAACGCACCACCCGTGAGATGGAAGAGTTCAGAAAATTTGCCAACCAGTCGCTGATCAAGGAGATGCTCTCGGTGGTGGACAACCTGGAGCTGGCTTTAACTTCCGCCGGCAACAGCAACAACGCCGATAAGGGACTGCGCGAAGGGTTGGAAATGACCCACCGGGAAATTTTGCGGGTCCTGGAAAAATTTCATGTCAGGCCCATTGAGGCCAAGGGGCAGCCATTTGATCCTGCCTTTCATGAAGCGGTCATGCAGGAGGAATCCACCGAATTGCCCGACAACACGGTGGTCAATGAATTGCAGCGCGGCTATATGATCCATGATCGGCTGCTCAGGCCAGCGATGGTGGTGGTCGCCAAGTCCGGCAAAAAAAAGGCCGTCAAGCCTGACAAGAAACAAGAAAAAGAGTGATTAATAAAAGCGCGTATTCTGCTTGATATAACCTTAAGGAGGGAAGAGACATGTCAAAGGTAATCGGAATTGATCTTGGCACCACAAATTCATGCGTGGCCGTCATGGAAGGCGGGGATGCCAAAGTGATCACCAACCCGGAGGGGGGTCGCACCACGCCCTCAATTGTCGCCATTAATGAAAACGGCGAACGACTGGTCGGCCAAATAGCCAAACGCCAGGCAATCACAAATCCCGAAAACACGGTATTCGGTGTTAAACGGCTGATTGGCCGCAAGTATGCCTCCAAGGAAGTCCAGAATGACATTAAGATACTTCCTTATAAAATCGAACAGGCCAGCAATGGGGACCTGCGCATCAACATCCGTGGCAAACAGTACAGTCCGGCGGAGATCTCTTCCTTCATCCTGGCCAATATCAAGAAAACCGCCGAGGAATACCTGGGTGAGACGGTGACCGATGCGGTGATCACGGTTCCGGCCTATTTCGACGACAGCCAGCGCCAGGCGACCAAGGACGCCGGTAAAATTGCGGGACTCAATGTGCTGCGGATCATCAATGAGCCCACCGCCGCATCACTGGCCTATGGGCTGGACAAGAAAAAGGAAGAAAAAATCGCCGTTTTCGATCTCGGCGGCGGCACGTTTGATATTTCCATTCTTGAAATCGGTGAAGGCGTTTTTGAAGTCAAGGCCACCAACGGCGATACCCACCTGGGCGGTGAAGACTTTGACCTGCGGCTGATTGACTTTCTGGCCGATGAGTTTAAAAAGGACCAGGGCATCGACCTGAGAAACGACAAGATGGCCTTGCAACGGCTGAAAGAGGCGGCCGAAAAAGCCAAGATGGAGCTTTCCACCTCCATGGAAACCGACGTCAATCTTCCCTTCATCACCGCTGATGCCAGCGGTCCCAAGCACCTGGACATCAAAATTACGCGGGCCAAACTCGAAGCCCTGGTGGCCGACCTGCTCGACAAGCTGGAACAACCCTGCCAGACGGCCCTTAAAGATGCCGGTCTGACTCCCGATAAAATCAACGAGGTGATCCTGGTCGGCGGCATGACCCGCATGCCGGCAGTCCAGGAACGGGTCAAAAAAATCTTCAAAAAGGAACCCCACAAAGGCGTCAATCCGGATGAAGTCGTCGCCCTGGGCGCGGCCATCCAGGGCGGCGTTCTCAAAGGCGATGTCAAGGATGTGCTGCTGCTCGATGTCACCCCGCTGTCACTGGGTATCGAAACCCTGGGGGGTGTCATGACCCGACTGATTGAAAAAAACACCACCATCCCGACCAAGAAAAGCCAGGTTTTTTCCACCGCGGCCGACAATCAGCCGGCGGTGTCCATCCACGTTTTGCAGGGCGAGCGGGAAATGGCGGCCGACAACAAAACCCTGGGCCGTTTTGAACTGGTGGGCATTCCCCCGGCACCCCGGGGAGTTCCCCAGATCGAGGTCACCTTTGACATCGATGCCAACGGAATCGTCAATGTCTCGGCCAAGGACCAGGCCACCGGCAAGGAGCAATCCATCCAGATCACCGCTTCTTCCGGTTTGTCCCAGGAAGAAATCGACAAACTGGTAAAAGATGCGGAGATGCATGCCGAAGAAGACAAGAAGAAAAAGGCCCTGGTCGAAGCGCGCAATGCGGCCGACGCCCTGATTTACTCAACGGAAAAATCCATCAAGGATCTCGGCGACAAGGTTGACAGTACCACCAAAAGCAAGGTTGAAGATGCCATCGCGGCGTTGAAAAAAGCCATGGAATCCGATGACACCGCGGAGATCACCCGGCTTTCTGAAGAGCTGACCAACGCTTCGCACAAGCTGGCCGAGGCCATGTACCAGCAGGCGGCCAGCGCCGATCAGCAGGCGGCGGCCGGCGGTGCCGGCGATTCCACCGATCAGGCCGCAGGAGCGGCGGCCGAAGAAGATGTTGTTGATGCGGACTTCGAAGAAGTCAAGGAAGACGACAAAAAGTAGGCCGGCCGACGGCTTTGCGTTCACAACCCGCGGTGCCGGCAGGACCGCGGGTTTTTTTTTGCACCATCGAAAGGAGATGCCATGCCAGGCTCTGAAAATGACAGTCCCCGGGAAGAAGTGGATGCCCTGTGTCCGGAATGCGGGCAGGCCTTTAAAGCCTTTGTCGACCGGCTGGTGCCGGCCACCGACCCGGCCGATCAAAAAAATGATATCCACTGCCCGGTCTGCGGCTGCACGGACTGTAAAATCGGCCAATAGCCCATCCGCGCCCTGGGCGTTGACACTGCGCCTTCTGCCGGCAACGGCAGCAGTCGGCTGCTTTACAAAGATCAATGTGTAGTTATGTTATGGGGGCATTGATTGATCGCCAAGAATTTAACAGGCTGCAGGAGGTGCCCGATGGAAGTAAAAAAGATATTATGGCCCACGGATTTTTCAAAAAGCGCTGAAAAAGCACTGCCCTATGTGACCGACCTGACCCGCAAATACCAGGCGGAAATCCACGTCCTTTACGTAATCGAAGATATCGCCCACCATGAAGGCTGGTACGGCGACTTTGATGACACCCACGTGACCAAGCTCATGGACTGGGCCAACAAGTCGGCCCAGAAGCGGCTGGCACAGATCTGTGAAAAATACATGGACGGCTGTCCGCTGTACATCAAGCATGTCGCCATCGGCGACCCGGCCCGGGAAATCCTGAAACTGATCGAGACCGAGGGCGTGGACATGGTGGTCATGGCCAGCCGGGGTGAAAAGGGCTATTTTCGCTTTGGCAGCGTGGCCGAAAAAGTAGTTAAAAACTCACCGGTGCCCGTGACCACGATCCCCATCGACGGCGAATGAAAAACATCCTCCCGCCAGGGGTCACAGACGGCAAATGTCCGGCGGCCATCAGCCCCCCGAGGTCTGGGCAAAGGCGGTGTTGGAATACAGGTACTCCATTTTTTCCTTGTGCTTGAGTTCCTCGTTGGCCATTTTGAGCAGCATCGTTTTGAGCTCACCATCGCCGTGCATGCCGGCAAGCTCGGTGTAAAACTGGTGCGAACGACCCTCCCGGTGGGCGGCGATCAGGTATACGTCCTGGCTGCTGGTGCCGGCATCCACTTCGGGCTCTTCAAGGTATTCGGCAATTCTGTATTCCACCACATCGGCCATGCGCAGGGTATCCGGACCAAAGTTGCCGTCTCTGTATTCAACGAGAAAGGCCCGGTGCTTTTTTTCCTCTCCGGCGATAAACGCCAGGGTATCCTTGACGGACGGGTCCTGCACTTTTGCGTGGATGTCCATGTAAAAATTGCAGGCTTCCTCCTCACGCTGGATGGCCAGTTCAATCACATCGGCTACTTTTTTGTCCATCTGCACGCCTCCTTTGCAAAATACGCTATTGGATGTAAGGTAAGGCATCTTTTAAATGTTGGCAACCGCATAACCTACCCCCCGGTTTGCAAAAATGCCTCCACCGCTGCATAGGCGGTGGCAATCGCCAAGCCCGAGCCGCACTTGGTGCGAATCCAGTCCTGATGGGCCAAAATGGAGCCGGCCGCAAACAGCAATTCATAGGCCGGCCGGTTGTTTTTGCCCAGGGGACGAAACAGACCGTCGACGGCCAGACCGGTGCGGTTGATGGGATGCCCCTGCGGGTCCAAAAAGTCCTTGCGGTGCCAGTCGCGCCGGTCAGCGGGCTGACAAACCGGCAGGTTGAAAATGGTTTCGCGGATGTGGTCCCTGGCAGCGTGCAGGCCGCCGCCGATAAACCTTCCTGAGGCCAGCACCACGGCCCGGGAATAAACCGTCTGCTCAACTTCTGTTCGGCCGATGCCAAGCTTGAACCCCCGGCCTTTCCTGTAAGCAACATCGAAGACCTGCTGCTGCCCAAAAAGGGTCACCCCGATGGCCGGCAGGCTGCCTTCAAGGGCCTCCTTGAGGCGCAGCCCGGGAACCGAGGGGGGCATTCCGGGAATTTCAAACAATTCAGCCCCGATCCGGCGGGCCAGATCAGCGGCCACCTGTCGGCTGTTGGAAATTCCCAGCACCGCCGGCAATCCCACTGTCCGGGCACCGGACAGGCGGGCCTTGACCGCTGCGGCCAGCTTGCGGCGATAGCGCTCGGTTTCCAGCGCCCGGGCCATGCGCTCGGTGTAAACTTCGCTGAAGCCCTCCATTTCCGGAAACTCGATCCGGGCGGTGCGCAGATCCGGCCAGCGCGTCTTTTGCACCTGGGCGATCTGCCGGGCGCTGAAGCCCTTCAACCCACGGAACTCGATGATCAGGCACGGACTTTTGTGCTTCAGCGCTGTGGCTCCGGGCCACATGGTTGCCGGCACGGCGTGGGTGAGCTTGATGGTTCCCATGGAAGTCAGGATCTCGACATTGCGCCCGGCATGCCGGCGATAGGCCAGCCCGGCGCCCTGCAGGAAATCCAGAAATTCCCCGACAGCGGCCTTGATGGCGCCGATTTCAAGGCGCGCATAGGGATGCCGCGGGCAGTCCCGCCCCAGGGCCCGGATGCCGGCCCAGGGATCGCACCACGTTTTCTTTTCAGCCAGCGGGTGCACCCCCAGCACATCCACCAGGCCACTGGCAAAAATCACCTCGCCGCTGTGGCCCACCTGCACCACCTTCAGCCCCCGGTGGGCCGCGAACAGGGCCGCGGCCATGCCGGCCATGCCGGTGCCAATCACGGCCAGGTCGTATTTCAAGGGGCGTCTGGCAGGCATTTACAGCTCCAGTCCGAAAAGGCCGCAATGGACGGCCTCCTGCAGCTCTTCCTGGACGACGGCGGCATCCCACAGCATGGGGCGCATCCCCCGCCAGCGAGCGCTCAAAAAGGCCCTGAGGTCCTTCAGGCCCTGATCGGATTTCAGCAGCCCGCGCTCATACATGTAGCCGGTCACGCGGATGCCGCAAAAAGCTCCCTGGCAGGTGCCCTTGCCGATGCGGCTGCGCCGCCCGATGGCGTAAAGATCCGGTGCGGCCTTTTGGCGCTTAAGCGAATCGACGATGACGTCCACCGCACTGGTGGGGACCATTTCACACTCGCACAGCAGCAGATCGCTGTCGCTTTCCTGTTCCAGCCACAGCCGGGGGGCGAGCCCGGCCACCGTCCAGCGGCAGTCCTCTCTGGCCGGCAGCGGTTGGGTGCGGGTGAGGCAGGCGGCGTGAACTCCCAGCTGCCGGCAGACAAAATCGGCGGCCTGCTCGGCCATTTTGCGGTAGGTGGTCAACTTGCCCCCCACAATGGAAACGAAATTTTCCACCCCCTGCGGGCCGTGGTCCAGGACCGCAAAGCCGCGGCTCAACGCCCGCCCGTCATCCAGGGACCTGGATCCCAGCAACGGCCGAACACCGGCGTAAGCGCGGATATAGCGGGTGGTTTTCAGCGCCGGCACCATGGCCGCAGCCGTGTCGATGAGATAGTCAATTTCATCGATGGTGGGCCGGATATCGTCGAGGCTGTCCATCCGGATGGAAGTCGTTCCCAGGATGGATACCGTCCCGCCGGGAACCAGGATGTCGGCATCCGATGAATGGCGCAGCCGGTTGAGCACCCGCTGGGAAATCCGCTTGTCGGTGATCAGCAGACTGCCCTTGGAATACAGCAGCTCGATGCGCACCCCGGCCAGCGCGGCGACCTCGGCCGCCCAGGCACCGGTGGCGTTGATGACACAATCGGCTTCAATGGTAATCTGCCGGCCGGTTTTGGCGTTGAGCAGCTGCACGGCCTGAATGCGCCGATTGCGAATATCGAACCCGACGACCTGGGAATACAACTGCAAGGTGCATCCCAGATCCACGGCCTGGGCGATATTTTCCAGGGTCAGCCGGAACGGGTCGACGGCGGCATCATCGACTTTGAAGGCGGCAATCAGCTGGTCGGACAGCACCGGTTCCAGTTCCCGCGCCTCGGCGATGTCCAACTTTTCAACCGCAATGTCGCACCGGGCGCACAGGTGGGGAAAATCGGCCACGAATTTTTCATCATCCCCGGCCACGGCCACGAACAACCCCCCGGTGTCCTCGATGCACTGGGGAGCCATTTTTTTGAGCAGCCGGCTTTCAGCGCGGCATTCCCGGGCCGCCTGGGGGTCATTGCGCACATAACGCGCCCCGCTGTGCAGCAGCCCGTGGTTGGCTCCGGAGGCCCCGGCGTTAAAATCCCGGCGCTCCACCAGGGTGCACGCAACCCCGCGCAGGGCCAGGTCCCGGGCAATGCCGGCACCGGTGGCCCCGCCGCCGATGATCAGCACCCGGGTTTTATGGATGATCCTGTTTTTTCCCATATTCGTCTCACATACTGGTATCAGCAATCAGGGTGGTTTTTCAACCGGAATTTAATCCGGTCACTCCCTCGGACATCTCTTCATTGGGCCTTGAACGGTTTTGCACAAACGCGGTTTTTCTGCTATGAGGAAAATAAAACCGTATGCGCCGAGGAGATCCTGGCATGACACCCATATCCTATCATACCAAAAAACGGTGGGACGCAATCATCGTCGTTTTTGTCAGTTTTTTGTGGCTGGCACCCCTTGCCGGCGCCCAGGACAGCTCACGGGTCACGCTGAAAATCGCCCTGCTGCCCATCCCTGACGTCCTGCCCTACTACGCTGCTGAAGCCGGCGGCTACTTCAAGGCACTGGGTATCCGTGTTGCCGTCGTGCCGGTTGCCAGCGGACTGGAAAGGGACCAGTTGATGCAATCCGGAGAAATCGACGGCATGCTCAACGAGCTGGTCACCACCGCTAATTTCAACCGCCGCCGCATTCAGGTCAAGACCGTGATGACGGCCCGCCGGGCCTATGCGCACTATCCGCTGTTTCGTCTGCTGGCCGCCCCGGCCAGCGGCCTGCGCACGCCGGCGGACCTGGCAGGCGTGCCGGTGGGCGTTTCCATGAACACGATCATCGAATATGTCACCGATCGGCTGCTGGTGGCCGAGGGGCTGAATCCGGAAAAAATCGTTAAAAAATCGGTCCCGGTGATTCCGGAACGCTATCAGCTGCTCATTCAGGGGCAGATCAAAGCCGCCACTCTGCCTGACCCTCTGGCCGCCAGCGCACTGGCAGCCGGTGCCCGGCAGATCGTGGCCGATTCATCTCACCCCGGCTACAGCGTGAGCGTGCTGAGCTTCAGCGTCGATGCGCTCAACCACAGGTCACAGGCCGTGCGCAGGTTCCTGAAGGCCTGGGACCGGGCCGCCGGGCAAATCAGCCAAAGCCCTGAATCATTTCACGACCTGCTGTTGGAAAAAATCCGCGTGCCCCCCAACATCCGGGACACGTTCAAAATACCCCCCTACCCGCGCCGGCAGATACCTTCCGCCGGGCAGTGGACCGATGTCATCAACTGGATGACGGCCAAGGGACTGCTGGCCACGCTTCCAGGCTATGATGATTGCGTCACCGGCGCTTACCTGCCATGACATGACTGCCATGATCGAGATTCGCGACCTGACATTTTGCTACGGCGGCGGGCCGCCGGTTTTTAAAGGATTCAGCCTGGATATCGCCCGCGGGGAGGCCTGGTCGGTGATCGGCCCCTCGGGCTGCGGCAAGACCACCCTGCTGTACCTGCTGGCGGGACTGCGCCGACCGGCCAGCGGGGTCATTGTCATCGACGAAGAGCCGGTGCTGCGTCCCCGTCCCCGGACTGGGCTCGTGCTCCAGGACCACGGACTGCTGCCCTGGGCCACGGTGCGCGAAAACGCCCGCCTGGGGCTGACGGTGTGGGAATTTTACGGCTCCGACGGTACCCATGCCCCGGCCGACTGGCGCAGGGACCGGGCCGGGGCCGACCGGCGGGTGGATTCGTGGCTGCAAAAGCTGGGCATCGCCGGGCTGGCCGGCCAGTATCCGTCGAAGCTTTCCCGGGGACAGCGCCAGCGCACGGCCATCGTGCGCTCTCTGATCATGAAACCGGACCTGCTGCTGCTCGACGAGCCTTTTTCAGCGCTGGATGCGCCCACCCGGGAGGAGCTGCAGCGGGTGGTCACCCGCCTGGTCAAAGAATCCGGAATCACCTCGATCATCGTCACCCATGACATCGAGGTGGCGGTGACCATGGGAGAAAAAATCCTGGTGCTGCGCGAAGGAGCAAATCGCTCGCCGCGGGTTTTGCCAAATAAATGCGCCACCCTTGCCGACCGGCATCACCAGCCGGCATTTCACAACCAATGTGAAGAACTGCGACAAATTCTGGGAGCTCTGGCATGCAACGCAGGTTGACACCGGCGACCGCCGCGGCGGGGTTTGTGATGTTTCTGGCCTGCTGGCAGGCCCTGGCCTGGATCATCGGCCGGCCCATCATGCCGTCGCCGCTGGCAGTGCTGCCGCTTTTTGCCGCCTCCATCTTCGGCGATCTGGGGCTGCACCTGCTGGCCAGCACCGGCCGCGTGCTGGCCGCCATCGCGCTGGCGGTCGTCACGGCGGTGCCTATCGGCTTGGGCCTGGGCCAGTCCCCGCGGCTGGACCGCATCTTTGGGCCCCTGATCGCCATTGTCTACCCGATTCCCAAGATCGTGCTGCTGCCGGTAATCTACGTGCTGATGGGCATCACCGACATATCCAAGATATTTTTGATCGCCCTGATCATCTTTTTCCAGATCCTGGTGGTGGTCAGAGACGAGGCGGCCAAGCTGCATCCCGAGCTGATCCTGTCGGTGCGCTCCCTGGGAGCCGGTCGGCGGGCCCTTTTTAGGTACGTCTATTTCCCGGCCTCGCTGCCCGCCATGCTGACCGCCCTGCGCCTGTCGGTGGGCACGGCCATTGCGGTGCTGTTCATCGCCGAGCAGTCCCTGACCACCTGGGGGCTGGGGTATTACATCGTCGTGGAAACCTACCAGGTGCTGCGCTACCCGCAGATGTACACCGGCATTTTGGCCATGAGCCTGCTGGGACTGGCCCTTTATTTTGCAGTCTATAACCTGGAGCACAGGGTCTGCCGGTATCAGGATCAAAACAACGCCTAGAGCAAATTGGAATTAACAGGCATCAACGGAAACCTGTGCCCTGCGTCATGCCATCACAAGGTAATTTGGTTGAAGGAAACAAAGTGAATCCAGTTTTGGCAAATACAACCGGATCGGTCAGCGCCTGGATGCTGGCCGCCCGGCCCAAAACCCTGCCGGCGGCCATCGCCCCGGTGGCGGTGGGTACAGCCCTGGCCTTCGCCCACCACCGCTTTGCCGCAGTGCCGGCCGCCGCGGCCCTGGCCGTGGCCTTGCTGCTGCAGGTGGGTGTCAACCTGGCCAATGATTACTTCGACTGCGTCAAAGGTGTGGACGCCGGAAAGCGGGTTGGCCCCGTGCGGGTCACCCAGAGCGGCCTGATCGCGCCGCAGAGGGTCAAAGCCGCCATGCTGGCGGTTTTCACATTGTCCCTGCTGCCGGGGCTGTACCTGGCTGCAGTCGGCGGCTGGCCCGTGGTCATCATCGGGGCGGCTGCCATCATCGCGGCCATCGCTTACAGCGCAGGCCCCTATCCCCTGGCCTCCCACGGGCTGGGGGACCTGTTCGTCTTTATTTTCTTCGGCCTGGTGGCCGTCGGCGGAACCTACTATGTCCAGGCCCGGGCGCTGAGTCCCCTGGCCCTGGCGCTGGGGGCGGATGTGGGGCTGCTGATCACCGCCATTATCGTGGTCAACAACCTGCGGGACCGACCCACCGACGCTGCGGCCGGCAAGCGCACCCTGGCGGTGATCATCGGCGAGCGGGCCAGCCGGGTGGAATACGGCCTGCTGGTGGCCGGCGCCTATGCCGTCCCGGTCGTCCTGGCTGCGACCGCCGCGTTTTCCGGCTGGGTGCTGCTGCCGCTGCTGTCCGCCCCCTGGGCGTGGCGGCTGATCACTGCCATCCGGCAGGCCTGCGACGGGCCGGCATTCAACCGGCTGCTGGCGGACACGGCCCGGCTGGCCCTTGTCTTCAGCCTGCTTTTGTCCGCCGCCCTGGTCCTTGACCCGTAATGCCCGTTTCCCGGTGTCCTGCCGGCACCCGGGTTCATGGAGGAATCGCTCATGGGGAGAAAGTCGATGAAGCAATTGATCGTCATTTTGCTGGGTCTGTCACTGGCCAGTGTATTCGGCGGCTGCGCGTCGATGTCCAAAAACCAGTGCCTGCAGGCCGACTGGTATGAAATCGGAAACCGCGACGGCCGCCGGGGAAAACCGCGGACCCTGTTCCAGGCCCACTATGACACCTGTCTGGAGCACGGCGTGCACGCCGACCGGCAGGCCTATTTTCGCGGGCGGGCCGACGGCCTGAGGGCTTTTTGCACCTTTGATAACGGCCTGGCCCTGGGCAAAGAGGGCAAAACCTACCGGCAGATCTGCCCGCCGCAGCTCGAAACCGACTTTCTGGCCGGTTTTGAAAAGGGCAAACGCATCTATGTGTATAACTCCAGGGTTGCCGCCCTTGAAAACCGCCTCAAAAGCATTGAGCGCCAGATCAGGTCTAGGGAAAGAATGCTGGCCGATGAGAACACCAGTGATCGCAGGCGCACCGAACTGCGCAATGACTTGAGAGTGCTTGACCTGCAGTACCGCCAGGCGGCCATCGATCTGAAAGCCCTGCAGGACAACCCGCCGCCGGAGTAATTCAGATGCCATCCCGGATACCCGGGCGGCCGCGTTTGGTGCTGAAATTCAAGGGGAGGAGTACAAAGCTGATGAAACCGTAAAAAGTAACATTTTTTCGCTTAATCAAGCCTTTTTGGAAGACTGTCAACCTACAGGGATTTGAAAATCTGCTTTTTGGCGAGGTTGTATTCTTCGAGGGTGATCAGGTCTTCCTTTAACATCTCGGCCAGTTCGGTCAATTTTCGAATTTGGGCGCTGCGGGGGTCTTCCAGCTGAGGCCGCCGGTCCGGCGCCGGGCCGGCAATGGCCGTGGGCGCCGTCGGGTTGCCGACTTTAACCGAGGCGACCCCTCCCAGAAAGCTGACCTCGAAATTGCGGCCGCGCAACAGCTCCGAGTCCTGCAGGTCCTTGACCCAGGTTCTCCCCCTGGCGCGAATGCGCCGGTAGATCAAAAAACCTGAGAGCGCAATAAGCGCTATGCCCCCCAGAAAAATCCATAGCATGTACTGGGTCACGCCCCGGAAAAAAATTACCAGCACGCCCAGGCCGACAATGATCAGCAGGTGCAGCAGCAAAATCAAGTGCGTCAGCAACACCGCCTTGAAAACATTTTTTTCCATGGATTGTTTGTTTTGATTCTGCATTATTATGTCCGACGGTGACAATTCAAAGCAAAAGCATACATTTTGCGGGATTTAAGAAAAGATAGAGCTGCTGTCCTTCTTCCAGCGACATATGAGGCGGAACCTGTACCCTGATCATCGTATCGTTTACACTTACGAAAAAGTATAGAAAGTTGCCCAGGTATGCCCGGTGGGCAATGCTACCCTTGACGACATTGTCACGGGTCGATGGAGGATCTGCAAACACTTCGACATCCTCGGGACGTATCGAGGCATACACCTTTTCTCCAGCTGATGTGGCCGTGTTGCCGGCGACTGTGCATCGGATCTTTTCACTGAATTCGGTGCGAACGTAAACACCGCCGGTTTCCCGAGCGACTTCAACGACTTCACCGGGCATAAAATTCATGGTGCCGATGAAATCAGCCACAAATTTATTGGCTGGCTTTTCATATATCTCGCTGGCAGTACCGATTTGCACGACGTTGCCTGAATCCATAACAGCAATGCGATCCGAAATCACCATGGCCTCGGCCTGGTCATGGGTGACGTAAACCGCTGTGATGCCCATGCGGCGCACCAGGCTCTTGATTTCAAATCTTAATTCTTCCCTGAGCTTGGCATCCAGGTTGCTCAGCGGTTCATCCAGCAACAACACTTTAGGATTCGTAACCAGCGCCCGGGCCAGGGCTACCCGTTGCTGCTGGCCGCCGCTCAGCTGGGAGGGGTATCTGTCTTCCAGACCCTCCAGACCGACAAGCTGCAACACCTTTTGCGCCTTTTCCCTGATAGCCTGCCTGGGCTCCTTCTGCAGTTTCAACCCGTAGACGATATTGTTAAAAACCTTCATGTGGGGCCATACGGCATAATTTTGGAATACCATGCCGATGCCCCTTTTTGCAGGCGGTACAAATCCTTGCGAAATCATGGGCCGGCCGTCGATAATGATGTCCCCTTGCTCGGGTTTCTCCAATCCGGCGATGCAGCGCAAGGTGGTCGTTTTACCGCACCCGCTGGGCCCAAGCAACGTCACCATTTCCCCCTGGTCAATTTCAAGCTGAATGCGATTAATTGCGACAACATCTTTAAATCGCTTGAACAGGTCTCGGATCTCTATAAATGCCATTCAATTGTTCTCCTCGTGGAGCAATATCAAGGGTTCAAAGCTAATGTTAAATTCCGCAACGCCGAACCTACTTTTCACCAGCCCCCCAGGCGGCCTTAAGAATACCTCCCCCGATTCTGGATATGATCAACAACAGAATGAAGGTAATCACAATCATCAGAAAAGCCATTGCGGCGGCAATGCCGAATTCCATGCCCCGGTGCCAGTTCAAATAGATCCCGATGGGCAGGGTTTCCCAACCACCTTTATAGAGAAATACCGCGGTGGAAATCTCCTGAAACGCCATGATAAAAAACATCACAACGCCGACGAGTACACCTTTAAGCAGTAGCGGCAATGAGATACTGAAAAAAGTTCTGATTTTCCCCGCACCCGCTACCTCGGAGGCTTCTTCGAGCGAAGGATCCAATTGCAGATAGGACGAATGCGCCATGCGTAAAAAATACGGGAGCCGTCTTGCAAACAAGGCGATGGGCATGATGATCCAATACTGGGCCAAGGGTATTCCCTTCCAAAATGCCAGGATATAGCTCACCCCGATGGCGATTCCCGGAAACGCCAACATCAAGGTGATCACAAAATCGAGTGCATCCTTGCCCGGGACACGGGTGCGAACAATGAGATAGGCAACGGGCAGCCCGAATACGATACCGAAAACCAGGGCGATGCCGCTGTACAGAAAGGAGTTTTTTACCAGTCCCGGACTTTCCAGAAGAATCAGACGGAAATTTTCCAGTGTCCAATAGGTCGGAAATGCTTCAAAGACCCATCTTCTGGAAAAAGCGGCCAACCCGAGCACAATCGGGATCAGCAGAACAACAACAGCGATGAAAACCATGTATACATAGGCTCCGGCTTTCACCAATGCGCTCGGCTCGATCACCCTGCCTTCAGATGTTGTCCCTTTTGACAAACCGGTGTAAGTCTTTTTCTCGACCCACCACCTGGCCAGCAAAAAAAGGGAAATACAAATAATGGAAGAAACCACCACCGCCACGATCCCCATGTACTTGCGGTGCATATCGGTAAAGTGATAGGAGATGTTGATGTAGGCAACCGAGGGAAGAAAGTCGACCTGTCCTAAAATCAGCGGCGTGAGCCAGTCGGTAAAGGGCCACAGGAATACAAGAACGGCACCCGCCATATAACTGGGGGTGCAAAGCGGCAAGGTGATGGTGAAAAACCTCCGGATGCCGCTTGCACCCTGGGCTTCTGCAGCTTCTTCAAAGGAAGGGTCTATGTTGGTAAAGCCCGCCGAAAGACCGAGGACGATAAAAGGCAGCATGTGCACTGCTTGAATGAATACCAACCCCTGAAACCCGTAAATAAAATTTATGGGCTTTGCGGTCAGCCCGATATCCATCAGGAGCAAATTGACGGTTCCATACTTTCCAAAAAAGATGATGAATGCGAACACGCCGGCGAAAGCCGGTAAAACAATCGGCAAAAGGATCAGGGCCGTAAAAATGGTCTTTCCCCGGTGCCGGTACCTTGCCAGAATGTATGCCAGGGGCACCCCGAAAACGGTGGTCGTCACAAGTACCATGGAGCTTAACAGCAAGGTATTGCCAAAGGTTTTAAGGTAATAGGCGTCTTTAAAAAATTCTAGGTAATTTCCCAGACCCCAGCCGCCGGTTGCGGCGATTTTAAAGCTTTCGAGCACCAGAATTGACAGCGGATAAAGCACCAGAAAAGCGATAACCAGCCACAGGAGTGCTGCCAGAGAGACACTGCCGCGAGACATTTCAGATCCTTTATTTTGCAAATACATGCCGGAATGCCACCCCCTTCCCTTGGACCGGGGGGAGGGCCTGGCTGTCTTTAACGGTTATTAAAGCGCGGGAGCGGCTTCAAGCCGCTCCCCAACAACCGGATGGATGGAAAAAATATGCACCCGCAAGAAGAGAATAAAAAAATCATCCCCCCCGATCAGGCCGGGATAGTCTAACAATCCAGCGATGACGAAAGCTGTGAGGCAAGCATCAAACCAACATCTCAGGGTGCAACCAGCAGCGCGCGTGCCTTGGATGCGGCCAGGCGAGCGGTGGCATACTTGCCATCAATCTCGAAAAGCCTTCTGGCCTCTTTAATTGCCTTTTCCGCCTTTGCCACATTCATATTCTCGGCCTTGGCCGCCTTTATTTCGCCCTCAACTTCCTCTATCAGGAAAAGGCTGCCTTTCAACTCGCCCCACTTGCGGTAGATCTCATACTCGTATTTCTTGTTGACATCGTCCCATCTTTGGGTTGCCAGGTCCAGGTCGTATTCGATAAATTCAACTTTCAGATCCCAGAACGAATCAACCCCCAGGGCCTTTTTGGCGTGTTTGGCCATTTCAACGCCCTGTTTTTCCCAGACGGAGAATTTAACGTCGGTACTGGCAGCGAAGTAACGGCCGTTCAACACGTGTTTTTGTCCATCGTCACTGAACAGCCAGTCCAGAAAGATCTTGCCGACCTTTTCATTGGGCGCACCTTTGAGCAGGGCCACTGCTTCCGGAACCAGAATCGTTTTTTCCGGCAGCAGATCCCGCACGGGAAAGCCGTCTTTGCGCGCAGCCATGGCGTTCATTTGCGGCTGGGCAAGCCCGATGGGCACTTCGCCCCGGGCCACCAATTGGGTGGTGTCCGTACTGCCGGTGGAAAAACGGGCCAGCTGCGCCGCCAGTAACCTGAGATATCTCCAGGCTTCCTGTTCTCCAAATGCCTGCAGCAGAATTTCAATGGTTTCATGCATGGTGCCGGAAGCATATGGCAGGGTATGTACGATGTTGCCCCTGTATATGGGGTTGAGCATGTCGTGCCATGTTTTGGGCGGCGGCAGCCTCAGTTTCTTTAAAACCTTTGCGTTATATAAATTGGTAACGATCCAGGGGGCGAAACAGGTCCAGTAATCACCCTTGTCCTTGACCTTCATGCCGTGCCATTCGGCAGGCACCTTGTCCCAGCCTTTCGGCCGGTAGGGAATGATCAGTCCCTCCTTTTTTAATACTTCATGGGCTGGAGCGCCGGCACCCAGAAAAATGTCAGCATCCGGGCTGCCGCCCCATGCCCTTACCTTGTCCAGGCAAACCGGCCAGCCCCCCGGACGCACAAAGGTGATATCCACCTCCCTGCCATAGGTCTTTTTATAATAGGATTTAAACCCCTTTGTCAGACTTGCGGACAACTCCTTGTATACGGGTCCGACCCAGCCGATTTTGTCGGCGGCCTGTGCCTGGACTGCGAAAGCAACGCACAGCAGCAACGTAATTGAAAGGATCGTTAAAATAGTTGTGGCCATTGATGTTCTTTTCATTTTGACCTCCTTTCGGGTGACAGTGTCACATTTTAGGAAAACTTGCTCTTTTCTCAAATCCCCACCTGCCGTGCGAAGTTCCTCCTTTCACTTGTTTGGGTTATTAGGCTGGCCTGGAAAGTTTTAAAATACTTTCAGGTCATTGTTGAAATCAATCAATCTGATCGCAATGAATAGATATTGCCTTAAAAGAAATGAACTAAATTATTAGGGATGATATTGGATAAATAATGGCAATTGGAAGATGAGTCAAGCAAGAAATGAGCGACCAGCCTCCTGGAAAAAGCAGGGTTTGAAAAGACCGGCAGAAGCGCGGGTTTGGGATATGCTTTGTGGGATATCCTGTTAAAAAGTTCTATTTACAAAGCTGTAGATAGTTGCATATTTTTCGGGCGCATGGCGCGAGCCGGTTTAATCGCACACTTTATGCCTTTTTACATGTGCATCTTAAACCGGCTCTTGACACTTCGTGGGTGAATCAACTCGAGACCGAGCGCGTCTTGCGATCAGCTCGGCATTCCGGTGGGAGCGGACCCTTTGCAAGCCAACACTAATAGCGGCACCCCCCCTGGAATCCGCCGCCCATGCCGTAACCCCGGCCGCCGAAGCCGCGACCCATCCCCGGGCCCATCTGGCGGCCGCCGCCGCGTCCGTAGCCGCGACCGGCGAAAAAGCCGGGATTTTCCTTTTGCATCCGGATGCGGTGCTCAATGCGCTTCTGGTCCAGCTGGCCTTGCAGATCGGAAATTTCCTTCTGCAGGGTCGCCGCTTTGGCCGTATCCGGTTCCTGCCTGGCCAGCTCGCTTCTCAGCTCAAGCCGCTTTTGAAAAAGGTTTTCCCTCAGGCTGCGGGTTTGCTCGAAAAAGGCCTGGCGCTGCTGGTTGAGCCGGTTGAGATCTTCGTCGTTCAGGTTGGCCTGGTAGCCCGCATTGCCGGACCATCCCCGGTGCCAGCCGCCGCCGTGATGTCCGCCCCATCCCATGCCCCGGTCGGCAAAGGCGTAAGTTCCAATGCCCAGCAGGGCCGTAACGGTTGCAATCACTAAAATTTTTCCTGATCTGGTGAATTTCATTTTTTTCCTCCCTGTGGTTTAAAAGTTCAAGTTTGAATGCGTTGACCATTGGTTGTCTCAACTGTTTTTTTTGTCGCGACTGCACCCACCAACTGAGCAAGGCCTGTGCCAAAACCGGCTTCCATCCCCCTGGCACAACCATAACTGCCTGTATTTTCAAGTTTTTAATTTTATTTCAACTGCTGCCATTGATAAAACAGGTTCCATTGCTATATTGGTAAAGTGGTTCTTTTTTATCCAGGCAGGGACCAGTGACCGGGTAAAAAGTATCCAGGATCTGAAAGGCCTGAAAATTAAAAGGCGGCTGGCTGGAAGCCCGACAAGCCCTTTAAGCCGCCCGCACCATTGGGTTTGCCTGCTTCTGCTCTTTTTTCGCTTTTGCGATTTACTACCACAAGCACGGATAAAAACTTCTGGCATTCTATTTGCTTTGAATATTGATCATGCTCAATAAAATCAAACCCCATAAATTCTGGGGCGCTGTGCCGCCCTGGGTGCTGATCGGCTCGCTGGCCGTCCTGCTGCCGCTGTTTGGCTACATGACCCTGGCAAACATCAACCGCCAGAAGGAAAAAAGCACCCAGCTGCTGCTGGAAAAAGGGGCGGCCCTGATCCGTGCTTTTGAAGCCGGTACCCGCACGGGCATGATGGGCATGCACTGGGGCCGCTCCCAGCTGCAGCGCCTGCTGACTGAAACCGCCCGCCAGCCCGACATCGTCTACCTGTTCGTCACCGACATCAACGGGAAGATTGTGGCCCACAACGACCTGTCCCAGGTCGGCCGGCGCCTGGAACGCGGCCTGGACCTGGAAAAAATTGCGCGCTCAGACACCCTGCACTGGCGCCAGGTACCGCGCCCGCCGGCCGCCCCCGTGTTTGAAATCTATGGCCAGTTTGAACCCATCGGCCGGCATGGACCCATGGCAATGGGCATGGGGATGGGCAGAATGCCGGGGTCCATGATGATGGACCGCCGGGTTAAATCCCAGCCCTGGAGAAGCCAGAAACCGGCCGCCGGGGACCAGATTATCTTTGTCGGCCTCGACATGCGCGCCATCGAGCAGGCCCGGCACGCCGACGTGCGGCATGCGGTCATCATGGGAACGCTTCTGCTGCTGGCCGGTTTTGCCGGCATCACCCTGCTTTTTCTGGCCCAGAGCTATCGCGCCACCCGCGCCTCGCTGACCCGCATCAAGGCCTTTTCGGACAACCTGGTGGAAAACATGCCCATCGGCCTGGTGGCCACCGACAGCAGCCAGAAAATTGCCGCCTTTAACCAGACCGCCGAATCCGTGCTGCGGCTGCCGGCCGCAGCGGTGATGGGCCGGCCGGCCGCCGACGCGCTGCCGCCGGAACTCGGCCGCCGGCTGGAAGGCACCCGTTCGGCCGGCCCCATGCTGGAAACTGAAATCGAGTGTCCGCTGGCCGACGGCACAGCGGTCCCGCTGGAAATTTCCGCCAGCCAGCTCAAGGATGAAGCCGGAACGTTTCTGGGTGCGGTGCTGCTGTTTAAGGATCTGACCGAGGTGCGCGCGCTGCGCAAAGAAATTGCCCGCAACCAGCGCCTGGCCTCGGTGGGGCGTCTGGCCGCCGGGGTGGCCCATGAAATTCGCAACCCCTTGAGCTCCATCAAGGGTTTTGCCACCTATTTTTTGCAGCGTTACAAGGACATCCCCCAGGATCAGCAGACCGCCGGCATCATGATCCAGGAAGTCGACCGCCTGAACCGGGTGGTGGGACAGCTGCTGGAGTTCGCCCGGCCCGTGGCCCTGTCCCCCAGGCCGACCTCGCTGAAACCCCTGCTGGAGCGCTCACTGAAGCTGATCGGCGACCGGGCGGCTGAAAAATCCATCCGCCTGGCTGCCGACATCGCACCCCCGGCCGATGAGGTGCTCATCGATCCGGACCGCATCAATCAGGTGCTGCTCAACCTCTACCTGAATGCCATCGAGGCCATGCAGCCCGGGGGCAAACTGACGGTTTCCGCGGCCGTGCGCCCGGAAACCGGACGGGTTGAAATCCACGTTGACGACACCGGCTGCGGAATCAGCGCCGAAGAATTGCCCAAAATTTTTGACCCCTATTTCACCACCAAAGCATCCGGCACCGGGCTGGGGCTGGCCATCGCTCACAATGTCATGGACGCCATGGGAGGGGAGCTGGTCGTGCAAAGCCGCCCCGGACATGGGACCCGTTTTACATTGATTTTGCCCGCCGACACGAAAGGATCTGCATAATGCCCGACAGTGCCAAAATTCTGGTTGTCGATGACGACCGCGCCCACCGCACCATGCTGCGCACCCTGATCGGCGGCTGGGGCTATGCGGTCAGCGAGGCCGATGACGGGGCAACGGCCATTGAAAACGTGCGCCGGCAGCCCTACGATCTGGTGCTGATGGACGTGCGCATGGTCAAGGTTTCGGGGCTGGAGGCCCTGGACAAAATCAAGTCCATCAACCCGGCGATTCCGGTGATCATCATGACCGCCTATTCCTCGGTGGAAACCGCCGTTAAAGCCCTGAAACAGGGCGCCCATGATTATCTGACCAAGCCCCTGGATTTCGACAAGCTGCGCCTGACCATGGAACGGGCCATGGAGCACAGCCGCCTGCGGGAGGAAAACCGCCGCCTGAAGGAAAGCCTCGGCAGGCAGTTTGACAGCCGCAACATCATCGGCCGCAGCCCGGCCATGGCCGGGCTGCTGGAAACCGTCGCCCAGGTCGCGCCTTCCGAAGCCACGGTGTTGATCAGCGGCGAGTCGGGCACCGGCAAGGAGCTGATCGCCGGGGCCCTGCATTACAACAGCACCCGCAAGGGCGGCCCCTTTGTCAAGCTCAACTGCGCGGCGATCACCGAAACCCTGCTGGAAAGCGAGCTTTTCGGCCATGAAAAGGGCGCTTTTACGGGCGCCGACCGCCGCCGCGAGGGGCGCTTTTTCCAGGCCCACGGCGGCAGCCTGTTTCTGGATGAAGTCAGTGAAATGCCCCTGACCATGCAGGTTAAACTGCTGCGGGTCCTGCAGGAGCGGGAATTCACCCGCGTGGGCGGCGAGGCCACCGTCAAGGTGGATGTGCGCCTGATTGCCGCCACCAATCGGGATCTGCTGGAGCAGATCAGCCGGGGCGCTTTTCGCGAAGATCTTTACTACCGCCTGAATGTTGTCGGCCTGCACATCCCGCCGCTGCGACAGAGAAAAGAAGACATCCCGCTGCTGGCCCAGCACTTCCTGGAAATGTTTGCCGCCAAGAACCGCAAAACCATCAAGGGCTTCTCCCCCCAGGCCATGGACCATCTGATCCGCCACCGGTGGCCGGGCAATGTCCGCGAGCTGATGAATGCGGTGGAGCGCGCCGTGGTGCTGGCCCGCTCCGAGTTTTTGACGGAAACCGAATTTCCGATCATCAGTGACAGCGTGCCAACCGAAGATGCCGGCCGGGCTGCGGCCGGCGCCCTGAGCCTTGACGGGGGGGCTTCCTTGGAGGCCGTGGAAAAAGCCACGATTTTAAGCACCCTGGAAGCCGCCGGCGGCAACAAGAGTGAAGCGGCCCGGCGCCTGGGCATCACCCGCAAGACCCTGCACAAAAAACTCAAGGCCTATGGCGTGATGCCCTGAACGCCGACCGGCCGCCGGCAAAGCACGCTCACTTTACTTGCGCGTTGGAAGGCTTATTATATGGGAAAAAAATGAGTGGAGCAAAACAGACAATGGACGACATTCATGCCCAAATCATTCACTGTTCAGCCTGCGGCGCGGCCAACCGCATCCCGGCTGAGCGCCTGGAGCAGACAGCGCGATGCGGAAAATGCCATGCGCCGCTGCCCCGGGCCGCTGCCGGCCCGCAGCAAAGCTACAAACTGCGCTGCACGGATTGCGGGGCCAAAAACCGGATCCCCGCCGACAAACTGCAGGCCGGCGCCAAATGCGGCAAGTGCGGCAGTGCCCTGAAAACCGCAGCGCTTTTAGCACCCCAGCCGATCATGGTCAGCGACGCTGATTTTGACGACCAGGTGCTGAAATCACCGCTGCCGGTGCTGATGTTCGCCTGGGCCCCCTGGTGCCCCACCTGCGGGGCGGTGGCACCGATTATCGATCAATTTGGCGCCGAAACCAAGGGCAGGGTGCGGGTGGTCAAGGTTAACGTCGATGCCAACCCCGCCCTGGCTTCGCGTTTCAACATCATGAGCGTGCCCTTTCTTTTTATTTTTGACAACGGGCAGCTGAAGCAAAGCATGCCCGGCGGGCTGCCAAAGCATGAACTCATGCTGAAAATGGCCCCGTATCTATAACACGGGTTGGCCGGCTGGTTCGTCAGCCGGCCGGCAACCCGGATAAGCGCCCATGCAAACACAGGAAAAATGCAGACTGCTGGCCGATGAAATCAGAAACATTCTCAGCCATGGGATTGTGCTGGACGGCGATACGGCCCATTACATTGACTCCACTTTTTCAAACCCCGGCATCCCTGAGCTTGAAGGCATTCTCAAAAACGATGCCGACTGTGAAAAGGATTCGCTGCTGGAGCTGATCTTTTTCCCGGACGAATCCATCCAGCTGCAGCTCGAAGAGCTGCTGGAAGCTTTCAAGCTTCACCCCCATGATGAACCCCGGATACTGGCCTGTCTGTGCGAGGCCCCGCTGCATGTTTCCCTGCGGTTTGCCGACAATCGCGGCACGCTGCAGCTCTTGCTGCCCGAGGATTTGGCGGGCCTGTTCTTATCCCGGCTGCAGATCGGCAAGCACATAGACAGCCGTCTGCTGGCGGCCATCGACAATTTCAAGGGCGGTAAAGACAGCCTGCGCCTGAAAGTAAAAATACGCAACTCGCGCTTTGTGCCCACCGCAGATCGGATTGAGGTCCTGCGTGCCTTTTTTGAGAAAATCGGCCCCCAGAGCGCTGATGTCATGGAGTGCCTCGACTTTTTGCTGGATTTTCTCGAAGAGCTCAATGAAGGCGACGACCCCTATCGGGCCTTGATGGCCAAAAAGAAATTCTATTTTCTAAACCTGCAAAAAGCCGCCCAGCTCGAACGCCGGCTGCAGCGCACCAACATGGAAACCTTTTTGCTCCAGGGTCAACGGGTCGTGCTCATCGACCCTGCGGATGCCCGACGCAAGATGCAGCTCATTGACCGCATCAGCCGGGCGCTTTTCGGCAAAAGCGAATATTTCGAACCCGCAGGAACCGATGGGCAAATCACCGTGCGACTGGAAAAAAATGGCCGCCCCTGAAAGCCGTTGGCTGCATTTCAGCGTTGACATTTGATGGAGTTAATGACGTAATATGCCGGATACGACGGTGGGGTTAACTTTATGTTGCTGACACAGGAAGATAGACCATGAGAACAATAAACGCTGGGGGGGTATTCTGCTTGCTGGTGATTCTGGTCGCATTAACGGGGCTGCTGCCGGCCGCAAATACCGGATTGACGGCCACAGCCGCCGAATCCAAACTGGGCCTGGAGCAGATCCTGGATCGCATGGAAACCCGTTATACCGGCAAGAGCTTTACGGCCCAGTTTGTCCAGGAGTCGACGGTCAAAGCCATGGAGATCAAGGATTTTGCTTCGGGCAAGGTGTTCGTGCGCTATCCGGGCAAGATGCGCTGGGAGTATGAAAAACCGGAAAAGCAGATCATCATCACCGACGGTATCAAACTGTGGATTTACCGGCCCGACGACAACCAGGTGATGACCGGCGAGGCGCCGGTGTTTTTCCGCGACGGCAAAGGCGCCAGCTTTTTATCGGACATCGGGCTGGTGCGCAAAAAATTTGATATCTTCCTTGAGGATTCCCGGGAGGATTATTTTTACGAACTGAAACTGGTCCCCCGGGAAAAAAGCCTGGACGTGACCGACATCCGCCTGTCGGTGACCAAAAAAAGCTTCACCGTCGTGCGGGTCATCACCTATAACTCTTACGGGGATGAAAACCGCATCGAGCTTCTCAACCATAAATTCGACGTCAAACTGGACGACTCGCTTTTCAGCTTTTCGATCCCCCCGGGCGCCGATGTGCTGCAAATAGACGAATGAGGAAGAATTCGGAATGTGGAATGCGCAAGTCGGAAAGGGCCTGCGCCTTTAACCCTTATGAACCTTGCACCTTACACCCTCATTTACATATTATTGATAATCTCCTCGGGGATATCCGCGTTGGTATAGACTTTCTGCACGTCATCACAGTCTTCGAGCATTTCCATCAGCCGCACCATCTGTTCGGCCTCTTTGCCCACAAGATTGGTGGTGGTCTGGGGCAGCATGGTGATCTCGGCGGTAATATAGGAAATTGAGGCCTGCTCGATGGCCTGTTTGACGGCTTCAAAATCCGCCGGGGCGGTGATGACTTCAAAATTGCCGTCATCCTCCCGGATATCTTCGGCGCCGGCCTCCAGGGCAACTTCCATTAAGGCGTCTTCATCCACCGCCGCGCTCTCCACGACGATATAGCCCTTTTTGTCGAACATCCAGGCCACGCAGCCGTTTTCTCCCAGGCTGCCGCCGTTTTTGCTGAAAATGCTGCGCACGTCGGCCACCGTGCGGTTCTTGTTGTCGGTGAGCGATTCCACCAGCACGGCCGCCCCGCCGGGTCCGTACCCCTCGTAAATACTTTCCTCGTAATTGACGCCTTCCAGCTCACCGGTTCCCTTCTTGATGGCCCGTTCGATATTGTCCTTGGGCATATTTTCGCTTTTCGCCGCCGCAACGGCGGTTCTCAGCCGCGGGTTGGCATCCAGATCCCCCCCGCCCAGGCGTGCGGCCACGGTGATTTCCTTGATCAGCTTGGTGAAAATCTTGCCCCGCCTGGCATCGGTGGCGGCTTTTTTATGTTTGATGCTCGACCATTTGCTGTGTCCTGACATGTTTACCTCCCAGCCCGGGTCCGCCTGCGGCGGATACTCAATCGGCGTGTTGTCATTGTTCTAAAGCCGGTCTGCAAAATCGATCCCGCCCGGCGTTAACTCCCTTTAAATCCCAGCCCGATGACATAGATCTCCTTGCTTGCCTTGCGGCTGCTGCGCGGCTTGAAAAGCTTCTGCTCCCTGAAGGCAGCCCTGACAGTCTGCTGGAAATGCGCCACGTCGGGGCCCTGGAAAATCTTGCACACAAAAGCGCCTCCCGGCACCAGCACCCGACGCGCAATTTCCAGGGCGGCCTCGCACAGGCCCAGGGAGCGCGCCGCATCCACGGCCCGGTGGCCGGTGGTCGCCGGCGCCATGTCGCTGAGCACCACGTCAAAGCCGCCGCCCAGGCTGCCGGCATCGACTGCAAACACATCGGCGCTCATCACGCTGACGTGGGACGGGAGCTCAACCGCCACCGGCTTGAGGTCAATGCCGACCACCTGCCCCTGTTTTCCGGTCAGCCCGGCGGCATAAAGCAGCCACGATCCCGGTGCGCAGCCCAGGTCCAGCACCCGGCTGCCCTTTTTGATCAGCCGGTGCTTTTTTTGAATTTCCTCCAGCTTGTATACGGACCGGGCCGGGTAGCGTTCCCTGCGAGCCTGCCGGGTGTAATGATCCTGCCACGGACCGGGCTTTGCGGCTGCACGTTTCATAGGTCTGGTATACTACCAGCGGCTTTGCCAAGTCAAGGTCGCTAGAACAGGTGGTCCACTGCCTCGTCAACCGCCTTGACGCCGACAATTTCAAGGCCTTGCATATTGGCAAGCTGCTTGCGGTTGCCTTCCGGCACCAGGCAGCGGGTAAAGCCCATTTTGCAGCATTCGGCGATGCGGGTGTCCACCTGGCCGATGGCGCGCACCTCGCCGGTCAGACCCACCTCTCCCAGCGCCACGGTGGAGTCGGCAATGGCCTTGTCCAGGAAACTGGAGGCCACGGCGGCCACAATGGCCATGTCCACCGCCGGCTCGGTCACCTTGACCCCCCCGGCGACGTTCATGAAAATATCATAGCCCATCAGGTGCATGCCCAGTTTTTTTTCCATGACCGCGGCCAGCAGCGCCACCCGGTTGGCATCGAGTCCCAGGATGGTGCGCCGGGGGGTGCCGAAATTGGTGGCGCTGGCCAGGGCCTGCAGCTCAACGAGAATCGGCCGTGTGCCTTCCATGCTGGCGGTGACCACCGAACCCGGCGAGCCGGCCGGACGCTCAGAAAGAAAAACCGCCGAGGGGTTGGCGACCTCATCCAGGCCGGCATCCTTCATTTCAAACACCCCGATTTCATTGGTGGAGCCAAACCTGTTTTTGACCGCCCGCAATATCCGGAACATATGGTTGCGATCGCCTTCAAAATAAAGCACCGTATCGACCATGTGCTCCAGCAGCTTGGGGCCCGCAATGGCCCCGTCCTTGGTCACGTGCCCCACCAGGAAGGTGGGAATGCCGCTTTTTTTCGCCATCAGCATCAGGCGCATGGTGGCCTCGCGCACCTGGCTCACGCTGCCCGGAGCCGACGTCAGATCGCTGTTGAACATGGTCTGGATGGAATCGATCACCAGCACCCGGGGGCGCACGGAGTCCACCATGGCCAGGATGGCCTCAACTTCAACCTCCGAGACCACCAGCAGGTCGGCAGACACCGTGGCCAGCCGTTTGCTGCGGATGCGGATCTGGCGAATGGACTCTTCCCCCGAAACATAGAGCACTTTCTGCCCCTGGCCGGCCAGGCCATACAGGGCCTGCAGCATCAAGGTGGACTTGCCGATGCCCGGATCCCCGCCGATGAGCACCAGGGTGCCGGCCACGATCCCACCGCCCAGCACGCGGTCAAATTCCCGGATGCCGGTGTGCAGCCGGTATTCGCTTTCCAGCTCGATGGAATCGATGGGCACCGGCTGCGTTGAGGCGGCTGTGATGGCCCGGAAGCTGCCCGGCTTTGCACCGGCAGCCAGCCGCTCTTCGACAAACGAATCCCAGCTGCCGCAATCCGGACATTTGCCCATCCACTTGGGGGCCTGAAAGCCGCAGGACTGACAGCAAAATAGGGTCTTTGGATTTTTTTTCACGATGGCATATTCCCGGCAGGTATGCTATTATTGTAAAAAAAACAAATAGCATGTGATCCCCCCGGGATCAAGCGTGAACCTCCGCCGCACCCATAAAGCCAAAAACAGGAAAAACACTCAATGCCTCACCGCCTACGCCCGCAAATCATCATGGCCGCAGGCCTGCTCCTGCTGTTGACCGTCATCTTTTCAGGGCCCGGTTTGTGCCGGGCCGCCAGTGACAATACCTCCCGCTATTTTGGACAGCTGCAGCAAAAATTGATCGCAGACGGATTTAACGCCCAAAAAATCAAGCGTCTGTACGGCCGGCCCCAGGTTTTTTTCGCACCCGACGGCGTCACCCTGCTGTTTACCTACAGCGAGGCCAAGGTGGATTACGATCAGTTTGCCAACGACTGGTCGATCCGCAAGGCCAGAAAATACATGCACAAACACCGCCATGAGCTGGCGCGGGTTGAAAAAGCCTATGGCGTGAACCGCCGGGTCATCACCGCCATTTTGCTGGTGGAAACCGGCCTGGGCACTTCTTTGGGGACGCGCTCCACCCTCAACACCCTTTCCACCCTGGCGTCCCTGGCGGATCCCAAGATTCGCTCCGTGTTCTATGAAAAAATTCCAAAGGACAAGCGCAGGGCGCGCACAAAATTTGACAAGGCGGCTAAACGAAGGGCCCGTTGGGCCTACGCGGAGCTGAAGGCCTTTTTGAAATACGCCCACCGCGAAGGGCTGGACCCGGCGCAAATCCCCGGATCCTTTGCCGGGGCCATGGGACTGGCCCAGTTTATGCCCACCAGCATCCTGGCCTACGGCAAGGACGGCAACAATGACGGATCTGTTGATCTGCTCGAGCCGGCGGACGCCATGGCCAGCATCGCCAACTTCCTCAAGCGCCACGGCTGGCGGCCGGGGATCAGCCGCAAAAAAGCCGAAAAAGTGATCCACCATTACAACCACAGCGAATATTACGTAAAAACAATTCTGAAGATTTCAACCCGCCTGGAAGGCTGACCATGGATCTGAAAACCATCGGCATCATCATCGCCCTGTGCGTTCCCTTTCTGCTGGCCACCGTCTGGGCCATGTCCGATGTGGCCCGCAAGGATTTCGGCACTACCGGCAAAAAAGCGCTGTGGTGGATGGTGGCCTCCATCCCTTTCATCGGAGTGATCATTTACCTGCTGTTTGGATTCCGCAAAGGCAAACGAATCCCCGGAGTCTGAAAAGCATTGACAGGAAGGAAGGTTGGAATATATATTATATTATATAAATATCTATATAAAAAAATGTATGGCTTGAGGGCTAAAAATGAAAAATATCCAGATTAGCTTTGATGAAGAACTGCTCAAAGTGGTCGACCGACTCGCTGTGGCATCTCGGCAATCGCGCTCTGCGATTGTGCGTGAAGCTGTTAAAAATTGGATCAGGCAAAAAGAAATAGATGCCTTTGAAAAACAATGGATTCAGAAGCTCAAGGAGGTCCCGCAGGAGACAGAAAATGCGGATGCCTGGATAAAAGCCGAACAATGGGGTAAACAATGAATCGCGGGGATGTCTGGATAATCAACTTGGGCGGACGTATGGGGGCACGTCCGGTGGTTGTCTTGACCCGCCAGAATGTGCTGGAGCATCTCAACAAGGTCACGGTGGCTGAAATCACCACCAAAGGCAAGGGATATCCCACGGAAATTTTCATCAATCAAAAAGCCAACCTTCCAAAACCTTCCTTTGTCCAGGCGGACAATCTGCACACGGTGCCCAAAGGCCGACTTGAAAAATGCCTCGGCACACTAGACCCCAAAACCATGCAGGAGGTTTCACGCATGGTGATTCTGGCCCTTGAGTTGGAAACTGTTCTGCCAGGGTGAACAGAGCTGAAACAATCCATTGCAAAACAGCTGTCAATTGCACCCATCTTCGCCCAGATCGCTGACAGCGCCAAATAATCGTTTGACATCCCAGCTTGATTTACTATATTAAAGCCCTGACAGTAGATCAATAAATGGTCCCATCGTCTAGTGGTTAGGACGCCGGCCTCTCACGCCGGTAGCCCGGGTTCGAATCCCGGTGGGATCACCACTAATAATTTCAGGAGGTTAAACCAACATGGTTGCCTCCTTTTTATTTTATATATCTCAATTCCCCACCGTATTCCCCACCATGAACTTGTAAATCAGAGTAAATCCACGGAAAAAGAAACATAAAAAAACGCGGGATGCTGCGAATTTTTAATAATTTTAAAAGAGGGTGGATAACCCCAATTTGTTCTTTCTTAGGTGCGTGAGGTGGTGTGACGTATATAATTTCACCCTTAGCTGCCCCTCAATCCACCCCATAATCAACGCCACAACAAAATGTATTCAGCGCCCTGCCCTTCTCAACTAGTTCCATGCCACTTTGAAATACAGCCCCGGCAACATGTGACGGTGGCATGCTGGGCAATGAATACCGCATGCCCTCTCATCGGTGTTTGTTTGCCATCATTCTTGGGGAAATCAGGGGCAACCCTCGCATTTACAAATTTGAATGCGTGCTCTTTGATGGTATCGATACCTTTGGCGGCAATGTAATCTCGATCTTTTTGCGATAACCTGAATTTGGATCTGAATTTGGATTTTCTAAGGGAGGCGAGTTTGTGGGTAATAGTCATTGCCAGTGAGGTCATTTTTATAAGAATCAAGCAAAGAAACGTGCCAAAATCCAATATGTAGCGTAACCTACGCCGAGTCCCAAAGGCAACATAATTCACGGTCTGCACAATTGGGTTTCTTTAAATTTCCAGATAAATATGCCGACTGCGATGAGTCCGAATATGATGCCTATTATTTTATGGAACATCAATAATCCACCCGTTCCTTCAGTTCTTTTCCGCATTTAAAAATTGGTAACCTTTTGGCAGCTACCTGAACTCTTTCCCTGGTCATGGGATTCCGGCCTTGATAGGATTTATATTCTTTGAGAAAAAAAGAACATAATCCCCGAATTTAAACCCGGTCACCTTTTGCAAGTGCTGTCGAGATTGTATCAAAAAATACATCAACAATAGCTACGGCTTCTTTCTTTTGAATCTGGCATTCATCTCTTAAAGTGACGATAATTTCGAGTTTATTCATGCGTTCTGCCACTTGAAATCGAATCTGGCTAAAAAATGTCAACTCTTAAATGATTCTACCGTATTATTTACCATCTCGTACTCGTTTCGCAACACAGTTGCCGTCCATTTTAATAATTCTTTTTGAAATTTAAGCTTTGAAGAAGGGTCATCCAATACATTTTTACCAGCTAATCTCCTATATAATTCACCTAACCTTTTCCTGCTTTTATCTCTTGGTTTCGCATTCAGATGGTGAAAATTACATCTAAAAGTCCTTATAGCATCTATTAGTGATCCCGCAATTCGTAAAAAATTACTTTTTGAAATTATGGATTTGTCGTCCATAACTTGTTTATGCCCGTCGACTATTAGCATATAAATGTAGCTGCTGTCAACGGTCTTTTAAAATTGAGCCATTTTGGGTCGTCAGATTTGAGCCAC
>CAZGNV010000026.1:0-58983 GCA_964527835.1 uncultured Desulfosarcinaceae bacterium | reverse complement strand
AAAGTAAATTTTCTCGCTCCGCAAGCCTTTTCGGGAGCTGTTCAGGGTTTCGCTATCCGCCTGAGGTTTACCTGCCTCAGGAAGGCGGACAAGAATTCGTTGCAAGAACTCGTCGCCAGCTCCTCAAACAGCTTGCAATTTTTAACGCTCAACCCTTCACAGCTCTTTTTCCGAAAAGGGTTGATGTCGCTCGAAAATGACTTTTTACGGGACCGTCAATGTTTGACCTGAAAAAGTATATTGACAATCAAAATCAGCGGATTAATGTGGAACTTGAAAGGTTGCTGGGCAACTGTGAAAAGTCGCGGCCGCTGGTCGACGCCATGCGCCATTCCTTGATGGCGGGAGGCAAACGCATCCGTCCAATCCTGTGCCTGGCAGCGGCCGAGGCCGTGGGGGGGCAGGCGGAAGACGTGCTGACGGCTGCCTGTGCCCTTGAGATGATTCACACCTACTCCCTGATTCATGACGATTTGCCCGCCATGGACGATGACCGCCAGCGGCGGGGCAAACCGACCTGTCACGTCGCCTTTGACGAGGCCACCGCCATTTTGGCCGGCGATGCCCTGCTGACTTTGGCATTCGAGGTGCTGTCGGCAGTGGAAGCGGTTGCAGATTCCGAGCGGGCCATGCGCAGACTGGCGGCGATTGCCGCAATTTCCGGGGCTGCCGGCTGCCGGGGAATGATCCAGGGGCAGATACTGGATATCGCCGCCGAGGGCAGCCAGCTGAGCCAGGAAGCGCTCGAGGCCATGCATGCCCTTAAAACCGGTGCCCTGATTGAAGCTTCCCTGCAATGCGGTGCGCTGCTGGGAGGGGCTTCAGCGTCGCAAATGGAAGCGCTCAAAACCTATGGCGCCAACATCGGCCTGGCTTTTCAGGTGGCCGACGATATATTGAACGTTGAGGGCAATCCCCAGCTGATGGGCAAAGCGGTGGGCACTGATGCCTTGCGTGGAAAAAGTACCTACCCTTCCCTGCTGGGCCTTGAAGCTTCCAAAAGGTTTGCCCGCAATTTGATTCAAAACGCCTTGCAGGCCATCAAAGCCTTTGATATGAAAGGCGAGCCCCTGCGGGCCATCGCGGTTTACATCATTGAACGCAAACGTTGACTACGGGAGTATGATGCACTTTGAGTCTTCTTGAAAAAATCAATTCGCCCGCGGATTTAAAGCAGCTGCCCCGCAAAAAACTGCCGCAGCTGGCCGCTGAGATCCGCAACGTCATCGTGGAGGTGGTCTCGCGCACCGGCGGTCATCTGGCCTCCAGCCTCGGCGCGGTGGAGCTGGCCATTGCCATTCATTATGTTTTTGATACCCCCCACGATAAATTGATCTGGGATGTCGGTCACCAGGCCTATGCCCACAAGCTGCTGACCGGCCGCCGGGACAGGTTTCACACCCTGCGCCAGCACGAGGGGATTTCCGGTTTTACCCGCACCAGCGAAAGCCCTTACGATACCTTTTCAACCGGCCACAGCAGCACCTCCATTTCCGCCAGCCTGGGAGTGTCCTATGGCAGGTATATGAAAAATAAAAATTCCAAGGTTATCGCCGTGATCGGCGATGGTTCCATGACCGCCGGGATCGCTTACGAGGGGCTGAACCAGGCCGGCGATAAATTCAAAGACCGCGAGCTGATCGTCATTCTAAACGACAACGACATGTCCATCGCGCGCAACGTGGGAGCGCTATCATCCTTTTTAAGCCGCAAGTTTTCAGCCAAAAGACTGCAGGAGGCGCGCAAGGATCTGGGCGAGTTTCTAAAATCACTGCCGAAAATCGGTGACGATGTCTATCAGTTTGCCAAGCGCACGGAAGATTCAATCAAAACCTTTACCACCCCGGGGATGCTTTTTGAAGCCTTCAATTTTGAGTATTTCGGTCCCATCAACGGCCACCGGCTGGATCATTTAATTGATATTCTAAATAATATAAAGCACTTGAAAGAACCAGTCCTGCTGCATGTAACCACCCAAAAAGGCAAGGGATATGCCCCGGCCGAAAAAAACCCGATCTATTTTCACGGCTGCAGCTGTTTCGAGATTGAAACCGGCCAGTGCATCGAACCGGCAAAGCCTGCCGCCACCTACACCGAGATTTTCGGACAGACCATGGTCTCGATGGCCGCAAAAGACCCCCGCATCGTGGCCGTTACCGCTGCCATGCCCGAGGGCACCGGTCTGGCTGAATTTGCCCGGATCTACCCGGAGCGCTTTTTCGATGTCGGCATCGCAGAGCAGCACGGAGTGACATTTGCCGCGGGCATGGCCTCTGAAGGGATGAGGCCGGTGGTGGCCATTTATTCGACTTTTTTGCAGCGCGCCTATGATCAACTGGTGCATGATGTCTGCCTGGACCGGCTGCCGGTGGTTTTCGCCATAGACCGCGGCGGCCTGGTCGGGGAGGACGGTCCCACCCACCACGGGCTATTTGACCTGTCCTACCTGCGCAGCCTGCCGAACATGGTGGTGATGGCCCCCATGGATGAAAATGAATTGCGGCGCATGCTGGTCACCGCCCTGGCCCATGACGGACCCGTCGCCCTTCGCTATCCACGGGGAACGGCCGAAGGGGTCCCCCTGGAAGAGCCGGTTACGCCCCTGCCCCTGGGGAGTGGAGAAATTTTAAAGCCAGGCGACGACGTCCTGATCCTGGGGCTGGGCCGGCCGGTAAATGATGCCCTGGTGGCCCATGGTCTCCTGCAGCAAGACGGCATATCCGCCACGGTGGTCAACTGCCGGTTCGTCAAACCCCTGGACATCGATTTAATCGGGCCCCTGGCCAGAAAAATTCCCCGCATCGTCACCATTGAGGAAAATGTTCGCCAGGGCGGATTCGGCAGTGCGGTTCTGGAGGCCTTAACCGACAGAGGAATTACGGATTTCCGGGTTGAACGCATCGGAATTGCGGACACCTTTGTTGAACACGGACCACAGAAACTGCTGCGATCCACTTACGGGATCGACGCCCAATCCATTGTAAAGGCTGCCAGGCACCTGCTTCAAAATGCCTGAACCCGGTTTTTTTCCGGGGGATGCCGCAGCCGGAGACCATGGCTTTGCCTGCTCAGAAAAAGAGACTGGATCTGCTGCTGGTTGAAAAAGGACTGGCCCCCAGCCGCCAGCGGGCGCGGGCGATGATTATGGCCGGCAAGATCCTGGTCAACCAGATGCCGGTGGACAAGCCCGCCAGCCAGGTGAGTCCGGATGATCGCATTGAGTGCAAGGGCTCCGACATCGCCTATGTGAGCCGCGGCGGGGTAAAGCTCGAAGCGGCGCTGAAAGGTTTTGATCTCGATGTCAACGGCGCTGTCTGTCTGGATGCGGGAGCCTCCACCGGGGGGTTTACCGATTGTCTGCTGCAGCACGGGGCGCGGCGGGTGTATGCCGTGGATGTGGGATATGGCCAACTGGCGTGGAAACTGCGACAGGATCCAAGGGTGGTGGCCATCGAACGCACCAACATCCGGCATCTGCCGCTTGGTGCCGTCGGGGAGCCCATTGACCTGGCAACCGTGGATGTGTCCTTTATTTCCCTGAAAATCGTTATTCCGGTCCTGCTGCCGTTTGTAAAAAAAACCGGGCGTATCCTGGCCCTGATCAAGCCCCAGTTTGAAGTCGGCAAAGGCCAGGTGGGAAAAGGAGGTGTGGTCAGAAACCCTGAGCTTCACCAGGAGGTCATCGAGACGCTGGGCAAATTTTTTGCCGGCGCCGGTCTTGAATGCGCAGGGGTGCTGCCCTCCCCGATTCTCGGCCCCAAGGGAAACCGGGAATTCTTTACCCTGCTGAAGGTGCCGGAGCGGTAAGGCCGTTTGATTTTGGTCTTGATTTTTTTGACTTTAAAAGATAGAGAGAACATCTTACATTTATGCATACCGCCAAAAGATTCAAGCTGAAGAGAGGAGCCTAAATGAGTGAAAAAACAGCAAGTTTACGAAACATTGCCCTGGTTGCCCATTCCGGTGCTGGAAAAACCATCCTGGCCGAGGCCATGCTGTACAATTGCGGCGCCATCAAACGCATGGGGCGGGTGGAAGACGGCAACACGGCCATGGACTTTGAACCGGAGGAGCTCAAACGCGGATCCAGCATCAGCTCCGGGTTTCACCAGTGCAGCTGGAAAAAACATACCCTCAACCTGATCGACACTCCCGGCGATCAGAACTTTTTTTCCGACACCCGCAGCTGCATGCAGGCGGCCGATGGCGTTGTTGTGCTGGTGGATGCCGTCGACGGAGTAAAAGTCCAAACCGAGCAGGGGTGGGAATTTGCCAAACAGTTTGACCAGCCGTGCATTATCGTCATCAACAAACTGGATCGCGAACGAGCGGATTTTAACCGCGCCTTCGGCGAAGCGGCCGAACTTTTCAGCCCCAAGCCCATCATTTTGCAGCTGCCCATCGGATCCGAGGCGGACTTTAAAGGCGTGGTGGATCTAATCAGCGGCAAGGCCTATGTTTATGACGACCAGGGAAAGGCCAGCGTTACTGAAATTCCGGCGGAAATGCAGGAACTGGTGGAAAAAGAAAAGGAAAACCTGATTGAAAATATCGCCGAGGCCGATGATGAGCTGGTGGAGCGCTACCTGGAGGGTGAAGAACTCAGCGAGGACGATTTAAAAGCCGCCCTGCGCAAAGGCACCCTGACCCGGACCTTTGTACCGGTGGTCTGCGGGTCGGCGACCAAAAATATCGGCATTGACCGGATCCTCAACCTGATCGTCGATGCCCTGCCTTCGCCCCTGGACCGGGGTCCGCGAAAAGGAACGGATCCCGACAGCGGCAACGAGATCGAACGGGCGCCGGATGAGAACGAGCCCTTTTCCGCCTTTGTGATCAAAACCCTGGCCGACCCCTATGCCGGAAGGCTGACGATTTTTCGGGTGGTTTCCGGCACTCTCGGCGGTGACGGCACCTTTTACAATGCAAACAAGGAAACCCGGGAACGCTTCAACCAATTGTTCACCATCACCGGCAAAGAGCAAAAACCCGCCTCCGGTGCGGGGCCCGGTTCCATTGCAGCGGTAGCCAAACTGAAGGCAACCGGCACCGGCGACACCCTGTGCGATGAAAGCGCCAAAATCAAATATGCCTGCGTCGAACCATTGCCCAGCGTGATGTCGTTTGCCATCGAGTCCAAGGCCAAGGGCGATGAGGACAAGATATTCATCTCGCTGAGCAAGCTGCTTGAAGAGGACCCGGCCTTGAAACTGGAGCGAATTTCTGAGACCAAGGAAATTCTTTTATCGGGAATGGGACAGATTCACATTGAAACCGCCATTGAAAAGCTCAAACGCAAATTCAACGTTGAAGCGGTGCTCGTCGCTCCCAAGGTCCCATACCGGGAAACCATTAAAAAGAAAGTCCGGGTCCAGGGGCGGCACAAAAAACAGACCGGCGGCCACGGGCAGTTCGGCGACTGCTGGATACAGCTCGAACCCCTGCCCCGGGGCAAGGGCTTTGAATTTGTCGATGCCATCGTGGGGGGGGCAATTCCCAAAACCTATATCCCGGCCGTCGAGAAGGGCATTATCGAGGCTGCGCAGAAAGGGGTTCTGGCCGGTTTTCCCTGTGTCGATTTTAAGGTCACCCTGGATGACGGGTCCTATCACGCTGTGGATTCATCGGAAATGGCGTTTAAAATCGCCGGCTCCCTGGCCTTCAAGAAAGCCGCCGAACAGGCCCAGCCGGTCTTGCTGGAGCCGATCATGAAGGTCACCGTGACTACTCCCGATGACTATATGGGTGACATCATGGGAGATCTGAACGGCCGCCGCGGCAGGGTGCTGGGCATGGATAATGTCGGCAAAAACCATGTCATCAAGGCCCATGTCCCCATGGCCGAATTTTTAACCTACGCGCCGGACCTGCGCTCCATGACCGGCGGACGCGGGGTGTATACCATGGAGTTTTCCCACTACGACGAGGTGCCGGCCCAGATCGCCGAGAAAATCATCGAAGAGGTAAAAAAGAGCAAGGAATAACCACCAGCCGCTTCAAACATCAAGGGGGAAAAAAGGGCCTGAATTGTTCGCGATTCAGGCCCTTTTTGCATTTCATAGTATCTCTACAAGAAAAGCCAGCGTAATTTTCTGCCAGTGGAGCGCAACATGTATTTTGGTTGCGCGGCGCTACCGCAACTTATCAGAAGCTATAACTCCAGTATTGCCGGAGGCATCTTTTGGCCGGGGCGAAGCCGGCGAAAAAAGCGTCCCAGCGGGTCGCAAAGATCACCCTGTTTTTGGGCTTGATTTTTTTTGCAAACGAACAGGTGGGCAGGTGAAACCGCCGGGATCTTTTGTTGCCAATGTAGCGCGCTGTCTTTTCCTGCCAGCCCTGCCAGAGTCCCATGCTTGACTTCATGGCCGCCTGCTGGGCCTTGAGCAGTTGTCCATGGTATTTAACGTTGGGGCGTAAATACAGGCAATAGGCCATGCCCTCCCCTACCAGGCGCTCATTGATGAAAGTGCCGTCTTTTAAAAACACGTAAGCCAGCAACCGTCCATAGCGATCATGACGTTGCCGGTCAAACTCCAGGCGCACCTGTTTTTTCAACACCCATTTGCTGTTCAACGCCTTGGCACGATCGCCGAAGGGTTCTGCCTTGCGATCCTCATGGGCAATCTCCGGGGTATTGACCCCGATGTAGCGCACCCGCCGGCCATCGTCCAAGACAATCGTGTCTCCGTCGTCGACCCAGCGTACAGTATACCAGGTCCGGGCCTCTAAACAGCCTGCCGTCAGGAGCAGCAGGGCTGCCGCCAGAACTGGAAAGAGGGAAAAAAACCGGTGTCTGTTCAAGTTAAATTTCCTCCAAATCGCAATGGCGCTTTGCAGCTGCATCCAGCATCGCCGGCAGTCCACCTTGTTGGGATGGTGTAAAGCCGAGGGTCTTTTGCCACACTTCATCGTCTTCCATGCAAAAGTACAGCCGCACATGGGGGGCGACCCGGCGGATGGCGGCAATAATCTCGCGGTAGATCCGGATGCGCAGCGGTTTGAAATAGCGCATCTTGCCGTCGAGTCCCGCAATGAACTCGCCGCAGGTGATTTTCGATTTTGAAAAGCGCTTTTCAATCAGGGGCTTTAGCGCCGGCATGAAGCGAAACGACCCCAGGCTGATCCAGACGATGTCTTTCGAATCCAGGCGGGAAAACAGTTGGCTCACGGTCCACCGGTAGTCCGTCTCGCAGCCCTCATAGATGACGATGGGATCAAAATGAAAGCCCAGGGGGTAGCCCCAGGCGGCACACTTGGCAGCGGCTGAAAGCCTGGCGTCCAGGGATGCCGTGCCGCGCTCCTCGGATGCGATCACCCGGGGGGTGTTCAGCGACCAGGCGACGATGGTTTTGCGCTGGTGGTCCAGCCCGCGCAGGTTTTCAACGGCCGAAGTTTTGGTTTTCAGCTCCAGCACGGCATGCTTCTGGGATGCAAAGGCCGGCACCAGGCGCCGGGAAAGATCGGTCCACAGCTCCCAGATCAGGCTGTCGGTGAATTCGCCCGTGCCGAGGCGATGGATTTTCTTGCGCTCGGCAAAAACGGCATCCAGCTCTTTGAAAAGATCGCCCTGATTGACAAAGAACTGCAGCACGGGGGGATGAAAATAGGACTGCAGGATGCAGTACGAACAGTCCATGGAGCAAAAAGTGCCGATGTGCAGAATTTGATAGCCACAGCACGTGTAACAGCGGGTTCCCGGACAGTCTCTGACGAAGGCGCCCCGGTTGCGGGTCAGAAAAAGGACTTCCTTGGCCTTTTTTACCGGGTCGCCGGCCGTTGAAATCCAGTCATGGATCGGCTGAGGGCCGGCTACAATTTCACCTGTCAGGTTCAATCGTTGGGAGATGGCAGCGGCTAAGGAGCTGTTGGCTACCGCCTGATCAATAAAAAGTTTCTTAATCGCCATGGGATGCCATTGATAAGGCTTGAGGTCGCTCGAAAATGACTTTATTACGAAACCGTCCGTTTTTAGCAAATCCCATCTTTTTTTTCAAGCAGCCGGGATTCAGGTGGCGGGGGGATCAGCGGGTGATTCCGCGGGCAAGAATATCAAAGGCGGCATCCAGGGTGGGTTTTAAAACGTCTTTTCCGCCATTGATCATGCGTTTGCTTTCTTCCCAGAGCACCACTCCGGTAAACAGCGACCAGATGATCTCGGCGATGTCATCCGGTGAGGGGTCAAGGCCGGCACCATCCTTGCGGCCGTCATGAAATACCCGGGCCATGATCTTGAGCGACTTGCGGGAAAGTTCAGTAATGCTTTCCAGCAGCGGGGAAGACAAGGTTTTCAGGGTTTCACTGGATTGCAGGTGAAACATGCTGATCAACACCATGGGATCAAACTGGTAGACATCATAAAGCGCCTCTTTGATGGCGCCAATTTTTTGCTGCAGATCCAGATCCTCAGCGCCCCTCAAGTCTTCCAGGCGGATGTTCAGATACTGCAGGATTCGCAGTGAAAGCGAGGCATACAGTTCATCCTTATTCTTGAAATAGAGATACAGGGTTCCCGGGCTCAACTCGGCTTCGCGGGCGATGTCCTCCATGGTGGATTTTGCAAATCCCTTTTCGGAAAACACCCGTTTGGCGGCCACGATGATTTGCTGGCGTCTTCTTTCGCGCTCCCGATTTTTTCTTTCCTGGATACCCATAATTTTATGAAGTTTATTTATTGCATGCCATAGACTATAAATGATAGGATTTGTTTGTCAAGTAATATTTATTCATTATTTTTACAGCAGCGCAGACATTGAAAAAGGTCCAGCCGGCCGGCTAATCGTCATTGGCGCCAGAGCGTGCAAGGATTTGCGCAAGTGAAGGGTGATGGAGAATGCGCCCCAGTTGAGCTTGAAGCTTTTTGAGCCGCTCGAGGCTGTCAAAGGACAATTGCAGGGTATAGGTGGTGGCTTCAAAATTTTTAGGTGGAATCATTTTGATATCGGGGCCGAGTTTGAGATTTTTCAGATGACTTTCAAACTCCTGGCGGGCCTTTGCAATAGCTGGATATCGCCAACGATTCAGCAGGGAGCGAATTTCCCGGGTTTTCCATCCGTGATCCGGGTTGTCCGCATTTAGAATTTTGCGGATCCGTTGATCCTGCAGGACGTCCTGCACGCGGATGTCGTCACGTTTGGAAATCTCTTTGACCAGGCTGATTATTTCACGTTGTTTATTAAGACTTAATCCTAAAGAATTGAAAATTTTTGAAAATGCGACGGCATCGCCCTGATCCAGCGTGCCGAGTTCAATTGCAATGGGCAGTGCCAGACGGCCGTTGAGCAGTCCCTCCTGAAGCGGTGCCGGCAGCTGGCACAGACCGATCATTTTATCGATCATGGATGGATTGGTCGGCAACCCCAGGGTCCGTGCCGCTTCGACCAGCCGGGGACGCTCAGCCAAACAGGATGCCAGTTTTTGAAGACTGCGGGATACCTCGATCAGATTCAGCGGTCTTTGCAGGGAATTGGCTGCGATGGCCATCCGCAGGCAGGCGTCCGGCCCGGGATCGGGTGTCAGGATGGCGGCTGGAACCTGTTTGCAGTTCAGTTGCCGGCAGGCTGCGATGCGGCGAAAACCGCTGACAATAATTAAACCGCGGTCTTTTTCCACCAGCACCGGCGGGGTGATCAGACCATCGCTGGCAATGGATGCCGCCAGGTCATCGACATCGGTGCGGGTTGTGATGCGAAAGGTTTCGTTCGTCTGATCGACCCGGTTGAGGGGGATGATCGCAAAATGCATTATAGGCCGTAATTGTCTCCGGTGAGCTGGATGAGCGCTTCCAGGTATTTTTTACGGGTATTTTTGATGACGTCTGCAGGAAGCCGGGGTCCGGGTGGTTGTTTGTCCCACTCGATGGACAGGAGATGATCACGGACATACTGCTTGTCATAGCTTTGCTGGGCGCCACCTGGGCGATAGGTTTCCCTGGGCCAGAAACGCGATGAGTCCGGGGTCAGTATTTCATCAATCAGAATAATTTTATCGTCGATCAGGCCAAACTCGAATTTGGTATCGGCAATAATGATCCCCTTTTCAGCGGCCAGTTCGGTACCCCTTTGGTAAATTTCCAGGCTCAGATCGCGGACCCGGGCGGCATGTTCCTCACCGATGCGTTTGACGGCTTCCTCGTAGTCGATATTGATGTCATGGGCTCCCACCTCTTCTTTTGTCGAGGGGGTGAAGATCGGTTGGGGCAGCTTGTCTGATTCCTGCAGGCCAGGAGGCAAGGCAATCCCACAAACACTGCCGGACTGCTGATACGCCTTCCATCCCGACCCGGAAATGTACCCGCGCACCACGCATTCAATGGGCAGGGGGTGGGTTTTTTTCACCAGCATGCTGCGGCCGCGCAGGATGTCCGCATAGGGCCGGCAAGCGGAAGGGTATTGGGCAACGTCGGCGGTGACGACGTGATTTTCGACAATTGGTTCCATCACTTCGAACCAGAACAGGGAAATTTGCGTCAGAATGATCCCTTTGTCTGGAATCGGATCCGGCATGACCACATCAAAGGCCGAGATCCGGTCGGTAGCCACCATTAAAAGGTGTTCGCCAAGGTCATAAATATCTCTGACCTTGCCCCTTTTGAGCAGGTTCAAATCTGAAAAGTCCGTCTGGCTGACTGGTGTCTGCATATTCTTAACTCCTTAAAATATAAACATATTGTAAACGATGAAACCGTAAAAAGTCGATCTTCTCGCTTATGTAATTTGTCAATCGGAAACCTTTTTTACACCCGGGCCGGAGTCGATATATTTTTTCAGCAGCGTGGTTGTGTCCGGATCAGTTTCGATAAACTGGATGCCGATTTCATATTTTCCGTCATCTTTCGGTGTGATGTGAACCGGTTTGCCTTTGATGTCCAGCAGGTCTTCTTCCAGGCTGATGGTCAGCTGGATGACATGGGTGGGTTCAATGGGAAAATGGGTTTCAAGCAGAATTCCCGATTCGGAGATATTCAGCGTTCGGCCCATTCCCTGTTTGATGATATTGCGGTTTTCATCGAGACAAATGTAAGACAGGTTCAGTGATTGAATACGCTCGTGTTTGCGTTTGTCTGCTGAAGTCATGGTAGTTGCATGCTCCCCAGTTTTGGGTTCCAGGACGATATCGCGCTTATTCGCCAAATACCTTATGAAAATGGTCACATGTCAGCATGGTGGTCACCGAAATACATGTGGCCAGATGTTCAAGAACATTTTTCATCGTTTGGGACAGGCTGTCATATTCTTTTTGAAACTGATCCAAATCAAGCGTGGTCAGCTTGAGATCCGGTGAGGCGAACACAGCTGCTGAAAACGGCTCATGGCCCATATCCAGAAAAGGCAGGTAGCCCAAAAAGTCACCTTTTTGCAGATGTACCAGGGGAACAAGACCATCATCAGTTTCCCGACCCACCCACGCCTGGCCGGTTGTGATACAGAACAGGCGCGTTTCATCCTGTCCCTGTTTGATAAGGGGTTTTTTACCCTGAATCAGTTCTGTAACCTTTTTATCACCGGCATTGATACTGACCAGCATATTCGTCAATTTTGTCAGTCTTGCATCCAGAGCGCCGATAAGTTCTCTGAAATCACGGGATAGATGTGCCATCTCACTGGTTAGAAACTGGGAGTCCAGCATACCGAGCTGGATGTTTCCCGCGGCGGTGACGGTGGCACTGCGAATATGGTTTGCCTTCAGCAAAGAGGCGATGCTGCCCAAAAAAGCGCCATCCCCGATTTGCATGATGGCCAGATTGCCTTTGGGGGTTTTCTTGCTGATTTCAGCAGTCCCTTCCAGGATTACCCATATCCAGTTGCCGTGATTGCCCTCGATGACAATTTCGTCACCGTCATAAAAGGCCTCTTCATCAACGACACAGGAATAATCAATCAGGGGGCCTTTGATCAGCGGCAGAGCGCCGGATTTTTCTTCGACATCTGAAGGTGTTGCCCCCGATTTGGCGGGACCGAGCACCTTAACCTTGCCTTCATCCAGCAGCCGCAATCCATCCAGGATGATTTCCATCCGGCTCTTGGTGATGGTCTTTTCACAAGAGACATCCTGCTTGATAAATTCGAACTGGCCGTCTTTCCAGCCAAAAAGGGAAAACAACGCGTCAATCCCGTCACTCGAGCCGTTGGCAGCATTGATGGGATTGCCTTTTTCGATATAAATCATACCAGGTTGGGATGCAAACTGGCTGGTGATGGATAGAGTTCCGGTTTCGCCGGTGGTCCCCAGCAGCTGCAACAACTCGCCCAGGTTTAAAAAACTTAGATCACCTGCTATTGCAATGCGACCGGCCATACTGAAGAATTAACCACCCAGATTCAATTCTGTTTGGAGTGCTTTTAACACCGCTTTCAGGCAGGCATTCAGGGTTTTGCCCACTCCGGTGCCCTTCAAGGCACTGGCTGAAAAAGCGGGAACCTTCAACTGGCGGTTCAGATCATGCTGCATTTTTTCAATCGGCATCAGCGGAATATTGGCTTCACCAAGGTCCCTTTTGTTGAATTGCATCACCAGGGGAACCTTGAAAATGTTGAGGCCATACTCTTTCAGGTTTTGCTGGAGATCCTTAAGGGACAGCATGTTTTTTTCACGCCGAACCTCCAGGGAATCAGCCACAAAAACAATGCCGTCAGCTCCTCTCAGCACCAGTTTGCGGGTCGAGGCGTAGCGCACCTGACCGGGAACGGTATACAATTGAACCCTGACATCACATCCCTTGAGTTTTCCAAGCTCCAACGGCAGGAAATCAAAAAAAAGGGTTCGATCCCCATCCGTGTTGATGGAAACCATGTCCCCCTTGACCTGCTTTTTGAATGCCTTGTGGATATACTCGAGATTGGTCGTTTTACCGCATCGACCGGGTCCGTAGTACACGATTTTGCACTCAATTTGTCTTTTCTTTAAATTAACAATCGCCATCAGGATTAACTCTTTGATTTACAACACTATAGCATACCACAGTCGGAGTCGCGCGCAAAGACAAAAAAAGCAAAATCATGTCTAAATTATCAATTTCTATCCTATTTAATGATCCGCTGTCAACACCGGATAGTCATATAAATGGTTGACAATCACTTTATTTGTGGTAACCAAGCCCTACACGCAATCCGGTGGGGAAGAAGCGGCGATGCTTGATTGTTGACGCTCCCGAAAAGGCCTGATGTCGCTTAAAATTAACTTTTTACGATTGCGTCAATATTGGTGAACAGACACCCAAAGGAGGATAATCATGGATAAAAAAGTAACGGTGGTGGGAGCCGGCAATGTCGGCGCCACCGCTGCCCAGCGGCTGGCTGAAAAAGAATTGTGTGATGTGGTGCTGGTGGACATCATCGAGGGGGTTCCCCAGGGCAAGGCCCTGGATTTGACCGAAGCGGCCCCCATTGAAAAGCACGATTCGCATCTGACCGGGACCAATGCCTATGATTCCACTCAGGGGTCCGATATCGTAATTATCACGGCGGGAATTGCACGCAAACCTGGAATGAGCCGCGATGATCTGATCAGCACCAATGCGGGAATTGTGAAGGATGTCACCCGGCAAATCGTCTCCCGTTCACCGGAAGCGGTGCTGATCATTGTCAGCAACCCCCTGGACGCCATGTGCCATGTGGCCTATGAAGCCAGCGGTTTTCCCAAGCAACGGGTTATCGGCATGGCCGGGGTGCTGGATTCGGCACGGTTTAGAGCCTTTATCGCCATGGAGCTGAACGTCTCCGTCGAAAACACCCATGCCTTCGTGCTCGGCGGTCACGGCGACACCATGGTGCCGCTGCCGCGATATTCGACGGTGGCCGGCATCCCGATCACCGAACTGCTGTCCAACGAACGCATTGAGGCCCTGGTGGATCGCACACGCAACGGTGGGGCTGAAATCGTCGGGCTGCTGAAAACCGGCAGCGCTTATTATGCGCCGGCATCGGCGGCTGTCGAAATGGCCGAAGCCATCCTCAAGGACAAAAAGAAGATTTTGCCCTGTGCCGCCTACCTGCAAGGGGAATACGGGTTACAGGACCTGTTTATCGGGGTGCCGGTAAAACTGGGCGCGGGAGGCATCGAGCAGGTCATCGAAATCACCCTCACCGATGAGGAACAGCAGGCCCTGCAGAAATCGGCCGCTGCCGTTCAGGAACTCAAGGATCTGCTCAAGACGTTAGGGTAAAAAATGGTACAAGGCTTGTGAAGCGAGAAAATCGACTTTTTGCGATTTTATCAAGGTTCATGATTTAGGATTTGGCGTCAGCGCTTTTTGGATTGACTCGGCAAGCGTGCGGTTGAAGCCGGGCAGCCCTTCGATTTCATCGATGGCGGCGGCCCGGATTTTTTCCGGGCTGCCGAAATGACGCAGCAAAACAGCCTTTCGTTTGGGCCCCACACCGGCAATTGTATCCAGCACGGACTGCAGTGAGTTTTGAGAGCGCCGGCGCCGGTGATAGGCAATTGCAAAACGGTGGGCTTCATCTCGAACGCGCTGCAGAAAAAGCAGCAACTCCTGCTCCCGGCCAAAGCCAATCGGATTGGCCCGCGCCGGTTTATAGATCTTGTCCCGGGTCTCTCCTTTTTTCTCATCTTTTTTGGCGATGCCGATAAGATCGAAGCGCCCCTCAAGTTTCAGGTCCCGCATTACGGCCAGGGCGATGTTCAACTGTCCCCTTCCCCCGTCGACAATCAACAGGTCCGGATAGGGTGTTGAGGCGCTTGCAGCTTCCAGGCGGCGTTGCAGCACTTCGTGCATGCAGGCATAGTCATCCTGGCCGGTGACGGCTCGAAGGCGATATTTGCGGTAAAGGGACTTGCAGGCACGGCCGTTTTCAAAGACCACCATGGCGGCCACCGGGTCGCGGCCGGAGATGTTGGAGTTGTCAAAACACTCGATGCGTTGCGGCAGGCGCTGCAATTTGAGTTTTTTTTGCAGGCGCAGCAAAAGATCCATCTCGGCGTCCCGCTGGGCCAAAATGTTTTGCAGTTCAATTTGCGCATTGTGCTGGGCCAGTTTCATCAGGCGGGCTTTTTCCCCCCGAACGGGCCGGTGAAGGCGCACGGTGCGTCCCCTGATTTCCTTCAGCAGGTCTGCAATCAGGCGGGCGTCCTCCAGCTGTGTTCCGATCAGCACTTCCGGCGGCACATGGGGGTGACGCTGATAGTACTGCCGGATAAATGCGTCCAGCAGTTCCTGGGTTCCGGGCATGGTGGACTCAAAGCCGTAATGCCGGGTAGCGCTGAGAAATCCGCCGCGGACCGCCAGGACCGTGACAACGGCATGCTCGCCGGACTGCTCGGCGGCAAACACGTCGCGATCCTTAAAATCGGTTGTCACCGCAATCTGTTTTTCGATGGTGCGTTGCAGGGAAAAAATTTTGTCTCTCAACCGGGCCGCCCGTTCGAATTCCTGGGCCCCGGCAGCGGCCTGCATCTGTTTTTTAATCTTTTGAATCAGATCCGGTGTGCGCCCTTTTAAAAACAGGATGGCTTCGTTGACCTGCTCCCGGTAGACTGAAGGTTTCACGTTCAGACAGCACGGTGCCAGGCAGCTGTCCATCTGGTGATGCAGACAGGGACGCGTGCGGCTGCGAAATTCCCGGTTGCGGCATTTGCGCAATTTAAAGGTCTTGTTGATGGTCTGCAGCGTCTCGCGCACTGCGTGGGCGGAGGCAAAGGGACCGAAATACACGGCACCGTCAGCGGCCATTTTGCGGACAATGGAAAAATTGGGATATTTCGCTTCCAGATCGATGCGCAGGGACGGATAGCGCTTGTCGTCCTTTAAGACGATGTTATAGCGCGGTCTATGGCGCTTGATGAGATTGGACTCCAGGATCAGCGCTTCTTTTTCCGTGCGGGTGATGATGGTCTGCAGGTCACGAATCCGGCTGACGAGCACGGCCGTCTTGCCGTTTAACCGGCTTAAATCCTTAAAATAAGATGCCAGACGCTTTTTCAGGTTCCTGGCCTTGCCGATGTAGATCACCCGGCCATCCGCGTCTTGCATCAAATAGACGCCGGGCTCACCGGCCACGCGCCCGATCTTTTCCTGAATGTCTGCCTTCGGATTCATGGTTTCATACCGGTTGGAGGAAAACTTCCTATACCGGTCAATTCACAGCCTGATTGGCTTCAATTTGTTATGCTTCCAGTACCATCATCTCCTGCAAAGCTCTGATCTGATCTCTCAGATCAGCCGCTTTTTCAAATTCAAGCTCCCGGGCGGCCTGTTTCATCTCTTTTTCCAGCGACTTTATGACTTCATCAACATCATCCAGGGTCCGATAGCGGGCCAGAATTTCAGACACTTGGTCTTTAAATGGTTTTTCCCGTTCATTGCCATAATCAAACACCTGGGTGACGTCCTTGCGGATGGTCTCGGGGGTGATATTGTGGGCACGGTTGTATGCCTGCTGAATTTCGCGGCGCCGATTGGTTTCGGATATGGCCTGTTTCATGGAGGCCGTCATTTCATCGGCATACATGATGACCATCCCCTGAAGGTTGCGGGCGGCGCGGCCGCAGGTTTGGATCAGCGATCGGGTGGAGCGCAAAAAGCCTTCCTTGTCAGCGTCCAGGATGGCCACCAGGGACACTTCGGGCAAGTCGAGGCCTTCACGCAAAAGATTGATCCCCACCAGGACATCAAATATGCCGGTTCTCAAGTCGCTGATGATTTCCATACGTTCCAGCGTGCTGATATCGGAATGCAGATAACGCACCTTGACCCCCATGTCCGAATAATAATCGGTGAGGTCCTCCGCCATGCGTTTGGTCAGGGTTGTCACCAGGACCCGCTCATTGCGCTGGCAGCGGAGCTGGATTTCATCCAGCAGATCATCCACCTGGTTTTTTGCGCTGCGCACGTCAATGGCGGGATCGATCAGGCCGGTGGGCCGGACGATCAGTTCGACCAGGTTGTCCCCTGCCATGGAAAGTTCATACTCGCTCGGAGTTGCCGACACATAGACAACCTGGGAGATTTTGGCCTCGGTTTCAGCAAACCTCAAGGGGCGGTTGTCCAGGGCGGATGGCAGGCGAAAGCCGTATTCCACCAGGGTTTGTTTGCGGGAGCGGTCCCCGCGGTACATCCCGCGCAGCTGGGGCACGGCAATGTGGCTTTCATCGATGACCATCAGGAAATCATCCGGAAAATAATCCAGCAGGGTCGGTGGTGGTTGTCCGGGACGGCGCCCGGTCAGGTGGCGGGAGTAGTTTTCGATCCCATTGCAATAGCCGAGCTCCTGCATCATTTCCAGGTCAAAATGGGTGCGTTCTTCAATCCGTTGGGCTTCAATCAATTTGCCGGCATTGCGAAAATAGTCGATTCTTTCCTTGAGTTCTGCGATAATGGCGGCGGTTGCTTTTTTCAGGGTCATTTTGCTGGTTACGTAATGGCTGGCCGGAAAGATGGTGGCCCGTTCAACCGGCCTGAGAACGATTCCCCGCAGGGCGTCGATTTCGCAAACCGCCTCGACCTGGTCGCCGAAAAAATCGATGCGCAGCGCTTTTTCTTCCTCATAGGCCGGAAAAACCTCCACCCGGTCTCCGCGAACCCGGAAAACACCCCGGTGAAAATCCGTGTCGCTGCGTTCATAATGCATGGCCACCAGCTTGCGCAAAAAATCATCGCGTTCGCATTGCATGTCATTTTCGATGTCGATCCGCATCTCCAGGTAATCTTCCGGTGCTCCCAGCCCGAAGATACACGACACACTGGCCACGACAACGATGTCGCGGCGGGATAAAACCGAACGGGTGGCTGAGTGGCGCAGCTTGTCAATCATTTCGTTGATGGATGAATCCTTCTGGATATACGTGTCGCTGGAGGGGATATAGGCTTCCGGCTGGTAATAGTCATAGTAGCTGACAAAATATTCGACGGCATTTTCGGGAAACAGCTGCCGGAATTCGTGGTAAAGCTGGGCCGCCAGGGTTTTGTTGGGGGCCAGCACCAACGTCGGTTTGTTGACCCGGGCAATGACATTGGCGATGGTAAAGGTTTTGCCGGACCCGGTGACCCCCAGCAGCACGTGGTGGCGTTTTCCGCGCTGCAGGTTGCGGGTTAATTTTTCAATGGCCGCCGGCTGATCACCGGCCGGTTGAAAACTGGAAATCAGTTTAAAGTTTGACATGAATATATGTATTATAACAGACTGTAAATATAGGTATTTTAGATTATTGAGTTGAAAGCCGTTTTCGAGCGCCATCAACCCTTTTCGGAAAAAGAGCTGTGAAGGAGAGCGGTCAGTCGATGAGGGCCACGCACATCGCACCGATGCCCTCCCCGGCCCCAATCAGGCCCAGCCCTTCGGTGGTGCTGGCTTTAACGTTAACACATCCGGCATCCACGTCAATGGTGGCTGCCAGTTTTTCACGGATGCGCCGGCGATGGGGAGCGATTTCAGGGGCCTGGGCAAAAACAATGGTGTCGATATTTACAATGGCAAAACCCTTTGCCCGCAGCATTTCACAGGTACGGGTCAAAAGGATAAGGCTGGAAATGTCTTTATAGCGGGGGTCGGAATCGGGAAAATGCATTCCGATGTCGCCCAGGCCGGCCGCCCCCAGCAAGGCGTCACAGACAGCATGCACCAGGACATCGGCATCCGAATGCCCCAGCAGTCCTTTTTCAAAGGGAATGCGAATACCTCCCAGCACGAGGGGGCGTCCGGTCACCAATCGATGCACATCGTATCCAATGCCTGCCCGCATGAGTTGCTTCCTGGTGAAAGTCTGCCGAAACAATTGAAACGGTTTCGCAAAAAGTCGTTTTCGAGCGCCATCAATCCTTTGCCGTAACAACCTTATTTATGCCGCCAGCGGCAGCCTATTTCATAGCACACCGATGCTTAGACGTAAAGAACCCTCCGGGACCGGATGTCAGGCGCTAAAGTGCCCAGCGAAATGGCCGATACTGTAAGATGAAGTTCTTGAATTGATGAATAAAAATGCGCCGGTGGGCACCGTGGCAGCAGTGTCGGTCGATGTCTGGCAAGGAGGTTGTATAGATGACGGTAAAATTGATTGTTCTGGCAATTACCCTCTTTATTTATGTTCTGATAATTGTCGCTTTCAACCGGGCACGCACCAAATACAAGGGAGGCCGGGTCGGGGATGTGATCAATCTGATCCTGATTACGGTGGTGCTGCTTTTTTTAGCCGACTACGTCAGCTTGCTGGACCCTTATCTGAGTGACAACATTGCCTTTATCCTGCAGACCCTGTTCAGGACCACCGCCCTGTCATTCCTGGCCCTGGGAGGCACGCGCATCGCCGGGCGGTAAAGCAGTCTGTTTTCAACCATTTTTCAATTTTGCCAGCAACCCTTTCTTTTTGGGCTTGGCGGCCTGGGCGCCGGTCATCTTTTCGCCGGCGGCAGCCACAATTTTTTCCACCTCTTTGATCACGAAATGCTTGTCCGGCGAATCCACCTGGTAGGCATCAATGTGCTTCAAGGTTTTTCTGACTTCCCCATGCAGCGTCTGGCTGAAGTTTTTCCCCAGCAAATCCGGAATCTTCTCCAAAATGTTGGCGATAAAGGCGTTGAAGCCGGAAATGAGCATCCGGCGCGCTTCTTCGCTGTCTTCGATGGCTTGCAGGTCTTTTGAAAAAAGGTGAATAGTGGTTGCAGTGGGGTTGTCAGGATTAAAACTGGCGAACAGATTGATCGAGCGCGTGTTCAATACGGGTTTGCTCTGTTCGAAAAGCTTGAACGTTTGCTTGCCGATCTCGCGCTCCAGCCTGCGGCCGATGGTTTGCAAAATATCACAATAAAAGGTGATGATCGCCGAGTAGTCCACCGGGGATTTGGCGGCAGGCATTTCATCCGGGGCCGAACCACCCTCAATGAGACCCGAGGAAACCAGGGAATACAGGCTTTTGTATATGGAAAACTCATCCAGGCTGCTTTTTTCCAATATCCTTTTTACCGGTCGCCGGCCGTCGATCAGCCTCAGCACCTGCCACTCACGGGCATTGAGCTTTATCTCGGCATTGTTCTGAATCTTTTCAGAAGTTTTAAAGACCATGCCCACATTGGAAATGTGTTTGTGTAAAACCGCCATCTCGTCGACCCGGCGGGAGGCTTCCAGCAGGATTTTGACGACATTGAGGCGCGTGGCCATGATCGCGTTAAGATTCAGACGGGCATCTTTGTATTCGAAGTCTCCGTCTTTCCAGATAAAAATATCGAAGATGAGATTCTCAACCTGGTCGCGGACGAATTTTTGCAATTCTTCGTTGGATATCAGCCCCCTTTCGACCAGAACCTTTCCCAAGGCTTTTTTTTCTTTCTTGCCCTGCGCCAGGCATGCGTTGAGCTGATCGCCGGAAATCAGGCCACTGCTTTGCAGGTGGTAGCCCAGTCGATTTTCCTTCTGGTTGCCGGTGGCGTAAACAATGTCACCGTCCTGGAAATAAATCCTTACCTTCTTTTGACGGTTTTGCACCATCAAAATGCCGGTTTTCTGGTCATCGCTCAACAGCTGAAAAATACTGTTCAGATAAAAGGTGTCCAGGTTTCCCCTCAGTGACATGAAAAATCAACCTCCGCCTGTTTCAGTGCTGAAAGACCGTTCAATTTCTGCTTGCATATTCTTGGGCACTTATAATTATTGGCAATTTTTTCAAAATCTTGAATGCTTGCGGCATAACCTCTCAAAAAAAATCGGTAATTTGCTATTAATTGTCTGGATTCATGGCACGGATGGCGGCTATTGTGTTCGCTAAATTGTTCCGGGCGTCGGTCAACGTTGGATCAATGTGCAGGGCTGTGTTGAACTGTACGATGGCCTCCTGAAGGCGGCCCCGGCGGACCAGCGCGGCTCCCAGGTTGCTGTGGGCAATGGCGTATTGCGGTTCGAAGCGGATGGATAGGCGATAATGATAGATTGCGTCATCGAGGCGGCCTTTCCGGAAATGAATATTGCCCAGATTGTTCGCGGCCAGGTAGTTGTTAGTGGTGACAGCCAGTGCATTTTGAAAAAGCCGGGAGCCATTACGCCAGTATCCAACTTGAATCCAGGATATCACCATGAACATGGCCATCAGAGCAGCAACAACGGTGGCCAGTACGATACGCCGGTAGCGCCATCCAGCCAGCATCTGCGCAATGCCCCACACCAGCATGATAAATATGCCGATCAGTGGAACGTAGGTATAGCGGTCGGCCATCGCGTGGGCGCCCACCTGCAGGACACCGCTGACCGGCAGCAGGGTTCCGAGATACCACAGCCATCCGACCGCCAGATAGGAATGGCGGCGTGAAACCTTAAGCACTCCCCAGGTAATGCCCAGCAGCAGGATCAGTGCGCCCAACGCCGGCCAGACGGAAACCCTGTCGGGAAAAGGATAAAATATGGCCAGATGCTGAGGCCACAGGGTTTTTAACAGATAGGTTACATAGGATGTCAACGCATTGAGGATTCTTTCATCCAGCGGTTGTGCAAATGCGCCTGCCTGTGCATTGACGGGCTGGGTCATCAGTGTTAGCAGGATGAAAACGCCCGAGATGCAAAAAAATGGCAGTTTTTCGACGATCAGTTTAGGTGTCGGCGTTCTTCCGCCTGCTCCCATGGCCGACCCGGATGGGGCCCAGTGAATACGGGTCAGGGGCCAGAAATCCATCAGCAGCAGGACAAACGGCAAGGTGACCAGCATGGGCTTGGCCATCAAGCCCAGGATGAAAAAGACGAGGGCGGCCAGGTATGCTATCCACTTGTGATGCCTGACAAAGATCGTGTACGCCCCCATGGTCAGCAGCGAGAAAAAGGTACTCAGCACATCTTTGCGCTCCGCCACCCACGCAACCGATTCCACATGCAGCGGATGCAGTGCAAACAGCGCTGCAACAGTGGCGCTGCAGCCCACATTGCCAGTCATCTTTGCAAAAACCAGGAAAAGCAGCAAGGTATTGGCAATGTGCAGCAACAGGCTGCTGAAATGATGGCCGCCCGGATGCATGCCGAACAGCTGCACATCCAGCATGTGAGACAACCATGTCAGCGGGTGCCAGAATTCAGCGTGGGTGGTGGTAAATGCCCACTTAACACTCTGCAGGGTCAGACCCGCCTGGACAAAAGGGTTGCGGGTGACATAAACGTCATCGTCATAATTTATAAAATTGAAATTGATCACCTGCCAGTAAACGACAAGGGTGGCAGCGATCAACCCCAGGCATATCCATACAACCACAGGGAGGCCACAGAGCTTTTTGGAAGTGTTTTCAATGCCGGCCATTAAAAAAGAGGCTCATCTCCAATTTTGTTGGAGATGAGGGTTCCGGGATTCAACAGACTATAAGCACCTTCTTTTGTCAATTTTACGACTACTGATCGAGAGACGAATTAATATAAGTTTACCTTTCGGGGGAAAGATTGTCAATTTTGTATTCCCCTTGACCTGGTTTGGTGCTTAAGTTTATAGTTAGCCTGTAGTTTCACATATTTTCTAACTCGTTAAGTTGATTTCCTGTAGACGAATGGAGATACCGAATGGCTGGGCGGCCTGTGAAAAAATTGACGGGAACATTGGGGGAAAACGAAGCTAAAAAATTCTTGCGCCAATATGGTATCCCGGTGGTTGCCGAAAAAGTTGCCACCACGCCTCAAGAGGCGGTTGGCTGGGCGGCGGACATGGGATATCCGGTGGTTCTAAAGGCCTTTGGCGCCTCGCTGCTGCATAAAACCGAACGTGGGCTGGTCCATCTGAATCTGGCCGATGAACACGCGGTGCGCCAGGCGGCCGCCCTCATCGCGGACAGGGCTGCCGGTGAGCTGGAAGGCTTTCTGGTACAGCCCCAGCTCAGTGGCCAACGCGAATTTGTGGCTGGTCTTTTTCGTGATCCCCAGTTTGGTCCGGTGGTTATGTTCGGCCTCGGCGGGATTCTGACCGAAGCCTTGGCGGACGTCTGTTTCCGGCTCGCCCCCCTCGAAGAAGGCGATGCCGTTGAAATGCTGCAGGAAATTCATGCCCGCAGTCTGTTGGGGGAATTTCGTGGTCAGGCGGCCGTGGATCGCACGGCGCTGATCCAGACCCTGCTGGGGTTGTCCCGCCTGGCCGAAGAGCATCCGGAAATTGCCGAAGTCGACATCAATCCCCTGCTGGTGACCTCCGACGGCCGGGTGCAGGCGGTCGATGCCCTCGTGGTGGTGAGCAACCAACTGGAAAAAAAGGATTTTCCGCCCGCCATTGCGCCGGATGCCATCGGCTCCCTGTTTTATCCCAAAAGTGTGGCCATCGTGGGGGCTTCCGGCCAAATCGGCAAGTGGGGTCATGCGCTGATGGTCAATACCATCAGTGGCGGGTTCAAGGGGGAAATTTATCCTGTCAATCCACGGGGCGGCACCATTGCCGGCAAAAAGGTATACCGCTCGGTTGCCGAACTCCCGGCCCCTGTCGACCTGGCCGTGGTCACTATTCCAGCACCGGCCGTGGCGGGCCTGGTAGACCAGTTCCGTAAAAAAGGCATTCGCAACATGTTGCTGATCACCTCCGGTTTCGGGGAAACCGGAGAAGATGGCAGACGCCTGGAACGCGAACTGGTCGAAGCTGCCCGGGCAGCCGAAGTGCTGGTGCTGGGTCCGAATACCATGGGCATCTGCAATCCGCACATCCGGTTGTACTGCACCGGCTCGCCGGTGATGCCAAAACCCGGATCTACCGCCATGGTGGCCCAGTCCGGCAACATGGGCATCCAACTGCTGGCCTTTGCCGAGCAGCAAGGCATCGGAATCCGGGCTTTTTGCGGATCGGGCAACGAGGCCATGATGACCATCGAAGACTACCTTGACGGGTTCGAGGTGGATTCGGTGACCCGCACGGTGATCCTTTACGTGGAAAGCGTTAAAAACGGCCGACGATTTTTCGAAAGTGCCCGCCGGGTGGGGAAGAAAAAGCCCATCGTGCTGCTCAAAGGAGGGCAGACCGGCGCCGGCAAACGGGCGGCAGCAAGCCATACCGGCGCTATGACAACGGATACCAAAGTATTCAACGCTGTCTGCCGCCAGGCCGGCATCATCAAAGTCGAACGGCCGATGGATCTTCTCGATCTGGCGGCGGCCTTCTCATCATTGCCGTTGCCGGCCGGCAATCGGGTCGCCATCATGACCTTGGGCGGCGGCTGGGGGGTGGTCACCGCTGACCTGTGTGCGGAGTTCGGGCTGGACGTGCCGGATCTGGCCCCGGAACTGATTTCCCGGCTGGACCGTCTGCTGCCCAGTTACTGGAGCCGGGCCAATCCCATCGACCTGGTTGGTGAAAGAGATCATTCGCTCCCCATGACCGTTGTCGAGGAGTTGATGAAATGGGAGGGCTGTGACGCCGTCATCAACCTCGGGATTCTGGGACGCCGCATCATGGTCAAGCGGTTCGGCGAATGCGTATTGCAGGCCGATTCCAATTATTCTCCTGAATTTATCGAACAGATGAATACCCAGTTTTTCGAATTTGAAGAAACCTACATCCAGCATATTGTCAAGCTGATGGATCGCTTTCGCAAGCCCATATTCGGGGTCAGCATTTTACCCGACGAAAAAAACCAGACCCTTTACCGGGTGGGCGACCGTCCGTTTAAAGGGGTGTTTTACCCCACGCCCGAACGTGCCGTTCAGGCCTATGCAAAAATGGTGGAATACCAGCGCTTTTTAAGTCGAGGCTGATGGAAATGACGAAAAAACGTTTCAAATACCGCTACGATTTCGAGATCGGCTATCTTGTGAAAAGTCCCTGCAAGAAGTGCGTCAACAACAAAACCCTGCCCAAATGCGCCGACAACTGCAGCCTGCTGGACAAGATCCAGGAGATCCTGTCGGAAGCCGTATCCTGCACCCGCAGAACCTGATTCAAATACTGGCGTTCACCCTATTCCACGACAGGCCGGCGATTTCAAGGTCTTCCGGCTGCCACCCTGCCCGCCGCAGGGCAATTCTGGCAGCTTCCAGTCCGAGATCCGAGACTCCCACCCCGCCTTCTTCCGGCACCCAGTGGCGTTGTTCAATGCCGGTTCGCTGCCGGATCCATTCATCGGAAGTATCCATCCAGTGGGTCAGGTCTTCATTGGTTACAACGCGTTCGGGAAGATAGCGCCCGGTGGCGCGAATCACGGTTTGTTTCATTGTCAGCACTCCAATTCAGATGAAGTCGTAAAACCTGAATCTTGCATGAAAATTAAGACGATAAAATGACTTTTTGCGCTGTTATCAATTGTTGCCCTGGCTTGATATCTTAAAAATGTTCCGTGTTCAAGCCTTTTTAGCGCCTACCGCCCGATCCCCAAAGCGCATCGCGCAGGCCCGATGTTCTTTCGATCTGTCGCCTGACAGCGCTTTTGAACACCGCCTCAGTCCCCCAGATGGAAAGCTTCTGGCGGGCACGCGTCAGGGCAGTGTAAATTAATTCCCGGGTCAGCAACGGATAATCCCTGTCCGGCAGAACAACCACCACGTGATCGAATTCCGATCCCTGGCTTTTGTGCACCGTCAGGGCATAAACCGTTTCATGCTCGGGCAGCCGGTAAAATGCGAACCGCCGGGTCTCTCCCCCCCCGGCCCCCGGGAAAAACACCTCCAGCCGATCGTCGGCTGAGTCCGGGTCGGACAGGGTGACACCGATATCGCCGTTAAAAAGACCAAGGTTGTAATCGTTGCGGGTGATCATCACCGGGCGTCCGCGATACCAGGGGCTGCCGGCGGTCGCAACTGGCGGAATCAGGTTTGCGCGGCATAAAACCTGCTCGGCCATGCGGTTTATGGCCGCGGCGCCGAAGGGTCCGATTTTGAGGGCGCACAGGAGTTTAAAGCGATTGAACGCTTCGAGGGCCGCAAGCGGTTCTTTTTGGACCAGATACTTTCGGTACCCGTCACGGATCACCGGGGACAGTTCCCGGGCCAGGCGGCCATCGGAGCCCACCCTGTGCCAGCTGACAGCCGTTTCGGCTGGATTTTTCAGCAGGGCCAGGGCGCTGTCCGCATCCCCCTGGTTGACCGCCCGGCTGAGTCCCCCGATGCCGCCGGCAGCTGAAAAACGATAGCTATTTGTTAAAACCGTAATGCAATCCTGCAGCCCCGCCGGTTCACTGGAAAGGGTCACCGCACCGGCAAGCTTCATGCGCGTCAACTGCTCCAGTTTGGCGGCCAGGCCGCCGGAAAACCCATGGAGTGCGTGCCGGTCGCAAATGTCGCCGAGCACCGATCCTGCCTCGACGGAGGCCAGTTGATCCTTGTCGCCCAGCAACAGGAGCCGGGCGTGGGGCGGCAGGGCCTGGAGCAGTTTCGACATCAGGGCCAGGTCCACCATCGAGGCCTCATCGACCACCACCATATCGGCTGCCAGGGGGTTGTCGCGGTTGTGGCGGAAATAAGGCGTGCCGGCAACGGGCTTCAGCAGCCGGTGGATGGTATAGACCTCGGTGGGAATGAGATCTTTCACTGCCGCACTGCAATTCAGCTCGCCACAGGCCTGCTTGACGGCTTCGGCAAGCCTGGCCGCCGCTTTGCCGGTAGGCGCGGCCAGATAAATCACCGGTGGCACGCGATCCTGGCAGACAATCAAAAGCGCCAGAATTCGCGCGATGGTATGGGTCTTGCCGGTGCCGGGACCGCCGGTGATGACGCTGAAACGCTTCAACACCGCAATGGCCGCCGCGATTTTCTGCCAGTCGATCTGCCCGCTGTCTTCGCCGGGGAATAATTCTTCAAGACCCTGGGTCAGTTTGCGGGGGTCGACTTCCGGTTGGGTTCCGGTGGTGCGCTCCCGGATTGCATCCGCCAGTTTTTTTTCATACTGCCAGTAGCGATGCAGGTACAGTCGGTGGCGATCATCAAGCACCAGGGGGAAATCCTCGCCGGGTGGCCCCACGACACCGCTTTTGAGCAATTTCCGGCGCCAGCTCTCCAGCGGCGGGCAAACCAGGGATGGGGACCCATCGGGGTCTGCATGCAAAACAGTGCCGGCGGTTGCGCCAAGGTCCAGGCAGATGTCGCCGTTGCCGGTAACCCGGCTTGCCAGCGCGGCCGCCAGCAACGTTTCCGTATCCCGGGAGGACGAAAGCTCACCGGCAAAGCGGGCAAAGTGCAGATCGATATCGCTGAAAAGACCGGTGGATTTCAGCAGCTTCAACAAATCCGGTTTCATGGTTTTATTCTGGCTTTCTTCAACTGAATTGGAAAAGAACCGTCAAATGACGTTCCGTAAAAGTCATTTTCGAACGCCATCAACCCTTTTCGGAAAAAGAGCTGTTCAGGGGTTTGCCATAGTCTGCAACCAGGGTGCGGCCGAGGGCGTTGATAAACGCCGGGGGTGGCAGATCGTAAAAAATACCGTACTCCGGCCCCAGGGAAGCGTCCACCCCCCGCAGGAAAATGTAGAAAACCCCGCCGAAATCATTTTCGTACCGGTACCCGGGCTGGTGAAGTTTCAGATACAGGTGCAGCGCCAGGGCATAGATGTGGTACTGCAGGATGTAGTATTCGGTCTGCATGGTGCGCTGCAGCCGGCTGCGATGATAGGCTGCGGGTGAAAATCCCAGATGATTCGATTTCCAGTCCACCAGGTAATAGCGGCCGCCGTGTTCAAACACCATGTCCATGTAACCCTTCATGTAGCCGCGGGCCGGCATGAAGGTCAATTTGCCGAGCAGTTCGGGAAAGTCCGCAAATTTCCGGCTGGGATGATGTTGCTCGAACAGGCGCTGCAAATCACGGGGACCGAGCGGATTCAGGGGAAAGTAAAATTCCATCTCGTTGACCCGGTCCTCCCGGTGCAGCATGGACAGGGTCAATTGCGGCAGGTCCGCTGCCAGGGGAACGGACAGAACATTGGTGACAGTTTGACAGACCGTGGGCCGCCACTTCAGGGCCAGCCCGTGCTGCTGCAGCTTCCGAGTCACCAGCCGCTCCAGGGCTTGGCCTTCACCGGTGGTAAAATCAAAATGTTCAAACACGTCATGGAAGAAATTGCCGCTGCGGGCCCCGCCGGGAAAGGCAAAAATGGATTCACCGTCAGTGTCGCCACTAGACATATGCGCTTCCGGGGCCGGCGTGAAGCCGGCATCCCGGGACAGCGCAGCAAAGTCGCGGTCCGGTTGATCCACATCCCGCACCCCGCGGGACACCAGCAAGGAGTAACTGGAAATTTTCCAGCCCTGGTCGATTTTGCCGGCAAAGTTGCGGCAAAACAGCCGCGCAGGGGGTTCTTTCGCCGTCTGCAACGCTGACGGCTTGTCGGGCGGCACCGGCAGCGGCTGAAGCTGGATGCTGTTGGCGGATTGATCGCAAAGCCGCTTTAAATCTTGCCGGATATCGGCATCGGATTTTGCCGCCATGATCGTTTTCAGGGCTGCCAGCGGATTTTCACCCGGTTCCAATGCCTCGCCGTGCAGCAGGTAGGCCAGGGCCGAGGTCTCCGTGCGGTTAATGCGCCCCCAGGCAAGATAACAGCGTTCTCTGGCCCGCGTCAATGCCACATATAGCAGGCGAATGTTTTCCGACAGGAGCTCGTTTTGGGCCAGCATAACATGGGGGCTGTCGGCAACCGGGTCCAGATCGACAGTCAGCTGCCGATCCGCATTGGGGTCATGAAATGTAATTTCCGTGCCCCTCACCAGCGAATCCTCCCAGCCGAATGGGCAGAACACCACCCGGTACTCCAGACCCTTGCTTTTGTGGATGGTGACAATCTTGACGGCCTTTTCATCACTTTCCAGGCGCAGCTGGGTTTCTTCGCTGCGGGCGGTGCCGCCGTCGCGCTGGGCCGCCAGCCACTTCACCAGGCCACTGATGCCCGGATTGGTGCGGATGGACTGACGGTGCAGGATTTCGGCCAGGTGCAGCACGTTGGTCAGCCGCCGTTCTCCGTCAGTGAAGCTCAGCAGGCGCTGTGTGATCTGCTCGTCGTCCAGAAGACACCGGAACATGCGGATGAACCCCTGGTGCTGCCAGAGATGAAAATAGCGGCTGAAACGCACCCGGCAGGCTTCCAGGCCGGGGGATTCGGATTCACTGTCCAGCAGGTCCCGGGCCCGGTGTCCCAGCATGTCTGTGGCCAGAGCGGCTTTGAGCCGGGAGCTGTCAGCCGGATCAGCGATGGCAGCCAGGACGGTTTGCATTTCCGCGGCTTCAAAGCAATCATAAATATTGCCGGTGCTGTATAGCACCGAAGGGATGCCGGCGGCTGTCAGATGATCTTTTATCACCTGGGCCTGCTCATTTTTGCGGACCAGCACGGCCACATCACCAGGGGCTGTCGACCTGGAAGCGTTCAGCAGCCGGCTGATTTCGGCGGCCACCGCCCGGGAGATCAGCCGCACCGCATCGGGTTTGTTGAGGGGCTTTTTATTTTCAGAAAAGCGACTCGCTTCAAGATGCCAGAGGATAAAGGGGGGAGCTGGGTTCCGGGGATCTTCGGCGGCGCCTGGCGCCGGATGAACGTTTTCAAAGGGGATTTCATCAAAGACAAAGGCCGGACGGACGCGCGAAAAAATGGTGTTCACGGCGCTAATCAGGCGGGGCCGGGAGCGCCAGTTCGCGGTCAAGGTGAATTTTTCGTCCGCCTGCCGGGCGGCTTTCATGTATGAGAAGATGTCAGCCCCTCGAAAACCGTAAATTGCCTGTTTGGGATCGCCGATCATGAACAGCAGTCCGTTGCGGTGGGAAAAAAGCCGCGTCAGAATCTCGTACTGGATGCTGTCGGTGTCCTGAAATTCATCCACCAGGGCAGCCCGGTATTTATCGCGCACCGCCTGTGCCAGCAGATGCCCCCCGGGGGCGGCCAGCGCATTTTTGACGGCCACCAGCAGGTCATCGAAGGACTGCACATTCCTTTCTTTTTTTCTTTGCGGCAGCTCGGCAGCCGCAAAGTCAAACAGCCGCGTTTTGACATACAGCAGGTACTGCTCCATCTGGGCCTGCAATTCACGGGCCCGGGAAAATACCTGGTCGCAGATCATGAAGAAATCATGTTCGGGGACCGGCTGGTTTTTTTTCGTGGCAGCGGACAGTTTGCTTGCCGTGAATTTTTCAAAGCCGTCGAACAATGGAAAGCCGACACTTTGCGGATGGGCCAGCCGATCCATCATCTCCACCAGACCGGCCACCTTCAGCTGCCTGGCGTTCGGTCGGGATGAATCGGAAGCAGCTTTGAGGCTGCCATAGATATTGGCATTCAGGGCCTCGGTCATCAGCAGCCGCCTGACTTCATCGCGGCAGCCCATCCAGGCGGCCTTCAGCTCACTTAAAGCGGCACGAAAATGATCCAGGCCGTCCAGTGAAGGCTCACTGATCCGGGGGACGATGTTCACCACCGGGGTTTTGACGCTGTCCAGTAGCCGGTAAAAATTGCGGGGATCCTTGAGCCGCTTGAAGGCGAAACCGGCAAACTCCACCGGGGCGGGATAAAAAGTCCGGCGCCAGAAGTCGTCGGCCACTTCCCGGATCAGCGGGCCCGGGTCCTCGATGAGCTCGGTGTCAAACAGGTTGCCGGTCTCAAAGGCGTTTTCGTGCAGCAGGCGCTGGCAAAATCCATGAATGGTAAAAATGGCCGCCTGGTCGAAATCAACCAGGGTTTCATGGATTCGCTGCCGGGCCTCCTGACGGCGCGAGTGCTGTTCCACCAGCGATTCGAGCAGCGCATCTTCGCATTGCTCACCGGAAAAGGCGTTGCGGGCCTGCACCAGCCTGCCGCGGATTCTGGCTTCCAGTTCGGCCGTCGCGGCCTTGGTGAACGTCAGCACCAGGATCTGCTCGACCGGCAGCTGCATTTCCAGTACCAGCCGGACAAACAGCCCCTCGATGTTATAGGTCTTGCCGGTGCCGGCGCTGGCTTCGATGAGATTGACCCCTTCCAGCGGGGCGTTCAGAAGGTCGAATGGTTTCATCGCTTGTAATTGGCACGCGGGATGTGCAGTTTGGTTGGGCTTCTTTTAGACATCAAATTTGACGGTCCCGTAAAAAGTCATTTTCGAGCGACATCAACCCTTTTCGGAAAAAGAGCGGTGAAGGGTTGAGCGTTAAAAATTGCAAGCTGTTTGAGGAGCTGGCGACGAGTTCTTGCAATTTAGCGAAACCCTGAACCGCTCCCGAAAAGGCTTGCGGAGCGAGAAAATTCGACTTTTTGCGGCCGCATTAAATTTTATTGTTCAATTTGTAGATAAACGCCAGCACCTCGGCCACCGCCCGGTAGAGTTCGGGAGGGATCTCGGTTTCAATCTCCAGGGCCTCCAGCACCTGGACCAGGTTCTGGTCCTCGTACAGGGGCACGTTGTTGGCCCGGGCGAGCTCCACGATCTTTGCGGCCACCTCTCCCCTGCCCCGGGCAACCACCCGCGGGGCTGCGTCTTTTTCCTGCCGATAGGTCAGGGCCACGGCTTTGGGTGTTTTTTGCATGCTCAAATCCGGATGTCCACCTTGCGCTCGCTGTCGCCCCACATCTCCTGGCGGTCAAATTCGAGAACTTTTTTTTCGGAAACCAAGACCTTCACCCCGACCCGGTCAAAAAAAGCCGCCAGCAGCGCACTTAAGGAGTGCTGGCTTTCCTGCACTCTGGTCTGAATCGCACGGTTTTCGACAAAAAAAGTGAGGTTCAGATCATTTTCCAGCAGCAGAAAATCCGTGCGGATACTCCCCAGCCGGTCCATGGACAGGAGCACGGAAATGCGAAATCCACTGCCGCGATCCGCCTTTTTCCTTTTGGGGTAAAAGACCCTCAAGCGGGCCTGACGGCCGCCTTCTTTCAGCGGCAGGGTAAAGGTAAATGCCTGGAAGGGATCGGGTCCTGCCTGCTGCTTGATGGCCCGGTCCTGCTGGGCAGCGATGTCGCCCAGCAAGGTGTCGATACTGCCGCCAAGCGCCTTCAATGTTTTGGAATCCAGTATATTTTGCGTCGCCGCCGTGTCCATCGCCAGCTGTCGCAGCAAGACCAGGCCCGCCTTGAGATCGGCGGACAAAATTCTGGCCACGGCGCCTGAAATCAACCGGTTGTCGGCTTCCGTGAAATCAGCGCTTTGCGGCAGTTGGGCCACCAGGCTTTCCAGCTTTTTTTCCAGCAAAAAACCTGAATCTTCCAGGATGGTTCTCAGTTGCGGCATCAGGTCAGATGCCGGCTGATTCAAATCCAGCGCTTCGAAGTGTCCCAGCAGACCGCTCAGGACTCCCTGCAGGGCGGATGGCAGGGGTTTGCCGCTGGTCGTCGGCGCCAGCAGCCGGCTGATGGCTTCCTTGAGCGTCAGCCGGGCTTCTGTCAGATCGGCTGCACTCAAAGCCTGGGGGGACTGTCCGGCTGCCCCTGCGGTTGATGACTGCTGCGGCACAGCATGGACAATACCCAGTTTGAGCTGCCGGCCGCTTTGCAGGACCCGAACCATGAATTCATCGCCGCGGCTGACGGGAATCTTAATGTCTGCGATGGTGCGAAATTTGCCGAAATCAATCAGGGCCCGGTCCCCCCGCAGTTCGAGAATTTTCAGCCGAAACGTATCACCGGGCTTGAAGGTGCCGGCGGTTAAGCCGGAAGCTGCCGCCGGTTTCAGTGCCACGGTTATCTGGGGAGAAATTTCCATAACCTAAGCGTTGATGGTGCTAAAAATTGACGCAATCGTAAAAAGTTAATTTTGAGAGACATCAACCCTTTTCGGAGAAAGAGCCGTGAGGGGCGAGCGTTAAAATCGCAAGCTGTTTGAGGAGCTGGCGACGAGTTTTCACGATTGCGTCACTGTTTGGTATAGTAGACTCCGGGAATCCAGCTTTTGTGGATTTTGGCCGTTTGATCGGGATCGGCCTTGGTCTCGTCGATGAATTTGAATACCACCCATCCCACCCGGATGAGATCCTCGTGGAGCAGTTTGTGACGCTCAATTTTCTGGTTGTTGACATAGGTGCCGTTGGTGCTTTCCAGATCCCGGATGTAATAGGAGACAGCGTCTGGCGATTCTGCATCTGCCGCTCTTTCGATTACCGCGTGCTGCGCGCTTACCACCGCATCGTCAATGAAAATATCACATTGCGGACTGCGGCCGATGCTCAATTCGGGTTTATCCAGCGGGCATTTGTTGATCGCCACGCCTTCGTGCAATTGTACGATCAGTGCCATGGGCGGCCTCCTTCGATTGTTTCTCAATAAGTTGCCATCGCGCCGCGCAAGAAGTATTTTGGTCTCGCGGCCGATTGTTAGCAATTACGCTAATTTTATTATACAACAATTTCTCGGCAATGTCTTAGAATGGGTTTGAAGATCGTAATGGCAGTTTTTTCAAAAACCTCATCCAGTGGATCCGAGCGTCGAAAACAAAGATCATAGTATGGATCTTTCGATTCGGGATGGCTGTATTTTGCAAAATCGCCTCCTGTCCATATATTGCGGGCGCTGGCCAGGGCCGTCTGCGGAGTCGCTGAACGCTGCAGCACTTGCTCGGCATATTCAAAAGCGGCGCGCGGGAAAAAATGCAGGGGCTGTTCCAGTCCCTGACGGAACAGGCCGATAATTTCTCCGAGAATTTTTTCACTGTCGCCGACCGGTTCAAATTCTGTCACCCGATCCGTGCACAGCAAAAAACTGCGCCGGGAACGATCCGGCGTCCCCTGGCAGCTGTAAAGCAAGTGTCGGATCCAGGCTGTCATCAGATCCTGCCCCCGTCTTTTGCCGTAGCGCGCATCTATCCGACCCCGGTCGAAGATTCCGGCGAGGCGGCCTTTTAATCGGATCCCGCTGATTTCGAACCCCTCGATCTGCATGTCGCTTGAATGCCCGCCGCCGGTGAAGCGTTGGTAGCGGTTAACAAAATTTTCCACGGCGATGTCCATTTCGCGGTACTGGCAGTCGCCGATGCTGCCCTGGGGAAGCAGACCCAGGCCGCGCTGGATCGCGCGGATGATTTGCGGGCTTGTTCCGCAAAGCCGTTTTTCAAGCAGCTCTTGCGCGACCATGTGTTTTTCCAGGGGATCGAGAACAAACGTTTCGCTTTCTTCAATCCGGCCGGCAGTATCCTCCAGGCGAATTCCCAGACGCTGCTGAAGGAAAAAGCGGGCCGGGTTGCTGAAAAAGCGGCACAATGTCTCGATGTCCAGATGCTGCCAGGCGGCATTTTCTTCAGCGTTCATTGGAAGCGGATCAGTGACAAACGGGGGGGGATCCTTCTTTTCACCGATTCCGGCCAGAGCCGCCATGACGCTGGTGGAGTAACTGAACAGGCAGCTGTCTTCGCGAAAATACCAGGGTGAAAAATGTTGCAGGCGATGGCGGGTGGTCATGGCTTCGGCGCAAATCCCCGCGTGGTCTACAATTGTGTCCAGCAGTTCGCTGACCAGCACTGACGGAGGGATGGCGGTGTTGTCCTGGATGCTTTGGCCCACGTAGCTGATATACAGTTTCTGGCGGGCCGACAGGATGGATTCCAGAAACAGGTACTTGTCGTCGTTGCGCTGGGAACGATCCCCGGGTCTGGGATGACGGGCCATGAGGTCAAAATTCAAGGGCTGATGGTCCCGGGGAAAGGCATCGTTGTTCATGCCCACCAGGCAGATGATTTTAAACGGGATGCTGCGCATGGGAAGCAGGGCGCAAAAGGTTACCCCGCCGGTTAAAAACCGGGAGCCGTAATTGTTCTGGTCGAGTCTGCTTTTCAAAAAAGCCGTGACAACTCCGGGCTCGACTTTCTGCTGGAAATCCGCCTGCAATTGTTTGTCGGCCAGCTCGTCGAGGCAGCGCCGCAGCAGCTGCATCTCGGCTTCAAGGTCATCATCAGGCTTGAAGAAATTTTCCATCAGTGCCAGCAGGGTTTGGCGCCACGCTTCTAAGCTGCGGGGGGTTTCCAACCGGTTGATCCATTCGAAAAGCCGATTGATAAATTCGCAAAAGCGGCCCAGGACCCGGGTTTCAGCACCTTCCAGATTGTCGTAGGGTACGATGCCGCCAAACAGCTTCCGGTTGTCGCCCGCCATGGCATAGCCGAGCAAAAGCCGTTGCAGTCCGGCTTTCCAGGTGTTTTGGGAAAAAGCTGGCAGTCCGATCTGCGCCCGGCTGTGCTCATCGATGCCCCAGCGAATGCGGGTGTCCCGGATCCAGACTTCGATCAGCGGCAGATCGGATTCCAGCAACTCGAAGCGTTGCCTGATCCCGGGAAATTCCAGCAGTGCGAAAACCCGCGCGGCCTCGAAACGACTGCTGCGCAGCTCGAGCAGGGCCAGAAATCCATCGATCATGCGGTTTTGCTGACGGGGGCTGCGATCCGCAATGCTGAATGGAATCCGTCGGGCGTCATCGGTCTGGCCCTCGAAAACAGCCTGGACAAACGGTGCATAAGCATCGATGTCCGGTGTCATGACGATGATATCCCGGGGCAGCAGCTGCGGGTCTTCTTCGAACATCGCCAGCAGATTGTCGTGCAGCACCTCGATTTCGCGCATGGGGCTGTGGCAGCTGTGCACCTGGACCGATGGGTCTGCGCCCAACGCCGATTCCCCTGCAGGAATGGACTCCGGCTGAAACTGATTTTGCGCTGCGCTGCCGGCTGACAGATCTTTCGGCAATGACCGGCCGTCTGTCAGGTGGAAGATATTCGATTGGATTCTGCCCAGCAGCGAGGAGCGTGGGGGGGCTTCGAAGCGTTCGTGAATTTCGCATTCCAGTGCGCTGACGACTTCAAAAAAACTGCGCCCCAGGGTTCCCATGGATGCCAGCAGGCGGTTGCCCTTTTCAAAATGGTACCATGCCGGATTTTCCGCCACCCGGGGGTTTTGCCGGCGGGCTTTTTGCAGCTCGCGTTCGGAAACGATGTCCGCCCAGTATTCGCGGCAGGGATTTAAGAGAAACAACAAGATCGGCACCCGCCGGGACAGCGCCGCGAAAATTTCCAGGTGAAACAGCGGCAGATAGGATAAGCCGAAAATTGAAATCCTTGCCGGCAGGCGACCGGTGTCAAAACGACCGTTTTGTATGGCTGTGATCAGGTCGTTGCGCAGCCGGGCGCGGTGCATCCCCCCCAGCTTCCGGGTGGCCTCGCGCCACAGCTCGGCCTGCCAGTCTTCGGGTGCACCGCTGTCCTTGGTGCCTGTTTCCCATCGAAAAACCATCTCCGGACGGAAGACCAGGTACTGATCGAACAGATCGGCGATTCTGGCGGCCAGCTGATACAGCTTGAGCTGGAAGCGGTCGTCGGCAAGGTATTCCCGCAGACTGCTGAACGCCGGCTTTCGCAGACAACCGGGCAGGACGTCCATGATGCGCCATGTCAAAACCCCGGGATCGTAAGGCGATGTGTCCGGCAGATCCGGCCGCATTTTCCTGAAAATATCTTCCAGCAAGGCGTTGGGAAAGGGAAAATCGCAGTTGGCGCAGATTCCGTTGATCCGCGCCAGCTCCATGGACAGCCAGCGCTCCATCCCTCGACTCTGGACGACGATCACCTCGGAGCTCAGCGGCGGGCACGGCTGTCCGCGCATCACCTGCGCCAGCTCAGCGGCCAGGATCTCCATGCGGTTGCTGATGTAAATTGCAAGGTCGGGCATACCGGTATTTCGCAATCCGGTTTCGAGCCAGGCGAATTCATGCCGCCCCCTTTCAGATCGAGGTCGCGCAGCTGGCGATTCTGTCGATCAACCCGTAAAACGGGCGGCGAAACGATGAAATCGCATCTGATAGTAGCTGATGTTGGCCTGGACGAAAAGCCGGGGGTCGAAATTGGGGTTTTTTATTTTCCCTAACGCGGACAGGTAGTTGACATGCTGGGCAACGGAAACCGGGCATCCCTTGACGCGAACATAGCGCGAGGATCGGTTCTTGAACACATTGGCCAGATCCTGCATGATTTTCCATACCATGTCGTTGGAGCGGGTCTTGGTCTCGTCAACTTCGGCGGCGGTTTTGTAACAGCTTTCAATCTTAACGGGCTTACCGTCAATTTCACCTTCCCAGCTGGTGCAGTCACCGGCAAAAATCACCCGTTCATCATCGGCCAGGTCAAGGGGACCCTCCACCCGGCCGACCACATAGCGGATCCTGTGCATGTCCCTGTCCACGTTCGGGTAAAATCCCCTGAAAATATGCATGGCCTCCTGCAGGGCCCCCGGACATCCGCCCCAGCAGTAATCCCGTGAATGGGCTTCCGGAAATGTTCCCACGGTGCACGACAGGTTGGATTCGGCATCAAAATAATCATCGATGCGTTCCAGGCAGAACTCGAAGCCTGCGGTCCGGGCCTGCACCTCTTCAAGGGGAAAATCCCCGCCCACCTCGATGGCGTCAAGCTCCATGGGGCCGAACCCCCGCTCGGATGCATAGCGCAGATGGAGCAGGTCCCGGGGATTCACGTTGACCATGTGGCAGCCGACGGTGTCCACAGCACAGGAATTGGTTCCCATGACGATGGCCCCCATGTGAAAAGGGGTGGGCGTCAGCATCATTCTCTGGCCGGCGGTAATGGCGTCGATGGCAATGAACTTGGGCTGGATGACGGCCTGCAGGTCGGCGATTTTATGTTCCAGGAACTGGTTGTGGTCCACCAGCCGGTGGCGGTCATCCTGGATGCCGATGAAATTTTTTAGGCTCAGGGTCAGCCGGCACCAGGGATGGGCCTTGAACTTGGGCAGATTGATGAGAAAATCGCATTCGGCGATCGGCTTGGGCATAAAAAGCCGGTGCCGCAGCACCTGGGCACCCTCGATGGTGACCGGCACCTGCCGGACTTCATCGAAATAATGGGTTTTGACACCGTGTTTGCGGATGACCTCCGGATAGCCCGCGTTTTTAAAACTGTAGCGGGTGGCGATGGTGATGCCCGAACGCTCGCCAACGGATATTTCGCGGACATCGCGGGCCAATTCCTTGGTGGCGGCGATCACCCCGTCGAGAAATTCTTTGCGGGTAAATGCATGGGGAAAGACATCAGGATGGGCCAGCACGGCGTTGGGCTTCAACAGGATTTTACCGGTGGGAGTCACCCCCAGCTCCTGCATGCCTTCCTTGACAATTCCGGCGATTTTATCCGGGTCGTAGTCGTCGCAGCGCCTGATGAGAACCTTGTGTTCTTTTTGCATGTTATCCTCCCCGGGCAGCGGCCGCCCCTGGTATGGTGTGCGCAAAAACTATGGGGGAAAAGCCGCGGGTTGTCAATATATAATCCGGTCTGCCCGGTTTTCCGCAGAGCCCCTGTTCCTCTTTGCCCAGTGGGTTGCGAGAAACTCGAGGCTGGAGCGCAGGTGAGGAAGGGAAAACACTTCCAGGGATACGCATCCGTTAAAGTTTTGCAGGATTTCAATCAGGGGGGTGATCCGGGCGGGTCCCAGGCGATCCAGGGGCAAATGGTCCCGCAACGCCTCGACCCCGTGCAGGTGGATGATCGAAACGGCATCCGCCCAGGGTGCAAACAGGGAATTCACCTCCTGGCCGGCAATCATCAGGTGGCCCGCATCCAAACACACGGACAGGCCCAGGCCGGAAACGATGGGGCCGATGAGTTCAAAGGGGTAGTCCAGATTTTCAATGGCGATTTTGTCCGCGAAGATTCCGGCAGCTACAATTTTTCTCAGGTTGCGGTCCACGCGCCGGCGCCATTTAGCCACTGTTTCCGGGTTGTCATCATCCCGGTTGAAGGGTACATGGAGAGTATAGCTTGAAGGCGACAGGGGTGACAACCGCTCGATGATTTCGATCAAAGTTTCTACTGCCTGCTGCTGCCGCCGCGGGTCCGGATCACTGATGGAAATGTCGGTGGGCAGGTGCACGTTGTAGCTGATTTCCAGCCGGCCTGACAGTTCGACGAGTTCGTCGATCACCGGAGCGCAAAACAGGGATTTTACCGGGGCGCTTTCAAATACCAGCAGCTCGATTTCATCCACGAAGGGCCCCAGCATCCTGACGTTGGCAATATAGCCGTCCGGGTAAATGAAGGAGGTGGTGGCGATTTTGAAGGGAAACATCGCCTTGTATGATTTGGGTAACGCCGGATACATGCCGTGTCCTGGTTACAAAAGCGCCCGGGCCACCCACACCGCCAGCAGCCAGAAAAACGATGACAGCATCATGATGTGACATGCTTTCTTGATGTGAACTGGCGTTGTCGGGCCGAAACGCTCGCCGATATATGGTTTGTCTACCAGTTTTCCGTCATAGTAGTTGGGGCCGTTGAGCCTGACCGCCAGGGCGCCGGCAAAGGCGGCTTCCGGGTAGCCGGCATTGGGACTGCTGTGGTTGACGCCTTCATCCATTGCGGTGCGCAGGCTGCGCCTGCCGGACCCGCAGATCAAACGGGCTGCCAGGGCGATCAGCGGGATGGAAAGGCGGGCCGGCAGAAAGTTGAGCCCATCGTCAATGCGCGCTGCTGCCTTGCCGAACCAGAGATATTTTTCGTTTTTGTAGCCCACCATGGAATCCAGGGTGTTCGCCATTTTATAGGCCATGGCCAGGGGTGCGCCACCCAGGGCGGCAAACAGCAACGGCGCGAGCACACCGTCGACGAAATTTTCGGCCACGCTTTCCACCGTGGCCCGGGCGATATCCCGCGGGCCGTAATCGGCGACATCCCGGCCGACAATCAACGCCACTTCCGCACGGGCTTCATCAATTCGCTGGCCCACCAGGTGATCATGGATCTGCATGGCGGCATCTTCCAGGCTGCGCGCGGAAATACAGTAATAAACACAGACAACCTGGACCACCGTTCCCAGCATCTGCTGAAGGCTGCCGGCCACGAGGATCACCGCCGCGGTGAACAGCCAGATCCCGGAAATCAGGGTGATGGCGAACAGTGTCCCGGAAAAAAGGGGGGCGGCGGGAATTTTTCTGAAAACCGGCTCCAGCCCATTGATGGCCTTTCCCATCCAGCGGATGGGGTGCGGCAGGTGGACGGGATCGCCCAGGATGAGATCCAGCAAAAAAGCCGCCGGCAGAATGTATCCATAAGCATCGACCGTCATGATCAAATCGCCAGTTGCCTTCGGCTCCCGGGCCGTTGACGGGCCGGGGCCTCGTCAACGGCAGCGATGAGCATTTCTGCCAGCAGCCGGTTGATGCGCGGTGATTGCAGCGCTGCCCGAATGAAGCGCTCTGAAAGGCCTGTAAAATTAGCGCAGTTTCGCACCAGGATCCGCCGGGAATCCAGTTGGTTCTGGATCAAACCGGCGGACAGCGTTTCGGGAAGCTGCATCAGCACGAAAGGCGTCCGGCCGGCATATAACTTGATCTGCGGGACGGTTTTCAGCAGCTCGCTGAATTGCGCCCGCCGGCGTTCAAAATATTGCCGGCTGCTGCGCACAAAGCGCTCCACGCTCCGGCGGTGAGTCGCCAGAAATTCAGCTGTCAGCTGGGCGAGACTGTTCATGCTCCAGGGCGGCAGATGACGCACGAAGCGCTGGATTATCTCCGGAGTGCTGATCATGAAACCGACCCGCAGCCCCGGAATTTTGAATATTTTTGACACCGATGCCAGCACCACCACGTTTTCGAGTCTGCAACCCGCCATGCTGTGGCCTTCGGCCTGGGGCACAAACGGCAGGTAGGATTCATCCACGACAAACCGGATCTGCGGGTGGGAGCGGCAAAGCTGGTGAATTTCTTCGCCCGGGATCAAACAGCCGGTGGGATTGTTGGGGTTGCATAAAAACACGGTGTCCACATCAGCCAGATGCCCGCAGAGCACATCCAGCTCGAGCCGGAAGCTGTTTGCCTCCTCGCTGGTCAGAGTGCGGCAGGCCACCCGCTGAAGCTGGCAGGCATGGGCATAATCCGAATACGTCGGCGCCACCACCAGCGCCCGTTGGGTTTCGAGCACCGCCGGAATGTCATAAATAAACTGGGTGGTCCCGTTTCCCGCCAGCACGCAGGCGGGATCGATCTGCAGGTATTCGGCAAAAGCGGCAATCGCCCGGCGGCTGTCCACCTCCGGCAGGCGGGTGATGAGATCCAGGCGGTTTTTCAGAAATTCCAGCAGGCCCGGCGGCGGCCCTAGCGGATTCATGTTGCTGCTCATGTCGATGATATCTTCCGGCCGGCAGTTCAACCTGCGGGCCGCTTGGTAAATATTGCCGCCGTGTCCGCCGTTCATATGCTTCCTCCCGCTGCCAGCACCAGAAACAGCACTGCTTCGGTAACCTCCGCCATGGCGCCGAGCATGTCGCCCGTAATGCAGCCGATGCGCCGGCGATAGTAGCCGACGATGACCAGGACTGCAACGGCAAAACCGACATTGAGGGTGATTGCCCTGAATCCCAGCAGCAGGGACAGCCCCCCCACGGGCAGCAGTCCCCGAAAGGCGGACAATTGAAGTTTGGCCTTAAAAAATCCGAGACCGGTACCCCCATCCGGGCGGCCGTAATCGAGAAGGCGCATGCCGAAAAGCATCGCGGCGCGCGCATAAGCCGGCACGAGAATCAGCGCCAGGCTGCGCTGAACATCCAGACCGGCGATGCCTGCCCACTTGATGGCCAGGGCACTGACAATGGCCACCAGTCCCATGGTGCCGACGCGGCTGTCCTTCATAATGGCCAGGGCTTTTTCCCGGGAACGCTGCCCGAAAAGGCCGTCAGCGGCATCTCCCAGGCCATCGAGATGAAAGGCGCCGGACAAAGCGGCCAGCAGCAGCACGTCGAGCAGCGACGCCACCGGCCGGCCCCACAACCGCAGGGCGATTAAATCGAAGGCTGCGGTTACAAGACCCAGCAGCAGCCCCACCAGCGGAAACCAAGCAGCCATCCGCGGCGGATCAAAGGGCTGCGCCCGGCCCACCGGCAGGATGGTGATAAATTGCAAAGCGGCGATAAAGTTGCGCATGTCTTTTCTCAATCCCCAAAAGGCTCACCAAACGAGCAAAAAGGGACTTTACGGAATTATCATCCTTTGACGGTCCATTAAAAATTCATTTTCGAGCGACATCAACCCTTAATGAATACCGGTATGCCCGCCACCATCCAGATCACCCGGTCCGCACAGGCGGCGACGGCCTGGTTGACGGATCCCACCTGATCCCTGAATTGGCGGGCCAGCCTGTTTTCCGGGACTATTCCGCCCCCGACCTCGTTTGACACCAGCACCACCGGACAGGCCGCCCCGGTGACCGCGTCAACCACCTGCCGACAGCGCTGTGCAACCTCTTCTTCGCCGGCCTTTTCCAGCAACAGGTTGCTGACCCACAGCGTCAGGCAGTCCACCACCAGCACGCCGGCGCCGGGAGCATGTTCGACGATGGCTTCGGCCAATCCCACGGGGGCTTCCACCGTGCGCCATTGACCGCCGCGCTGCTGCCGGTGCCGCTCGACCCTCAAGCGCATCTCATCGTCAGCAGGAATACAGGTGGCGATAAAGACCCTGTTGGCGGTGCTCATCTGGGCGGCCGTTTCCAGGGCCTGCCGGCTCTTGCCGCTGCGGCAGCCGCCGATGACAAAAACGGTTTCTTTCACTCAGATCAACTCCAGAATTGCATCCATATCGATATGGGTTTCAAAATGGGCGGCCAATCGATCATATTGCCGGTCCCTTGCATCCAGTCCGCCGACCCCGGGTATCTGCAGGTTGTCCAGGCCGATATGCCGCAGCCAGAAAGCGATGACCGCCGGATTTTCAAATAAACCGTGAATATAGGTGCCCATGTGGCCGGAATCGGCGACAATGCAGCCGTCTTCCCCCCCCACGGGAGTGCCGTTGCGTTCAAGGACTTCAAACAGGGCCGAACCTGCCGAGCGTACGGTGCGACCCATGTGAATTTCATAGCCGGAACCGTCGATATCCTGTCGGCGAAACCGGGTTCGAGTGGTGGTTTTGGGTGCCTGCAAACGGGTTTCCACGGGCAGCAGTCCGAGACCGTCGGTTTTGCCGGGAGGACCTTCAATTCCGTCCGGGTCGTGAACACAGCGTCCCATCATCTGGTACCCGCCGCAGATGCCCAGCACATGTCCGCCCTGCCCCGCATAGTCCAGGATCATCTTGCGCCAGCCGCTCTGGCCCAGCCAGTCCAGGTCAAAGCGGGTGTTTTTCGATCCCGGCAGGATGACTGCCTGAAAATGGAACAGTTGCTGCGGCTTTTTCAGAAAACGCACCGCCAGTCCCTCCACCGCCGCCAGGGGGTCAAAGTCATTGAAATTGGAGATGTGGGGCAGCCGGATGACGGCAATCGCCGCTGCGTCGCCGCCATCACCGGCAATCCTTTCCGGCTGTTCGATGACCACCGAATCCTCGGATTCGATATGGATGTGATCATACCACGGCAGCACGCCGAACACCTTTTTGCCGGTTTTTTGCTCAATCCATTCAACCCCGTCTGCAAACAGGTCGATGTCCCCCCGGAAGCGATTGATGATGAAGCCCCGGATGAGCGCCTGCCATTCGGGCGCCAGGCACGCCAGGGTGCCGACAATCTGGGCAAAGACGCCGCCGCGATGGATATCGGCCACCAGGATCACCGGGGCTCGGGCGTACCCGGCCATGCGCAGGTTGACGATATCTCCTGCCATCAGATTGACTTCTGCGCAGGAGCCGGCACCCTCCATGACGATGGCGTCAAACCGGCCCCGCAAACGATCGAGGGCCTGGGCCGCTGTTTTAAAAAGCGCTTCCTTGCGCCGGTGGTAGTCGGCGGCGGTGGTGTTTTCACTGACGCGGCCGAGCAGCACCACCTGGGACCCGATTTCACTGGTGGGTTTGAGCAGCACCGGGTTCATGTCCACATGGGGGGCGATGCGCGCCGCCTCGGCCTGGACGATCTGGGCTCGCCCCATCTCCAGTCCTTCAGGCGTAACCCCTGAATTGTTGGACATATTCTGGGCTTTGTAAGGGGCGGTGCGAATGCCGCGATTGACAAAACAGCGGCACAGGGCCGTGGCAATGACGCTCTTGCCCACGTCGGAGCCTGTTCCCAACACGGCGATACACGCAGCATTGCGGGTGTTTTTACTTTTCGATTCCAACCCTGGCTTTGACCCCGCTGTGAAAGTAATGCTTGACGGCCCGGACTTCGGACACCAGGTCCGCCCGTTCGATGATCCGGGCCGAAGCCCCCCGCCCGGTGATGACCAGTTCCACGTCATCGGGCTTGTTATCCATGATTTCCAGCAGTTCATTCTCTCCAAACAGGCCGCAGGCCACCGCCACGTTGCCCTCATCGAGAATCACCACCTGGTGCCGGCCGCCGACAAGAATGTCCTTGATGCGCTGCAGCCCCTGCCGGGCGGCGGCAATATCTTCGGCGACGGGTTTGCCCTTCACAAAATGCCCCAGCCCGAACTGCTCCACGGTGATGCTGTCCGAAAAGCGCTCCAGGGCCTTGATTTCACTGTAGTCCCCCTTTTTCATGAACTGGGCCATGTACACCTGCAATCCGGCCCCGGCCGCCCGCAGTGCCAAGCCCAGGGCCGCGGTGGTCTTGCCCTTGCCGTCCCCGGTATAAACCTGAATGTAGCCTTTCATGGAAATGCCCTCTCAAAGGGTTGATGGCGCTCAAAATTGACTTTTTACGATTGCCTCATGGGTTTATCCGATTTCATATTTTTTGGCATACCCCCGGGGCGTGATCATAAAATCCCGGTAGCGCATCGAGGCCCGGCTGCCGATAAATACCGTGGACTGCATGTCGACAAACGCCGCGTGCATTTTTTCGAGGGTAACAATCTCCACTTTTTGCCGGGAGCGCATGGCGGAAACCACAATGCCCACCGGTGTGTCCTTGTGCCGGTGCTGGAGCAGGATCTGCTGGGCCCGCTGAAGCTGCCAGGAGCGCCGTTTGCTCTTGGGGTTGTACAGGACAATCACAAAATCCGCCCGGGCCGCCGCCTCCAGCCGTTGTTCAATCTGATCCCAGGCCGTCAGCAGATCGCTCAAGCTGATGACCGCAAAATCGTGGGTCAGCGGTGCGCCCAGCAGCGAAGCCCCGGCACACAGGGCCGGAATTCCCGGCACCACTTCGATGCGCAGTCCCTGATTTTTGGCGAGATTTTCCTCTCTCCCCGCCGGGGCCGTGATGGGGATTTCCTTCAGGGCACAGACTTCAAGCACCAGTCCGGCCATGGCATAAATGCCTGGATCGCCGCTGGAGACAATGGCGCAGGATCGTCCTTGAAGAGCACAGGCGATGGCTGCCTCCACCCGCTCGACTTCCCGGGTCATGCCGGTGCTGATGATTTCCTGGCCCTTGACCAGCGGGGCGATCAGATCGATGTATGTCTTATAGCCGACGATCACCTCAACGCTCTGCAGGACTTCGGCGGCCCGTCGGCTCAGGTGGACGGGGTCGCCCGGTCCGATTCCCAGGACGAACAGTCGATTCTGGCAACGGCCACCGTCGCGTTGGGGTTTGTCTGCTTGGGGACGATCAAGCTCCCGTCCCCGGCTGCCAGGATGGCTGCGGCTTCGCATACGCTTTGTACTCCCACGTGTTTTTCGACCACCGGCGAGGGACGCTGGATGCCGGTGACCGCGTTGAGTTCCGCTCTGGTAAAAAAGAGCACCGGCCGCTCGAGGTGGGCGGCCAGGGCCTGCAACCCGGGTTCATCGGATTTCAGGTCAATGGACGCCAGGGCCTTGATGCTGGCCATGGACAGCTGGTAACCGGCGAACACGGCCTCCAGCAGATCCCTGATTTCCTCCATGGCCGTGCCCCGGTTGCACCCGATGCCCACTGCCAGGCTGGCCGGCCGGAGCACCAGCACATCCGGCGGCAGATCGTGGACCACATCATCGATGAAAACAGCGGCTGTGTTTTGCCCGCCGGCCCTGGCGCCCTTAAGAGCGGAGACTGCCGCGATGCTGCTGGGCAGGTGCGGCTGCAAAATGCCGAAAGGATCATGCAGATGAATCCGTTCTTTTTGCAGCAGCGCCATGTTGACGCTTTTAATCGCTGCTGGGTTTTCAATCGCCAGTTGATATTCCAGCGCCAGCATATCGATGGCCGGAACGTTGCCGAGGTCCGTGGCCGTGGTAATCACCGCCCGGGCATCCAGGATCCGGGCGACTTTCTTCGTCAGCCGGTTGGCGCCTCCGATATGCCCGGAAAGCAGGCTGATGGCATGCACGGCCTGTTCATCGACGACCACCACCGCGGGGTCGGCGGTCTTTCCCCGCAGCAGTGCGGCGATGACGCGCACAACGATGCCGGCGCTCATGATGAAAATATGGCCCTGGTAGCGGTGAAATTGCTGCGCCACCGCCCGGGACAAGGATCCGAACCGCAAGCCGCCGCCGGGTTTATCGGCGATGCGCTCTGAAAAATACAGATCCCCCGCGCCCAGTTCCCGCGCCAGTTTTTCCGCCAGCCGCCGGCCGTTGGGGGTGACCGACCACAGGGCCAGCTTGTTTTTGCTTTCGTTCCGGGGGCGCCTCATTTCCTGTGCCCATGCTTGAAGATTTTGTCATAAAGGTTTGATTTTTTTAACAATTTATCCACATCAGCATTCAAGACATTGCCCACAATGATAATGGCCGTCCGGGTAATCTTTTCGGCTTTCACTTTTTTTGCCAGGTCTTTCAACGAGCTGACCAGTATCTTTTCCTCCGGCTGGCTGGCCCGGTACACCACGGCGCAGCAGCCATCCTCGCCGTAAGCTGCTGCCAGGATTGCGGCCACCTCATCGATCATCGCCACGCTCAGATAAATGGCCATGGAGGCCTGGTGGGCCGCTAGCGACGCCAGATTTTCCTTTTCCGGCACCGGGGTGCGTCCTGCCATGCGGGTGATGATCAGCGTCTGGGTCACCTCTGGCAGGGTGTATTCGATTCCAAGGGCCGCCGAGGCGGCAAAGGCGGCGCTCACGCCGGGGATGACCCGGCAGGCGATTTTCCGTTTTTGAAGTTCGGCCACCTGCTCATAAACCGCCCCGTAGAGGCTGGGATCTCCCGTGTGCAGCCGCACGACCCGTTTGCCGGCGGCATGGGCAATTTCGATCTCCCTGATGATCTGTTCCAGGTGCAGGTTGGCGCTGCTGACGGCATGCACGTCCGGGCGGCACCACTGCAGCAGCGCTTCGGGAACCAGGGAGCCCGCGTAAATGACGACATCGGCGGCCGCCAGGGCCTTCTGGCCCCGCACCGTGATCAACTCCGGATCCCCCGGTCCGGCCCCCACGAACAAAACAGGGTTGTCGAATTCGGAATTTTTTAAATCGATTTTATTTTTGACCTGTTTTGACATGTTTTCTGACCTGATATAATCATTTTCCTGCCTTACATTTTATTCCGCCTTCCCCTTTCCCCTTTCCCCTTTCCCCCTTCCGCATTCCGACTTCCCACTTCCTGTTACGATCCACACCGGGTTGCGCGCTTCGAGTCGATCGTCTCCGGACATGGTCTGCCCGCAGCTGAGCTGGACCTGGAGGATCTGGGTCCGCAGTCCGAGTTGTCTCAGGGCCCCCAGGGCGGTGTTGGCATTGCCGATCAACACGGTGTTGACCACCACCACGCCGCCGGAATTCATCCGGGCGACCGCCTTGCGAATGATCGCCGACAGCTCCCGGCCGCCCCCGCCGATAAAAATGCGATCCGGCCGGGGAAGCGCTTCCAGGCCCCGGGGCAGGATGGCCTGGACAACCTCCACGTTGGCGGCCCCAAATCGTTTTTTGTTGGCGGCAATTTGCCGGATGCGCTCCGGGTTTTTTTCTACCGCACAGACCCGGCCCCGTCTGGCCAGCAGGGAAGCTTCGATGGCCACAGCCCCGCTGCCGGCCCCCAGGTCCCAGACAACATGATCCGGCTGCAGCCGGAGCTTCGCCAGGACCACGGCTCGAACTTCAGACTTGGTGATCAATCCCCGGGAATGCGCAAACCAGCTGTCAGGCATGCCGATAAAAGCCGGGATATCCGGAGGGGATGCCGCTTCCGAGCGTTTTAAAATCACCAGGTTCGGCTCGGCAAAACTCATTTTGCACGCCCGCTGCAGGTCATACCAGTCAAAGCGCTCATCCGGGGTGCCCAGCGACTCCAGCACGCACATGCGCAAGGCCAGAAAATCGTTTTCGATGAGACGTTCGGCCAGCCAGGCAGGATTGTGCTTGGGATCAGTCAAGACCGCCATAACGTCCTCTTTTTCAAGACGCCGGTAAAGCGTGCGCTCGTTTTCACGGCCGTGCAGGCTGACGACCGCCACATCATTCCAGGGTTCCTTGATTCGGGCGAAGGCCGCGGCCACCGACGATATGTTCGGGTGGATTTCCACCTGGTCGGCACCGAGCGCCTGGACCAGGCGCGCACCGATGCCGAAAAACAAGGGGTCACCGGAGGCCAGCACCACAATGGCGCGGGTGTCCATGTGTTGACGGATGTATTCGCAGGCCCCGGCAATGTCCCTGTCCAGGACCTTTTTTTGTGCCGGACTGTCGGGGAACCAACCCAGCAGACGCTGCCCCCCCACCAGGATATTCGCTTTTGCGATGATCCGCCGGTACTTTTCTGGCAGATCATCGGCTGACAGTCCGACGCCGATAACGCAAACCGGTTTCATTTCAGGTGCCACCTCAATCGATTAAGCGCTCAGATGGTTTCTCAGAATCAAAGACAACGTTGCCTTCATAGTCGAAAATAACGCTTTGGACTTCAAGCCGGCCAGCGGCAAACCCGCCGGCCGCATCCCTGATTTTTTCACCGACGCGCCAGATGACCTGCGGGTGCTTTTCCATGAGGATTCCGAAAGCCTGGCGGGCCGTGTTGGCGGATGCCAGCTGGTTTCCCAGCCGCCGACTGCCGGTGATCTCCAGTGCCCAGCGGGAAAGTTTGTCCAGGGTCAGCCTGGCCCTGGCCGCATGGGTGTGGGGCACCGCCTGGGCCATTTTCAGGGCCTTGCCGAAAAACACGGCTAGGCTCACCTGGTTAAACCCTTTTTGGGCTGCAGATTCAAGTGACATTTTAAAAAAATCGCCGATCTGGACAAACGCCTCTTCCGGCAATCCGGACCAGTATGCCTGGGCAAACCTTTCACTGCGCCGCCCGGTGGTCAGCACCGCCCGCCCCAGGCCGCTGGCCCGGGCAACCGACAGGCCCGCCTCGATGGTGGCGGTAAAAGCCTCATGGGACATGGGCTTGACAATTCCGGTGGTGCCCAGAATCGAAATGCCGCCCAGGATTCCGAGCCGGGCATTCAGGGTTTTGCGCGCCAGCTGCTCGCCCCGGGGGACAAAGATCCGGATATCCACCCCCCGGCTGAGGCCGTGTTTTTCCAGAACCTCCCGTGCACTGCGGGTAATCATTTTCCGGGGTCCGGGATTGATCGCCGGCTGTCCGGGGGGCACTTCGAGTCCCGGCTTGGTGATGCGCCCCACCCCTTGCCCGCCGCTGATGGTAATCTTCACAGCTGCGGCGTCGGGCGGCAGCCAGCTCACCCGGGCCCCGATTTCGGCCTTGTGGGTCACATCCGGATCATCGCCGGCATCCTTGATCACCGTGCAGACCGCAACACCCTCCTGCTGCAAGCGGCAAGTATGGACCGCAATCGTAATCCACTCTCCGGTTAAAAGCCCCACCTTTACCGCTGGCGGCGGTTGACCCTCAACCAGCAACAGCAGCGCAGCCTTGGTGGCCGCGGCTGCCGCGGTTCCGGTGGTAAATCCGGTTCGAAGTTTTCTGGTCATTTCAAGTCTGGTGGCCTCTTTGATTCGACGTTCGATTTTCGTCCTTTCAATAGTAAATGTTCGGCGTTCATCGATAGTCAAACTAAATAATAAATCATCCCCACCACAATCAGGCTCGTAATCCGAAACCCCTGGCCCAGCAGCAGGATCTGGGTGCCCATCCTGGGAGCGAAGATCCCGATATAGCGCGGCAGTTGGTGCCGCAGCGCCCGGATGGGAAATGCCAGGATGTTGCCGATCAGCAGGGCCAGCACCGTCTGCTTGACGGTCAGCACCCCCGCATCCAGCAGGGCCCCGGCGGCGGCAAAACCGGAGGTGAATTCGGCGGCAAAACTCAGGATGATGACCGACAGCGATTCCATTGGCATGAAGGTGGTCACCACGTAACCGGCCATTGCCTGCCGCATCATCTGGAAAAGCCCTGCGGCGTTGGCCATGAAGACCGCCATGTAAATGGGGACGACATAGACCGCAATCCTGGCCAACCGCCGGGGCAGTCTTTCTTTGACTGCTTTTGCGATGGCCGTCCAGCTCTTTTTTTCCCCTGCCGGTATCTTCCCTGAGGGGGAGCCAGCCGATGCGGCAGGTCCTTGCAATCCAAGGTGCCCGTAAAACAAAAACAACACCGTGCGCAGAACCGCCGCCGCAAAAGTGAGCAGAAAATACATGGCCCCGGCTTTGCCCGTCAGGGGGATGACGATAAAAAAAGTCGTCGGCAGGTGCAGAAAATACGCCGGCAGCTGGTTGACGAAGTTGGACAGGAACAGTTGGCGGCGCGAAATGGTGCCTTCCCGGTAAAAGTCGAGCAGCATGGCATTGGCGGTCACCCCGGAAAAAAAAGCCGCTGTAAAGGCCGCACTGCACCGGTCTCCCAGGTTGCCGAACCGGAACAGCGGGCGGGCGACAACAGCCAGGGTCCGGGTCCACCCCGAAGCTTCGATGACCTGCCCGATGAAAAGCCCCAGGGCGATGAAAATCATCAGCCGGGTCAGCGGCCACAGCAGCCGCGTTCCGATCTGCCGGACGCTGATGTCCGGGATCAGCAAAAGACCGGCGGCGAGCACCAGCACGGAAACCCCCAGGCCGACAAGCAGCGGCCGTAAAAACGGTTTATTCTTCGGTGGCGGCATCTTTTTTATTTTTCTTGGCAATGATCAGGGTCCAGTAGTTGGGAGCGCGTTCGCGAAAGCCACCAAGATCCGGCACAATCTCCTCATCGGGAAGGCCGCAGTTTTTGATGCCCACACTGGTGACGTAAGTGCTGCTTTCGTCGATGGCCGTACGGATATCTTCCACATGGCGGTATGCCTTCAAAAAGACAATGTTTTCCGGTTTGCCCTGCAGCTCGCGCAGCCGATCGCCCCCCTTGGCCCCGGAGACGATCATCAGGGCTTCCTCGCCTTCCACCAGGGGAGTGTTCAAGCGCGCGGCCGCGGCCTGGTAGGAGGTGATACCGGGAACCGTTTCAACGGCAATGTGGGGGGCGGCGGCCTGAATGTGGCGCAACACGTAGCCGTAAGTCGAATAGGTCATGGAATCGCCCAGGGTCAGAAAAGCCACGTTTTGCCCCTTTTCGAGTTCGCCAATGATCGTCCGGGCATGCTCCCGCCAGGCTTTGCGGACGATTTTCCTGTCCCGGGTCATGGGAAAGCGCAGCTTCTTCACCACGGCGTGCTCCGGAATGTGGGGGGCAGCGATGTTCATGGCCAGGCTGTGGTCGTTTTTGGTGGAAGCAGCCGCAAAGACGATGTCCACCTGGCGCAGAATCCGGACCGCTTTCATGGTCAGCAGTTCCGGATCTCCCGGCCCTACCCCAATGCCGTACAGGGTTCCAGTTTTGTTGTTCATGATAGCCTCAAAATTCTCATCCTGATGGTTGACCTCAACGTTGCATAAACAACATGGCAAACACTATCTAATGATCCGCTATTCCAACAAAAATCATACTAAAGGCATCTTTTTGAGGATATCCCATCGGGTGAATTCAAGGATGGGATCCTTAATATTGCGCCTTCCACATTCCGACTTCCCCCTTCAACTTTCCGACTTCCGCCTTCAAGCTTCCAATTCTGCGAGGATCACCAGGGCATTGACCACGCTGGCGGCCACATTGGATCCGCCTTTGCGGCCCACATTGGTAATATAAGGGCAATCTGTTTCCATCAGGGCGGCTTTGGACTCGGCCGCATTGACAAACCCCACCGGCAGGCCGATGATCAGAGCCGGCCGGGCCTTCTTTTCCCGGACCCGTTGGATCAGGCGCAGCAAAGCCGTCGGGGCGTTGCCAATGACATAGATGCCGTTTTGCATTTCATCGATGGCCATGTCGACCGCCGCTTCGGCCCGGGTGCCTCCCCTGGCAGCCGCCAGGTCCCCCACCGTTGAATCGGCGATATGGCACGTTACCCGGCAGCCGAAGGAGGCCAGCGCTTTTTTGCGGATTCCGGCCTGGACCATGTTGGTGTCGGTAATGATATTGGCTGCGCTGCGAATGGCCCCCGTTCCCGCCGCAATGGCGCCGGGATGAAAACGCGTGCTGTCGCGGTATTCAAAATCGGCACTGGTGTGGATCATGCGCCGCACAATGCTCCATTGCTCGGGAGCAAATCCATGGTTTCCGGCTTCCCTGTCGATGATCTCAAAACTTTGACGTTCAATTTCATCGGGTTTCATGACGCGCGTTTCCTTTTCCGTCCGTAAGCCCGGCAGTTTTCAACAAAAGCGCCGGCGGCAGCCGGCTGGCTGCCGAAATGAAGGTGGTTGTAGCTGCCCAGGGTGCGATGGACCCAATAGCCCTCCGGGGCCTTGTCCATGCCTGCACGGTCCGTGATGCGATAGACAGTGGTGACATCCCCGCCACAGCGGATCAGCTCCGAGTAATGGAATTCATGCCCCCGCACAACCAGGTCCCGGCGGCCGATAACGGTGTCCTCCTCCAGGGTGATCTCCCGGTACCCGAGGGCCTTGAGCCGTGGGGACATGCGGCTGGCAATTGGAAAACAGCCGCTCATGGGATGCCGCCGGCCGTCGAGGTCATACAACTCCTCGCCCAGGTACATGAATCCGCCGCATTCCCCGTATATCGGCAGGCCCCGCGAGCTTTCTTCCCTGATGCGGTTGCGCATCCTCCTGTTTTGAGTCAGCCTTTCGGCATGCAGCTCCGGGTATCCGCCGCCGAGATACATTCCATCGATGTCCGGCGGAAGATCGCGGTCCAAAACCGGCGAAAAACTGACCAGCTCGGCACCGGCATCTTCCAGCAACTCCAGGTTGTCCGGATAGTAAAAACAAAAGGCATTGTCCCGGGCCACGGCAATGCGCACGGCGCTTTTTGGGTCCGCCCGGCGCGGGTTGCCTTTTGCGAGGGGCAATTCAATTTCGGGCAGCTGCCCCAGCAGGGACTCCAGTTCCAGGCTGTTTTCAACAACCTGTGCCAGGCGTCCAACGCTCTTTTCATCAAGCCGATGGTCTTCACGGGTTACCAGGCCCAAATGCCTTTCAGGGATCACCAGCGCATCGTCGCGCAGGATTCCGCCCAGGCAGGGCATTTTCACCTGCCCGTCCAGGGCCTGTTCAAGATAGTCCAGGTGCCGTTGGCTGCCCAGGTTGTTGAAAACCACCCCGGCATAGCGCAGCGACGGGTCAAAGTTTTCAAAACCGGCAACCAGCGCAGCGGCACTGCGGGCCATGCTGGCGGCATCCACCACCAGCAGCACCGGCAGCCCCAGCCATTTTGCCATCTGGGCCGTGGATCCGGCTTCGCTCTTGCCGTCGTAACCGTCAAACAGTCCCATGACGCCTTCGACAACGGCAATGTCGGCCCCGGCAGCCCCCCGGGCGAAGCACCTGCGGTTGTATTGCTCCGACAGCATCCAGCCGTCCAGGTTGCGGCTGGCGGTGCCGGTAATCCGGCCGTGATGGCCCGGGTCAATAAAATCAGGCCCCACCTTGAAGGGCGCGACTTTCAGGCCGCGCCTGCCCAGGGCGGCCATGAGGCCCAGCGCCACCATGGTCTTGCCGCACCCGCTTTTGGTGCCGGCGATGATGATAGCCTTGATTTTCATTCAGGGACCTGCAGGGTTGGCGTTAATATTTGCTGCGCCTTTTCATTAAAGATTGCCGGATAGAGAATTTCGCCGATGCGCCGGATTCCATTCAGCAGCCTCATGGTCGGGCGCGATACGATCTGTTCATCGACAATGTAGACCTGGTCGTTCATGACGGCTTTAATGATTTCAAAGCCGGGTTCGTTTTTGATCAGCGCCTTTGTCGGCCGGTTCATGGCCCCGTACTGGGCCAGGTAGACGTCAATTTCGGCGGCATGGGACAGGATGCGCTCTTTGCCGTAAGCGGCGATATTGGTATTGCGCACCGGCCGGGCGTCAGCGGCGATATTGATTCCCCCGGCGGTCTCCAGAGCGAAAATGGCCATGGCATCCGGTGCAAAGGTTTTCATCTTGCGGTGGATGGCCTCAAAATAAACGCGTTTGCGAACGGTCACTTCCGAGGCCAGATTTTTCATCCCCGCCGCGGCCTGTTCGAAACGCGCGATCAAATCCTTCGCGCCGGCGGCCCGTCCTGCCAGGATGCCCAGAATTTTCCAGTAGACAAACATTTCTTCCACCGTGCCGGGCTGCAGCGACACCACGGTAATGCCGCTTTTCTCCAGCCGGGTCACAAGGGCCCGGTAGCCCCGGTCGATCATGGGCCTGATCAACACCAGATCCGGGCGGGCGGCCAGAAACTTTTCCGGGTCATCGTGGTAGGAAAATACCGGCTTTGCCAGCGCCTCGGGGGGATAGTCCTCGTGGCGGGAGACCCCGATGATTTCCCGGTCCAGCCCCAGCCGGTAAAGATTCTCGGTATGCGCTCCATAAAGGGAAATGATCCTTTCAAAGGGCCTGCAGACCGCTATTTTTCTGCCGCCCTGATCGATCACCGTCTCCGGGGACAGGATGCCGAATCGGTTTTGTGCCGGAGCCGCCGAGATCAGCAGGCAAAGCACCAGCACAGCAGCGGTCGGGCAGACGATATGGATTTTTTCCGGATTTGGCTTCGACATGGCTCAGTGCTTGAATACCACCTGCAGCGCAGCGGCGTAAGAATCCCAGTAAACTTTTGACTCCACGTTAAACACGTTGCGGATCGCATCCGGATTGAGCACCTGCTGCGTGGCGCCCTGCACCATGACACGACCGCCGGACATGACCACCAGGTCATCGCAGTAGGCCGCGGCCAGGTTAATGTCCTGCATCACGGAAATGACGGTTTTGCCCTCCTGCCTGACCCGCCGCGTGCAGATCTTCAAAAGATTCAAGCCATAATTGATGTCCAGATTGGAGGTGGCCTCGTCCAGGATTATCACCGGGGTATCCTGGGCCAAGGCCCGGGCGAAGATCACGCGTTGTCTTTCCCCTCCGCTGAGTTCAGTGATAAAGCGATCGGCAAATTCCCGGGTTGCCGTTTGTTCCATGACGGCGTCGACAATTCGGATATCTTCGGCATCCGGTTTTGCAAACCGGTCAATATGTGGATAGCGGCCCATCATCACGACTTCCCGGACGGTAAAGGGAAAGTTGATATAAAAATTTTGCGGCACCAGGGCGATTTCCCGGGACAACGCCTTGTGGGAATAGGCCGCAATGTCCCGACCCTGATACCGGATGCTGCCCTGCCAGGGCCGGCGAAGGCCGGTCAGCATGTCCACCAGGGTGGTTTTGCCGCTTCCGTTGGGCCCGACAATGCCGTAAAATTTTCCCGGGAACAATGCCAGGCTGATGTCTTCGATGACGGTTTTTTCCGCGTAGCGAAAGCTCACCGCCTCCAACTCAAAGAGCATGACTAGAGAATCCTTCGTGATTTCTGCTGCTTGCGAAAGATATAGCAGAAAAAGGGGCCGCCGATCAAGGCGGTCAGCACCCCGATGGGGATTTCCGACGGCAGCACCGCCCGGGTCACCGTGTCGGCGGATAACAGCAGGATGGCCCCCGCCAGCAGGGAACCCGGGATCAGGCGCTGATGATCCGGACCGGTAACCAGGCGCATCATGTGGGGCACCAGCAGGCCGATGAAACCGATGATCCCGGAAACCGCCACACAAAGCGCGGCCACCAGTGAAGCGGTGATCAGTAGCAGCATGGTCACCCGGCGGGTATCGACCCCCAGCGAGGAAGCCGTCCGCTCCCCCAGCGACATCAGGTTCATGTCCCGGGCAAAGAAGGAGCAGAGCAAAAATCCAGCGCTGACAAAGGCCAAGGTCAACCCGACATCGGTCCAGGTTTTGGATCCAAAGCTTCCCATCAGCCAGAAAATGATCACCGCAACCTGTTCGTCGGCGATATATTTGATAAAGCTGATGCCGGCCGACAGGATCGCCGCTACAATGATCCCGGAAAGAATCAGGTTGGTGGACGACAGACCCTGGCCGGACGATGACAGATAGAGCACAAAAACCAGGGTCGCCACCGCCCCGGCAAAGGCGAACAGGGGCACCGAGTAAACCCCCAGCCAGCTGAGGTTGAACAGCAGCGCCAGAGAGGCCCCGAAGGCCGCCCCGGCGGACACCCCCAGGGTGTAAGGGTCGGCCAGCGGGTTTAACAAAATCGCCTGAAACACCACCCCGGACAGGGCCAGTCCGCCGCCCACAATGGCAGCGGTCAATATGCGGGGCAACCGAACCTGGAGCACCACCACGGGAAAGACGGCATCCATGCCTTCCAGCAAACCCCAATGGCCGCTCAGCCTGGCCCAGATTATTTTGATCACCCCCGCAGGCGGCAGTTTGATATAGCCCATGGCCGTCGAAACGATAACCAACCCGACCAGCACAAGGGCCAGCAGCAAAAGCTGGATCATGGCTGCGCCCCGCAGTCCGGTATGCGAGCCTTGTTTGGCAGACGGATTGTCGGATATCATGGCTGTTCGTTTTTTCCCACCGGATAAAAAAACCCTTCAAGCATGCGTCACTTGAAGGGTTGCACCCGGTTTACTTGGCCCTTGAATGGCTTTTCCCCGGCTTTTGTTCCAGCGCAAAACGCCGCAGGCGCTAAATTATCAGGGCAGGTCTTCTGGCTTCCCCGTCCTTGCGGCAGCCTTCCCATCCCGTTTCAAAGCCTTCCCGGAACAGTGGCGTCAAAAACGGCCGCAAGGGTTTCCACATTGTTCAGTGGAAACTGGCGGGGTCACAGCGGCGGGACCACTCCCGAATTTCACGGGATTCCCTATTAAGCTTTGCGCACCCTGATGATAATTCAAATAGGGGATAAAACGTTCCCTGTCAAGTTAAACCTCTGGCTATTTCAAGTTGATGGCGCTATCCCGGGCCGCATCCCTGATATGCTGCACGAAAATTTCGGCAAAGGCATCGTTGGAGCCAAGTCCTTCGAGCACCGGCATCACCTCGAATCCCTGCTTGCCCAGAATGTTTTTCCAGGAGTCGGATTCATCGCCGGCCATGTCATTGACGGCGTGATCGCCGGCAACGATCATGAAAGGCTTCAAAACAATCCGGCCTCCGTCGAAGTGCTTGAGAAAACGGGCCACGTCTTCAATGCCCGGATAGCCCTCCACCGCGCCGACAAAAGTGACCACGTCGGGATAGAATTCCCGCATTTTCTTGGTGGCTTCCATGTAAATCCCGGTGGACCAATGCTCGTTGCCGTGGGCCATGTACACCAGCATGGCATTGTTTTTGCGGGCCAGTTCCACGTCAGGTGCCAGGGTTCGCAGGACTGTCTCCATGTCGACGCGGTAGTCGTACCTGTCGCCAGGCCCTCCCATGGCCGGACGGCCCATGACGACGTGATCAAAGGGCATCCATTTGGCCTTAAGGGTCTTGATGGAGGCAAATGCGTCGACATAGGAGCTCAGATCCTGGGCCTGTTCCATGAAGAACATGTGGGTGGGCTGCACGATGATGTTGCGGTAACCCTCCTCCCGCAGCTCTCCGATGGTGGCGATAATATTGGTGACATACAGCACTTCTTTTGAAATCCCCATGTCCAGCCATTTCTTGGGATTTGCCTGGCGTTTTTTCCAGACGGACCGGATGATGTTCGAGGTAAAAGTCAATTTTACCGGAACGCCGGGAAATGCCTTTTGGATATGCCGCTGGATGTTGATAATGGATTGAACGGCCGAAGGCACCGTGGTGCCGAAGCTGGCCAGCACGATGGCGGTGCGGCCCTGCTTTTTGGAAACGTGGGCGCCGGCTTGCAGGGCCGGTGCATATCCCCAGCCGGCAATCAAACTTACCAGAAAATATAGAATTGCTTTTTTCATCATGGCGCTTCTCCTTTATTGTTTTTAAAATTCCGCCGTCATCCGGACACCGCCGATAAACCCCCTGGGGTCATCCGCGTTGTCGTATTTATCCTGCAGGTACTGGCCGTCGAACGTCAATGCAAAATATTCAGTCAGTGCAAGACGCACGTATGCTTCGAGCACCTGGCTGCTGTCTATATCCAGATTGCCGCCGTTCATGTAGTCATAGCCGATGCCGATATTGTCATCTGCACGGCCCCAAAGTTTGCCGCTGATATCGATGCCGCCGGACCAATGATTCTGAAAATCGACCGCCGCCTTGTCATCCTCCCGGCCGAGGCGAATCCAGACTCCGAAGATGTCGCCCAACTGCTGATCAAATGACAACATCACGCAGGCCAGGCGTTCTTTATCCTCCCCTTTCTTATCCAGAAACTGTTTGCTGGTGGCATGCACCATCAGGCGGTAATTGCCCTCTCCCAAAGGCGTGTCCAGCCGGTAGGCCGCCTGGAGCCCGAAAAAATGGTAGTTGTGGCCGTCGTCATTTTCACCGATGTCCATGACAACGCCGTTGAGACCGAAATCGCCAATGGTCAACTGCGCGGCAGCGCCCAGGTCGAAGGACGGCGCAAAACCGTTGGGACCGTTGACCAGCGCCTCGTTCATAAACTGGGTGTACTCCTCATTGGCATAGGCGTTCTCATCCAGGTAATCCGTAGCATCGATAATTCCCCCGGTCAACGCCAGTCCCGTGGTTTCATTAAATTGAAAGTCGTGCTTATACCAGGCGGTCAGCAGGTAATCCCGGTTGCGGCCGTTGATGTCTTTGACATCATCTTCCAAACTGGCCGCCCAGGGGGCCGTGGCAAAAGGGGATTTGTCGTTTAATCCGTTGCCGGCCGCAAATCCGATCTTGGCGAAAAATTCACCGGCCCCGGTGGGCCTAAAGCTCAATTCCGGCTGGAAACTGAAAGCTCCACGGCCCAGATCATTAACGTCGGAATCGCGGACCCACTGGTACTGGTAGTCGCCGGACATGACGCCGCTGACTGAAAACCGGTCGTTAATGTCATAAGCGCAAACCGGCCCGCATGCAAACATGATGCTCAGAATCAAAAAAATTCCCATAACAGTTGAATTTGACAACGCAAATGCTTTCATAACGGGCCTATCCCGCAAAAAAAGGCTAATTTAGCAAAAGTTATTTACCGCGATT
>CAZGNV010000025.1:0-62266 GCA_964527835.1 uncultured Desulfosarcinaceae bacterium | reverse complement strand
ATCAAGTTCGTTTCAATTAGGCTGCCGCTCGCGGTATAAATAAGCTTTTTACGAGACTGTCAATTTTTACCCTACAATTTCAGCCAGTTCACGCCCTTTTGCCATCGCAGCTTTTACTTGACTTCCATATTTAGAAATAATATAATAAATACAATCTCTTACAATAAAGACAAAATGGCGCTGACAGCAAAAATATTTAACATGAACCGCAATCGCGACGGATTTACCCTGATTGAAATGGTCGTCGTGCTGCTGCTCATCAGCATTATTGCCGCAGCCGTATTTACCCGCACCATTTCCACCGGGCAGATAAACTTTGTCGGGCAGGTGGACAAGATCCGCAACCAGATCCGCTACGCCCAGTCCTTGGCCATGAAGCGCAGCGAGGTATGGCAGTTTGTCAGTGATACAAATGATTACTGGGTCCTGGACGGCTCCTCAAATTTCGTAACCCTTCCCGGGGAAAAAACCGCCAAGATTTCACTGGCGGATCTCGGGATAAATATGAATGTCAATGGCGGTTCCTTTAACGTTTATTTCGACCGTTACGGCAAGCCGTATCACTCATGGACTGATGAGACGAACAATACCCCCGTCACCACCGGCAGTCCGCTTGAAATTACAATTTCAGCTGTCGTGGATGCGTCTGTGTCGCGGAAACTGGTCATAACCCCTGAAACCGGACTGGTGGTTACCAACAAATGAAACGTTTCCAGCTAAATCATGCAGCCCCCAGGGGGTTCACTTTGATCGAAGTCATCGCCACCCTGGTCGCGGTGGGCATCCTGGCGGCCTTTTTCATCCACTTCATGGGCACCGCCTTGGATAACAGCTGGAAAGCGGTGGACATGGTGGCCGGTGAAGCCGAAGCCCAGGGCAAGCTCGATGAAATCATCGCCTATTACACCTCCAAGATCAACAGCGACCCGCATAACGCTCTGGCGGCGGTCGAAGCGCAGTTTGCCGCGGATGCGACCATGAAATACATCAAGTTCAACTCCAGCGGTGACGAAGAGGATGACGCCACCGGCGCCGGGGCCCTGAACCGTACCCTGAAAGTCACCATTGAGGCTCCGGGTCATAACCCGACAACCATTCTGACCAAAAGCCGGACGGATACCGACGATCCGAAAGTAAGGTATTGAAAATGAAAAGCCAGCGTGGCCTGATACTCATGGAACTGATTGCGGTGATCATTCTGGTCGGCGTCATCGCGACCTTTACCGGCTTTTTTCTTTACACCGGGTTCAACGGCTACCTGAATGCCAAAAAAAACGCCGACGGGGCCTTCAACGCCCAGATGGCCCTGGACCGCATCGCCCTGGAGCTGCGAGATATCAACCAAATTGACGGTGCGCCGACTATCAGTTCCATCACGTACAAAAGCGAAAAACTGACCGGAACCCGAACCCTTTCTTATTCCAGCACGGACAAGCGCGTCAGCCTGAGCGTTGACACGAACAACTATCCTCTGCTGGAGGATGTTGCGGATTTCAAGCTGTATTATAACTATATGAACTTAGACGATGATACCGCGCCGACCCTGGAAGTCGCCCACATCGACGTAGAACTGAAACTCAATGATGTGGACAGACAATTCACCACCAAGGTTTTTCCACGCAACATGATTGAAAAAACCTGGTAACGGACCGCCGACATGAATTACGTCCGGTTTTGATAAAGTCCGAAGCCAGGCTAAATTGTTGAGGTTGTCATGAAACCACCCAAATCCCAAACCACAAGTCCCGGCCCCTGGGGGGGGCTGCTGAATTTACTTCTACCTCAGCAGGGCAGCGTGCTGGCCTACCTGGTCGTGGTGATCCTGATTTTCGGCGTGCTGGGGGTGATCATCGTCTCGTTGTTTACCACCAGCACCACCAGCTCGGCAACGCCCAATGACGCCCGGCGGGCGGATTATATCATGGAATCGGCCATCCGCTACGCCACCAGTGAGCTGCGCAATACGAACTTTGCCACCGCCACTGTCGATGCACTCAACAACCGGACTTATAACGTCGCGCCTTCGGGATCTTTCACCGTCAACGTGTTCGGCCCCTGGTTTGATTTTGTTTCCTACGACGGCTCCGATCTTTCGCTAACCGTACCCGAGGGCAAAATTCCCGAGGGATTCAGCATTCCGGTCGGCCTGTGGTATGTCAATTACGACCATATCGGCACAAACTTCAACCTTACCAGCACTCGCAATTCTGTTAAGTCCGGATCTACCGCAACCCCCGGCAACACGACCCTGGTGATAAAAACAAGCGGCGATTTTATTGCCAACCCAGGAGAGCGCATCTGCCTGGCGGTCAAACCCGAGCAAAGCAAGTCTCCACAAACGCTTTCTGAGGGCGGCAATCTTTATGTCGAACGAGTCGCAAAGAATTTTTTTCCTGATTATAACGGCGCCGTGAATATTCAAAGTGTCGATTATGTCTATGAACGCCTGGATGACCCCGAGCCGCTAAGCAATTGGGTGCTGCTGGTCAATCTATCTGCAGCGCCGATGCCGAACATCACAGTGCCTTCTTCGGTGCTCATTGAACATACCTATAACGGAGCAGAAGGAACTTACGATGGCGATTTCATCGTGCTGTCCCCCCGCAACCACATCGTCATCCCCACCGCTAGCTCGGGAGCGGTGACGCTCACCGGCAAGCTGGAAGACGGGGTCAATCTTTACGACACCTTCCCGGCCCAGGCCATGGCCCGCAAACCGGACATCACAGCCGACGATCTGACGAGCAATCTGTCCGAAAAGGAAACTGACCAAAATTTTATCAAAACGGACACCGATGCCGATACGCTCAATATCGGCGGTGGGGTCGCCGCGGGTTCCAGCAGTACCGAATTTGGCGCCGGCTGGTACGATGTCTTTAAAAAAAGCATCGGCGGCAGCGCCGATTATTGCGATACCGGCAAATGCCTTTTTAAATACGGAATACGGGTGTTTTTCACCCTGGCTTACTCGGGAACCGGCGAGGGGCTCACCTTCGCCCTGCTCAACGGGGCGCTCAACGACACTGGCTCGGCCGGCGGCGACATCCAATTGCCCGAACTGCTGGGCTATGCCGGCGACAGCCGGACGGATCCTGGTGGAAGCCCTTTTCTGGACGAATCAGGTGAGGGTTTACAGCCGCCCAAAATCGCACTTGAGTTTGATATGCGCACCGACAACAGCAACTTCAAGTATTGTGCAGACGCAAACAACGTGAACCTTCACACCCGCAAGGACCCTTTAGCCAATGATAAAGACGCCGTCCAGTACGTGTTCTGGGGCAACACCAGCCTGGACATCACCTGCCGAGACGACAATCCAGAGCCTTCAGGCCCGCCTTCCTACGACGACAACCGTCACGCCGCCGAAAAGACGGCCGAAAATCCCTGGGAGGGTAACGGAACCGGAGGCTATTTCCAGGGCAGTGGTGATATCACATCCCGGCCGGCGGTGGTGCCGGGGGATGCGGTTTACGTGACCACCAACAACGGCCGCCTGCATGCCATCAACCTGGAGGACGGAACTCATAGATGGACCTTTTCGACACACGACCAAGTAGAAACCAGCTCGCCGGCCGTCAGCAACGACGCCAAAACTATCTATTTTAGCTCCTATGATAAAAGCACCGGCACCACGCCCACCGTGTGGGCCATCAATGCCGGCGACGGGAGTCAAAAATGGGCTTTCCCGGTCTCGGATGGCAATGATGCAACCGATGACCAGATCAGCGAATCCACCCCCGCAGTGGATAAAAACGGCGTGATCTACGTGGGATCCCGCAATGGCAATTTGTATGCTATCGACCCGAACGGGACCCTGAAATGGGCCAAGCCCACCGGCGGCGAGGTGCGCTCCAGCCCAGTCGTGGACCGCACCGGCGGGGACTATGACGGCACCATTTACGTAATTGAAGTATTCGGCACCATCCGGGCTTTCAATCCCGACGGCAGCCAAAGATGGGCCTCCACATTGTCAGGGTATTTTTCGACCGCACCCGCCCTGAGCAAAGACGGCAGCGTGGTATACGTCGTCGACAGCAACGACAGCAAGCTATATGCCATCAACGCCAGCAACAGCAGCCCGGCCTGGACGTCCCCCTTTTATGTTGATCTGCCGGGAAATTCAGGCTCAAATGATCCGGTAGTCGATCACACTGACAGTGGCTTTGCTGGCACCATCTATCATGTCACCGACGATGGCCAGCTGTTTGCCGTCAAGCCGGACGGCAACGGCTGGCGGTGGGATAAAAACCTCAACGACAACAGTGCGTCATCTCCGGCCATTGGGGCTGACGGGGTGATCTACGTGGGATCCGATGACGGCTATCTTTACGCCATCAGCCCGGCCGACGAATACGTGGAGTGGTCCCTGGACACCTGCAGCATCTCGCCCTGTACGACCCCCGCGGTCAAGTCCGATCCGGCCATCGGCCCGGACGGGACGGTCTATTTCGGCAACGATGATGACAAGGTGTTTGCCCGCAACCGGATCGCACGACCGCCCAACCGCAGCGACTTGTTGGTCACCTCCACGGGCATTGGCACCAACGTGCGGGTGGCCGGTGAGCCCGTCGATGTGAAAAGCGAGACCGACTGGCTGCTGGGAAATCCCGACAACGCGGACATCGGCCCCTGGGCCGTGCGCCTGGAGGTCATGCGCAGCACTACCAAGGTCAACGACAAATACGAATACACCCTGCACGCCTGGGTGCGACAGTGCAAAGAATCCGACTGCAACGATGTGCTGGGCACCTTTTATGAAGACACCCGCATCCAGTATGCGACCAATCGCACAGGATCCGAGCTGCCCTTGGCCCAAACCATCGAGTTGAACGCCGCCGAGCATGGCGATTTCACCCAGTTCCTGTTCGGCTTTACCGGCGCGGTGGCCGCCAATAATCGCCAGGATGCAGTCATCGATCACTTTCAGCTGAGCTTCATCCGTCCCAACGACCCGATCATCACCACGGACCCGGACTGGCCACCGCCCTGAAAGGGATGCCGAATTTTACATCTCTTTGCCGGTCCAGTGCCCGGGACCACGAAAAAAATCACCCCCTCACCGCAGGCCGGTGAAGGGGTGAAAAGCTGAAGTCCCGCCAGGAGATGATCGGGAGGTGTTCGTTTGGAGGAAAATCACCCGGCTATATTTTTTTGCGTTTCCTGCCAAGCCCCGCCACACCCACCAAGCCGACGCCCAGCAGCAGAATACTGGCCGGTTCGGGAACCGGGTTGCCGGCGCCGATAAATCCACTGCCGTCATCATCGCCGATCGCCTGAATGTGAGCCGCAGAGTACCAGGTTCCATGATCCCCGTCGGGAATGCTTAATAAATTGAAATTGTCGACAGTCAAACCAGCGGCTGATAATAAGTATGTTGACGTCAGTTGACCGGTAAACCGCCCATCGGTCGAACCTGCGGTTTTTTTGGGATTGGATACGGGAAAGTAAAAAACAATGTTGTAGCGACCGCCGCCGTCGGCTTTGATGCCTTTTTCGGAACGGGAAACCCAATCGGCCTTCTGCCCTTTTTGATAATCAACATTAAGAATGGTCACCGATCCACGGGGGCTGAAGTTAAAATACCAGGCACTGACAAATTCAGTCCCCGTCAGGTTCAGGCTTTCCATGGTCAGCTCCACGCTGCCCGGGCTGTCCCCATCATCAAAGGTTGCCCGCAGCCATGGCCACTCAGTTGACTGGGGCGGTGTTGCCCCGCTGAATTCAACATCCAGATCAAACGTGATCCTCGTCGCCTGCACCGGAACGGCAAGCGCAACCATGCCGGCCACCAGCACTGCCAGTAATAATCTCCTTTTCATTTCCCCCCCCGATTTGTGTCTGTTTGTTTTGCTGTTTCCCCCTGGTTTGGCTTTCAATTTTTACGAAAACTAAAGCCCCATTATTTTCATGCAATAATCATGCAACCTGGCTTATTTTATTTGGATCCTGTTATTTCAGACGGTTAGAGCATATTCCAGGCAGCGGACAGATAGTAATTGGGGGGTTTTTTTCCTACTTTTAGGAAATACAGTTCATAATTGGGGCTAAATGGGGAAAAAATTCGCTAATTATCCCCATCGAGCACCTTACGCACGGTGCGGGCCAGCTTGTTCATCACCAGGGGCTTGAAAAGAAAGGCCTGCAGGTCCATCTGCCGGACGCCGGCTTCGGTGACCTGCTCGCTGAAGCCGGTGCACAGGATGATGGGGATGTCCGGGCGGAGGCGCTTGAGCTCGGCGGCCAGTTTGTCGCCTGTCAAATTCGGCATGGTCATGTCGGTGATCACCAGGTCAAACTGCTCCGGTCGGATCTTGAACAGCTCCAGGGCCTCGATGCTGGAAGTGCGGCAGATGACCTTGTAGCCCAGGCGCTCCAGCATCTGCCGTCCCAGGTCCACCAGGGCCTTTTCGTCGTCCACGAAAAGAATCTGCTCCTCTCCCGTGGGAAGCCGCTCCCCGTCGGCCACGGCAGCGGATTCGGCTGCCTGGCGGATCACCGGCAAAAAGATCTCGAAGGTGGTGCCGCGGCCCGGCTGGCTGTCCATGCGCACAGCCCCGCCATGGCTTTTGACAATTCCGTGGACCACCGCCAGTCCCATGCCCGTTCCCTTGTCCCGGCCCTTGGTGGTAAAAAACGGATCAAAGATGCGCGCGATGACCTCCGGCGGCATGCCGCAGCCGGTGTCGCCCACCGTCAGGCACAGGTAGCAGCCGGGAGACAGGTCCAGTTCGCGCGCCTCGTCCGCATTGTCTATCCTGACATCGGCCAGGCCCACCTCCAGGACGCCCCCCTCTTCGGCCATGGCGTGGTGGGCGTTGGTGCAAAGATTCATCATGACCTGGTGGATCTGGGTGGCATCGGCCAGGGTGGCCGAATTACTGGTGATGCGCCGGCGAATCTCAATGGTGGAAGGCAGCGAGGCGCGCAGCAGTTTGACGGCTTCATTGACAATCAGCTTGACCTGGACGGGCCGCAGCTCCTGTTCGGCCTGGCGACTGAAGGCCAGAATCTGCTTGACCAGGTCCTTGGCCCGGGTGCCGGCGGTCAAAACTTCGGTCAGATTGCTGTGAATCAGTGATCCGGGCTCGGCATCTTCCAGGGACATTTCCGCATAGCCGAGCACCGCGCCGAGAATGTTGTTGAAATCATGAGCGATGCCGCCGGCCAGGGTGCCGATGGCCTCCATTTTATGGGCCTGCTGCAGCCGGGCTTCCAGTTCCTTTTTTTCCTGCTCGGCCCGCTTGCGTTTGGATATGTCGCGGGAGGCTCCCAGCAGGGAAACAATCCGGCCGTCCTTGTTGCGGATAAAAGTCGCGGTTACTTCTATCCACAGGGTGGAGCCGTCCTTGCGGTACTGTTCGAGTTCCAGGGTCCGGGAGCGATGGAATTCCAAACGGCTCCTGCGGTCGTTGTTTTCTGCGGCCAGTTCTTTTCCGAGAATGGCCAGGGCGTGCTCCAGGGAAGCAGGAGTGAAGATTTCCGCTAGATCCAGCTCCATGAACTCCTCGGGGGCAAAACCCAGGACCCGCGCCACCGAGGGACTGACATAGGTCAGCTGCTCGCGAAACGGGTCGAACACCCAGATGATATCCGAACTGTTATCGGCCAGCAGACGGTATTTTCGTTCGCTTTCTCTGATCTTTTTAACAGACCGCGCGTTGATGATGCTCAGGGCTGTCTGGGAGGCCACGCCCAGCAGGAGGCTCATTTCACTGTGCCCGGGCTGCCGGTGCAGGTTGTTGTTTTCCACCACCATCACCCCCAGGCTTTGTCTTTCATAGACAATGGGCAGGCAAACAAATGATTTGACCCCCACCCGGCGCATGAGTTTGCGCCTTTTCGGTGAAGCCTGCTTGATGATCTTAGCAACATCTTTGACCAGAAAGGGCTTTTGTTCGCGAAATGCGCGGATAATCAGCCCGTCGGAGACCGGGTCTTCAAGATTGAATTCATGGTCGCCCAGCAGGGCTCGCTGCTGGGCGGTGTAGCCGAAGTCGGCGGTCAGGTGCAACCGGCGGCCGGCCGGCTCGGCCAGCAGGATCATGCCGCGATCAAAATACAGGTGTTTTTCCACCACCGCCATGATGCTGTTGGCGATGCGCTGCTCATCCAGGATGCGGGACACGGTCTGGCCGATTTCCTGGATCAGCTGAGCATTGCGGTGGCGGATGTCGATCTCTTCGAGCAGTTCCCGGGCCGCATTGCCCTGGTTTTCGATGGTTGCCACCAGCCCGGCCCTGGTCAGCCGTTCGGCACGCAGGAAAACAAGCAGCATGATAAAGGCACACCCCAGTACCAGGTCGCCCCAAACCCGGCCGGACAGAAATGGATAGGCTGTCAGGCTGATGGCCAGTGCGATGAAAGGTGCCGCGCGGCTGATCTGCTGCCAGATGAGGGCCGCCGATTTTTCCCAGGTGACGATGTAGCGGCAGCACTCATCGCCCCGGTGGATGCAGGCAGGATGCTCAACCTCGGCGTATTGATGGTGAACCAGCCCGGGCACCGCCTCCAGGGTCCCGATTCGATTTTCGCATTGATAGGGTTTTTCCGCAGTTCCCGGGGTGGGAACCGAAGTGATTTCCACCTTGTTGCTGGCCAGCTTTTTGGCCGTCATCACTGCTCCCCGGGACAGGGTTTTTGCCAGCTTGCCGGATCTCAGATAAATGGAGGCCAGGTTGATCAGCCCCAGGGCATACTGCCCGACGGCCCCCAGTCGCCTGGATGACACCGTGAATCGGCCGGCATCCCTGGCAATGTGGCGGTTGCCGGTCCTGGCCACGAGAATCTCATGGAACCGGTCGGTCTGGCGCTGGCTGAACCAGTGTCCGGGATCTTCCGCCTCGGGGGAGGTTATTCCCGCCGCCCGTAAAACAGAATCGATCTCAATGTCCGGGTGAAACTGCCGCAGGTACTCCAGGTAGGTGCTGATGATGCGGCTGTTGTAAAGCGGTGCGTCAGGATCCGCAGAAACCTGCTGCGTGTGCTGCCCAGCCGCGCTTTGTGGAATCGAGCCCCGGTTGTCCCCGACACGATCTGCGCCGCCGCCACGAAAAGAAGCGCTCAGATCGCCATCGGCGGCCGGCAATCCGATTTTTCGTTCTTTTATTACCTGGATCAGGCCGTTCATGGGGTCCGATTGTCCTTTTGCGATATGGATTTGCCGCCCAGGCTGTTGGCAAACATGAACAGCATCCCCTGCAGTTTGGGAGAGTCCTCTTCAAACTGAATGCCCAAGGCCAGGGTTTTGGTGCCGTTAAAATGAATCTTGTGATGCCAGGCGATGTTGCCCTGGACCTTGAGCTCCATGGTTTCGCCGGGAAAGCGGACCCGGACCTGGTCGCCGCCGCCGGGCGGCAGGGAGCCCAGCAGGTGAGCCATGTGTTCACTCTGGCCGTTTAAAATCACACAAATCCCGCCGATGGAGATATCGCTGGAATAACCGTCGATGACCAGTGGAGCACCGGAAGGCTGCCCGGAGGCAACCTCCAGCTTCATTTTTATGGGCAGCTGGTAGCGCTCAGCTTTGCGGATCATGGAAGCCGGCGCTTTTTCCACCGCGCCGCGCCGGATCTTAAACAGGTTGATGATCGCCAGCTCGATGTCGGGGTATTTCCGGCACAGGGTCATCAGCTTTTGCCGGGATATCTTCACCATCTCGACCTCGGTAAGGGTTTCAGTGGTGCAAACGGAAGTCTGATCGGTTTTAAACGGGTAGATGTCGCCAAAAAAGTCGTTTTCGGATAAATCGATGCGGGCCTTGCGGTAAATTCGCTCCTTGGTTTCCAGGGATGGATAAACGGAGTCCTTCAGGGTCCCGGAAACGATAAAATAAAGGTCGGTTTCGCGCTGCCCGGCTTTTCTGACGATCTTGCCGGCCAGCAGCCGGACCCGCACAAAACCCGTCATCACGGCCAGCAGTTGCCGGGGCGGCAGGCGCTCCAGAAACACCTTGATGGGGGTCTGCTGAAAATTGCCCCCGGCCAGCTCCGCTAGAAAAAGGCGGATATCCTCCTTGGCCGGAGGCTTGATCAACCATTGCTGTTTTTTGGCAACCAGGGCCGGCAGCATCTGGCCGGACTCGATAAAAAGCCGGGCCGCCTCGTCGTAGGACTTTGCGGCCAGATCCAGCAGATCGCGGCGAAACAGCAGGTCCGCATATTTTTTTAACAGCGCGGGATGCCGGGGAAACTGCTGCAGAATGCTGCGATAGGCTTCGATGGAATCAATGGCAATCGATCCGTCGATGATATGCTCCGGAATGCTTTTTTTCCCCATTAAACGGGTGTTGCCGGATTTTGCCTGGGATTCGGACATGTCCATCCTGACCGTGTGAATGCTGTTCTAGACGCAATTGTGCCAGCATCCGGTTGCCGATTCATGAAAAGCACCGCCGCCCGCTGAAATGCAGGGTGCTTGACAGGTATTATCGGCATCCCGACCGTTGGACTTTAGGCCGCGGCAATTTATTAGGCAGCAATCCCGGCGACGGTTTTATTGCGGGTCGCTGCCGGCCTGTTTTTCCCGGAGGGCTGCATGGGCGGCCGCCAGCCTGGCGATGGGCACCCGGAAAGGCGAACACGACACATAGGTCAGGTTCAACTCGTGGCAGATTTCGATGGATTCCGAATCTCCGCCATGCTCCCCGCAGATGCCGCATTCCAGCTGCGGGTTTTGGGTGCGTCCCTTGGATACGGCGATGCGCATCAGCTCAGCCACTCCGTCCCGGTCGAGGGTCGCAAAGGGGTTTTCCGGCAGCACCCCCATGGCAATGTACTGCATCAAGAATCCCGCTTCGGCATCATCACGGGAGATGCCGTAGGTGGTCTGGGTCAGGTCGTTGGTTCCGAAGGAGATGAACTGGGCGTATTCAGCGATCTGGTCGGCGGTCAGTGCGGCGCGCGGAATTTCGATCATCGTACCGAATTTGTAATCCACCTTGATGGCCTCGGTCTGCATGACTTTTTGGGCTTCTTTTTCCAGCGCCTCGCGCTGAATCTTGAGCTCGTTGACATGGCTGGTCAGCGGAATCATGATTTCCGGGTGAACGCTGACGCCTTCCTTGGCCACCGCACAGGCAGCCTCGAAAATGGCGCGCACCTGCATGGTGGTCAGTTCCGGAATGTGGATTCCCAGCCGCACGCCGCGCAGCCCCAGCATGGGATTGTCCTCGTGCAGGGCTTCGGCCCGTTTGAGCAGGCTCTCCTTGATCCGGATCTGCTCCAGCAAATCATCTAGTTGGGCCAGGTTTGGGGCCTGCTGCAGCCGGATTTTCAAATCCGCCAGCTCATGCATCAAATCCAGCGGATCGGGCAAAAATTCATGCAGCGGCGGGTCAATCAGACGAATGATCACCGGCAGACCATCCATGGCCCGGAACAGGCCCGCAAAATCCTCCCGCTGAAAGGGCAGCAGGGCTTCGAGCGCCTCCTGGCGCTCATGGGCCAGATCGGTCATGATCATCTTGCGGATGTGGGGCAGCCGCTCGCTTTCAAAAAACATGTGCTCCGTGCGGCACAGTCCGATCCCCTCAGCCCCGTACTCTCGTGCCCGGCTGGCATCTTCCGGGTAGTCGGCGTTGGCCCAGACCCCCAGGCGCCGAAAATCGTCCGCCCAGGACAGCAGCTTCAGCAGCCAGGGATCCTTGATGTCCGGCACCATGGTGTCCAGCTTGCCCAGGTACACCTCGCCGGCGGTGCCGTCAATGGAAAGCCAGTCGCCCTCGCGGATGACGGTATCGCCGACTTTCATCTCGCGATTGGTCAGATCGATCTCCAGGCTGGACACCCCGACCACCGCCGGTTTGCCGAACTGCCTGGCCACCAGGGCTGCATGGCTGGTTCGCCCCCCCCGGCTGGTCAATATGCCTTCGGCGGCCAGCATCCCGTGAACGTCATCCGGACGGGTCTCGGGGCGCACCATGATCACATGCTTGCCTTCATCTCTCCCCCAGAGCTCGGCCTGATCCGCGTCAAAGGCCACCATGCCCACCGCCGCCCCCGGGGAGACGTTCAACCCGGCGGCCAGAAAATCGCCGGCTTCCCGGGCCGCCCGTTTGGCCTGGTGATCGAACTGGGGGTGCAAAAAAAAGTCCACCTGTTCGGCCGTCACCCGCATGACCGCTTCCTGCCGGCTGATCAGGCCCTCTTCGGTCATGTCGACGGCAATGCGCACGGCGGCCTGGGCCGAACGCTTGCCATCACGGGTCTGGAGCATCCACAGCTTGCCCTTTTCGATGGTAAACTCCATGTCCTGCATCTCGCGATAATGCGCTTCCAGCCGCCGGGCAATGGCTTCAAACTCGGCATAGGCCGCCGGCATTTCCTCTTTGAGCTGCGAGATGTCCTTGGTCATGCGAATGCCGGCCACCACATCCTCCCCCTGGGCGTTGGTGAGGTAATCCCCTTCGATATGCTTCTCTCCGGTGGTGCTGTTGCGGGTCATGGCCACGCCGGTGGCGCTGTCCTCGCCCATGTTGCCGAAAACCATGGCAACGATGTTGACCGCCGTGCCCAGGTCATGAGCGATGCCGGCGGCGTTGCGGTAGTCGATGGCCCGCTTGCCGTTCCAGCTTTCAAAAACCGCCTCGGTGGCCAGTTTCAACTGCTCGAACGGGTCGGTGGGAAATGCGCGCCCGGCTAGACGTCTGAAAATCGACTTGAACTCGCCGGTGACAGCCCGCCATTGGGCGGCGTCCAGTTCGGTGTCGAGCTGCACCCCGGCCTTGCGCCGCGCCGCCGTCAGCACCTCCTCGAAGGCCTCATCCGGCAAACCCATTACGACCGCCCCGTACATCTGGATCAGGCGCCGGTAAGAGTCATATACAAAGCGCTCATCGCCGGTCAGTTCGATCATGCCCCGCACGGTTTCATCATTCAAACCGATGTTGAGCACCGTATCCATCATGCCCGGCATGGAGAACTTCGCCCCAGAACGGCAGGAAACCAGCAACGGGCGGACGGGGTCGCCAAATTTTTTGCCGGTTTTTTCTTCAAGCACCTTCATGGCCTCCATCGCCTGCTGCCAGACCTCTTCAGGCAGGACCCCGCCGCCAGCCAGGTATTGATTGCAGGCCTCGGTGGTCACGGTAAACCCCGGCGGCACCGGGATCCCGATGCGCACCATTTCAGCCAGGTTAGCCCCTTTGCCGCCCAGCAAGCCGCGCACGGCTTCCCAATCACCGCCGACATACTGCTGAGCTTGATCCACTTCATCGAAAAGGTACACCCATTTTTTGTCCATGCCCGTCCCTCCCTGGAAAACAGGGGCTGCATCGCCGGCAGTCCCCCGGCCTAGAAAATATGTTTGGCAATGATTTCCTTCATGATCTCGGTGGTGCCCCCGCCGATGCTCAGCACCCGGTTGTCGCGAAAAAGGCGTTCCACGACGCTGCCGCGCATAAAACCGTGGCCGCCGAAAATCTGCACCGCATCATAGGTAACCCGGTCGCTGACAGTGCAGGCGAAGTTTTTGGCCATCGAAATTTCCTTGACCCGGTTCAGGCCGGCATCGATGCCGGCGGCCACGCGGTAGGTAAACTCCCGGCTGACCTCCACCAGGGTGGCCATGTCCACAATTTTGTGGCGCGTGACCTGAAACCCGGCCAGCACCTTGCCGAAGGCCTTGCGCTGTTTGGCGTAGCGGATGGATTCTTCCAGCGCCAGCTGGGCGGTCGTGTTGGCCATCACGGCCAGCTGCAGCCGTTCGGCCTGAAAGTTTTCCATGATGCCGTAAAACCCCTGGTTTTCTTCCCCAATCAGATTTTCCACCGGCACCCGGCAGTTGTCAAAAAAAATCTCGGCGGTATCCGACGCCCACCAGCCGGTTTTTTTCAATTTTTCGGAAACCGCATAGCCCGGCGTTTGAGCTTCGATCACCAGCAGGCTGATGCCGTGGGCCCCCGGGCCTCCCGTGCGCACGGCACAGGTGATCTGGTCGGCACGGCAGCCGCTGGTGATAAAGGTCTTGCTGCCGTTGACAACGTAATGATCGCCGTCGCGAACGGCCGTGGTCTGCAGCGCTGCCACGTCGGAGCCGCCGCCGGGTTCGGTGATCGCCAGGGCCGCCACCCGCTCTCCGGCCAGCACCGGTTTGACGAAGCGCTGCTTTTGTTCATCGGTGCCCCGGCTGAGAATCGGTGGCAGGGCGATGTTCAGGGATCCAAGGCCGGCGGCGATGCCGCCCGACCCACAGCGCATGATCTCTTCCCAGGCGGCGATCCGGAAAAAAATGTCGCCCGGTGTCCCGCCCAGCTCCTCGGGGTAGCCGATGCCCAGAAACCCGATCTGGGCGGCCTTTTGATAAAGTTCACGGGGAAACGCCCCTTGCTCTTCCCACTGGTCCACATGGGGCATTATCTCCCCGTTGACAAATTCCCGGACCGAGCGTCGCACCAGGTCATGGGCCGCAGTGAAATATTGCTGATAGGCCGCCTTTTCGCTGAATTCGAACTGCATTCACAACCTCTTGAAATTACGATATTAAATTTGCATATCGATTTATCGCCCGCCTGTCAACCCATTTATGCGCCGGTTTTTGCGGAGCCGGGGTTCGGCAGGCGGCCACCCGGCAATTACTTGACAAACGCGGATGAATTCCCATAGGATGGCAAAAATTTATACGGGAACCATTTTTCGCAACACTCCCGGCGTGTTTTTCTTATACCCGCCCACCGATACTGGGAGCTAACCGCAACTCTTAACTTTGACAAGGAGCAGATGATGAAAGAAGTCGTCGTTGTTTCAGCCTGCAGAACGGCCATTGGAGCCTTCGGCGGCAGCCTGCGCGACAGTCATGCCGCCACCATCGCCAGCGTGACCATGAAAGCCGCCATTGAAAGAGCCGGCATCGACCCGGCGATCATCGATGATGTGCGCTACGGCTGCTGCATGGAACCGGTGGATACGCTTAACGTTACCCGCATCGGCGCCCTGCTGGCCGGCATTCCGGATTCGGTGACCGCCGTGACCATCAACCGGGTGTGCATTTCCGGAATGGAAGCCATCGTTTCCGGCATGGCCATGATCCAGGCGGGCATGGCCGACGTCATTCTGGCCGGCGGGGTGGAACACATGTCCGGGGTGCCCTACTCCGTGCCCCAGGCCCGCTGGGGCTGCCGGCTGCAGGACGCCGAATTTGTCGACAACCTGATCCGCGGTCTGCACTGCGGATCGCATGTCATCCCCCACCCCGAAGACGGACCGGTGGATGCCGAACAGCCCCCTTTGAGCTATTTCAAGGGCAAGCCGTACATCATGGGCCACACCGCCGAGTTTGTCGCTCAGCACCTCGACATCAGCCGCGAAGAGATGGACGAAGTCGCCCTGCGCAGCCACAACAACGTGGAACGGGCCACCAACGATGGCTCGTTTAAAGAAGAAATCGTTGCCATGCAAATCCCGCAGCGCAAGGCGGACCCGCTGATTTTCGACAAGGACGAGCATTTCAGACCGGGGCTGACCATTGAAAAGCTTCAAAAACTGCCGCCGGCCTTCGTTCCCAAGACCGGCAAGGTGACGGCCGGCAACTCCAGCGGCATCAACGACGGCTCGGCGGCCGTGATCCTCATGGCGGCCGAAAAAGCCGCCGAACTGGGCCTTGCGCCAATGGCAAAAATAAAATCCGTGGGCCGGGGAGCCTGCCACCCGTCAGTCATGGGACTGTCGCCGGTCCCGGCGGTCAATGACCTGCTTTCAAGAAGCGGTTTGAAAATCGCGGACTTTGAATTGATCGAAGTCAATGAAGCCTTCGCCGCCCAGTACATCGGCTGTGAAAAAGAGCTGGGCTTGAACCGCGAAATCACCAATGTCAACGGTTCGGGCATCGGGCTGGGGCACCCGGTGGGGGCCACCGGGGCCCGTCTGATCGTCACCCTGATCCATGCCATGCAAAAAAGGGGCAACAGCCTGGGGCTGGCTACCCTGTGCGGCGGGGGCGGGGTGTCGATGGCCTGTGCGCTAGAATTGGCTTAAAAGCGGATGAAGGTGAAATTTTCCACGACTTGCCAAAAGGAGATTGAAAATGAAAACCACCGGATTGAAAGCGTTTTGCATTGGGCTGGTGATGCTGCTGCCCGTCAGCCTGATGGCAGCCGATTATGTCGCCCAGGCTGACAGGCTCTTTGAAAAGGGGGGGCTGGCAAATTACCAGCAGGCCATTGACCTTTACAAAAAGGCCCTGGCCGCCAATCCCGACAGCTACGAGGCCAACTGGAAATGCGCCCGGGCTTACCGCGAGTACGGCCACGAAGCCAAATCCCAGAAGGTCGAAGGCTGGGAGGACATCTGCGCCAAGTACGGCAAGCAGGGCATGCAGTATGCCCAGAAGGCCATCGAGCTGGGACCGGAAAAACCTGACGGCTACTATTATTACGGCTTGAACGTGGGGATCTACTCCGACGGAGTCAGCATTTTTACGGCCCTGGCCGAGGGCCTGAAAGACAAAACCCAGCAAAGCTTCGAAAAAACTTACGCCATCGACAAGATGTACAAAGAGGCCGGGCCGATGCTGTCCCTGGGCCGCTTCTGGGCGGTGCTGCCCTGGCCCATGCGCGACCGCAAAAAATCGCTGCAATACTACCGGGAATACCAGGCCACCCCCTATTTCGCCGACAACATCGAAGCCCATGTCTATCTCGGGGAGCTGCTGATCCAGATCGGCGGCGACAAGAACAAGGCCGAAGCCAAAGGCTATCTGGAAAAAGCCGCCGCCTCCGATGACCCCTATTTCAGGGACAAGGCCAAAGAGCTGCTGAAAGAATTATAAAGCCTGTCTGTTGCCGGTTGCGGTGATTTTCATGGGCTAGCGCAATATGTATTTTGATTGAGCGTCATTGTCCATTTGGGGGAACAGACCATGCCGAATCCATATGCCCGCAAACCCTGGCTGAGGCACTATGATGCCCATGTGCCGGAGCACCTGGAGTATCCCTCTAAAACCTATGCTCAGATGTTCCGTGAAGGCACCACCGAGCGGCCGGCCAGTGTGGCCCTCTACTATCTGGGCCGGGAAATCACCTTTCATGAACTGGACACGCTTTCCAACCGTTTCGCTCATTTTCTGATAAACAACGGATTGAAGCCCGGCGATACGGTGGGCGTCCACCTGCCCAACATCCCGGCCTATTACATCGCCATTGTCGGCATCCAGAAGGCCGGCTGCGTTCTGACCGGTGTCAGCCCCCTGCAGCAGCCCAAGGAGCTTGAATACCAACTCAATGATTCCGGGGCCCGGCTGCTGGTCACCCTGGACGCCCTGTTTGACCGGGTGGCCCAGGTGGTGGGAAAAACCAGCGTTAAAACCGTGGCGGTGGCTGCCATTGGTGATTTTCTCTCCCCTTTAAAGCGCTTTTTGGGCCGGGCGCTGAAAAAAATTCCCACCGGCCGGGTGCATTCCGTCGGCAATGTCACGGTGGGCGGGTTGATGGATTTTGTGCAGCAGGCCCCGGCGGACAGAATCGAAGCGCCGCTGGACCCGCAAGCCCCCTGCCTGATGCAGTATACCGGCGGCACCACCGGACCCCCCAAGGGGGCGCTGCTGACCCATCAGAACATCGTCTCCCAGATGGTCCAGGTCAACACCTGGCTGGACATGAAACCCGAGGAGACTGCCACTATTTTATCGGCCTTTCCCCTTTTCCACCAGGCCGGTCTTTTTCTGGCCATGAACACCATGGCCATCGGCGGCTGCCAGGTGGCGGTCGTCAACCCCCGGGACCTGGACTTTATCATTGCGGCCATGGCCCGCTACCGTCCCGAGGCCATCGTCAATGTACCCACCATTTTCCTCGAACTGCTCAAAAAACCGAAATTCCGTTCGCTGAATTTTTCGAACCTGCAGTGGGCGCTCAGCGGAGCCGCCCCATTTCCCCCGGAGTACATCAGGGAGTTTGAAACGGTTGTCGGCGGCTCAAAGCTGGTGGAGGTTCTGGGGATGACCGAAACCAGTCCCGTGCACATGGGCCTGCCCCGCTACGGCCTGAAAAAACCAGGCTCGGTGGGCATCCCCCTGCCCGATACTGACGTCAAGCTGGTGGACCCGGAAACCGGCCGGACGGTACCGGTGGGAGAGCCCGGAGAACTGGCGGTCAGGGGCCCCCAGGTGTTTACCCTGGGATACCACAACAAACCCGAAGAAACGGCCCGGACCCTGCGCGACGGGTGGATCTATACCGGGGACGTCTGCACCATGGATGAAGACGGCTATTTTTTCGTGGTCGACCGTCTCAAGGACATGGTGATCGTTTCGGGCTACAAGGTGTTTACCCGCACCGTAGACGATGTTTTGATGGAGCACCCGGACGTGGACATGGCCGCCACCGTCGGCCTGCCGGACCCCAGCCGGCCCGGGTCTGAAATTGTTGCTACAGCCATCGTGCTCAAGGCCGATGTGGCTGCCGACGATGACACCCGCGCAAGAATCACCGCCTACATGCGTGAAAAAGTCGCTCCCTACAAGGTTCCAAAACGCATTGAATTCATGGCCGAACTGCCCTTGAGTGCCGTCGGCAAGGTCCTCAAACGCCAGCTGCGGGAAAAGATGAAAGGGTCGGTATGAACACGCACCAGCTTTTCAACGCTGAAAAAAACCGCAATGCCGTGCTGGTGTTTCTGGGATGCCTGGCGGTGATGGTGGCCGCCGCTATGCTGGCCTCATTGACCCAGCAAAGTTTCGGCCGGGTGGCCGTCTCCAACGTGACCTATCCCAACTTCAACGCCATTTCGATCCGGGCCAAGCTTTTCAAGCCCCTGGCGGCCTCCAGGGCCCATCCGGTGCCCGGTGTTGTTTACATCCACGGGTATCAGAACAACCGCGAAACCAGCGATGCCTACTGCATCGAGATGGCCCGGCGCGGATTTGCGGTGCTGGCCATCGATGCCATCGGCCGGGGAAATTCGGGCATCCCCAACGATCCGCAGGCGCCCGATTTTGACAAAACATACGGCGGGCGCAGTTCCTGGCAATATCTCAAATCCTTGCCCTTTGTCGCCGCCGATGCGGTGGGTCTCATGGGCCACAGCATCGGGGCCGCCATCGTCTATCGCCTGGCGCTTGAGGATGCTTCCGTCAGGGCCCTGGTGATCTCCGGTTTTGCCTTCACCCCGGAGGCCACCCGCACCCGGCCCAAAAACATGCTCATGATTTTCGGGCGCTACGATGAATATCGGACCCGCATGACTGGCACCCGGCATTTCGAAACCGAATGGATGGACAGCGATCTGACCCGCAAGGTGTTCGGTGTCGACCATCCGCAGGCGGGGAAAACCTATGGAAATTTTACCGAAGGCAGCGCCCGCCGAGTCTTTATTCCCCCGGTCACCCACCTGCAGGAGTCCCACAACCAGGCGGCCGTTGCCGAGGCCCTCGAGTGGATGCGCCAGGCGCTGCATCCGCCGCCGCAATCCTGGATCCCGGCCAACCGGCAGATCTGGCCGCTAAAAGAATGGGCGACACTGGTGGCCATGCTGGCCTGCCTGGCCTCGCTGCTGCCCCTGGGACTGTTGCTGCTCAAAACCCCGCTTTTCCGCTCCCTGCAGGGACCGGCAAGTGGGGTCTACGCCTGCAGCCGCATATCCTATTTTCGATTGGCCGCGCTCAACGGGCTGCTGATGTGGCTGTACCTGCCGCTGATCTTTGTGCTCTTCGGCATCCATGTCTACCTGGTCAAAATCGACCGCGCCTTTCCCATGATGATGGTCAACGGCATCGTCTGGTGGTTCGTGTGGATCAACATCATCGGTTTTGTATTTTTTCAGTTCTGGTTTAAAAAACGCGCGCGGCAAACCGGACTGACCCTGGCCGATCTGGGGCTGTCCTTTCGGCAGGACCGCTTTGCCCTGGAAACGGTTCAAATTGCCAAAACGCTCCTGCTGGCCGCGATCCTGTTTGGTTTTGCCTGCTTCAGCGAGTACGTCCTCGAGCGGGTTTGGATCGTGGACTTTCGCTTTGTCTTTCCTTTTGCCAGCGATCTGACCGCCTACCGCGCCTTTCTCGGGGTGGTTTATTTTCCCTGGCTACTGCTGGCCTTTTTGCTGATGGGAATTTTCCTGCACGGCCAGCTGTGCCCGCCCCTGAAAAACAAATGGTGGAAAACCTTCCTATCCTGGTCGCTTTCCAACACGGCGGCGGTGGTCATCCCGCTGCTGACGATTATCGCCGTGCAGTACGTGCCGCTGTTGACCACGGGATTCATCCCCTTCGAAGGCCCCGGGGGCATGTTGGTCTCCTTTGTCCTCAACCTGTTTCACATCATCGGCGTTTTGATCATGGTGATTCCCCTCTCCACCTGGTTTTACCAGCTGACCGGCAAAATCTACCTGGGAGCCGTACTCAACGCCGCTTTGGTCACCTGGATGTTCGTCTCGTCCCAGGTGGTCGCACCCATCCCGATATAAGAAGTGGCTGCGAAACACCATCTAAGGTCCGTGGCTAGCGCTGTCTTTTGATGATGATAGCGGTGCGGTCGTCATCGGGGGGGGCGTTGCCGGTGAAGCGTTCGATTGCATCCAGCAGCTGCGCCAGGATAGCTTCCGGCGCTGCCCGGTGATGGGCTTTGAGGACCTCGATCAGCCGTTGTTTGCCGAACAGCTCACCGTCGGCATTGGCAGGTTCGATGAGACCGTCGGAGGTGACGACGAACAGATCCCCGGGGGCCAGCGCGATGGGCTCGCCGATTTCGATGCGCGCCTCTTCCATGACCCCCAGCGGCGGCATGTCGGCAGCAAAGGTGCGGCAGGTCCGGCTGGCCGTCTGAAAGTGGAAAAAGGGAGCCTGTCCCGCACTGAAACTGGTCAGCCGGTGGGTGGTGGCATCCAGGTGGCCAAACCAGGCGGAGATAAACCGGCCTTCTGTCAGGTCCCAGCACAGCTGGGCGTTCATGTGCTTGACAATGGCGGCAAGGTCCCAGCCCATGCGTACGGCCATTCTGAGCATAGCGCGCACCTGGGTCACCGAAAGGGCCGGCCCGATGCCATGGCCCGTGGCATCGGCCAGCAAAAAAACCGCGCTGTCGGCATCTTTCAATGCCAGGTGCATGCCACCGTCTCCGGCGAAGCCGCGCAGCCCGATGACATCATAGGTATCGCCCCCGGTCTGCTCCGCCGGCTGGGCCCAGGCGGCAATCTGATATCCTTTTACCTGCGGAAGCACCTCCGGGAAGGTGTCTCGCTGAATCCGGCTGGCCAGCTGCATGTCTCTTTCCATTTTGAGCAGGCTGCGCAGGCCCTCGCGCATGTGATCGTGGGCCTGGGCCAGTCTTTGAAACTCCATGACCCGGGACTCGATGGGTGCTCCAGGCTCCAGATCTCCTTTGCTCATGCGCCGGCTTTCGGCGACCAGGGTCTCAATGGGCCGGCTGTACCGGCCGGCAAGCACAATCACGTTGACCACCGCCAGCAGCAGCACCGCCAGGGCAATGGCCACGATCCAGGCCCGCATCTGCTTTAATTTGCCGAGCAGGTCACTTTCCGGCACCACCACGGTGATATAAAGACGACGGTCTTGGGCCAACGGGTAGGTCCGCACCCCCACCCACCAGATGCTGCCGCCGCTTTCCACCCGATAGGCCTCCCCGCCAACGATATCCTCGCGGCGATAGGCCTTCATGGTGTCCATCAGCACCGGCACACCGAGCTGTTCCGGCGTCTTCAACAGGGAGGCCTTGAGCATTGTCGGGTCTGAAAACAGTGGATGCCGCGGCAAACCGATCACCCGGAATTGATCGTCGGACAAAACCACCACCTGCCCGTGTTCGCTGACTTTCAGCCCCATGGTAAACCTGGTGATATCGACGAGCAGCAGGTCAAAGGCAATGACCTGCTGCAGACCGTCTGCCGTTTCAAAGGCCAGAGATGCGGTGATGCCCAGGTCCTTGGTGGTAAAGAAAACGTAAGGTTTGGTCCAGAAAACCGGTGTCGACCGGGTAGCGCCAGCAGCTGTGCTGTGGGGCTTGCGGCTGCCGATGGCCCCCTGGTACCAGGGACGTTGATGGGGATCGTAGTTCAAAGCTTCCCAGCTGACCTGTGGTTCCGGGTGTTTGGCAGACCAGCGGGTCAGCCGTGACCGGCCGCCCCATCGGGCGGTGCGGGTTTCACGGTTCATCCACCCCTCTTCGGTATGCAACAGCAGGTATTCACGGCCCTTGGCATCGGCCAGCAGCACCGAGGATATCTGAGGAATATTTTCAACCAGCGGCACGAACAGGCGGTTTAACGCACGGCGGTCGGTGACATCCAGCAGGCCCTCGCGGCCCCACTGGGCCGCCACGCGCAGCTGCTGGACGACCGGATGAACAAAAGCGTCCAGCTCGCTTTCGGTCTGTCCCGTGGACTGATTGATCAGCGAGCGGGAGAGCATTTGAACAGACTCGCGGATCCCCCAGCTGGTGGTGATAAAAATCGCGCCGCTGAGCACCACAACCACGATCAGCAGGTTGAACAGCAAACTGCGTCGGATGCTGATGGATTTTTTCGCTGCCATGCATTCAACCTTTTCGGAAGCCAGTCGCGTTTTATCAAGTGCAAGAAGACAAAATGATACGATTTCCCCAATTGGGCAAGCCCCAATGGGTCCGTTGTCCGTCGTCAGTGGTCCGTTGCCTGATGAGCGGCATAATGAGTGATTTTGTCCTCCTCGAGGGTCAAGACTGCAAGAATTGATCTATCGCCTCGGCGATCTCGTCAATCTGGCCGGGATCATGCCAGATGATTGCCGGGTCGGCCCCGAACCACGTCAGCTGCCGCTTGGCATACCGGCGGCTGTCGCGCTTGAAGGTGCGCACCGCTTCATCCCAGGGCAAGCGCGCTTCGATGAAGTCCACCATATGCCGGTAGCCGATGGACTGCATGGATTTAAGTCGCGCGCCATACCCCATTTTGAGAAGTCCCCTGACTTCTGCCAGCAGCCCCGCAGCGATCATGGCATCCACCCGCTCATCGATGCGCTGGTAAAGCCGCTGCCGTTCCATGGCCAGCCCGATGGTCAGCGTTGCAAAAGGGTTTTCGGCAAACCCGTGCCGGCGCTGATGCGCCGAGATTGTCCCGCCGCCGGCCTCAAATGTTTCCAGTGCGCGAATAATGCGATAGGTGTCGTTGGGGTGCAGGTGCGCGGCGGCCTCGGGATCGCAGGCCTGCAACCGGTCGAAAAGCGCCCGGCTGCCGAGCTTTTCGGCCTGCTTTTTCAGGCGGCTGCGAATCTCGGGCGCCACCGGCCCAGCGGCAAACAAACCGTGCAGCAGCGCCTTGATGTAAAGGCCGGTTCCGCCGACTACAAAAGGGGTGCGCTCCCGCCGGTGCAGCTCGGCGATCACGCCCCGGCCCTGCTGTGAAAAAAGCCGGGCGTTGAACTCTTCATCCGGATCCACAATGTCAATCATGTGGTGCGCCACCCGGGCCCGCTCGGCGGCTGTGGGTTTGGCGGTGCCGATATCCAGGCGCCGGTAAACCTGCATGGAATCCGCACTGATAATCTCACCGTTGAACCTGCGCGCAAGCTCAATGGCGGTTGCCGTCTTGCCGACACCGGTGGGACCGCAGATGACAACAACCTTTGTTTTTTCACGCGCTGGTACCATGGCAATAAAAAAGGGGCGCAGCTAAAAACATGCCCTTCAAATTCAAGCCTCAGCGCGGGGCAAACCCGTCGCAGGAAGCAAAAACGGCAGCATGCGGCCGGCCATTGGAGGGGAGTTGAAAAACGCGGGCTTGCGCCGTTGGTTTCGTGCCGGCCGGCGCGGGTCGGGGACGAATTTCGTGGCCCGAATGCACGAATCTACCCGATGGTGTTTTTAACGATGCCCACCAATTTTTCAGGGTCAAAGGGTTTTTTGACGAAAGCCACCGCATCTTTGATGGCGTGATCCCCGTCAATTCCACTGATTACGATCACCGGGATGTTTCGCAACTGTTTATCCTGCCTCAATTTGCGGTAAAACCGGGGGCCCCACTCACCGGGCATTTGAAGGTCAAGGGTGATCAGATCGGGTTTTTCCTGTCTGACCACATCCAACCCCTCCATGCTGCTGCCCGCACTGCAGGTGGCGTAGCCATTGTCGCTAAACACGGCCTGCAGGTATTTCACCACCACCGGATCATCATCAATGATTAGAATTTTTTTCGCCATGCCTGACCTCACCGTTTTGAGTTTTGACAATGCGAGGAAATTGAGAGATTAAATCGCAGGTTGATGTCGCTCGAAAATGACTTCAAACGAAGTCAACCCAAGTTCGTTGTTCATAGGTTGCCGCTAGCGGCCTAAACAAGCTTTTTACGGAACCATCAGCCTTTACTGAATCTCCTTCTGTCCATTGTCTGCCGGCCGCCGCACATGACACTGTCCGCACATGATCGGTCCCTTTCCGCTTTTCTGATGGCACCCTTTACAGTTGGCGTGAAATGCTTTCATCAATCCCGGCTGGCTGCCGTCAGCCTTCAGCCCGTGGCAGTCCGAGCAGCTCTGGTCTTCGGAGGACTCGTCTTCCGCCAGGTTGCCGTCCTCGTAAACATGGTGGCACTCGTTGCACTCCTCGATGCCGGCGCTTTCGTTGTGCTGATCATGTTGGAAGACCGCCGGCGGCCGCTGCGACGCCTTGAATCCCGGGTCATTGACCACCACCATGTCTTCCTGACTATAGGCGGCTGCCAGAATCAGCAGGGACACCATCAACGACATGCCCAGGAACAGAATGCCTTTTTTCATCGAACTTGTCTCCTTTGGACCCGTATGCGGATTCATCAAATTAAGACGGCCCCGTAAAAGTCATTTTCGAGCGACATCAAATTAAAATTAAGCCGGTTTTTCCATCACCTCATACAGGATATCACCAATAAATTTTATTTCCATGTTCAGGCCGTAATGGTGGTTGATGTCTTCCAGCCCGCTGTGGCAGTTGTGACATGGGGCGATGAGCACTTTTGCCCCCCGTGCCTTGGCGGCAAACAATTGCTCGGCCTTGACCCGGTTGCTTTGCACACGCTGGAGCTTGAACGGCGGACCGCAGTTGATCACCCCGCCGCCGGCGCAGCAGCAATAATTATACTCCCGATTGGGATGCATTTCCACCAATTCTTCGCAGATCGCATTGATCACGTAACGCGATTGCTCCATCAGTCCGCCGCCCCGGATGACATTGCATGGATCGTGCAGGGTAACGGGCTCTTTGAATTTTTCGCCAATCTTGATTTTTCCTGCAGACAGCAGCTCGTGGTAAAACTCGATGGCGTGGACAATGGGTATGGGCGGCATGCGCCAGCCCAGCCAGCGGTTGCCCACGTCATAAACAGAGCGAAAGGCATGGCCGCATTCGCCCATGACGATCCTCTTGACCTTCAGCCGGGCCGCGGTTTCAAAATGGGCGCGCTTGATGCGCCCCATGATTTCGTTGTCGCCGGTAAACATGGCCATGTCGCTGTTATCCCAGCCCGGCGTGGCCGGCATGGTCCAATCCACCCCGGCCACATCCATGATGACCGCGGCCTGATAGATCAGCTGGGCCTGGAACTTGGGTTCCGGGCCGATCACCGAGTACATGATTTCGGCCCCTTCCTTTTCCAGGGGAATGCGCAGGGTGGGAATCTCCGCCTGGGCCTCTTCCTCCTGCCACTGCAAGGTGTCGATCCACTCATCGTCCTTGACCCACATTTGGTTGAAGGTGGCCGCATGGCTGTGGGCCGTGTCCTGGATATAAAGGGGCGTGACCCCTAGCAGGTGGGTGATGCGGCGCACCACGAGCATCAGGTAGGCGATATCGATGCCAAACGGACAGTACATGGCGCAGCGCTTGCACAGGTTGCACTCGGTGGCGGCAATGGTGGCGGCGCTTTTGATGAATTCAGCATCCACTTTTCCCTTCCGGCGGATCATCTCCCACAGGGTCTGCTTGACTTTGCCCACCGGTGACCAGCGCGGCTCATTGTCATGGGAAAGATAGTAGTGACAGGCCTCCGAGCAAAGCCCGCAGTGGATGCAGGTCTCCACGTAAGCTTTCAGCCGCGCGCCGGCCTCCCCCTTGAGCACCCGGTTGATCACTTTTGCGATTTGTTCGGCGGTCAGCTTTTGCACGCCCCTTTCCAGCCCCTCGTCGACCACTTCGCTGGATTGTTCTTTCTTGGCAGGCTCTACCATTTCAGCAACCTCCTGTGTGGCAGTAAAAAACGTCGGGATACCACCTGTGCAATTTCTTGTCTTTCAATCGCAAATGAACAGAATCCAACAGGTCTGTTGTCAGTCGTCCGTTGTCCGTTGCCTTTCGCAATGTGCAGTTGAGGCTCGATCATCAATGAAAGAGTGAGTCCCTCCCTACCAGTCCCTGGCACGTCGAATTCCTCCGAATTCCGATCCCATGTACGCCCGGGTCAGCGGTGCAAACAGCATGTGGCTCAGGCGGGTAAAGGGAATCGCCGCCAGCATGATTTCCCCGGAGACGATGTGCAGAATCGTCATGACCGGGTAGTCAAACCACTGGTAATAGGCCAGCAGCCCGGTGACAAACGGTGCGGCCACGATGGCCAGGATCACATAGTCGGAAACCGAGGTGACGTATTGCACCTCGGCGGATACGATGCGTCGCACCAGAAAAAACACGCAGCTGCCGATGACCACCAGGGTCATCAAAATGGCCGTGCCATCGGACAGCGTCCACCAGCTGATGTTGAAAGCCTCTTCCCACAAAATCACATGGGCCAGCAGAAAGATCGGGGTGGCAAACAGGCAGATGTGAAACACAAAAGTGACAATGGTCAACACCGGATGTTGTCTCCAGTTGGTGCTGGCAAAGGGGATGATCCAGTGAAAAATCGAGCGCAGGCTGTACTTCCAGCTCATATAGCTGTAAATGAATTTCTCCTTTGTATGCACCAGCCGAAGCAAACTGATGAGCCGGTACAGGCTGCCGCCGATGAAAATCACGAATGCCGCCCACGCCAGAGGCCCGCTGACAAAGTTATACAGGCTGTTCATTGTTCTCCCCTTTTGCCTTGTTTGCGCACCAGCGCTCACCCATGAACCCGATGGCCTTAGCCGATCAATTCCGCTACCGGCAGGACCCGTCGAAAATACTTGCCGTCTTCGACGCTGCGCAGCAGGATCTTATCGCCTGCCGGACTGAACACCGGGTCCCAGGCCACTTCACATTGCCGCTGCCAGAGCCGATCGTCAACGGCAATGGTGTATTTGCCGTTTTTTTCCACCCGGGCTGCCACATGCCGGCTGTCCGGGCTGAAAACCGGCTTCCAGGCCATGTCAAAATCATGCTTCCATACCGCCCCGTCGGCCACAATCTTCCAGCGCTGCCCCTGCTTGGCCACCGCGGCCGTGCGTTGACCGTCCGGACTGAACACCAGGTCGGTCACCATGTCCTGGAAGGTAACCGTCCAGGGCTTGCCGTCCACGGCCACCGTCCATTTGCCGTATTTGGGAGCCACCACCGCCGCCAGCCGGCTGCCGTCCGGGCTGAAGACCTGGTGCCACAGCTGCACAAAGCGCTGGTTCCAGATCAGATCGCCGTCTTCGGCCAGGGTCCAGGCCCCCTGGGTTCTCACCGGTGCCACGGCCTTGCCGCTGACGGGGTTAAAGACGGGCTCCCAGACACAGCCGAATGTTTGCTCCCACGGCTGCCCGTCGACGGCAATGGTGTAGTCGTAAAGATTCAACCGCACCTCGGCTGCCAGGTGGCGGCCATCGGCACTGAGGGCCATTTTCCAGACATTGACAAAGCGCACGTCCCAGGGATTGCCGTTCAAAGCCGCGGTATAAGCCCCCTGCTGGTATTTTTCGACATCAGCCTCGCCGAAGTCCTCGATCTGGACAACCGCCGCGGTGTTTTTGCCGCCCCCACCCAGCACCGGGTCGGTCAGGTTGGAAAACGTCTGCGCCCAGGGCGTGTCATCAACGACCATGCAATACTGCATGTCCTGCTGGGCCGCTACGGCAATATGCCGCCCGTCTTCGCTGAACAGGGTGTTCCAGACGTAGCCGAATTTGTGTTCCCAGCTGACCCCGTCCACGGCCACGGTCCACTCGGCGGTTTCCGACACCAGGCCGGTCAGCCGACCGTCGGGGGAAAATCGCAGGTACCATATCTTGTCAAAAGTATTTTCCCAAGTCTGCCCGTTCACGCAAACCTTGAATTCCCCTTCCGCCACGTTGACAATGGCGGCAATTTTTTCACCGTCCGGGCTCACGTAGGGTTCTTCAACCCACTCAAACTGCCGGGACCAGTCCCCGATGGCGACAATTTTTTCCCGGGTATCCCAGTCCCAGTGATCCATATTGATCATATGACCTCCTTGCAGCTAAAGGTCCAAATGATGACATGATGTTGACAATGAGAGGTGGTGTGGCAAATGGCGTGCGGCAGACTTCCTAAAGGACCGGTACCCATCGGAAGTGCAGGGGGTGCGACAAAGAGCGAAAAAGGAAGTATCAATCGGAAAACTGGCATGTTAACTGCCCGTAGCTGACGCTGCCGCACCCGGAATATCCCCAAGTGCATTAAATTTTTCCCAAGTCCGGTTTTAGCCCTTTTTTTCCTTGCCCACAATGCCTCGTCTGGCTGCTGAGGCTTGAAAATGCAGAATCTGAATATGAAGAATCGTTTATACAGGATTAACAATATAATTGCAACCGCAGGCGTCGATTTTATTTTAAAACCTAGCACTGATGCCACCCGCCGGGGGATTGACCGCCACAGCATCAAGTGGTTGATTATTTGCCCTGTTTGTAACATAATCGAAACAAAAAATAAGGAGTCCCGTCATGAACATCGCCGTTGTCGGGGGAGGACCCCGCTGCAAGCGCTTAATCGAGATTATTGACCGGCACACTTTTCAAGAGATCGACCCGCAGGTCGTGGCGGTTGCCGATAGCGATGAAAATGCACCCGGGCTGGTCAAGGCGAAAAACAAGGGTCTGTTCGTCACCCGTGATTATAACGATTTTTTCAAACGCGATGATATCGATCTGATCATCGAACTGACCGGCAACATGGATATCTATAATGATATCCTGGCCAAAAAAAAGAAGACCGTGCGGGCTGTCTCTGATGCCACTGCCCAGCTTTTTTACGAGATCGCGCGGCTTTCCGCCCTGCAGAAAAAGACCGACCAGGAACTTCAGGAAACCCGCGCCTGGTACAAAGCCATCACCAATGAAATGATCCAGGAAGATGTCATGGTCATCGCCTATGATTACCGGGTGCTGGACATCAATGTCAGTCTGCTCAACAAGCTGGGGTTGCGGCGCCGGGATGTCATCGGCCGCCCCTGCTATGAAATCACCCACCGCCAAAGCCAGCCGTGCTCGGGCAAGGATCATCCCTGCCCGCTGATCAAAACACTGGAGACCCAAAAGCCTTCCCGGACCACCCATACCCACCTGGACAGGGACAACCGCAAAATCGTCTACTCAATTTCGACCTATCCGATGATCGAAAACGGGGATGTGATCGGGGCCATCGAGATATCCCGGGATATCACCCAGGACATCAAGATGCAAAAGGCCATGATGCAGCATGAAAAACTGGCATCCATCGGCCGCCTGTCAGCCGGCGTGGCCCATGAAATCAACAACCCCCTGACCACCGTTTTAACCACTGCCATGCTGATCCAGGAAGACCTGGATCCGGAAGATCCGAATTTCGAGGAGCTGGAAACCATCACCAACGAGACCTTGCGTTGCCGCAAAATCGTCACCAGCCTGCTGGATTTTGCCCGCCAGACCAAACCAGTGAAAAAGGAAAACGACATCAATCAGATTATAATGGAATGCCTGGTGTTGACCCGCAAACAGGCCGCCTTCAAAGATCTGGAGCTGACCAGTGAACTGGGGCACAACGTCCCTGCCCTGTATCTCGACAAGGGCCAGGTCCAGCAGGCGATCATCAATTTGATCCTCAATGCCATCGAAGCCACCGACGCCGGGGGCTCCATATCGATCTCAACGACCTATAACCCCGACCGGCGGTTTGTCGAGGTGGTCATCAGCGACACGGGCGGCGGAATCCCCGAAAGCGACCTGGACAGGATTTTCGACCCCTTTTTTACCACCAAAGAAGACGGCAACGGTCTCGGGTTGGCCATCACCCACGGAATCATCGAACAGCACGACGCGACCATTACGGTTTCCAGCGAGCCGGGCCGCGGAACCACATTTTCGATTAAATTCCCGCTGCCCCCCGGAGAAGATGATGCCGGCTGACCCCCCCCGCATACTCGTCGTCGATGACGAGCCCAACATCTGCCGGACCTGTACCCGGGTGCTGGAAAAAATGAATTGCGAGGTCAGCTACGCCCTCAACGGCTATGACGCATTGAAGATGATCGCCGCCCAGCCGTTTGACGTCATTATCACGGACCTGAAGATGAGCAGTCTTGGCGGTATGGAGGTTTTGCACCGGGTAAAGGAAAACCACCCCGACACGCCGGTGATTGTCATGACCGGCTATGCCAGTGTGGCTTCGGCGGTGGAAGTGATGAAAATGGGGGCCCTGGACTATCTGCCGAAACCGTTTACCCCGGCTGAACTGCGGGCCATCGTGGGCCAGGCCGTGGCGGAAAGACAGGTTCGCCAGCAAAACCGAGACTTGCAGCAGCAGGTGACAAGAGGCAAAACGCCTTCCCATCAACTCATCGGCAACAGCCCGAAAATCAAGCGGGTCATCACCATGATCCAGAAAGTGGCGCCCACCGATTCCACGGTTCTGATCCATGGGGAAAGCGGGACCGGCAAGGAACTGGTGGCCCGGGCCGTGCACGCCAACAGCCGCCGCAGCAAGGCGGTTTTTTTTGCCGTCGACTGTGCCACCCTGTCGACCCATCTGCTGGAAAACGAATTGTTCGGCCACACCAAGGGCGCTTTCACCGATGCCCGCAGCGACAAACCGGGAATCTTCAAACGGGCCGACGGGGGGACGGTCTTTCTGGATGAAATCAGCAATATCAGCCTGGAGGTCCAGGGCAAGCTGCTGCGGTTTCTGGAATCCCGTGAGTTTCTTCCCCTGGGAGCCCTCAAGCCGGTGTCGGTGGATGTGCGCCTGATTTTTGCCACCAATCGCAACCTGCAGGAAATGGTGTCTGCCGGCCAGTTCAGGGAAGATTTCTATTACCGCATCGACGTCTATCCCATCCTGCTGCCGCCGCTCAGGGAACGCAAAACGGATATTCTGCCCATCGCCTATCATTTCCTGGACCAGTTCAGCCGCCAGATGGACAAACCCATCACGGGGTTCGAACCGGCCGCCGTAAACCGCCTGACGGAATATGACTGGCCCGGCAATGTGCGCCAGCTGCGCAATACCATTGAGCGGGCCGTCATTTTGTGTGAAACTGATCAAATTGCGCTCAAGGACCTGCCGCTGCCTGGCTACATGGATGACATCGGCCCGTTGCTGGAAAACATCCCCACCACCAACGAGGAACTCAAAAAAGTTAAAAAGCAGATCCGCCAGAAGGCGGTGCGCAGCGTCGAAAAGAATTTCATTTTAAAGGCCCTGGAAAAAAACGACTGGAACGTTTCCCGCGCTGCAAAAAGCGTGGGCCTGCAGCGCAGCAATTTTCACCAGCTGATGAAAAAACACGGCATCAGTGGACAGCAGCACCGGCGACCCAAGCCGTAACCCATCGAGCTTTTTCCGGGGCCGTCGTGTTTGATGAAGTCGAAAAAAGTCGATTTTCTCGCTTGGGCAAGCCTTTTCGGGAGCTGTTCAGGGTTGAACGAAAAAAATACAGCGTATGTTTTTTTTATACACAATCCACTTTCTGATCTCATGGATGCCATACGGCATCGAGTCATCTGGGAAATCTCATCTTTTTACCATAATATCATATGGTTTTATTATTAACTAATTTGCCCGTGAACCAATCGCATTTCTTCCGCCACCCCCACCAAAACTGTATATATTTTTTATACATTTTCCATGCTGGCCAAAGCAACAGCTAAATTTATAACTGTAATTTTAAGAGGTTAAAACAACTTTGGAATTTTGGCACAAAGGTTGCTGTAACCTGGAGCAGAGATCACATCGCTAACCGAAATTTATTGGGGGGAGGAAAACATGGGAGCAACTGCCAAAATCATCGTGGTCGATGACGAAAAGCGAATCTGCCACAACGTGGAAAAGATTCTTGCGAAGGGCAATTATGAGGTCACCCGGGCTTTGAGCGCCCAGGAAGCCCTTGAAAAAATGGCCAAGGAAAGCTTTGCCCTGCTGATTTCCGACATTGTCATGCCGGGCCAAAACGGCCTCGAACTGTTGAAGATGGTCAAAAAACAATGGCCGCTGACCAAGGCGGTGATGATGACCGCCTATGCTTCCACTGACACCGCCATCAAAGCCATCCGCCTGGGGGCACTGGATTACATCCCCAAGCCTTTTACCCCCGATGAACTCAGAAAAACCGTGCAGCAGGCACTGTCCGGCAAACTGTCCGAAGCCCGGATCACCCCGGAAGAAAGAGAGGCCATTGACATCATCGATATCGACATCCCTTTTGAAACCGATGAAGTCGCCAAATACACCGGCAAAGAGTATGCGGACATGCTGGGCCGCTCGGATATGCCGGTGGTCGAAGTCAAGATGCCCGAGCCGCTGGAAAACTTCTGCGAGCTGGGCAATATGGTCTGCGACATCTTCAAAAAGCTGGGAGCCACCTGCAAGGCCGGCATCAAGACCAATGAATGCCCCCAGAAAAAGGCCAAAAAGGGCAAGGCCAAAAAAGCCAGGGGATTTGACGCCAAAACACTCATCGGCATCGATCAGCCCTTCAACTACGAAGAGGTGGTGTCGGTGACCGGCCCGCAGTATGTTCACAACCTGCACCATGAAGGAGTCACCTTCCTGCCCTATGAGCAGCTCAAGCAAAATTTCGCCCGGCTGAAGGCCGAGGCCGGCAAAACCATCGACGTCGACATGCCCTTTGACCGCCAGGAAGTCGCCCGCCAAACCGGTGAGCAATACACCCGGCAGCTGACCCGTTCCGACGTTCCGGTGATTGAAATCACCGCCTCCGAGCCGCTGGAAAACTTCTGCGAGGTAGGCGACATGGTCTGCGACATCTTTAAAAAGCTGGGGGCCACCTGCAAGGCGGGCGTCAAGACCAACGAATGCCCCCAGAAAAAAGCCAAAAAGGGCAAGGCCAAAAAAGCCAGGGGATTTGACGCCAAAACACTCATCGGCATCGATCAGCCCTTTGACTTTGAGGAGGTCAGCGCCATTGCCGGTCCGGCTTACGCCCTGAATATGCACCGCGAAGACAGGGTTTTTATCCCTTACGAAGAGTTGAAAAAAGAGGTGGCCCGCCGGCTGGCGCAACCGGAGGCCGAGGCTGCGAGCTTCGAAGCTCGACTGCAGGAGCCGGTTTCCAGAAACATCCTGGTCATTGACGACGAGGTGGCGGTCAACAACAACATCCGCAAAATCCTGGCCAAAAAGGGTTACCACGTGGACCAGGCCATCACCAAAGACGAGGCCCTGGATAAAATCCGGTCCCGGCCCTATAAACTGGTATTGTTGGATCTTAAAATCCCCGGCGTCAAGGGACTGGAACTGCTCAAGGCGGTGCGCGATCAAAATCCGCAAACCAGGGTCATCATCATCACCGGTTACGCCAGCATTGAAACGGCGGTGGAAAGCGCGCGCATGGGCGCGGTCGATTATCTGCCCAAACCATTCACCCCCAACGAAGTGCGCAGCGCAACGGACAATGCTCTGCGACTGGCTGCATAATAACCCCCTGCCATTTTTGACAATAAACCTTCCGGCCGGCAGCTCGGCCGGAAGGTTTTTGCATTTCCCGGCCAGGAATTACACCTCAATGGACTAATTTCTATTGACAATCCGGATTCCAGCAGGTAAATTCCACTCTTTTGCTGACAGCAAGCTTTTTATCTCCGGGGTTGCTCGTTAACATCTTAATATCATTAATCATATCGGATAGCCCCGGTAAAAAATTCACTCAGGAGTGCAACGCCATGTCAACAAATGTAAAAGGGTCGGTGCTGGTGGTCGGCGGCGGGATTGCCGGGATGCAATCCGCCCTGGATTTGGCCAATTCGGGATATTATGTTTACCTGCTGGAAAAATCCCCGTCCATCGGGGGGGTGATGTCCCAGCTGGACAAGACATTTCCCACCAACGACTGTGCCATGTGAATCATCTCCCCCAAACTGGTCGAGGTCGGCCGGCACTTGAACATCGAACTGATCACCTATGCGGACCTGGAAAGCGTGGAAGGCTCCGCTGGAAATTTCAAAGTAAAAATCCGCAAGCGCGCCCGCACCATTATTGAGGACCGCTGCACCGGCTGCGGTGCCTGTGTGGAAAACTGCCCCGTGGTGCTTGAAGCGGCAACCTGACGGACCCCGAAACAACGCTTTCAAAACCGTTTTTGCCGGAAAAACATTTTTTTAGCCCCATCGAAGGGTTGCGACCGGCGAAAAGACGATTAAAACACGAAATTACAAAAGGCAGACAACCATGGAAAATGCGGTGCAAATCGATGCAAACCAGATAGAGGCGATCATTCACCGGTACAATGCGGATCGGGAAGCCCTGCTGATGATCATGCAGGACATCAGCGATATTTACAATTACGTGCCCCCCGAAGTCATCCCCATCCTGGTGGAAAAACTCGGTGTCAAGGAAAGTCTGGTTTACAGTGTTGCCACTTTTTATAAAACCATCAGCCTGGAACCGCGGGGCAAATATATCGTCAATGTATGCACAGGCACGGCCTGCCACGTGCGCGGGGCGGAAAAACTCATGGAAGCCCTGCAGTCCACCCTCGACGTATCGGAAGGACAGACAACCGCTGACGGCCTTTTTACCCTGGAAGCTGTCAGGTGCATCGGCTGTTGCGCTTCGGGACCGGTCATCACGGTCAACCAGGACACCCACGGGGGACTCGATCGGTCCAGCGTATTGAAGGTAATCAAAGAATACAGCCAACAAGCTTCCTAAGGCAAAAAGGTAACGGAGGTTTTACAAGACCATGGCGAAACTAGAAGACAAAGCGGCCCTGGAAGAATTCAGAAAAAAATTGCAGGACAAACGCCGCAAGGCGAAGAAAAAATTGATTTCCCTGTGCGCCGGTTCCGGCTGCGGTGCTTACGGAACCGCCGGGGTGCACCAGGCCCTGGTAAAAGAGCTGAAAAAGCAGAAACTGGACAAAAAGGTGGAAGTCAAGCTTTCCGGCTGCCACGGCTTCTGTGAAAAAGGCCCGATCATGGTCATTCATCCAGAGGGCATCTTCTATCCCCAGGTAAAAGAAAAACACGTTCCACAGATCGTGGAGGAGACAATTAAAAACGGGGAGCTGGTCAAATCCCTGATTTTCAAAGATCCCTCCACCAAGAAAAAAATCAACCTTGAAGAAGACATCCCCTTTTACAAGCTTCAGCAGCGCGTGATTTTCGGCAACAACGGCTTGATCGACCCGACCAGCATCGAGGACTACATTGCCGTGGGCGGCTATGCAGCCCTGGCAAAAGCGCTGGTCGACATGAAACCCAAGCAGATTATCGACGAAATCAAAAAAGCGGGCTTGCGGGGTCGCGGCGGGGGGGGCTTTCCCACCGGCATTAAATGGGAAACCTGCCGTCGCCAAAAAGGCGAAAAATATATCATCTGCAACGCCGATGAAGGCGATCCGGGCGCTTACATGGACCGTAGCCTGTTGGAGGGCAACCCCCACAGCGTGCTGGAAGGAATGATCATCGGGGCTGTCGCCATCGGCTCCCATGTGGGATACGTCTATGTGCGCCACGAATACCCCCTGGCGGTCAAAAACCTGATGACCGCCCTGCAAAGCGCGAAAAAAATGGGGCTGCTGGGCAAAAACATTCTGGGGTCCGGCTTTGATTTTGACATCCATATCAGCCGCGGCGGGGGGGCGTTTGTGTGCGGCGAATCCACGGCCCTGATGGCCTCGCTGGAAGGCAACCCCGGACGACCCCGGGCCAAATACATTCACACGGTGGAAAAAGGATTCCGGCAGAGCCCCTCCAATCTCAACAACGTCGAGACCTGGGCCAACGTTCCGGTCATCATCAACAAGGGGGCGGACTGGTATGCATCCATTGGGACCGAGCACAGCAAGGGAACCAAAATATTTTCCCTGGTCGGCAAGGTGGTAAACACGGGGCTGGTCGAGGTGCCCATGGGAACCTCGTTGCGAACCATTATTTTTGACATTGGCGGCGGTATCCCCAAGAAGAAAAAATTCAAGGCGGTGCAAACCGGTGGCCCTTCCGGGGGGTGCATCCCCGAGCAATTTTTAGACCTGCCGGTGGATTTTGACGAGCTGGCCAAGGTTGGCTCCATCATGGGATCCGGCGGCATGATCGTCATGGACCAGGACACCTGCATGGTGGACGTTGCCCGCTATTTCGTGGATTTTTTAAAAGACGAATCCTGCGGCCAGTGCAATCCCTGCCGCGAAGGACTCAAGCAGATGCTGGTGATTTTGACCGATATCTGCGAGGGGCGCGGCAAACAGGGCGATATCGAACTGCTCGAAGAACTGGGCATCATGATGCAGCGGTTCTCCCTGTGCGGCCTGGGAACCTCGGCCCCCAACCCGGTTTTAACCAATCTGCTCTATTTCCGGGATGAATATGAGGCCCACATCCAGGACAAAAAATGTCCGGCCGGGGTCTGCAAACCGCTGTTTCATTACGAAATCGACGCCGAAGCGTGCACTGGCTGTCAGGTGTGCTTTCGCAAATGCCCCCAGGATGCCATCACCGGTGAAAAGAAAAAGCCCCACGAACTGCACCAGGACAAATGCATCAAGTGCGGCATCTGCTACGAGGGCTGCAAATTTGACGCTATCAAGATTTGCTGATTAAAGGAAAAAATTTATGGTCACTTTTAAACTGAATGGAAAAACGGTCCAGGGAGAAGAAGGGCAGTCTATTCTGCAGGTAGCGGAAAAATACAATGTCGACATTCCAACGCTGTGCCACCACAAGGCGCTGGAGCCGGCCGGCATGTGCCGGTTGTGCACGGTGGAGCTGTTCGACGGCCGCCGCACGCGCTTTGTCACCGCCTGCAACTATCCGATCTGGGAAGGCATGGAGGTTAAAACGGACACCGAAGCCGTGCACCAGGGCCGCAAGCTGATCGTGGAAATGCTGCTGGCCCGCTGCCCGGAAGTGCCCATCATGCAGGAGCTGGCATCCCAGTACGGCATCGATGCGCCGCGCTTTGAAAAAGAAGCCGACACCTGCATTCTTTGCGGGTTGTGCGTGCGCGTGTGCGATAAAATGGGGGCCAATGCCATCACCCTGACCGGCAGGGGTCTGGAGCTGGCAGTGGACACCCCCTTTCATATTCAAACTGATCTGTGCATTGCCTGCGGCGCCTGTGCCTCGGTATGCCCCACCGGACACATTACACTGGATAAAATCAAGCAGCATCACACCCGCCTGGAGGCCGATCTTATCCCCAGCGAATACGAAGTGGGCATGGCCGGCCGCAAACCCGTCTACGTGCCCTACGCCCAGGCGGTGCCCAACACGCCGGCCATTGACCGCAGCAAGTGCGTACATTTCAAAACCGGCGGCTGCAAGATCTGCGTGGAGTTCTGTGGCGTGGACGCCATTGACCATTCCATGCAAGATGAAATCATCGAGCTCGATGTGGGATCGATCATCCTGGCACCGGGATTTGAACCCTTTGATCCTTCCAAATTTGACACTTACAACTACGCCAGACACCCCAACGTGATCACCTCCATGGAAATGGAGCGCATCCTGTCCGCCTCAGGCCCCACCGGCGGACACCTCGTCCGCCCCTCGGACCACAAGGAGCCGCAAAAGGTGGCCTGGTTTCAGTGCGTGGGGTCCCGGGACCTGAACCGCTGCGACAATTCCTTTTGCTCCTCGGTGTGCTGCATGTACGCCATCAAGGAGGCGGTGATTGCCAAGGAACATGCCGGCGACAGCTTGGACTGCGCCATTTTCTTCATGGACATGCGCACCCACGGCAAGGATTTTGAGCGCTTTTACGACAACGCCCGCGAAAAGCAGGGGGTGCGTTTTCTGCGCAGCCGGGTGCACACCATCGACCCGGTGGGCGACAGCGGAGATCTGGCGGTACGCTATGTCACCGAAGACGGCAAGATGAAATCTGAAACCTTTGACATGATCGTGCTGTCAATCGGGCTGCAAACCCAGGCCGAAACCGTCGAGCTGGCCAAACGGTTGGACCTGGAGCTGACCGCCGGCAATTTCTGCAAAACCGACACCTTTGATCCGGTGGCCACATCCCAGGAGGGCATCTATGTCTGCGGAGCTTTCCAGGGTCCGCGGGACATTCCCCAGGCGGTGGTAGACGCCAGCGCGGCGGCGGCCGCCGCCGGTGAAATATTGAGCCCCGCGCGCAACACGGAAACCAAAACCGCCGAAATCGTCCCCGAGACCAACGTCACCAACGAACGGCCACGGGTCGGGGTGTTTGTGTGCCATTGCGGCATCAACATTGCCGGGGTGGTCGATGTGCCGGCGGTCACCGAGTATGCCAAAACCCTGCCCTACGTGACCTTCGCCACCGACAACCTGTATTCCTGCTCCCAGGACACCCAGGAAACCATCACCCAGATCATCAAGCAGAAAAACCTCAACCGGGTGGTGGTGGCTGCCTGCACACCGAAAACCCATGAACCCCTGTTCCAGGAGACATTGATCAATGCGGGGTTGAACAAGTACCTGTTTGAAATGGCCAACATCCGCAACCAGGACTCCTGGGTACACAAGAACAATCCGCAGCTGGCCACCAAGAAGGCCAAGGACCTGCTGCGCATGGCCGTGTCCAAGGTGACTCTGCAGGAGCCGCTCAAAGAGGCCGAACTGCAGGTCAACCAGACGGCCATGGTCATCGGCGGCGGCATCGCCGGCATGGCGGCGGCCAGCAGCCTCGCCAACCAGGGCTATGACACCCACATCATCGAGCGTAGCGCCCAGCTCGGGGGCCAGGCCCTGAATCTTTACCGCACCGCCGACGGCGAAGATATCCAGAAAAAGCTGGCCGCCCTGGTCAAGGAAGTGAATAAAAACAAGAAAATCCACGTCCACCTGGACACTACCATTGCCGAGGTGGATGGTTTCGTGGGCAATTTCAAAACCACCCTGTCGAAAAATGGCAAGCAGGAGGTTCTCGAGCACGGCGTGGCGGTGATGGCCACCGGTGCATCGCCCTTACAACCGGATGAATACAGCTACAGCAAGGATCCACGCATCGTCACCAGCCTGGAGCTGGACCGCAAATTCATCGACAAGGACCCTGCTTTGAAAAAACTCAACACGGCAGTCTTCATCCAGTGCGTCGGCTCCCGGGAGCCCCAGCGGCCGTACTGCTCGCGGGTCTGCTGCACCCATTCCATTGACAATGCTCTGCAGCTGAAAAAATTAAACCCCGCCATGGATGTCTTTATTCTCTACCGCGATATCCGGACGTACGGCGAACGGGAATACCTTTACAAGGAAGCCCGGCAGGCCGGGGTGATTTTCATCCGCTACAGCCTGGATCACAAACCCGCCGTAAAGGTCAAAGAAGACTGCATCCGCGTCACCGTGCGGGATCACATCCTGGGCCGCTTAATTGAGATCGAAACCGAACTGCTGAGCCTGGCCACGGCAGTCATCCCCAACCGGGATGAGCAGCTGGCCAATTTCTTCAAGGTACCCCTCAATGACGACGGGTTTTTCGTGGAACGCCACGCCAAGCTGGGACCCTCGGAATTTGCCACCGACGGTGTTTTCCTCTGCGGCCTGGCCCATTATCCCAAACCCATCGATGAATCCATCGCCCAGGGCCGGGCGGCCGCCTCGCGGGCGGTGACCCTTTTGGCCCGCAAGACCATTCACACCAGCGGAACCATCGCCGAGACAGACCCGGCGCTGTGCAGCCAGTGCGGTGTGTGCGTGTCGGTGTGCCCCTATTCAGCGCCTTCGTTTACCGAGGAGGGCCCCTGGGCCGGCAGGGCCGAGATCAACCCCGTCTTGTGCAAGGGCTGCGGTTTGTGCGTCGCTTCCTGCCGCTCCGGAGCGATTCACCTGAAAGGCTTTGACAATGACCAGATTTTTTCACAAATCTTTGCCCTGGGTGAAACCGGATAACGCTCGCTATTCGATGCTGGATACTCGATATTTGGTACAAAATCGTTCAGCATCCAGAAAATGGAACAGATGATAAGTGATAGGTAATGGGTATAATAGGTGATAGGTGATAGGTGAATGAAATTAATCTGAAAGCCTATGATCCATGACCTCGGACCTTAATTCTAAAGGAGAAAACAAACCATGTCTGACTGGGAACCCAAAATCGTGGCGTTTCTATGTAACTGGTGCAGTTACGGGGCCGCCGATCTTGCCGGCGTGAGCCGGATGGAATACCCGCCCCACGTGCGGGTCATCCGCATCCCCTGCACGGGGCGCATGGACCCCAAGTTCTTCCTGGCGGCCCTGCGGGAAGGGGCCGACGGGGTCTGGGTGTCCGGGTGACATCCGGGTGAATGCCATTACCTGGAAGGTAATTACTATGCCCGCCGCAAATTCGCCCTGTTCGAAAACCTGATGGAACTCATGGGAATGGAGCCCGGCCGCCTGCAGTACTCCTGGATATCATCGGCCGAAGCCACCAAGTTCGTGGATGTCGTCAACCAGGTGACCGCGGCCATCAAGGAGCTCGGTCCGAACCAGACGTTGTTAAAAACCAAAGCGAAGGTTGCGTAACATGCTAAGTTATATCGATAAAATAAAGGAAATCGCCTCCCGGCTTTTAAAAGACGGCAGCGTTGACATGATCATCGGCTTTCGCAAAGGGACCGTGCCCATGATGAACGAGCCCTATTTCGCGAAAAGCGCCGAAGATGTCGAACAACTGGTCTGGGACAGCAACTGCGGCATAAACCTGGCCAACTACCTGACCAATCGAGGCGAAAAAATCGGCATCATCGCCAAGGGATGTGATTCGCGCAACATCGTCACCCACATCATTGAAAACAAGATCAAGCGCGAGCAGCTGACCATCATCGGGGTTCCCTGCAAGGGAATGATCGACAAGCGCGCCATCAACGCCATGTTTGACGCTGAGATCAGGCAGGTGGTTGAAAACGGCACGACCATCACGGTCAGCGGCGAAGGGTTTGAAAAGCAGTTGGATAAAAAAGACGTGCTCCAGCAAAACTGCCGCCTTTGCGTTCACCGCAACCCGGTCGTCTACGATGAACTGGTGGCCGATCGGGTCGAGGAGCAACAGGGCATCGACAGGTATCAGGATATCAACAAGATCGAGGCCCTGTCAGTGAAGGAAAAAGAATCCTTTTTCGATGAGCTTTTTTCCACCTGCATCCGCTGCTACGCCTGCCGCAATGCCTGTCCCCTGTGCTACTGCCCCACCTGTTTCGTGGACGAATCGCGGCCCCAGTGGGTGGGCAAAAGCCAGGACCCTGTGGATGTCAAAACGTTTCATTTTTTAAGGGCCTATCATTGTGCCGGGCGCTGCACGGACTGCGGCGCCTGCGAGCGGTCATGCCCGGTGGGAATCAACATGCGGCTGCTGACCCGCAAACTGGAAAAAGACTGCCTTGAGCTGTTCGGCTGGGAGGCGGGCCTGTCGCTGGACGTGCGGCCGCCGCTGGATACTTACAAGCCCGATGATCCGGATGATTTTATAAAATAATAATTGGACACAGATAAACACGGATGAACACAGATTTTACAAAAAGAACTCAACATCGGTGTCCCATGGAAAAATAAAAAAGCTTGGATAAAGGCAAATGCTATGAAAGTCATGCAGATTGATAAAAAAAAATGGGCAGACGGTCTGAAAAAAATAGCAGCTTCTTTTCGCCTGTACGGCCCGGTAAAAGAAGGTGATTTTTACAATTTCAAGGAACTGGCTGACGGACAGGCACCGGAGCTGGACTGCCTCAACACCCGCCTGTCGGCCAAGGCGATCATCTATCCCCAGTCCGAGGACATGTTCGAATACTCGCTGGATGAATCCCGGGAAGATCATCATATTCTGAAGGAAGTCGACACGGATTATTCCCCCCGGGCGGTGGTCGGCATCCGCCCCTGCGATGCCAAGGCCTTTGAGCTGGTAAGGCTTAATTTCGACACCCCCGAATACAAGGATCCTTACTGGATCAAAGCCCGTGAGGCCACCACCCTGATCGGCCTGGCCTGCAGCAATCCGTGCAGCAGCTGTTTTTGCACCACCGCCGGCTGCGGGCCCTTTCACGAAGAAGGCCTCGACGTGCTGGTGATGGATGCCGGCGATCATTTTCTGGCCAAAATCCTGACCGCCAAAGGCGAACAGGTTGCCGCCGCCGCCGGCTGGGAGCAGGCTGCCGCCGAGACGGCCGCCAAACAGATCGAGGACCTCAAAAATGAGGCTGAAGCCAAAATAACCTCCTTTGTCAACACGGACAACCTGTCTGCCATTGATACAAACCAGCTTTACAACGCCGGGTTCTGGGAGGATGTTTCCTTTTCCTGCATTAACTGTGGCACCTGCACCTTTGTTTGCCCCACTTGCTGGTGCTTTGATATTCAGGATGAAACCCACGGCAAGCAAGGCGTTCGCATGCGAAACTGGGACAGCTGCATGTATCCGCTGTTTACCCTGCACGGCTCCGGACACAACCCACGGGGAACAAAACTGCACCGGGTGCGCCAGCGCTTCATGCACAAACTGAAATATTACGTCGACAAGTACAACGTGGGCATCCAATGCGTGGGATGCGGGCGCTGCGTCCAGCTGTGTCCCGTTAACATTGATATCCGCCGGGTCTGCGAGTTGATGAACAGCTACAATTCCGCGCAAGACACCTGCGCGGCATAATGATTGGCGATTGACACTTGACGAGTTAAGGGGGAGTACCGTGCAAAATCCATATCTGCCTTATCCGGTCCGAATCGACGACGTTACCATCGAGACCGAAGATAAGAACCTGAAAACCTTCCGGTTTGTATTTCTAAATCCCGAGGATGAGGAAAAATTCGATTACCGGGCCGGTCAGTTTGCCGAGCTTTCGGTAACCGGAAAAGGGGAAATCCCCATTGGAATTGCCTCATCGCCCACTGAAAAGGGCTTTGTCATGTTCACCGTCAACAAGGTCGGCCTGGTCTCATCCCATCTTCATGCCATGCAAGCGGGAGATATCATGGGCCTTCGCGGCCCGCTGGGCAACTGGTACCCCTGGGAGCGGCTGGAGGGTAAAAACGTGGTGATCATCGGCGGCGGGTTTGCCTTCACCACCCTGCGCTCATCCATTGTTTACATGCTGGATCCGGCCAACCGGCCGAAATTCAAGGACATTCATGTCATTTACGGCGCCCGCACGCCAGGGATGCTGCTTTACTGGGATGAGCTGGCCCAGTGGGAAAAGCGCGATGACATCAACATGCACATTACCGTTGACGGCACCGATGATCCCAACTGGAAATACAACACCGGCTTTGTGCCCACAATCACCGAGCAGAAGGCCCCCCCGGCCGATGAGGACACCTATGCCATCATCTGCGGCCCGCCGATCATGATCAAATTTACCCAGCCCGTCCTGGACAAGCTTGGCTATTCCCACGACCGGATCATCATGTCCCTGGAAAACCGCATGAAATGCGGGATCGGCATGTGCGGTCGCTGCAACATCGGCCGCGAGTTCGTGTGCAAGGACGGGCCCGTTTTTACCCTTGAGCAGCTGAATCAAACACCAAAGGAATATTAAAGCGCCAATGGGAGCGCTCCGACAAAATTTTCAATATTCATATTGACATTGGCCAATCATTCATATAAAAAGAAGTTTTCAAAAAGAACTTAATCCGGCCTCCGGCCGAAAGAAAAATCCCAATACATCAAAGGAGGATGACTAAATGCCAACAGTAGAATTCATGGACAAGACGTTCACGGTGGATGAAGACGGGTTTATCGATTCTTACGATAACTGGTGCGAAGAATGGGTTCAGTGGGTGAAAAAAGAGGAAGGCATTGAAGAACTCAACGACGAGCATAAGAAAGTGATCGAGGTGCTGCGGGATTACTATGAGAAAAACGGCATCGCACCCATGGTTCGGGTCCTGTCCAAGGTCACCGGTTTCAAATTAAAACACATCTATGAACTGTTCCCGTCCGGCCCCGGCAAAGGAGCCTGTAAAATGGCCGGTCTGCCGAAACCCACCGGATGCGTTTAAACCATCACAAATGAACAAGCATGCAGTTTCAACAAAAGGCCCTGCCCCATGTGCAGGGCCTTTTTCCGTTTTGGGGAGGATGGCATGATACTTTCGGTCAAAACCCGGGAGCGAACCCAGCTGGTGGATATCACCGCCCAGGTCAGCAAGCTCGTCGCAGACGCCAAAGTCGCCCAGGGGCTGTGCATGCTCTATGTGCCGCACACCACCGCCGCAGTGACCATCAATGAAAGTGCGGACCCCAGCGTAAGGCAGGACATCCTGATGATCCTCAACCGGATTGTCCCCTGGCAGGCGGAATACCGCCACCTGGAAGGCAATTCCCCGGCCCATGTCAAGGCCACCGTCGTGGGACCGTCGGAGCTGATCGCCATCGAAAGCCAGCAGCTGGTGCTGGGCACCTGGCAGGGCATCTTCTTCTGCGAATTCGACGGCCCGCGCAACCGCAAGGTGCACGTGCGGGTCATGGACCAGCCGTTTGTTTGAGTTTCAGGAAATGTTGGAATTTTTAACCGCAGACCCACGCAGACAAGCTAATCATGGCACAAATTGACGATACTGACCGGGCCATCCTGAACCGCATCCAGTCGGATTTTCCCATTGATCCGCGTCCCTACCGGATCGTTGCCCGGGACTTGAGAATCACCGAACAGGAAGTGCTGCAGCGCGTAACGCGGCTGAAAAAGGCCGGCATCATCCGCCGCATCGGCGGCAATTTTGTCCCCGGCAAACTCGGATTTGTCAGCACCCTTTGCGCCGCCCGGGTCCCGGAGGAAAAAATCGAACTTTTCGCCCGCATCGTCAACCGCTACCCCGGCGTCACCCACAACTACCAGCGCAACAACAAGTATAATGTTTGGTTCACCTTTATCGCCGAATCCATGGAGGAAATCAACGCCAACTTAGAGCAGATCGCCGCTGAGACCGGCGTGCGGGACATCCTCAACCTGCCGGCGACTAAGGTATACAAAATCAAGGCGCACTTCAAAGTTTAACCGACGGTTGGAGCCAACAGATATTCGTTCTGCCGTAGACACCGTTTTTGCAAAAACCCGCTGCACCAGGGACCTTTGGCCTTTAACCTTTATCCCTTGACCCTTCAATATGCAAGACATCCGCATCGCAGCCGTGATTTTCAACTCCGCCGCCGGCCAGGTGCAGCGCAACCTGGAGCGAATGCTGCCCTGGATCGAAAAAGCCAGCTCCCGGGGGGCCGATTTGATCTGCTTTCCGGAGCTCAATGTGACCGGCTACAGCACCGATGCGGCCATCAAAGACTGCGCCGAACCGATTCCCGGGCCCATCAGCCACCGCATCGGGCAGATGGCTGCTGACGAAAAAATCGTGATCCTGGCCGGCATGGCCGAACGCGATGAAAAAGGACGTGTTTTCGCCAGCCACCTGGTGGCCACCGGTCGGGGGGCACCGGAAGTCTACCGCAAGCTTTACATCTCCCCGCCGGAGCGCGGCCTGTTTTCAGCCGGCGCTGCGATCCCGCTGTTTGACGCCGCAGGATTGCGGTTCGGGGTCCAGCTGTGCTACGACGCACACTTCCCCGAGCTTTCCGCCCGCATGGCTGTCAAGGGCGCCGATGTGATTTTCATGCCCCACGCTTCCCCCCGGGGAACGCCGCGGGAGAAACTGGATTCGTGGATGCGGCACTTAAGCGCCCGGGCCTTTGACAACGGGCTGTTCATCGTGGCCTGCAACCCGGTGGGCAATAATCGCAAGGGCCTTGTTTTTCCGGGAGTGGCCGTGGTGGTTGGACCGGCGGGCAAGATTCTGGCAAAGAAAACAACCTCCTCCGAGGACCTGCTGCTGGCCGACCTGAAAGCCGCTGATCTGGCCGCGGTCCGCGATCACCGCATGCGCTACTTTCTTCCCAATCGGCGTCCTGATTTATACAGGTAACAGGCGCGACAAAATTGTCTGCGGTCCAGCCGCCAAGCCATCGGCACCGCCGTGGTGGGGGGCATGATCGCCGCCGCCTTCATGTCGTTGCTGTTTACGAAGGCATAGCGCCTCTGGCAAGCTAAAGGGTTATCCTGTCGCCCCCGTATGGGAGGCGTGGATTGAAACCGATGGGATTGCTATAAGGCACTGAAATTCAGATTGGGTTGGTCTTTGAAAACGGAAGGTTAAAATTTTGGGTCCAGTCCAGCCTGTTTGCAGAGTTCGTTGGCTGTGATTCTATCGAGTTGTCTGTGCCTTTTGACTGGAATTACCTTTTTGTTGTTTGTGTAAATGGTATGTTTACCACCTTCTCTAAGCAGATAGAAGCCGTTCTTTTCCAAATAACGGATTAAATCACGTCGCTTGACCGACATGTTCGACCTCTACTGGGAGCTGTTCAATGAGAGCGTTGCCTAATGGAACTTCTTTGCCAAGCTCTTTATATGCAAGTATCATCTCGTTAAGCGCGTCGCGAAGCATCGCACGACAATCTTCAATGTCCTTGCCTTCGGTAACGACCTCCGGCCATTCAATAAGCTGTCCCATGTATCCAGAGGTAATTTTCGTATATTTTGCAGTATAGTTTATCATGGCACCCCCCAATGTAATAACATGTTATGCATTTTCGTGGCCAGTGTCAAATTAGAGCAGAATTCTTTTGTAATAAACTATAACTGTCTAAATTATAAAGGAATCATTTTATACTCCAGCCTTGCTAGAGGTTTTTCTTCTCTCATTCATCATTCGACGTTGGATGTTCGATTTTCGTTCTTTTACTATTCGATGTCGGCCGTTCAGCCTGCGTCACCGCTGGGGACCTTCACCTTGAAAAAAAGGCTGTAAAGGGCCGGCACGTAGTTCAGCGTGAACATGCTGCCGATGCCCAGGCCGAAGAACATGATCGATGCCATGCCGTAAAACAGCGGGTCATGGTTGATGATCAGTGGCGTGAATCCCAGCATGGTGGTTGAAACCGACAGCAGAATCGGCCGGAACCGGCTGACCGCCGAATTGATGACGGCATCATAGGAGGTCTGCCCCTCACGGCGGTTTTCCTCGATCTTGTCGATCATCACGATGCCGTTGTTGACGATGGATCCGGCCAGGGCCAGCAGTCCGAGGATCACCATGAACCCGAACTCGGCCTGCATCGCCACCAGGCCGACGACCGACCCGACGATCACCAGGGGCATGGTGAGGATGATGATGGCCGCCCGCCGGATGGAGTTGAACTGCCACACCAGCAAAAACACGATGCCGCCGAAACAGGGCAGCATCCATTTGGCCAGGTTCTTCTGAGCCTTGGCCGAGTCCTCCAGCTCCCCGCCGAGTTCCCAGTAGTGGCGATTCGGAAACTCCATCTTTGCCAGGGTCGGTTTGAGGGCCGCGAAAATCTCGGAGGCCTTGAGCACCTGGTTCTTGGCGCTCACGGAGACGGTGCGCTCCTGGTTGTAGCGCACGATTCGGTTGAGCTCCCCGCTGATGTACAGGTCGGCAATCTGGTTGACCGGCACGCTGCCGCCGGACTGTGAATAGATGCCAATGGTGGGCAGGTTGTCCAAAGAATCGCGTTCCTTTTTGAAGCCGCGCCCGACGATGGGAATCTGCACATTGCCCTGGTGAAAATCGGTGATCGTGGTCCCGTCGATAAAAAATTTCAGGGTATCGGCCACATTCTCAGACGTCACGCCGGTGCGGCTGGCGCGGGGCGGATTCACATCCACCATGACCTTGAACACCCGGTTGTACCAGTCCTGTTTGATGTCGATGGTGCCGGGGATCTTTCTCAGGGCGGCCATCAGCTGTTCGGTCTGCTTATGCAGCACGTTGACGTCGGGCCCGCTGAGGCGCAGTTCGAACAGGCCGGTTTCACTGCCTCCCAGCCACATGGATTTGACCCTGCCGAGCACATTGGGAAAATTCTCCAGCAAGTACTGGTTGGTCCGCCTGACCAGCTCCGGCACCTGCTTGCTGGTCTGGGTGTTAACGATCAAAAAGGCAAGGAAGGGATCCGGGTCCACCGGTGACAGGGAAAGGAAAAAACGCGGCCCCCCGTTGCCAACGTAAGCGATGGTGCTGGTAATTTCCGGATTTTGCTTTTTATCGTCCAGCCAGGCGCTGAGCCGCCTGACGGTCCGGTCCGTCTCCTCGATGCGCGTTGCAGCGGGAAGATCCAGGTAAATCAGATACTGGTTGCGGTCCCCGCTCGGGAAAAAGGCCTGGGGGATAAAGGTAAACGCATAGACGGCAACGACAAATATGCCGCCGGTAATGGCGAGCACCAGGAGGCGATAGCGCAGAGAAAACTTCAGGATTCCTCGATATATCTGATAGAATCTTCCCTGGTACGGATCGTGCGGCTGGCCGTTTTTCCCGGCAGGGGCCGATTTGGGTTTTAAGAACCAGTAGCACATGCTGGTGGAGGAAAACATGGAAAAAAACCAGGAGCTCATCAGCAGGATGATCATGACCGATCCCAGCGAGGAGGTGTAGTCCCCCGTCGACCCGATTTGCAGCAGAATCGGGCCGAAGGCGAAAATCGTGGTCAGCGTGCTGGTCAACAGGGGCAGCGCCAGGGTACTGCCGCTTTTCAAAGCCGCCTCCCGGCGCCCCATGCCGCTTTCCATGTTCACCTTGATATCATCGGACACCACAATCGCATTGTCCACGAACATGCCCAGGGCAATAATCATGGTAGCCAGTGACATGCGTTCCATATCGATGCCAAAGGCGTACATCAGCAAAACGCCGCTGAGCATCACCAGGGGAATGAATGAGCCCACAATCAGCCCGGTTCTAAGCCCCAGCAACAGCATCACCATCACCAGGACGATGCCCACACTTTCGATCACGTTGAGCACCATGCCGCTGACGGCTTTTTTGATCAGTTCGGGCTGGTAAGTGGCAAAATCAACCACGTAGCCCCAGGGCAGGGACTGCTCGATGTTCCTGACCTCTCTGGTCAACCGCTCGCCGAACTCGACGGCATCGACCCCCCGGACGATAAAAACACTCAAAACGATGGCCGGATGGCCGTTGTAGTAAGCCGGGTTGTGGATCGGCTCCACGTAGCCCCTGCGGATGGTCGCGATGTCGCGCACCGGAATTGTGGCTTCGGTCCCGGCGATCGGGATCAGAACATCGCCGATTTCCTCGATGGACTTGAACCGGCCCAGGGTCTCGATGACAATCTCCACATCGTTGATCCCCATCTTGCCGCCGGGCAGAAGAATGTTCTGCTGCCGCAGCGCTTTGCCGACGTCTGTGACATCGATCCCCAGCTGGGTGAGCTTGGCGTTTGACACCTCCAGATAGATGCGCTCATCCTGCACTCCGGTGAGATCGACCTTCTGGATGCCCTTGAGCAGGTTGAGACGCTCCCGGATCTGGCGGGCGGTCTCATGCATTTCCGCCATGGAAAATCCATCGCTCCAAAGGGCGATGGTGGCCACCGAGGTATCACCGAAGGTATCGTCGACCATGGGCCCGATGGTGCCTTCCGGCAGCTCGGGTTTGACATCGTTCATGCGGTTGCGCAGCAGTTTCCAGGTGGCGGGAAGCTGCTCGGAGGGGACTTCGTCCTTGATGGTCACATGGATCCGGCATTCGCCGACCTTGGAGGTGGAGTCTTTGATCTCATCGACTTCGCCCAGGCTGCGGATTTTCTCCTCGATGGGCCGGGCAATCAGCCGCTCCACTTGCTCCACCGGCATTCCGGGATACTTGGCGACCACCAGCGCTTCACGAATCGTGATAAAGGGGTCTTCCAGTTTGGGAAGATTTAAAAATGCGTAAACGCCGCCGACAATCACCAGCAAAATGGTCATGATGACGGTTCGCGAATTGTTCAGGGCAAATGCGGTGATACCTTTCATTTTCCGTTCCTTGTGCTAGGGCAACTTTGCATCAACTTTTTGGGGCGCGGGACGTTTTGCCTTCTTCTTTCATCAGTTTGACCTTCATCCCATCGGCCAGAAAACTCACGCCGGCCACGGCGATCACATCTCCGCTCTTGAGGCCCTCGTACACGACAGCCTTGTTATGCAAGGCGGCTCCGATGTAAACCGGGGTCTTTTTGACCGTCGATGTCTGCGGGTCATAGACGAAGGCATAGCCCCGGTTGGCCTCCTCGGCGGGCAGAATGGCCTGGATCGGCACCAGAAAGCCGGGCTTGCGGTTTTTTTTCTTCATCAAAAGGTTGGCCTCGGCGGTCATGCCGGGCTTGATTTTATCACTGGGGTCAATCAGTTCGACTTTGACCGGAAAGGCGTTGGCCTTAACCGCGGCCGACCCGATAAAGGTGATGCGCCCTTTTACCGTCTCACCCGGCACGGTGGGGAAGGTAATCTCGGCCGGATCGCCGACGTGGATGCGGTCGATGAGGGTCTCCGGAACGGCCAACTGCACCTCCAGGGTTCCCTTGGCATCGATTTCGAACACTTTCTGGCCGACTTTCACCTCTTCGTGGGGCTCGATGGCCCGCCAGGCGATGGTGCCGTCGTAAGGGGCGCGCAGCGTCGTATTGCGCAAGTCGCGCTTAGCCATGTTCAGCCTTGAAATCTGGTAATTCACGGCGCTCAAGGCGGCCTTGTAATTGTATTCGGCGGCATCCAGATCGCTTTTGGCCCCCGCGCCCTGCTCGAAAACCCTTTTCTGGCGCTCGTACTCCGACTTTGTGTTGGTGACATTGGCCCTGGCCTTCACCAGTTCCGAGCTGGTTGCGTTCACCGCCAGCTGGTAAGGCTCCGGGTCAAGGACCGCCAGCACCTGCCCTTTTTTGACGCGGTCGCCGATGTCGACTTTCACCTCCTCGACCTGTCCGCCGACCTGAAAACTGAGGCCGGAAGATTGGACGGCAGCGACAATGCCGGCGATTTTACGCACCTGCTCGGTGGCCTGATCCTTGACGGTAATTGTCTTGATGGCCCGGATGGTCTCAACGACTTCAGGCTTTTCCTTGCATGCCGTCATGGCGACTGCCAGGCACAGCAACCAGATCATCTGCTTTAACGCCTGTTTTGACATATTCAGCCTCCCATCAATAAACCCCTGCCAGGGTTTTCATAATTATTTAACATCCTGCTGAAAACATATGAATAAAGCATAAACCACGTCTAAAAACAACCTTGAAATGGGGTCATTGCCGCCCCCGATAGTAAAGCACCGAGTCCGTCGAATAAATGACCAGGGCTGTCCAGATCATGACAAAGGTCCACATCTGGGCCCGTGTAAAAGGCTCGTGATAGGCCAGCACGGCCAGCAGGAACATGCCGCTGGGGGCAATGTACTGCATCAGCCCCACCGTGGAAAGGTTGATGCGCCGCGTCCCCAGGGTGAAAAGCAGCAAGGGCACGGCGGTGACCAGGGACGTTCCCATCAGCAGCAGATCCATCCTGCTGCTGACACGAAAAAGATACCCGGCGTTGCCGGCCCACAGGCAGATCAGGTAAGGCAGCGCGGCCAATGACAGCAGCATGGTTTCCACGGCCAACCCCACCAGCGATCCCACCGGCGCCACTTTGCGGATCAGACCGTAGCAGGCGAACAGCATGGCCAGCGTCAGCGCGATCCATGGGAAAACCCCATAGCTGACCGTCAGGTAAACCACCCCGGTGGCGGCCAGCAGCACGGCGGCCAGCTGGGGCGGCCGCAGGCGTTCTTTTAAAAACACCATCCCCAACACAACGTTTACCAGGGGGTTGATGTAGTAGCCCAGGCTGCCCTGCAGCAGCTGGTTGTGGTTCACCGCCCAGACGTACAGCAGCCAGTTGGATCCGATCAGCAGGGCCGTGCCGGCCAGCACCAGCAAGGTGCGGCGGTTTTTCAAGGCGGCCGTAAATTCATGTCCCTGCCGGCTCACAAAAACAATGGGCAGCAGAAAGGCAAACGACCAGATGACCCGGTGAGCGATGATTTCCAGCGCCGGCACGGCCCCCAGGGCCTTCCAGTAAGTCGGGCTCAAGCCCCAGATTAAAAATGCCAGGCCCGCATAGATGACGCCGGCAATGGATTGTGCCTGACCCGGTGCCGGGGTTTCGGAAGCATTCATTTGACAGCTTTTCTTTATTCAAATTGCCGGAGGGAACCCGCCGCCAGTTTTGGCAGTTCGCGCTGCATCGGTCCGGCCAGCGGGCGGCTATCGCAGTTCGGCCACCCGGTCGTCCAGGGCGCTGAACTGCCGGCGCGTCGTTTTCACCAGCCGGGGGTCAATTTCTGCTGTCACCAGCTGCTCGTCTTCGCCGCCTTCAGCAATCACCCGGCCCGTGGGGTCGACGATCATGCTGTGGCCGGCATAGCGGCTGCCGGCGTTGGTTCCCGCACAGTTGCAGGAAACAAGCCAGGCCAGGTTTTCGTGGGCCCGGGCACGGTTGAAAAGCCGCCAGGCCTCCAGCCGGGCCAGGGGCCAAGCCGAGGGGACCAGGAAAAACTCGGCTCCCAGGTCCACCATGCGGCGAAACAGCTCCGGGAAACGCAGATCATAGCAGGTCGAAAACCCGCTCACCCCCCAGGGGGTGCGGGTGACCACCACCTTCCGGCCGGGGGTCAACAGCCGCCGCTCTTCGGACTGGTAGCCGAAAAGGTGAATTTTACGGTAGTGGGCGATGATTTCTCCCTGGCGGTCCAGCAGCAAGGTGCTGTTGTACAGCACCCCCCCGTCGTTTTCAACAAAACTGCCCATGAGAAGGTGGCAGTTGCGCTGGCGGGCCTTTTGCCGCAGACCCTGCACCAGGGGGCCGTCAACCGGCTCGCTGGCATCCCGGTAGCGGTTAAATGAAAAATAGCCGCAGGGCCAGATTTCCGGCAGCAGAATCAGGTCGCTATCCGGCGCCCGGTCGATCAGGCGATGGGCATGGGCGATATTTTCATCCTTGGGCCGGTCAGCGGGCTCCAGCTGAATGCTTGTAATTTTCATGGGTCTTCGTGCAGGACGGTCAAAATTCACTGATCATAACGCCGTCCCCGTTGTTCTCTTCTGTTGACGATCGCCCAGGCACCATACTCCATAAACTATACAGGGTCAATTGTTTTGCACTCCTTCACATCGCATTTGACTTTCAGCGGCGTTTCAACTAATTTCTTTAAGACAATAAATCGCCAATACGGGTAAAAGAAAGGAATTCCCATGACCGACAGCTCCCCCTTCAAACTCCAAGTCGATGCCCAGGTGGCCTGGCTGACATTGAATCGCCCTGAAAAACGCAACACCATGGGCGCCGCCTTTTTCAAAACCCTGGCAGCGCATCTTGAAAGATGCGATCAAGACCCGGACATCCGCGCGGTGATCATCAAGGCCGAGGGCAAAAGCTTTACCGCCGGCACCGATCTTGAAGAAGCCGCCTCGCTGCTCAGCGGCACAGCGGCCGATCAGCGCGAAGCGACGCGGCGCAGCATCATGCAGCTGCAGGACAGCCTGACCCTGATCGAACGCTGCCGCAAACCCGTGATCGCGGCGATTCACAGCCACTGCATCGGCGGCGGCATCGATCTGATCAGCGCCTGTGACATCCGGCTGGCCTCCAAGGACGCCGTTTTCAGCATCCGGGAAACCCGCATGGGCATCATCGCCGACCTGGGCACCCTGCAGCGGCTGCCGCATATCATTGGCTACGGACATTTTATGGAACTGGCGCTGACAGGCCGCGATTTCACAGCCGCCGAGGCTCTGCAGATGGGCCTGGTCACCCATATCTGTGACGATCAGGAAAGCCTGTACGCCAAAGCCGGTGAAATTGCCGGGCAAATTGTCCGCTGTCCGCCGCTGACCGTCCAGGGAACCAAGGAGGTGATCCTGTACAGCCGGGACAACGGCATCAGCGCCGGGCTGCAGTATGTGGCCCAGAAAAACGTCGCCGCCCTGCCCTCCGAGGATGTGGTGGAAGCCGTCACGGCCTTCATGGAAAAACGGGAGCCTGTATTCAAAGGAAAATAAAACCTTAATTGATTTCACCCATAGACGCCTTGAAGCTGGGGACCCCGACAGTGGTGGATAAACCTCGATTTTCGTTCAATTGAGGTTAAAGTTGACGCAATAGTAAAAAGTCGATTTTGAGCGACATCAACCCTTTTCGGAAAAAGAGCTGTGAAGGGTTGCGCGTTAAAAATCCCAAGCTGTTTGAGGAGCTGGCGACGAGTTCTTGGGATTTAGCGCAACCCTGATGCAGCTCCCGAAAAGGCTTGCGGAGCGAAAAATTGAACTTTTTACGGGACTATCAATCAGTGATGAAGTCGTCAAATTGTACTTGACCGAAAACAAAATCAAAAAGGAAGGAACTTTTTAGATGTCCAACGGAGCTTTATCAGGAGTCACCGTCATCGACCTCTCCCGGTTGCTGCCCGGTCCATACTGTTCGATGATCCTGGCCGATCACGGCGCCCGGGTCATCGCCATAGAAGACCGACGGTTTCTGGCCGATGGTCTTTTTTTCAACTCCATCAACCGCAACAAGGAGCACATGGCCCTGAACCTGAAAGAAGCGCGCGGCAAGGAGATTTTTTTCCGCCTGGTCGAAAACGCCGATGTGGTCATGGAGGGGTTTCGGCCCGGAGTAGTGAACCGTCTGGGAGTGGGCTACGAGGATGTGCGCAGGGTCAACCCGCAAATCATCTACTGCTCGATCACCGGCTACGGGCAGGACGGTCCGTTTCGCGACCGGGTCGGCCACGACGCCAATTACCTGAGCTACGCCGGGGTGCTCAACCTCATCGGGGAGGCCGGACGGCCGCCTTGCATTCCGGGGGTGCAGTTCGCCGACATTGCCGGCGGGGGCATGAATGCCGCCATCGGCATCCTGCTGGCCCTGTTTGCCCGCGAAAAAACCGGCCAGGGCCAGTATATCGACATCTCCATGACCGACGGCATGGTGGCCTTTCTGCCGGCCGCCATGTTCTTCAGCCGGCTCACCGGCCGGGAGCCGGCGCGCGCCGACAGCTTTCTTTCCCACCGCTACGCCTGCTACAACACCTACGAAACCGCCGACGGCAAGTACCTTTCCATCGGGGCCGTGGAAAACCGCTTCTGGAAGCAGTTGTGCGCTATCCTGGGAGTGCCTGAATATGCCGCATTGCAGTACGATGACACGCGGCGCCAGGAAATCATCGATTTCATGCGCTCCACTTTCAGGCAGAAAACCCTGGCCGAGTGGGATGCCATCCTGGCCGACCGGGATATCTGCTGGGGAAAGATTCAGAGTCTGTCGGAAGTGCTGGACGATCCGCTTTTCCATGCCAGGCAGATGGTGGTGGATGTCACCGAATCAGACGGCAGCCCAGCTAAAACCCTGGGAGTGCCGGTCAAGTTGAGCGCCACCCCGGGCGCCATCCGCAGCGCACCAGTTGAATTCGGCGCCAGCACAACGGCCATTCTCCGGGAGCTGGGCTACAGCGCCGGTGAAATCCAGAAACTGGCAGATGAGAGTGTGATCTGAGCGGTCAATCGGCGTCCAGATCACGACTAGTTAAGGAGACGATCATGTTTGGCAGATACCGTCAGGAATTAAAACACCAGCTGGAAGAAATCAGCGCCTCCGGTCTGTACAAAACCGAACGCACCATTGCCTCTGCCCAGCAGTCGCGCATCAGCGTTGCCGACCGGCAGGTGCTCAACATGTGCGCCAACAACTATCTGGGCCTGGCAGACAATGCGCAGATCATCGCCGCGGCCAAGCGCGGCCTGGATGAACGCGGCTTCGGCATGGCATCGGTGCGCTTTATCTGCGGCACCCAGGACATCCATAAAGAACTGGAAGACAAAATCAGCGAATTTTTCGGCACGGACGACACCATCCTTTACTCCTCGTGCTTTGACGCCAACACCGGGCTGTTTGAAACCCTGCTCACCGAAAATGACGCTGTCATCTCCGATGCCCTGAACCACGCATCGATCATCGATGGCATCCGCCTGTGCAAGGCCGGACGCTATCGCTATGTTCATGGGGATATGGAGGCGCTCGCAGAATGTCTCATTAAAGCCGCCGACGCCAGAGCCCGCATGATCGCCACCGACGGGGTTTTCAGCATGGACGGAGATATCGCCCGGCTGGATGACATCTGCGAACTGGCCGACAGGCACGACGCCCTGGTGATGGTCGACGACAGCCATGCGACGGGTTTCGTGGGCCCCACGGGACGCGGCACTCCCGAGCTTTGTGGGGTCTCCGACCGGGTCGATGTCATCACCTCGACACTGGGCAAGGCGCTGGGAGGCGCTTCGGGGGGCTTTGCCACCGGGCGCAGGGAAATCATTGCAATCCTGCGGCAACGCTCCCGGCCCTACCTGTTCTCCAACTCCCTGGCGCCGCCCATTGTCGCCGCCGCCTTGAAAACCCTCGATCTGCTGCAGCAATCAGACGCGGCCCGCAAGAGGCTGGAAGCCAACACCCGTTTTTTCCGGGAGCGGATCGCAAAGGCGGGATTTGCCATCAAAGCCGGCACCCATCCCATCGTGCCGATCATGCTCGGCGATGCCAGCCTGTCCCAGCAAATGGCCGCCCGCCTGCTGGACGAGGGAGTTTATGCCATCGGCTTTTTCTACCCGGTGGTCCCCAAGGGCCAGGCGCGCATCCGGGTGCAGATCTCCGCGGCTCACTCCAAAGAAGATCTGGAGTTTGCGCTGGAAAAATTTGTCAAGGTGGGCAAAGAACTGAAGGTGATTACGTAAAGGCCAACCCCATGAAGATGAAAGCCCTGGTCAAGGCCAAACCGGAGCCGGGCATCTGGCTGCAGGAGGTGCCGGTGCCGGAAATCGGCATCAACGACGTGTTGATCAAGATTCACAAAACCGCCATCTGCGGCACCGACATTCACATCTACAACTGGGATGCCTGGGCCCAGAAGACAATCCCGGTGCCCATGCCCATCGGCCATGAATTCGTCGGCACCATTGCCGAGGTTGGCGACAATGTCCACGACTTCAAGCCCGGGGATGTGGTTTCCGGTGAGGGGCACCTGGTCTGCGGACACTGCCGCAACTGTTTGGCCGGGCGCCGGCATTTGTGCATGAGCACCAGTGGGGTGGGGGTAAACCGGCCCGGGGCCTTTGCCGAGTACCTGAGCATTCCGGTGACCAACGTGTGGTATTGCGACCCGGACATCCCGCGCGAAATCCTGGCCTGCTTCGACCCCCTGGGCAACGCCACCCACACCGCACTTTCCTTCGATGTGCTCGGTGAAGACGTCCTGATTACCGGGGCCGGGCCCATCGGCTGCATGGCGGCGGCCATCGCGCGGCATGCCGGCGCACGGCACGTAGTGGTCACCGATGTCAACCCTTACCGCCTGAAGCTGGCCCGCAAACTGGGCGCCACCCTGGCGCTGGATGTGCGGCATGCAAAAATTGAAGACGCCCAGAAAAAGCTGGGCATGAAAGAAGGCTTCGACGTGGGCATGGAAATGTCCGGCAGCCCGGACGCCCTGCGCGCGATGCTGCCCAACATGTGTCACGGCGCCAAAATCGCCCTGCTGGGGATACTCCCGCCGGATACGGCCATCGACTGGGATATCGTCGTCTTCAACGGGTTGACCATCAAGGGAATCTACGGCCGTGAGATGTATGAAACCTGGTATAAAATGACGGTGATGATCCAGTCGGGACTGGACATCACACCGGTGATTACCCACCGGTTTGATTACACCGAATATGAGCAGGCCTTTAAGGTGATGGGTTCGGGAAAATCCGGCAAAGTGATTTTAAATTGGGTGCAGGAATAAAAGCGCATCCGCCAGACTCGATTAAAAAAGGGCATGCCGGCATCAGGTGCCAACACGCCCTTTTTGCATTTCAGTGGGTTGTTAACCTACAGTCACGTTAACCGCCGACGGTCCCTTGGGGCCCTCTTCGATGTCGAAAGTGACCTGGTCGCCTTCCTGCAAGGATTTGAACCCTGATCCGTTGATACCGGAATGATGAACAAATACATCCGGTCCGTCCTCCTGCTCGATAAACCCGTAGCCTTTTTTGTCGCTAAACCATTTGACAGTTCCGTTGGCCATGTTGGCACCCTCCCTTCTTAAAAGTTCTCATAGTCCCATACTTCCGGATGCCGCCATGACAAATGGATCTTTCCTTCAGAATGAAACCGCCCTGCCGCTGATAACAGGTCCTTAATGATTACTCTTTATGATAACTTTTTTTCAGCTAAAATCAAGTAATTTATTTTGTTTGATTTTCAAATAGTTATATGTGTATCGATGACGTTCTTAAGGTCGGCCGGTGAAAATGCCAGCCGCCTGAATATTCGATTTTCCAGGATCTTCGATTTCTCCCACAGCCGGTGGATCAACTGCCGGTGTTCGGCCCCGCGGGCGTAACGCTGCAGGATGTACTCCAGGCGTTGGTCCAGGTCCACGATTTCATCGTGCAGCACCCGTTTGTCGGCATAGTTGACAATCTCCGTTTCACTCAGCTCCCCGCTGTCGCGGTATTCATCCAGTTTCACGTGCTGTCGGACCACCTCGCCGATTTCCGGATACCCCTGCTGCGCCATGAATTGACCGCCGGTCAGGGCATGGTTTTCACCGCTGTCGAAACTGCGGGTCTTGGTGATATCATGCAGCAGGGCGGCAGCCCGGATCAAATCGCAGTTCAGGCCATTGTCACCCCGGTTCAGCTCCTGGGCCAGAAAAAGCGCCACCCGGCAGACCTGGAACGAATGGGCCACGATGTGATCCATCATCCGCATCTCGCGCATCATTTGCAGGCACTGTTCGTGGCTCGGTATTTTCAGATGATTCACTGGCAAATTCATGGCAAACAATTTTTAACCTTATCTATACCATAATCAGGCGTTGAACGGTACCTGAAACCTTGCAATTTCTCGCCAAGTCCTATAAAGTTGTTTAATAGGCCGCCCAGTCGATTTTGCCAACCTGCGCTTGCGCATCCAGCAGTTTGCGATGGGCCTTGACGGCCTTCATTTCCGGCCCGAAGGTTTTGCACCATGAAAATGAATCGAAACATTGTGCAGCGATTAACCGTCGCTGATGCGGATGATGATGGATATATGCATGCTGACATGTCGGAGCGGATCTCCACGGTATGGGAAATAACAAAGGATGCATGGTCGTTTATAAGGGTGCAAGATGCTCAACGAAGACTACAAAGAAATGTTGCAGCTGTTATTAGAGGAAAAAGTTGATTTCCTGATCGTTGGGGCTTATGCATTGGCCGCCCATGGATTCCCTAGAGCAACCGGTGATCTGGACATCTGGGTCAGGCCTGAAAAAAAAAATTCACAGAAAGTATACAAGGCTCTGGCACGGTTTGGTGCTCCACTTGGCCAGCTGCAGTCAGACGAATTTGCCCGCGAAGGCCTTGTTTTTCAAATAGGCGTCATACCGCGAAGGATCGATATGATCACGAAAATCGATGGTGTCGATTATGAGGACGCTGAACGGGACAAGATACAGGTTGATGTTGAAGGGCTAAACCTGCCTGTTATTTCGTTGGACCAGCTTATCAAAAACAAAATGTCAACTGGCAGGGAAAAAGACGCTCTGGATGTAAAGCTGCTCAAGAAAAGACTGCAACAAAAAAGCGGCCACTAGCATCCTCCATCTCAGGCCAGCAACCCCTCCACCATCTCGGCAAAACCGTAGCCCCCTTCCCTCCTTGTCACCCAGGCGGGTTCATGGGCCATTTGGCCTTGAAACTTCGAGACGTTGGCCACCCCCACCGCGTGGGGAAAGTAGGCGAACATGGGACTGTCGTTGGGCGAATCGCCGATGAAAACCACCTGTCGCCGGACTTCATCCAGCCGGCAGTCAAAAACCTCCGCAAACAGCCGCCGGGTCATGGTGAGTTTGTCGTAATCGCCGAACCAGCCGTTGACGTGGATGGAGCTGACCTTGGCCCGGGCGCCGGCGCTTTCAAAACAGCTCACAATGGCATCAATGTCTTCGGACGGCAGCCGTGGCACATCCTCGCAAAAATCAATGGCCAGATCCGCCTCGCGGTAAGCCTGGTCGGCCGACACCCGGCAGCCCGGCACCTTTTTCAATATCTCCTGTTTGATCGCTTCCAGTCTGCGGCGGTCCGACCGGCGCTGGGCTTCCGGTTTTGCGTAACGCCGCTGCATCTTGCGCAGGGTGACATCGTAGCGAAAATAAAAAGCCCCGTTTTCACCCACCAGCCCGTCGACCGGCCACATGCGGGCAATGTGATCGCACCATCCGGCCGGCCTACCGGTGATAGGGATGACACGCATGCCGGCGTCCTGCAACCGTTCCATGGCTGTAAAAGCGACAGCCCGCAGCCGCCCGTTGTTGGTCAGGGTATCGTCGATATCGGTGAGCACATAGGCGATGTTTTGCTTGTCTTCTGCCGGAAACTGGGCGAAGGGTTTCATTTCACAAGGTCCAGGGTGCAAGGTAAAAGTATCAGGTTCAGGGCGCAGGGTTCAATTATAGGGTTCAGGGTTCAAGGTTGAGGGGATTGGCACCTTACCCTCTGACACCCGCAACCTTCAGCTGTGAACCCAGAACAATGATAACTTATTTATTGCACAAAGCGCATCGCGTATCAAGTCTTCGCGAAATATGTTGACTTTAACATTTTGCTTGGTTAATGAGGGCCAATCGGGCGTGATTAAAGCCGACACCGGCAGAGGAGAAAAATTTAAATCAATCTAAGGGCACCGTAAAAAGTCATTTTCGAGCGACTTCAAGCCTTTTCGGGAAGAGAGCTGTGAAGGGTTGAGCGTTAAAATCCCAAGCTGTTTGAGGAGCTGGCGACGAGTTCTTGGGATTTAGCGAAATCCTGAAACAGCTCCCGAAAAGGCTTGTCCGAGCGAGAAAATCGACTTTTTACGGATTCATCAAATCCAAGGAACTGCCAGTTGAAGGAAAAACTGATCCAGGATATGCAAACGGCCATCGAAGAAATGATGCGCTGGCCGGCAAAAGCAATCCAGGTATTTCATCACAACGATTCTGACGGGCTCAGCGCCGGGGCCATTCTCAACCGCGCCTTTGAAAGGGCCGGCTTTGGCGTGCAGCGCTTCTGCCTGGAGAAACCCTATCCGGCGCTGCTGCAGCGCATTTATGAACAGCAAGGCAAAATCATCGTCTTTGCCGATTTTGCCGGCCGCATTGCCCCGCTGCTGTCGGAGCTCAACCGGGGACGCAACCTGACTTTGATCCTGGACCACCATGTGGCCGAGGCGGCCACCGACCCCCGGGTGCACAACCTGGACCCGGACCTTTACGGGTTAAAGGGGGATCGGGACATCTCGGGCTCCACCACCTGCTACCTGTTCGCCCGCACCCTGGATGCGGCCAACCAGGATTTGGCGACCATCGCCGCCATCGGAGCGGTGGGCGATGAGTTTTTTGTGGACGGCTGCCTGGTGAGTGAAAACCGGGCCGTCACCCTGGAGGCTGTCGAGCAGGGCAGGATGGAAATCAGAGCCCAGGAGGCAGGCGAACGCTACTACCTCAACACCGCCAGCGGCCCGGTGCCCTGCGATGAATTCGCCGCCTACCTGGACACCCTGGGAGCCGCCGGCTACTACCGCAAGGGACCGGACATGGGGGTGACGGTATGCCTGGAAGGGAAGACCCCGCAGTCCGATCAGATGCTGCAGGAACTGAAGGCCATCCAGCAAGAAGCCTTTTCCCGGGAGATACAGCGCCTCAAAAACGGCGGCCTTATAAAAACCGCACAAATTCAATGGTTTCACGTCCACAACCGCTTTTCCCCCATGGGCGTCAAGATGATCGGTGTTTTCTGTGATGCCATCAAAAACCTGGATTTCGTCGATCCGGCGCGCTACGTGGCCGGGTTTCAGATCATTCCCGACGAGATCCCCGGCTTCGGACCCGTGGGGATGCAGGATGTAAAAATTTCCATGCGGGTGCCAGCCCCCATGGAAAAGGCGATCCGGGCCGGCGAAAAAATGGGGCTTAACATCCTGCTGCCCGAAGCCACCGGCCGGCTGGGCGGTTTTTCAGACGCCTGCCACAGCCTGACGGCGGCCACCACGGTGGCAATCGGCAAGGAACAACCATTGATTGAAGAGATGGAAAAGATACTGGAAGGCGGAAGGCGGAAGGGGGAAAATAGAAGGCGGAATTCGGAATGCGGAAGGGGGAAAATAGAAGGCGGAATTCGGAATGCGGAAGGGGGAAAATAGAA
>CAZGNV010000024.1:0-64086 GCA_964527835.1 uncultured Desulfosarcinaceae bacterium | reverse complement strand
CGTTGCCCATAGATTGCCGTAAAGCGGCATAAACGGGCTTTTTACGGGACCGTCACACTTCAATACATGAGATTCGGTAACACCAGGATAATCCAAGGAAAAGCCACCATCAACACGATGCCCACGATGATCGCAATCAAAAAAGGAACGATGCCCTTGAAAATCGACTCCAGCGGCACCCCGCCCACCACCCCCTGGGCGACTCCGAAAACCACATAGACGTTAATGCCCACCGGGGGAGTGATCACCCCCATCTGGGTCACCAGCACGATGATGACGCCGAACCAGATGGGGTCGTACCCCAGATCCAGGATCACGGGATAAAAAATCGGGATCGTGAGCATCACCAGCGCCAGGGCATCCATGACGCACCCGCCGATGAAATAAACCGCCACGATGGCCGCCAGGATCATGTAAGGCGGCAAATCCATCCCCCCCACCCAGATGGCCACGTTGAAGGGGATGCGCGTGACCGCCAGAAACTTGCCAAACACCACGGCTCCGGCAATCAAGAACATCACCATGCAGGAGGTGCGCAGGGTTTCATACAGGGACTTGACAAACCCCTGCCATGTCATCTGGCGCCTGATGAGCGCAACGGCCAGCACCCCGAAAGCGCCCACCGCCGCGGCCTCGGTGGGGGTAAACAGGCCGAAAAACAACCCGCCCATGACCAGAATAAAAACCGCCAGGGTGTCGCCCATGCCGCTTAGAGATCTGGCTTTTTGGGCCCAGGTGAATTTTTCCCCCGGCGGTCCCTGTTCCGGCGCCAGGCGGCACTGGATATAAATGCAAAAAATAAACAAAATGGTCATGACAATGGCCGGCAATATCCCCGCCACAAACAGGGCCCCGATGGACTGTTCGGTCAAAACTCCATAAACGATCAACACCACGCTGGGGGGCATGATCATTCCCAGTCCGCCCCCCGAGGCCACCGCACCGGTTGAAAGCTCGTCGGCATAGCCGTAACGTTTCATTTCCGGCAGACCGACGGTGGCCATGGTGGCCGCGGTTGCGGGGCTGGACCCGCACACGGCCCCGAAAGCCGTGCAGGCGGACACGGTTGCCATCGCCAGCCCACCGCGGGTGCTGCCTAAAAATTTATAGGCCGTGTCATACAGCCGCCGGCTGATTCCGCTGTTAAAGGCGAACTGACCCATGAGAATAAACAGCGGGATGGTCGTCAGACCGTAGGAGGAAAAAGCTTCGTAAATATTGCGCGAAAGGAGGTTCAGCCCCCCTTTGAGGGAAATCATGAAAGCAAAGCCTGCAAATCCCACCAGGGCCATCACATAAGCCACCGGCATGCGGGTCATGAAAATAGCCAGCATCAAGAGGATACCGATGGTGCCGATCAGGGTGGGACTCATTTTCTACCTGCCAACTGTTTGATATGGCCGAGGATGTCCCTGATCAGCAGCAGCGAAAACATCAGGAAGCAAAAAGATACGATGTAAATGATGGCATACTCAGGCAGTTCCAGATTCATGGACACTTCACCGGACTGTCTCATGGTCCCGGCATAAACGGCCATTCGCCAGGCGATGATTCCCATAAGCCCCAGGCTGATAACACCGGTGCACAGATCGATGATGGTCTGGGTCCTCCTGGAAAAAAGGCGCACGACGATTTCCACCCCGATATGCCCTCTAACCTGGTGGGTATACGGCAGCGCCAAGGCAACCGCCAGGGTGGACATGAACCCCACCAGTTCCACTGAGCCAAATATGGGATGCCCGAAAAACCGCCCCACCACATCCGCACAGGTCAGGCCCGTCATCCCCACCAGGCAGGCTGCGCCGATGATTTTCAGCTTGTCCATCAACCAGTCAAAAACATTCCAGAAAACATTCATGACTTTCTTCAATTCCGCCGGTTGGCCGCCTCTGCCGCCCTTATGAGCGGGCCGGTATAAGGATATTGTTGAATGCCCGGATTCCGGCCGCCAAACAGGCATGGTCCGGCGGCCGGAAAAGGGTTTACAGATGATTTGCCGTCAACAGTTGATAATTATTGCAATTCTTTTAACTTCAGCATGGTAAAATCAACGATTTGCTTGCCGTTGAGACCCTTTTTATTTGCTTTCTGAATGTAATCGTCAATGATGGGGGCGACCGCTTTTTTCCAGCGGGCGGCCTCTTTGGCATCCAGGCCGATAATGGTCCCGCCCTGGTTCAAAAAGTAGACCGTGCCCACCCGGTCGCTGGAGTCCCAGGCCTCACCGTGCTTGACGGCCCATTCCCTGTTGATCTGACGGATGATCTTTTGAATATCGGCCGGCAGGGCGTTCCATTTATCCTTGTTCATGACCACGAAAAACGAGGTTGTGTAGGCCGCGGAAAAGTCAGCCGTGCAATAGTTGGTCACCTCCCCCAGCTTCCATCCCTTGTTGGCTTCCAGGGGATAAACGGCCCCATCGACCACCCCTTTCTGAAGCATCTGGTAGGTTTCCGGCATCGGTTTGGGAACCGGGGTGCCCCCCAGGGCTTTGACCACCAGCGCACTGGTACCATGGCCCCTGAATTTTAAGCCTTTCATGTCTTCCAGCTTGCGCACGGGTTTGTCCTTGGTGTGAATCAGACCCGGGCCATGGGCGTGCAGATACATGACCTCGGTGTCACTCAGTTCCCTGGGGTGAAATTTCTGATAGACGGCATTGACAACGGCCGTGGCGGCTTTGCCGCTGGTGTATCCCAGGGGCAGATCCACCGCCGCCATGACGGGAAAGCGGCCGCGGGTATAGGCCAGTACGGAAAAGCCGATATCGGACAGGCCTTCGACCGTGCCGTCATAGACCTGCCGTGCCTTGGTCAGTGTCTGTCCCGGAAAATATTCAACCGTAACCCGCCCACCGGTGCGCTTCGCAACTTCTTTGCACCAGGCCTCGGCGAGTTTGCTCTGGATATGCGTGGGGGGGAAAAAATTACTGTAGGTCAATTTATAAGTTGCCGCCTGAGTCGGTAAAACCCCCAATGAAAAAAACACGACTCCCATGAATATGATTGAAAAAACGATAAGTTTCTTTTTCATCGCGCCCTCCTTTTGATCCGGAAAAAATTAAAAAACCAATCCGCCACCCGCGCGGGCAGCTGTACGCACCACCTCCTTCCTGTAGGTTTGGAGCGAAAAAATGCGACTTTTTACGAATTCATCATTATTAAAAATCAGGAAAAAAACAAGATTTTATTATCGCCGAAAAAAAGAAGCTGGAAAACGCTCCAAGTCGCAAGCTCGTCTATCCGCCGACATGCAGCCAGAAGGCAAAAGTCACAGCCGACAGCAGGGTGCTGGCGGAGATGGCCGCCACGGCAAAATCGGCGTCGCCTTTCATCTCCCGGGCCATCACGTAAGAGACCGTGGCGCTCGGAGATGCCAGCAAAATGACGGCAGGAAGAGAATCGGCCGGCTCCAGACCGAATAGGCGGTAGGCAGTGAACCCCAGCGCCGGCAGGGCGATCAGCTTGATGGCTGCCGACAGCAGCAGGATCACCGGCCTCAGGCGCGCCATCTCAAAAGACAGCGAGCCGCCGATGATCAGCAGGGCCAGGGGCAGGGCCAGATCGCTTAAAATGTCCAGACAACGCCCGATGACTGCGGGAATCGACAGGCCGCTGAGAGAAAACAAAATGCCGGCCATGGCTGCAAGAATAATGGGATTGCCGATGATCTTCAGCACCACCTTCTGCCAGCCGCCGGCCGCTGTCGCTTCCTCGGAGTTCACCTGCAGGACGATCACCGCCAGCAGGTTCTGCCAGATCATGATAAAAGCGGCAATGATGCCGGCGCGCACGAATCCCTCGGTGCCCAGGTAGTAATAGGCCACCGCCAGCCCGATATAGCCCAGGTTGCCGTGAAAAGACTCCTGTACGAAAGTGCCCCGCTGCTGATGCCCGAGCCGCAGGGTCGCAGCGAAAGCCCAGGCCAAGGCAAAAACAACCAGCACCGCAGCCAGGGCGATGCCCACCACCAGGCTGTTGAACTGAACTTTCAGCGACGCTCCGGAGACGGCCTTGAAAACCATGGCCGGAATGGCCACGTAGTAAACCAGCCGGTTGGCCGGAGAAAAAAAATCATCCGGCATAAACCCTTGGCGGCGTGCCAGCCAGCCGATCAGAATAACGGCAAATATCGGCACGATGGTGGTGATGATATTCATGGCGGCTAAAATTTCCCCGGATTCCAGCCGGCAGCCGGCCGGTGCGAAAACACAGTTCAGGTGCACTGACAACGATCGGCAGGATTATGGGGCATCGGGTGCTGGTGTGTCAAGGAGAACCACCCCCGAAAAAAAGCAGGCTCTCTCAGGCAATGGCAATTTATGAAGCCGCCGCTGTCTTTCCCTGCACCGCTTCAATGCACGGGATGCACAGCCGCTTTTGACCATATTTGCGGATGCGGGTTTCCATGACCGCCTCGCCGCAGGATTCGCAAATCCGGCTGGCAAGAATTCGGGCTTTTTCCGGGACCGGCAGGGCCGGTTCTTTGATAGCGAACAATTCACTGAAATCGGCGGTCATAATTTGAGAAGACAGTTTCTCGCGGGCTGCATCCCAGGCGTTTTGCTCATCGGCGGTCAGGCCCTGGCTCTGTCGTTTTTGATTCAACCGTCTCATGGCCTCCCTGCTTTCTTGAAACGTGTCCGCCCGGGCGACCAGGCGAACCGCCTTGCCATCGCGGCGGCGGTAAAAGGCAAAGGCATTTTTGCCGTAATCCTGGTGGATCAGGTTGCCCTTGCCGAAGGTGCATCCGGTCAGAAATTGGATCGCATCCACAGCGCACATGTCGGTTTCCACCACCGCCACGATTTGTTCATCCGAGGCTTTGCCGATTTCAATGAGCGCCCATTCCGCCGCCCGAATGCCGACGGCAAGGCCGGGACACCAATGCCCGTGAAAAGCAATCGTCCGATCGATCTGTTTTTTTGACAATGAACAGGACATCAACAAAACTCCTTTTAATTGGGAATGACCACCGGATATCCATTGTGATGGTGAATTTCAACCGCAATGCCGTAAACCTGGCGGATAACTTCAGCGCTAACCTGCTGCGCCGGTATGGCAGAATGAATACCGCCTTCTTTTAGAAAAATGCATTTGTCGGCAACCCGCAATGCCGTGGAAAGATCATGCATGGTCATGATAGCACAAACCGGATGTTCCCGGACCACACGGCGAATCAGGTTTAAGATTTCCACCTGGTTTTTAAGATCCAGGCTGCTGGTGGGTTCATCCAGCAGCAGCAGGCTGGGCTCCTGGACCAGCGCCCGTCCCACGGCAACTTTCTGCAATTCCCCGCCGCTCATCTGATCGATGTAGCGCATGGCAAGTTCCTCCAGGTGCAGGCTCCTGATCGCACCGTCCACGATCCGCAGGTCCTTGTCCGATACACGATAATGGATATGCGGCCGGCGGCCCATGAGAATGGCGTCAAAAGCCGTTATTCGCCCGGCCGTCTGGTGCTGGGCGACATATCCGATGCGCCGCGCAATGGCCATGGCGTCCATCTCAAGCACATTTTGCTTCTCGACCATCACCGCCCCGGCCGATGGCTTTAAGATGGCATTCATGCAGCGCAGCAAGGTGGTCTTGCCGACCCCGTTGGGGCCGAGAATCGCCAGGATCTCGCCTTTTTCAACCTGAAAACAGATATTGTTCAGGACACACCGTCCATTATAACTGAATTGAATTCCATTGACACTCAGAATCATCGTCTGCGCCCCTTTACGATCAACAATATGAACACCGGCGCGCCCATAAAGGCGGTCAAAATCGACACCGGCAACAGATGTGGCGACAACATCAACCGGGCGGCCGTATCGGAGATCAGCAGCAAGACGGCCCCGGTGACCGCTGCGGCCGGCAGCAGAAAACGGTTGTCCCCGCCGATCAGATGCCGGACGATATGCGGACATACAAGGCCCACAAAGCCAATAATGCCCAGAAAAGCAACAGCCACCGCCGTTACCAGGGAAGCGGTCAGCATCCCCAGCAGCCGCACCCGCTCCACCCTGACGCCCAGGCCCCTGGCGGTTTCATCACCGGCATCCACCGCATTGTAATTCCAGGCATTCAAAACAAAGTACAGCGTTGCCGCCAGGGTGATGACCGCCAATACGGACAGCTCCTTCCAGCTGGCCCGAGCCACATCGCCGAAGGTCCAGAAAACCATGGCCGCCAGCTGCATGTCATCGGCAAAAAATTGCAGGAACATGGTGCCGGCCGTAAAAAGCGATCCCAGCGCAACCCCCGCCAGGATCATGGTCTCCGGCGAGGCGCCTCGCATCCTGGCAATGCCGATGATAAAAAAAGACGCCAGCAGGCTGAATATAAATGCCAGTCCGGTGGTCACATAGGGATTGGAGATGGTGACCGCTCCCACGCTGGTGCTGGCCATGGTCCCCGAACCCAGGATCATGACGGCAAAAGCGGCCCCGAAAGCCGCGGCATGGGAAATGCCAAGGGTAAAAGGAGAGCCCAGCGGATTGCGCAAAATGGACTGCATGACCGCTCCGGCCACCGAAAGGCCGGCGCCGGCGACAATGGCCGCCAGCACCTGGGGCAAACGAATATGCCATACAATGATGCCGACCCGTTTGGACTGACTGATTCCTGCCAGGGCCCGCACCACTTCCATGGCCGGGATGTTGGCCGCCCCCATAGAAATGCTGAAAACCGCCAGCACTCCCAGGGCCGCCAGGGCCAGCATGATGAAAGCGGCCTTGCGGCCGATATAACGGGAATATTCAGGATTTGACAAACCTTCAGCAAAATGCATGGCAGCGACCTTTGAACATCACTGTTGGTTACAATCATTCAGGTTTCAATGGAACCGGTTTGAACGCCAAGTTGCCGAAAGCGGCATTCATTTTCTCGAACACCGGCTTTCCCACCAGAAATGAATAGATTTCATCGGCCATGGCGGCCGGATCGATATCGGCAAAATTCTGCGGATAAAGCAATTTGCCGATAAAATACGCATTTGCCAGAATGGAGCCGAAATTGCGGGTATACCAGTTGTACGGCAGCAGGCCGTAAACCTGTCCGCTTTTCACGGCGGTCAGTGCCTGGTAGGCGGCGTCGGTTTTCAGCTCAAACAATCCGCCGGCTTTATCGCCCATCTGCAAGGTGGCAAGGTCCAGAAACAGATAATCCGGATCCCAGGCCACGATTTTTTCCTTGGCGATATTGCTGTGGCGCAAGGTTTTGGCCGCCATTGACGCGTCATAGGCCAAATTGCGGGCTTTGACGAACTGAAAAGGCGGATAGGCCGGCTCCGTGGACTGAAACCCGTGCGGTCCCTTAAACGCAACGCCGCCGACAAAACAGGTGGGGCGCTTGTCCGCCGGGATATCCGCCACCCGTTTTTTTAGATCCGCAATCGCGGAATCAAAAAAGGCGATCACCGCCTCGGCCCGCTGGCGCTTTGCCATCACGGTACCCATGATGCGCAGCGATTGATAAAAATCCCGGCGATGTTTTCCCAGGTCGCCATAATTCAATACGATCACGGGGATGCCGGTCTTGCTGGAAAGCTCCACCGGATCATACCCCATGCCGGGATAGGTCTTGAAAATCACCTGGGGCATGGGATCCAGGGCCAGAATCCGCTCGGGATTGTCATGGCCGCGAAATTCTCCGAAAATCGGATAGTCCCCGAACTGGCGGTTGGCCAAAGCATAGGGTCGTGCGTCGAACCGGCGGCGCCGTTTTTCCATATCATCCACGGCCACGATTTTATCCTGGGATTCAAGATAGGTCAGAAGACGCAGCGCACCCGGCCCGGAGCAGATCACATGTTCTATGTTTTGCGGGATTTGCACCGCCCGGCCTGCACCATCGGCGATCATGCGCGCTGCCGTCTGCGCCGTGGGCGCAGTCCAGCTGACCAGCAGCAGGGCAACGGCACAAATTGACGTCAATCGTCTTTTTCTCCCCATTTTCCTCTCCTCCAGAATTAAAAAAGCCACCAAGATACGGCTCCCTACGTTGGAGTCATTTACCTTCGTGGCTTTAATGGACGAATTTGTTTTTGCGCTGTTTCTGCCTTCAGGCAGATATTGTTAATTTATTACCTGATGGCGACCGATACTGTCAAGCCAAATTTAGGTCTATCCGGCTCATTGGCTCCACCTCGCTCCGGCCACCAGGCTTTGGTGGATCGTTTTTGCTAAATCTCCCCATTTTTTACCCTATCGATCTTAAAAAACCCATTCGCGCTCGAATGGCACCGGGTACTTGCATTTGCAGCCGGTTGTGTTTATAGTTTTATTGTCATGAAAGAGCGCAGCGAAAAAATACCGGGCCCCAAGGAACTGGAAAAGGAAATCGGGGAATTTCTGACCAAAAAATTCGGGCCCAACGTCAAAATCGTCTCCCCCCTGGTGATGACCCAGGAGGCCGTGGCAGACAAGACCGCGGAGCCCGCCCGTCGTCGCCGGACAATCAACTTCGACATCAAGCCGGAGGAGCTCATCGTCTACCTGGACCAGTACGTGGTCAAACAGGACAGCGCCAAGGCCATTCTGGCAACTAAAATATGCACCCATTTCAACCGCATCAAGCGTTTCTGGGACACGGGCAATCCGGCCCACACCATGGTCGGCAGCATCAAAAACAACGTGCTGATGATCGGCCCCACCGGGGTGGGCAAAACTTACCTCATAAAACTGATTGCCAAAAAAATCGGGGTGCCCTTTGTCAAGGGCGATGCCACCAAGTTCAGTGAAACCGGCTATGTGGGCGGAGATGTGGAGGACCTGGTCCGGGACCTGGTGCGCGAGGCCGATGACGATATCGAACTGGCCCAGTGTGGCATCATCTACATCGACGAAATCGACAAAATCGCCTCCAGTCGCAACCTTATCGGTGCGGACGTATCGCGCACCGGTGTCCAGCGGGCGCTTCTCAAACCCATGGAAGAAACCGAGGTGGACCTCAAAGTCCCCCATGATCCGATCTCCATGATCCAGGAGATTGAGCGCTTTCGCAAAACCGGCAAACGTGACAAACGCTCGGTCAACACCGCCAATATCCTGTTTATCATGAGCGGGGCTTTCACCGAGTTGGTCCCCATCATTTCCAAACGGCTTTCCCGCCAGGGCATCGGTTTTGGCGCCCGCATCCGCAAGGCTGAAGAGCAGATCGACATTTTAAAGCATGTGCGCTCTGAAGATCTGATCGAATTCGGCTTCGAATCCGAGTTCGTGGGGCGCCTGCCTGTACGCGCGGTGTTTGAGCATCTGACCGAAGAGGATCTTTACCGGATTTTGAAAAATCCCAACAATCCCATCATTCTGGGCAAGAAGCTTGATTTTGCCGCCTATGGTATCGAGGTGAAATTTGAAGATCAGGTACTGCGAACCCTGGCAAAGTACGCCTTTGACGAGAACACCGGCGCCCGCGGTCTGGTCAGCGCCGTCGAAAAAGTACTGCTGGAGTTCGAAAAGCGGCTGCCCTCAATAGACGTTAAAAAATTTCCGGTCACCGCTGCCATTATTGATGCGCCCAAAGCGACCATAGACGCCATGGCCGAAGGCAGGCCGGATCCCGGAATCGATGAAGTCTTCGAGCGTCTGGTTGAAGAAGAAAAAAAGAACATTCGAATCTACCTGCAGGAAAACAACCACCACCTGTCTGAAAAATACAGTCTGGCCCTGACGCCGTCGCGCATTAACCTGGTGGCGGCCTGCTACGTCAAGAATACCCTGGACATCGGCCAGGTGATCGCCAGGATCAAGTCCTATTACGATGAAATCAAAAAAATTGAGCTGTACTTTTTTAAAAACCATGATATTAATATCGTGCTGGAAGAGGACGCCATTGATTTCATCATCGAACAGCTGGTGGAAACTGCTGTGCAGCTGAAGGACATCTCTGATAAAATCAACAGCGACTTCGAATATGGACTCAAGCTGACCCGGGAAAAAACCGGGCGCAACCGCTTTTTTATTACCCGCAACGCCCTGCTGGACCCCGAAGCCTATATTGCCGGTCTGCTGAAAAGCGAAGACCCAACCCCGTAGGCCAAATCGCGTGCAGGCCAGACAGATAGCGCCCTGACAAACAGGATGCCAGCCCATACGGATCAAAAGACATGATTGGAATATCAAAACTATATTGCGGCACCGTTGAACCTTCCGACGCCCTGCGCTACGGGCGGGATTCGGCCCGGCTGCCTTCCCATCTGCTGCAATTTTCACGGGACAAAAGGCCCGTGGTCGTCTGGAACGTGACACGCCGCTGCAACCTGAAATGCGTTCATTGTTATGCCCATGCGAAAAACATCGCCTTTGACAACGAACTGACCACTGAACAGGGCAAACAGTTAATTGACGATCTGTCTGCCTTCGGCTCCCCGGTGATGCTGTTTTCCGGCGGAGAGCCGCTGGTACGCCCGGATTTACCGGAGCTTGCCGCCTATGCCGTCGAAAAAGGGATGCGAGCGGTCATTTCCACCAATGGGACCCTGATCACCCCGGAAACAGCGCGCACTTTAAAGTCCATCGGTCTTTCATACGTGGGCATCAGCCTCGATGGGATGCAAAAAATCAACGACCGTTTCCGGGGAATGCCCGGCGCTTTTGACCAGGCCCTGGAAGGCATCGAAAACTGCCAGCAGGCCGGCATAAAAGTCGGGCTGCGCTTTACCATCAACAAGTTCAATGTCGGTGAAATACCGAAAATATTTCAACTGCTCGAGGAGATGGACATCCCCCGCGTCTGTTTTTACCACCTTGTTTACGCCGGACGGGGAAGCGGACTGGTCAAGGAAGACCTCGATCACGCGGCCACCCGGGCGGCTGTCGACCTCATCATCGATGAAACCCGGCGGCTGCATGAAATCGGCAAGCCCAAGGAAGTGCTGACGGTGGACAACCATGCCGACGGGCCGTACGTCTACCTGCGGCTGCTCAAGGAAAACCCGCAGCGGGCCCGGCAGGTGATGGAACTGCTCCAATACAATGAAGGCAACAATTCCGGCCGGGGCATCGGATGCGTCAGCTGGGACGGCGAGGTGTATGCCGATCAATTCTGGCGTCATTACAGCTTCGGCAACGTCAAGGAGCGTCCTTTTTCCGAGATCTGGATGGATACCTCCGAACCGCTCATGGGCAAGCTCAAGGAAAAGAAAAAGCATGTCAAGGGGCGCTGCGCCACCTGCCGCTGGCTGGACATTTGCGGCGGCAACTTCAGGGTGCGCGCCGAAGCGGTCACCGGTGATATCTGGGCTCCGGATCCCGCCTGTTACCTCACCGATGAGGAGATCGCGCTGACCCATGGGGCGCAAAAGTGTGACTAGCTTCTTGGCTGAAACCTGTATAATGGTATGAAAGGTGACTATCATGTTGTTTCCAGATTACCGACCCCGGCGCCTGCGGCAGAACGAAGCCCTGCGGCGCATGATCCGCGAAACGGTTTTATCCGTTGATGATCTCATCCTGCCGCTGTTTGCCATTGACGGCCGGAATGTCAAAAACCCGATTCCCTCGATGCCCGGTCACTTTCAGCTTTCCATCGACAACCTGATTAAAGTCGCCCGCAAGGCCCGGGATCTGAAAATTCCGGCCATCATGCTGTTCGGGATTCCCGGCAAAAAAGACCCTCTGGGCACCGGGGCCTATGCCGATGACGGCATCGTGCAAAAAGCGGTGCGGGCGGTGAAGGAAAAATTGCCGGACCTGGTGGTCATCACCGATGTCTGCCTGTGCCAGTACACGGACCACGGGCATTGCGGCGTTGTGCAGGACGATATCATCGACAATGACGCCAGCCTCGATCTGCTGGCCCGCACGGCCCTGTCCCATGCCCGGGCCGGGGCCGACATGGTGGCCCCATCGGACATGATGGACGGTCGGGTGGCCGAAATCCGGGAAATTCTGGATGAAAACGATTTCAGCCAGGTTCCGATCATGTCCTATGCGGCCAAGTACTGTTCGGCCTATTACGGCCCGTTTCGCAGCGCCGCCGACTCGGCACCCAAATTCGGCGACCGGCGCACCTACCAGATGGATCCCGCCAATTCCCTGGAGGCCATCCGTGAAGTCACCATGGACATCGAGGAAGGCGCGGACATCATTATGGTCAAACCTGCCCTGGCGTACCTGGACATCATCTGCCGGGTGCGGGAGGAAATCGATCTGCCGGTGGCCGCCTACAACGTCAGCGGGGAGTATGCCATGATCAAGGCCGCCGAAAAAATGGGCTGGATCGACGGCACCCGGGTGATGCTGGAAACCCTGACGGCCATCAAGCGCGCCGGGGCGGACATGATCCTGACCTACTTCGCCATCGAAGCGGCGCAAGCATTAAAATTATAGGGTTCAAGGGACCAAGGATTCCAGGGTTCAAGTGATACACAGCAAAACAAACCCTCGGACCCTTGGTCCCTTGAATCCCTGAATCCTCTACTCCAACCTAGAATAGAGAAAAATAAAAAATATGACCCCATCCCCATTAAAAGCGGAAAACCCACCGGACAATAAGGCCAATCTGCGCCTGGTGGCCTGGGAGACCACCCGCAACTGCAACCTGGCCTGCGTCCACTGCCGGGCGTCGGCCACCACCGGTCCGCACACCGGGGAACTCAACACCGACGAAGCCTTCCGACTGCTGGATCAGATCGCGCAGGTCAGCCAGGCAATTGTCATCCTGACAGGCGGCGAACCCCTGCTGCGCAACGACATTTTCGATATCGCCGCCTATGGCAGCCGGAAGGGATTGCGGATGGTGATGGCTCCCAACGGCACCCTGCTCACCGAAGATATTGCCCGCCGGCTGGTGGACTGCGGCATCAAGCGCATCAGCATCAGCCTGGATGGGGCCACCGCCGCCGTCCACGACAAGTTCCGAAAGGTCGAAGGTGCCTTTGAGGGAGCCTTGAAAGGCATGGAGATGGCCCGCCGGGCCGGCCTGGACTTTCAGGTCAACACCACCATTACCAAAACCAACCTCGACCAGATTCCCGCCATCCAGCAGCTGGCCATCGAGCTGGGGGCCGTGGCCCATCATATTTTCCTGCTGGTTCCCACCGGTCGCGGCAAGTATATCGTTGACAGCGCCATTGATGCCGTTGAATATGAACAGACGTTGAACTGGTTTTACGACCAGCGGGACCAAACCCCCATGGAACTCAAAGCCACCTGCGCGCCGCATTATTATCGGATTTTAAGGCAGCGAACCCGCAAGGAAGGCAAGAGCGTGTCCTTTAAAACCCACGGGCTGGATGCCGTCACCCGGGGATGCTTGGGCGGCATCGGGTTTTGTTTTGTCTCCCATCACGGCGACGTGCAGCCCTGTGGATTTTTATCCGTCAACTGCGGCAACGTCCGGCAGCGCTCCTTTGCCGATATCTGGAAAAATGCAGAAGTCTTTTCAGCCTTGCGCGATTATGATAAACTGAAGGGTAAATGTGGCATCTGTGAATTTAAGCGGGTGTGCGGCGGATGTCGGGCGAGGGCCTTTGAGGCCACCGGCGATTATCTCAGCGAGGAGCCGCTGTGCAGTTACGTCCCCCACACCCGTTAAACAGCAAGGAAAATGTCATGAAGATTAATGCGTTGATGATTCACGATCCCATCACCATTGGAACCACGGCCTCCATCGGCGAGGCCATTGAACTGATGAAAATCAACTCAATTCGTCATTTGCCGGTAGTTTCAGCAGCCCGCGATTTTGAAGGTTTCCTGACGCTGTCGGATTTGAAGCAAGGGCTGATCCCTTCGATGCTGGGTGATCTGACGCTCCAAGATCTGATGATTAAAGATCCGATTACGGTCAGCCCCGATGACGACATCGAGACCGCCGCCGAACTGATCTACAAACACAAAATCGGTGGGATGCCGGTATTAAAGGACGGCCGGCTGGTCGGGATCATCACGGCAACCGATATCCTCAGGACCTTCATTGATATGATGGGGATCCTGTCTTCCACCTCCCGCATCGACGTGGTGATTGGAACCCGGCCGGGGGATTTGAAAAAAGCCCTGCAGATCATCAACGACAAGGGAGCTGAAATCATCAATGTGGGCCAAGCCACCCAGCAGGCAGACAAGCGAGTTTACTATTTCCGGCTGGAAGCCTGCAAAACCGGCCCGATCAAAAAAGAGCTGGAAAAACAGGGATTTGAAGTTCAGGCGGCCCTGGACTAAAGGGGTCTAGCGCCGGTACACTTTTGCTTCGCGCCATTTTGCCCCGATTTCCTTGACCACCGCCGGCTTGGTGTCGACACATTCGATAATGCTTAAGGTCACCTGACCCACCTCAACCAGCGGACAGCTGGCCATCCAGCAGCGGCCGTTGAAAATCACGAACCGATCATTGAGTTTCAAATGACGCCGGATCTCAATCTGCAGCCCCTTGGCCCGCAGGGCGGACAGCCGGCGGCCGAAATCAGCGGAAAATTCCTCCAGTCCCATGGCGGTCAACATCCGGATGGGGGCTTGCACCCTGCGAATGCACTCAAGGGTCCCTTCACCCAGGGGCGTATCCACGAGTGTCAGGGCGGTCTGGGCAGCGGCAAAAAATTTCACAATCTCGCTGCGAGTCGTAAAGAAGCGATTGATGGGACCTGATCTCAGGGGAGACTTGCGATCGCCTTTTAATAAGAGCTGCTGGAGTTTTTTAAGCTGCGGCAGCATCTGCTCGTCAAAAACGTTCACATCCCAGGTGGTGTTCAAAATCCGCTCTTCGCACCGACGCATAAGTTTGGGCAGAATCGTTTCCAGAAAGCGCTGATGGTTGGTGTGGTATTTCTGGGTGATCAACTGGCTCACCAGTTTTTTGTGATTGGGATGCGCGCCCAGGTATTCCACCTGCAGGCCGAAGCGGCTGCAAAGCTCTTCCAGTTCATAGTCTCCATAATATTCCTTGACGGCATCTGACAAAACTTCAATGGTTTCTTCTTGCATCTGTCTTTGCGCCTTTGAATATTTTTTGATAGAGCCCAACCAGGCCACAGATCACACCCGCCCACAGCAGGCTGTTAACCCCGATGGGCAGATATATCCAGTTGCCCGGAAACCACTGCCGGGAATACAGCGATAGCGAAATGATTGGAAAATACAGTATCCGGGTCACCACCACCAGCGTGCGAAACGCCAGCGGCGCCTGCGGCTGCATAAAAGGGCCGTCGGTCAACGACATGGCCCCCGGAACCACCACGGCGCTCAATGCAAAATGCACCAAGGCAACACCTAATAGTATAGCAAATTTCTTTGTCATTTTAAAGAGTTAAATTTATTTGCCTTCAAACGGCCGGATGGTCAGCTGCCGGCCGTCTGTGACCAGCCGCACGGCGCCGTTTTTCGCCGTGCAATAAATACGGCAATTGCGTTTGGCATATCTTTTGACCACCGCCGGATGCGGAATCCGGTAGCGCCCCTTGCGGCCCGCTGAAAAAATGACCACCGCGGGCTTGACGGCATCCAGAAAAACGGCGCTGCTTGAAGACCGGCTGCCGTGGTGCGGGGCCATCAGCACGGTGCTGGCCAGTCTATTTCCTGCCAGGCGCACCAGTTCCTTTTCAGCGGCTGCCATGATATCACCGGGAAAAAGAAATGACACCATGCCCATTGATATCCGCACCACCAGGGAATTGTTGTTGGTGTTGCGCCATTTTTCCAATTTTGTGAGCGCCAGAAAATCTTCGGGAGGATATAGAAATTTTACCTCGACCCCGTTGATCCAGCGTCGATGCCCCGAAGTAGCAAAAGGCGGAAGCAATATTTTTTGCCGGCGGACAACATCCATAAAATGCGCATAACCCAGTGTATCCTGCCCCTGCCCATTGGTCCATACCTTTTTGACATGAAAATGACCGGCAATATAAATCAGACCGTTGAGGTGATCACTGTTGGGATGGGAGAGGATCAATTCATCCACGGTTCGTATTTTTTTTCGCCACAAAAACGGGGCAACGACCCGGGCTCCCATGTCAAAAACCGCGTTGTCCGCAAAGCCGCCCCCGTCAACCAGGATGGTATGGCCGCCGGGCAGTTCCACCAGCGAGGCGGTGCCGTGCCCCACATCGATGGCGGTCACCCTCAGGTCCGGGTGCCAGAAACGCTGGTACATCCAGTAGACGCTGTCGGCGGCCAGCAACGCCAGGGTCAGCACCATCACCATGACTGCGGCGCTGACCCGCGGCAATCTGCGCATGATCGCCTCGGCCCGCCGTCCGGTGTTTGACGGCTGATTGGCATCGTCGCCGGTAAAGCCTGCGGATCCCCGGGCAGCGGTCGAAGAGCGCTGCCCCAGGTTGAGCAAGGCCCACCCCAGCAGGTAATAGCAGCCGATTTCAAACAAGTTTGGCGTCACCGTTTGAACGGCGGCAAAGGGCAGGTCCGCGAAAAAATCCACCAGATCCAGGGCCAGTGACAGGACATGGATGGCGGCCTGGACACACCCGGATGCCACACCCATGCTCAGGGGAAGCACAAAAAGACCGGCCAGACCCAGCGGGATGACGATAAAACCCACCAGCGGCACGATGACGAAGTTGACCGCCAGGCCGATGAGTGAAACCTGGTTAAAGTAAAACATGACCAGCGGCAGGCTGCCGCAGATGGCAAACGCAGACACCATTAAAAACAGGAACAGCCGCCTGCGCACAGCGGATATGGGGCTGTCTGGCATTGCTGCCCGCGCCGGTTCAGCGGGCCGCGGCAGTCGCGACAACCCGTAAATAATGGAAAACACGGCGGCAAAAGACAGTTGGAAGGAAATCGAATACAGCGACCCGGGGCTTGCCACCAGGATTGCCATGGCCGCCAGGGCAAGGGTGTTGATCGAGTCCTGCCGGCTTGCGAACAAAAAGGTCATCATGAAAACCAGCACCATGATCACGGCGCGCTGGGTCGACGGCGACATGCCGGCAATCAGGCCGTAGAGCAGCACCGGCGCCATGGACAGAACAGCGGCTGTCTTGCGCGTCCAGGCCCGCCACAGAAGCGGTTTGACCCATACCAGCAGTCGCTGAAAAAAGAAAAAGGCCACGGTGGCCACAATTCCGATATGCAGCCCGGAAATGGCCAGCAGGTGCCCGACCCCGGCCCGGTTGAAAGCCGCGCGCATTGACGGTGAAATGGCGCTGCGATCGCCGACAATCAAGGCTTTGAGCACCGCCGCCGCCTGGCCGTCGGCGGCCCGATCGATCACGGCCGCCATTTTGACGCGCATGGCGGGGATCAGCCCATTCGTCCTCCTGTCCGCCGGGTGCCGCTCGAGAATGGAAAGTTTTTGGGCCCGCACCCAGGCCGAAGCCCAGATGCCTTTAAAGGCCATGTAGCGTTGGTAGTCAAATCCGCCGGGATTGTTAAAATTTTTGAATGACCGCGGTCGGCAGTCAAATGAAACCCGGTCACCGGCAGCAAGCCTTGGCAAGCGGCCCATGACCGTCACCTTCAGGCGGCCACGGACGGCAATGGTTTGCTGCGGATCGCCCAGGGATTCCAGGCGCAGGATAAAACGGGTGCGGTTTCTGGTCAGTTGCGGCAGCGCTTCAACGCGACCGACAACATTCCAGCGGTGGGCATCGGTGAAATGAATGATGTGATTGGCGGGAAAGGCCGGCGCTGTCCATGGCTGAATGGACAGGTAACCCAGGGCGACGGCGATCAGCAAAGGCGACGCCAGCGCGGATCGGCCCACGCGCAAACACCAGACGATGTGGACCATGGCCGCCAGCGCCGCCGCTGCCGCCCCGATTATCAGCCCGGCATATTCAACCCCCAGAACGATTCCGCCCATCAGCGCCAGCAAAAGCGCAATGACGGGACGAAAAAAAACAGCCGGGCTGTCAGCCAGTGCGCTGGATGGCGGCTCCCAGGGCGGCAAATTTTTTTTCGATGGCTTCATATCCACGATCCAGGTGATAGACACGGTTGACCTGAGTCGCCCCCTCTGCAACCAGGCCGGCCAGGACCAGCGAAGCGCTGGCCCGCAGGTCGGTGGCCATCACGGGAGCTGCGGACAGCCGGGGCACCCCCCTGACAATGGCGGTATTGCCGGAAACCTGGATATCGGCTCCCATGCGCCTGAGTTCACTGACATGGATGAAGCGGTTTTCAAAAATTGTTTCGGTGATCATGCTGGTGCCTGCGGCAACGCTCATCAGCACCATGAACTGGGCCTGCATATCGGTGGGAAATCCAGGATAAGGCTGGGTCTTGACATCGACGCTGGCAACCTGTCGCCGATTGGAGATGTGCACCGTGCGCCCGGAAATTTCGATTTCAGCCCCCACCTGGCGCAGCTTGTCCACAAGGGCCCCGAGATGCTCCGGCTCGCAGTCCAGCAGCGTGACGTCGCCGGCGGTAAGGGTGGCGGCCACCATGAAGGTGCCGGCTTCGATACGGTCCGCGATGATGGTGGTGGCAACCGGTTTGAGGGCCGAAACCCCGTTGATGGTAATCACCGCGGTTCCGGCGCCCCGGATGTCGGCGCCCATTTTCGTCAGCGTGTCCGCCAGGGCGACGATTTCCGGCTCCCGGGCGGCATTGCGCAGGATGGTGGTTCCCTGGGCGAGAACCGCGGCCATCATTAAATTTTCGGTGCCGGTCACCGTCACGATGTCAAAATATATTTCGGCTCCCTTCAGATTCGACGCAGACGCCTCGACATAGCCGTGCTTCAATTCAATGGCGGCCCCCATGGCGGCCAGTCCTTTTAAATGCAGGTTAATCGGCCTTGCGCCGATGGCACACCCTCCCGGCAGCGACACCCGGGCCTTTCCCAGGCGGGCCACCAGGGGGCCGAGAACCAGAATCGAAGCCCGCATTTTTCGAACCAGGTCGTAGGGCGCTTCGGTCTGAATCGAACCGGTGGTGTCGATTTGCACTGTCCGGCCCTCGGTTGACACCCGCGCACCGAGATGCGACAGGAGCATGGCCGTGCTGTGAATGTCCATCAGATCAGGCACATTGTCATACACGCTCACCCCGTCGGCCAGCAGCGATGAGACCAGTATCGGCAGCGCAGCGTTTTTCGCCCCGCTGATGGGCACCTGCCCTTTCAGGGGGCGCCCCCCTTTGATGATAATCTTGTCCATCGGGCCCTCTTCTGTCCGGAATTAAAGAAACTGGACGTTCCTGTAAAAGTCATTTCCGAGCGGCTTGCAAAGCGGGAAAATCGACTTTTTACGACTTCATCAAACTTGAATTCGATAAAAAAGCGCCCTCCCCTGGCTGAATCCGGGAACAGGCGCTTTGCAGGCAATTGACGGCGAGACGTGCCTAATGATGGCTGGCGCCATTTTTGCTGGATGCGTCTATGGCGGCCTTGATGATGCAATAGGTAACCCCCAGGCCCATGATTGTCAGGGCATACCACAGCCCGCCCATGAACAGCATGTGCCCCGCATCCCAGATCCATTCAAAAATAAAAGGAAACATGGTCTTTCTCCCTCGTATTGCGGCTTAGGCCTGCGCCGGTTCCGGTTGCGCCTCGGGGGCCTCCGACGGCTCCGGCGCCGGCGTGGGTTCCGCCTCGTCTGCCGGCGTTTCAATGGGGTTCAACACCTGCTCCTGGGGAAATACCGGCAGGTAACGATACGACAGCGACACCACGATGGTCCCCAGGGCCACGGGCAAGAGGGTGGTGGCGATTTCCTGCCAACTCGGAAAATAGGTGAACCAGCTTTCAAAAGGCAGAACGGGGATTGCCAGCACCTGCAGCACCATCACCCACCGGTTCAGGCAGACCCCGATGACCGCCAGCAAAACAGCCAGCCACAGCCCGATCTGGCTTTTGCGGCCCCTGTCGGTGATCAGAATGGCGGCCGGGATGATCCCGCAGATGCCGACTTCTGCAATCAGGATCCAGATACCGTAAACCGAGCCCGGATTGTTGCTGTAAAAATCCATGAAGGTAAAGCCCTTGGACGGAGCGGTGACCGTGGCCCAGTAAATGGTATCAATGATTTTGGCAATAATGTAGCCGGTTAGCATCCAGCCGGAGATCTTGGCCAGCAGCTCGATGACATTGTCTTTGACCAGTTTTTTGCCGACAATCTTTTCCGTCAGCTTGGTGATGAAAATCGTAAAACATGGCCCACAGGCAGCCGCTGACCAGGTGAATAAAAAGAAAGTCCAGGGCCAGACGAAAATGCCGGTGCGAAAGCCGAAGGGCCGGGCATACAGCACGCCGGGGACCCCGCCCAGAGAACCCTGGTGGAAAAAGGACAGAAAGGCCCCGGTGGCGGCGAAAACCGCCATGATTTCATGCATGTTATGGCTCAGGTTATGAAAGAAGGGCACCTTGTCGATCTGCCGGTTTTCCAGGATCAGGGGGATATACTCGATGGTCAGAACCCCCAGGTAGGCCGTCAGGCAGAAAGCCACCTCGGTGAGCATGGAGTGCACATTGGCATGCCAGAAGATAAACCATCCGCGCAGCGGCTGGCCAATGTCAAATCCCAGGATCATCAAAGCCGACACATAGCAGCAGAAGCCCACCAGCACGGCATAGTTGACGATGTTTTTCAGTTCATCCTTGCCCACCAGGTACCGTAAAAAGCCGGTAAAAAACGCCCCGCCGCCCAGTGCAATGATGGCCAGGTCGGCCCAGATCCACAGGGCGAACCCGTAGGCATTGTTCATGTTGGTTTGATTGAGTCCCTTGATATAAATCAGCACCATGGCGACAACGCCCCACAACAGCACGCCGCTGACGGCCCCGATCCACAAGCCGAATTGCCATATCGGACAGCGTTTTACCCCTTTGGGAATCAATGCGGAATCCATAAGTTCTGTGCTCCTTCAATAGGTGTGGCTACTGTTTTCAAACTCCCCGGGTTAGGCATGTTTCTGACTGCCTTCCTGGCCAACGTAGTTATCCCCGGCGCGCCGGACCCATTTGCGGCTGGAAAGATAATAGACCTTCGGGTTGGTACCGAGCCTTTCCAGCAGCCGGAAAGCGTTGGGGTTTTGCGGACGCCCCCCGTGGCCGGGATCCGGTTTGACCATTTGATGCACCGCATGCTCGGGATTGTTCAGATCGCCGAAGGTGATGGCCCCCGCCGGACAGGCCTGGGTACACGCGGTTTGATATTCTTTTTCTTCAAGCTCCCGCCGGCCCTCATAGTTGGCTTTCTCCATGGCCGTCTGGTAGCGGTGAATGCAGAAACTGCATTTTTCGACCACCCCGCGCATGCGAACCGAAACATCCGGGTTCAGGGACAGCGTCATTTTCTCCGGCCACAGCGGGTCCCACCAGTTAAATTGCCGCACATGGTAGGGACAGGCGGCCATGCAATAGCGGCAGCCAAAGCAGCGCGTGTAAATCTGGCTGACAATGCCGGTGCTCATGTCATAATCGGTGGCGGTGGCCGGGCACACGGACACGCAGGGAGAATGGCCGTTGTGGCCCTCGCACTGCATGCAGGGCCGGGGAAGAAAGCATTCCTCGGCGTGCGGAAACGGTTTTCCGTTGGTCAACCGGTAGACGCGCATCCAGGCGACACTGAGCAGTTTGTCAGTGTCATCTTCACGAAAGGGTACGTTGTTTTCGGCCATGCAGGCAACCATGCAGGTCCCGCAACCGGTGCATTTGTCCAGATCAATGACCATTCCGAACTTTTTGGCTTTTTCGTGTTTCATCACAACCCCTTGGAATTGACTAATTTCTATTGACCCCTGCCTTATCCACGTTTACTGCTCGACTCACTGAAGGGCGCGGGCTCAGGCTTTGCTGAGCTTGGCCCGGATGCCCCAGGCGGCGTCCAGACCGGTGGCCGGATCTTCGACCGGTGCACTGAGGGCGTTGTAATTGGCGCCTTTGTGGGCCAGAAACTTGCCATAGGCCGTATGCCCCAACCCCCGGGCAATGGCAATCACACCGGGCATGATCCCCTCGAACAGGTGGATCTTGACCGGGGCTTTGCCCCGGGGGGTGCTGAGGGTCGCCCGGCCGCCGTCTTTGAGTCCATACTTGGCAGCGGTGGCCGGATTGATTTCGACCAGGATCTCATTGCCTTTTAAAATGGTGGCTTCCAGGGCTTTTATCAGAAACGGCGGCGATCCGATATAGCCGCTGGCAAGACGCATGGAATCAAAGGGCACCAGCAGCAACGGATAAAAGGATTCATCGCCCGGGGCGGTCACGGGGTTGTATGCCGGCAGCGCATTGATCTGACTGCCGGCAAATTCGAACCTGGACGAATCGGTTTCAAAGGCGTCGGCCCAGGGCCTGGCTGAAAAATCGGTGTCCTCCAAAAATCCCTGTTCGACTAGCACCTCCATCCGGTCGCCGAAAGTTTGGCCGAAGCAGTCCTCGAAGTTCTCCCACGGGAAAGCCTTGCCCACGGCACCGCCCATGGCTTTGGCCAACTGGATAATCACATCGCCGACATGCCGCGTGTTGTACAGCGGCTCGACGACCGGCCGGGTGACACTGATGATGGGTCTCGGAAATCCCGCGGCAGCCGGAACGTCTTCCAGCCGTTCCAGGTAAATGTGGTTGGGAAGAATCAAATCCGCATGGACCGTGGTTTCATCCATATAGGATGAAAAACTGACCACCAGGGGGATTTTCTCCAGGGCCTTGATCATGGCCTGGCTGTCCTGCAGGCTATAGGCCGGGTTGGCCTCATGGATCAACAGCACCTGGACGGGCGACTGCTGGCTGGAGTTGACGACTTCCGGCAAACGATTCAGCAGATAGCGGGCATGGGGATAGTCCCTGCCGCCGGCGCCGTCAAGGCGGGCGTGCTGCCGGCCCCTGGCAGCCGTCTGATCGATTTCCGGCTCGGGCCAGTCGATATAGTCCGGTTCCGGAACCGCCTGGATGCCGCCCGGCTTGCCGATGTTGCCCACCAGTGCGTTGAGCATGTGAACCGCTAAAAATTCCTGCAAACCGCCGGGAACCTGCCCCTTGCCCCGGCCGCAGATGGCGACGGGTTTGCGGGCCCGGGCGAATTCCCGGGCCAGGGCGGTAATCTCGGCCGGGGAAAGGCCGGTGATCTTCGCCACCAGCTGCGGAGGATAGGCGTCAAAAAGCATCTTTTTGCGCTCGGAAAAGCCCGACGAGTAATTTTCCACAAAATCCTGGTGGTACAATCTCTCCTTGACGATCACATGACACAACCCGAGAGCCAGGGCGCCTTCGGTGCCGGGATTGATGGGCAGCCACTGGCTGGATTTGGCGGCGGTTTTGGACAGTCGCGGCTCGATTTGGGCCATCCTGCCCTTTTTTTCAACCAGCGCGCTTTTGGCCCTGAACATGTAAACCGGCGACTGCCATCCCTCAATCAAACCGCTGCCGAAGCTTAAAATAAAATCGGCATTTTCAAGGTCGAACCCGGCCCTGGCCCGCACGCCCTGGGTGAGATAAAGGGCCTGTTCATAATTGTCCTGGATGGAAGGGGTGCGGATAAAATTCGGTGAGCCATAGACCTGCAAAAAGCGGTTCCACAATTCGGCAACCGTTCCCCGATCGGAGTCACTGATGCAGACAACACTGTGCGACAACCCATTGGCCCTCAACTGCCCCAGTTTTTCAGCAACTTCAGCGAGGGCATCTTGCCAGGAAATGGAACGCCATTTGCCATTGACCTTTTTAAGAGGGGTTTTCACCCGCGTCGGGCTGTACAGCAGCTGGGTCCCCGCTGTTCCCAGCTCACAGATGCCGCCGTCATTGACCGGATGGCCTTTCAGCCCTTCGATCTTGACCACCCGCTCATCGATCTTGCGCACGGTAATCCCGCAGCCCCCCGGGCACAGGGTGCAGGTGGAATTGACATAGGAGGCCTCGCCATTTGGAGGGACCGGGGTCCAGGGCCAGTTCTGGCTCCAGATCGCAAAATCATCGGTCAGCTTCCAGGGCAGCGGTGAGAGCGCCGTCCCCGCGGCCCCGCCAAGTACAAAGGACAAAAAACTTCGTCGGTCTATTTTCATTGAATCATCCCCGTAAACTTTTACCGATTAGCTGTTGGCCAAACCCACACACCCAGCTGCTGACCAGCGGTCTGCCGGTGGACTTACTGGTGGCACACGAAACAGCCGCCTTTCAGGGTCTGAACACTTGCCTGGTTGACATTTTCCCTCTGGTGACATTCAGAGCAATCGTCCATTTTCATGCGATCCCATGGATTGCGTTTGATGCCAGCGATGTTTTTGCCCCAGATGTCCCGGCTGTACCCGCTGATCCGATTGGCTTCATACACCCGCAGGCTTTCGGATTCACCGATGTTCCCATGGCAGGTGACACAGTCCATCTTGGCCAGCTTGACATGGGCGGCATGGGGGAAAAACACGCAGTCCGGCTGCCGGGCGTACACCAGCCAGGGGACTTCACGCCCCTTGGCCATATATTGGTTGACGAATTTTTCTTCCTCCGGATCCTCTCCCTGCATCTCTTCGTGGCAGTCCATGCACTGGGCCAGTTTCGGAACCCCGGAATAGGTGCCGTCTTCCCGGAAAAAATGGCAGCTCTGGCAGCCATCGTCCACCAGGCCCATGTGCAGCTTGTGATTGAAATCAATGGGTTGTTTTTTCTGGGAATAGAGCAGCTGCGGAAAAATGACCCAGCCGAGTACCAAACTGGCGGCCAAGCCGAGAATGAAAAACAGGATAATGGGGCCGGTGGCGCTGTCGTTGGATGGGGACGATTTGCTGTCCGGGGAAGGTGGGGTTGGCTTTTGCGCCCGGGCGTCTGCACAAACCTCGTTCGCCTTATCCTCTGAACTCATAAGCACTCCGTTGGGCTGGGGTTGACAATTGATCGTGCAAAAAGAACAAGCCGTTGGGTTGTGTACCCATCTGCGAAAAATGACCTGCGGTTGTTTACCGTATTCAAATATTTCTTGTCAAGCAAAAATCAAGATCATAAAGCGCCGTAGCTGTGCAGCCCCGGCAGCAGGTTTACACCGAAATAGGTAAACAGCACCGCTGAAAATCCGAGGATGGAAAGCACGGCAATGCGCTTTCCCCGCCAGCCGCGCATCAGTCTGGCGTGCAGCAGGGTGGCGTAAACAAACCAGGTGATCAGCGACCAGGTTTCCTTGGGATCCCAGCCCCAGTACCTTCCCCAGGCAGAATAAGCCCAGACCGCACCGGTGATGATCCCGACCGACAAAAACAGGAAACCCAGCATAATCAACTGGTGGGTCAGCTCGTCCAGTACGCCGGCTTCCGGCAGGTAGTCCAGCAAGGAGCTTTGGCCACCGATTTTTCTTTGCTTGACGAGATACATGCAGGAGATCCCGAAGGCAATGGCAAAAGCGCCGTATCCGACGAAACAGGTGATGACATGGGCAATCAGCCAGTTGCTTTTCAGCGCCGGGATCAGCGGCTGAATCCGATCGCTGATATTGGGCGACAGCGAGGCGTAGGCCAGGGCCAGAAAGGCCAGGGGGGCGACAAAAGCGCCGATGACCTGGTTGCCGTATTTGAACTGGATGAACAGATAAATCAGGATGATGGTCCAGGCAAAAAACACCAGCGATTCATACAGGTTGGAAAACGGCGCGTGCCCGTAGCCCATCTGGTAGGACTCCAGCCAGCGCATGATGATTCCCGCCGTGTTGCCGGCCAGGCCGATGATGGCCACCCAGGTGGCCGCCTTGTTGAGTGCCGATTTTTTGAAAACCCAGGCGCAAATGTAGCAGAATCCCGCCAGGCCGTATACGAAAGTTGTAACCGATAGAATGCTGGAGCTGTTCATAATTTCTTCCCTGTTGACGCGGCCCGGTGACGACAGATCATCCCATCGCCGCCGTTGCCCGTTTTTTGCCGGCGTGCGTATCCTGTGAATCAAGCTGCCGGGCGATTTTCGCAATCCGGGCCTGCATGCCCAGTTTGTTCTTGTTGGCGGTGCCGGCCACGGTTACCCGCGTGCTCTTGCCGCCCTTGCTCACCTCAATGCAGATTTGCTGGTGAGACATGAAAAACGTAACATAACAGCCGATAATCATCAAAATAAAACCGGCATAAACGACTCCCACGCCGGGGTCCTTGTTGACCTGCAAGCCTGTGTAATAGCGCGCCAGGGGTTCGACCACCGCAATGACCACTTCATCCCGGCGCATTTTGTCGAAGCTGGGAAAACGCAGGGGCAGGATGATTTGCACGTCAGGTTGACCTTCCCGTGTCAGGGTGCCGACAAAGGCCTCGCCGATGTTGTGCCCTTTAAACTCGGCGGCAGACCGAAATTGCCTGAGCACGAAAGTCCCCATTTTTTCCAGCAGCACCACCGGCCGGCCGTTGACCGCTTTGCGGCGGTAGACCATGCCGGTCTTGAGGTTGGTAAATTCCAGGATGGCGCCATCAGGCGCAAGCTGACCATAGCTGGACTGATACAGGCTGATCCCCTTATAGCGCAAGGGGTCATTGACAATGATATCCTTTTTCAGCACTTCACGGCCCTGTTCCAGGATCGTCAGGCTCGACCGGTACTCCTTGGGAGCGCCGGTTTCATAAAAGCTAACGTCGAAATCATCACAGCGGATTTCGAAATCAAGGGTCACGGTCTTGTTGGTGTTGCGCAGATGGATCACCCGGGCGCTCTGCCCTTCGGCGATATTGACAAAACCGTCGAACCCGAAAATTGAGCCGATCAAGCCTCCGATCAGCAAAGTGACCACGCTCAGGTGCACGGCGTAGACCCCCCAGCGGGTCCAACGGCCCTTTTCCCCGAAAACCGCAAATCCGTTGTTGGTTTTTTCAACCGCATGATGCCGGAAACGGCGGGCAACAAAGCGGGTGTAATTTTCCTGCAGCTGGGCGGGATCTTCATCCACCGTAAACTGCGTTTTGTTCCTGATGTTGCGAAAACGCCCGAGTCTGAAAGAGGGATGGCGCACGAGAAGGATGCGCCGATTGGTGGAGATTCGATCCAGCGAGCAGACGATGATGTTGGTGGTCAACAGGATCAGCAGCGTTTGAAACCACCAGGAGTGGTACATGTCATAGAGGCCGAGAATGTTGAACACACGATACAGAAACTGCCCGAAGGCCTTAAAGTAAGCTGCTGGGTCTTCATTTTGCGGAATCAGCGTGCCAATGATCGACGTGGCGGCCAGAGTCAGAAGCAACACAATCGTCAACCGCACGGATGCAAAAAAATCCCATAGCTTGCTGAAAAAATCCGCCGAGGTTTCCTGCTGGGGCATGGATGATCCTTTCTGCGACAAATGAACTTATTTCCATACCAAATCGATCGGCATTAGGCAACAGGCAAATTAGGGGCAAAGTGCCAATTGGCCGGCAGGGCGCGTGTAAAGAATCCTGGCCCAAAAGACAGGCCTTCAAGGATGAATAAAAAAAGTCCTCTTCCCCGGGGTCAACCAGAGCCGGGGGTGAGGACTTTTTGTTAATGTTGCATGAATCCGGAAAAAATGTGGCTATTTTTTTACATACAGGCCGCGGGATTGGGCGCGGATGTGGCCTTTCTTGGTAAGCTTGTAAAGGGCGTTGCTCAACTGCCGGGCTTCCAGTTTTGTTCTGTCCTTCAATTGGGCGATGGACACTCCCTTTTTGCTGCGTTTGATGACCTCCAGCACCGAATCCAGCACGGTCTTGCCTTTTGCCGGTGCCGCCTGCTTGGCCGCCTTGGCCGCGGGTTTGCGTGCCGCTTTCGCTTTTTTTGCAGGGGCTGCTTTCTTTGCGGGTTGCGCCTTGTTCAGCTGCTTTGAAATGCTCTCCACCTGCTTGGAGAGCGCGGCCAGTGATTTGGAAACGTTTTTTAACTGGGTTTGTAATTTCTGCATGGATAATTCCTCCCTGTGCATTTGCTGCAATTATTTTACTTCATTCACTGCTTGTTGAACATTAATACATTTTAGAGACAAAGTCAATAGCACGGAAGAAAATAGTGCTTTCATTGTGACAGCGAATATAATACCGGACGATTCAACATTTTTTACCAGGTTATATTTGCAACATTAAAGTCAACAGCAGTCTTGACAAAGGGCGGTCAATATGAAAAGACACAATCGGCTGTTCGCGCAAAACTTGGCGCCAGACTGTTAAACCCGGCAAACAAGAATATGCAACCAATATCTTCTCCATCTGACCGGCCGCGGAAATTTCGCATCCCATACGAAACCGAGCTCAATGCCTCCCAGCTGGAGGCCGTCACCACCACCGAAGGACCGCTGCTGGTGATCGCCGGTGCGGGCAGCGGCAAAACACGCACGCTCACCTATCGCGTGGCGCGCCTGGTGGAAATGGGCGTGTTGCCGGCGCAAATTCTCCTGTTGACCTTTACCCGCAAAGCCGCCCAGCAAATGCTCCAGCGCGCAGCGTTGCTGCTGGACCGCCGCTGCGAAAAGGTGGCCGGCGGCACATTTCATTCCTTTGCCAATACGATGCTGCGACGCCATGCCCGCCGGCTGGACCTGGATCCCGGCTTTTCCATTCTTGACCGCGTCGATGCGGAAGCGCTGATCAATCTTTTGCGTAAAGAGATCACCGCCCGGGTCGGACAGCGTTCTTTTCCGCGCAAGGGCACGATTGCCGCAATTTTCAGCCGCTCCATCAATAAAACAATTGCCATCGAAGATGTCGTCTATGATGATTATCCGCATCTGGCCGACAGCCTGGAAGCGCTCAACGAAATTTTTGCTGCCTATCAGCAGCATAAAAGGCGGCATAATTTTCTAGATTTCGATGATCTGCTGGTGTTTTTGCGGCAGCTGCTCGACAGCCGGCCGGATGTGCGCCAGCACATTTCTTCTTCCTACCAGTATGTCATGGTGGATGAATACCAGGATACCAATAAAATCCAGGCGGACATTTTATACCGCATCGTCGGGGAGCAGCGCAACATTATGGTGGTCGGCGATGATTCCCAGAGCATTTATGCCTTCAGGGGGGCCAATTTCAGAAATATCATGGAATTTCCCCAGGTGTTTCCCGGCACCCGCATCATCACCCTGGAAGAAAATTACCGCAGTGTGCAGCCGATTCTCGACCTTACCAATGCAATGATCGAGCAGGCCCTGGAAAAATACTCCAAAAAGCTGTTTACTCGCCGCTGCGGCCTCGCAAAACCCCTGCTGGTAGAGGCTTCGGACGAAAACAGCCAGTCGTTGTTTGTTGTCGACCGGATCAAACAGCTCCAGCGCCAGGGAATCGCCCTGGATCAGATCGCCGTTTTGTTTCGGGCCAGTTTTCATTCCTTTGATCTTGAGATTGAACTCAACCGCGAGGAAATTCCCTTTGTAAAAGTCGGCGGCTTCAAGTTTGTTGAATCCGCCCACATTAAAGACGTGCTGGCCCATCTGAGGGTGATGGCTAACTGCGAAGACCGCATCAGCTGGTACCGTATTTTGCTGCTGATCGAAAAAATCGGGCCGGCGTCGGCCCAGAAAATTTTCGAGGCGGTCCGTCAGCAAGCCTGTGGCTACACTGGGCTGCTGACGGTTGACTCCAAAATGCTCCGCGCACCGGGCATCAAACGGCTCAAGGATCTTTTCGCCGGCATCGATGAGCACCCCCGCTCACTGGCCGCCACCGGACAGGCCGTCGTCAAATACTACCTGCCGATTTTAAAGGCGACCTACGACGACCACCCCAAGCGGGCCAAGGACCTGGAGCAGCTGGTGGCAATCATGGAGCGTTACCGCGATCTGGATCATTTTTTAACGGACATGGCCCTGGAACCTCCCAATGCCAGCGTCAGCGACACGCTGGCCGCCGATACGGCCGGGCAGCAGCGCCTGGTGCTTTCCACGGTCCATTCAGCCAAAGGCCTTGAGTGGCACAGCGTGTTTATCATCTGGGCCCTGGACGGACGCTTTCCCTCCCCGCACGCCCTTTACAAGCAGGAGGAACTGGAAGAAGAACTGCGCCTGATGTACGTGGCGGCGACCCGCGCCAGGGAAAACCTGACTTTTATCTATCCTGACGGGGTCTATGACCGCAGCCTGGGGGTGCTGCTCAACCGCCCGTCGCGATTTATCGACATGCTTCCCGGCGACATCCTGGAAAAACAGACTGCCGGTTTCTGGGAATAGAATCTGTTTGCTATGACTCCTGAATACTACGTGCTGATTGTCGGCTATATTTTCGGATTTTACATGGCCTGGAACATCGGCGCCAATGATGTCGCCAATTCCATGGCTTCAGCAGTGGGCGCCAAAGCGATCACCGTGCGCCAGGCCGTATTTATTGCCGGCATCCTGAATGTCGTCGGCGCTGTTTTCGTCGGCTCCCATGTCACCAACACCATTCGCAAGGGAATCGTGTCAACCCAGGTCATGGCCGATCCGCACACAGCCCTGATCGGTGCGCTGGCGGCCTTGCTGGCCGCTGCCCTGTGGGTCAGTTTTGCCACCTGGAGATCCCTGCCGGTTTCCACCACCCATTCGATTGTCGGCGCCATGATCGGCTTTGGCATTGTTGCCGGGGGCTTTTCAGTCATCCAGTGGGCCAAGCTGGCTGCCGTGGTCATGAGTTGGATCATCTCGCCGCTGTTCAGCCTGTTGATCGCCTATGGGATGTTTAAAATCATCGTCAAAATGATCACGTCCAGACCGGATGCCTTTTTGCGGGCCCTGAAGCTGTCACCGGTCTTTATCGGTCTGGCCGCGTTTATCGTCGTTCTGTCGTTTCTGTTTAAAACGCCGCTGGGCAAGAAGCTGACCGTTGCAACCCCGGCCGCGCTGCTGATTGCCTGTGTTGCGGGGATATTGGCGGGCTATGCCGGAAAGGCCCTGCTGCGTCGTTTTGTTCACAGCGAAACGGACAACGCCACCGAGGAGGTTTTCCGCCGCATCCAGATCGGCACTTCCTGTTACGTGGCCCTGGCCCAGGGAGCCAATGACGTGGCCAATGCCATCGGGCCGCTGGCGGTCATCTATTTTCTGGTCAAAACCGGCAGCGTCGGCGCCACGGTTCCGGTGCCGATTTTTCTGCTGCTGTTCGGCGGCATCGGCATCGCCTGCGGCATTGCCATGGCCGGCCACCGGGTGATGGAAACCATCGGCACCAAGATCACCACCCTGACGAACACCCGTGGTTTTTGCGTCGATTTTGCCGCCGCCTCCACGGTGCTGGTGGCATCCAAACTCGGCTTGCCGGTTTCCACCACCCATGCCGCCGTGGGCGGTGTGCTGGGCGTTGGTCTGGCCGGCGGCATCGAAGCCGTCAATTTTGCCATCGTCTTTCAGATCATGGTCTACTGGGTGCTGACGGTTCCGGCCGCGGCAATCACCAGCATGCTGATATTCAAGGTGCTGCAGTTGGTTATATAAAGCAGATAAAAGGGGGTATTATGCGCATACCATTTATTTCATTGTTTCTGACTTCTCCGTTTGAGGGGCTGCTCGAGCATGCGGAAAAAGTCAAGGAGTGTGCCTGGGCCTTCCAGCAGGCCATTGAGTGCCACATCACCGATCAATGCCAGACCTTTGAGGAATTAAGGGCCGAGGTCGACCGGCTCGAAAGTGAGGCCGACGCCGTTAAACGGAGAATCCGTGGGCATCTGCCAAAAGGAACCCTGCTGCCGGTGGATAAATTCGAGTTGTTTCGCTACCTGCACGAACAGGACAAGGTATTGGATGCGGTTGAAGAAGCCCTGGACTGGATCTCATATCGGTCTGAGCCCGGCATCCCGGAAGCACTGCACAAGGATTTTTTCCTGCTGGTGGATGCCATCCTGGACCCGCTGGAAGAAATGTGCAAAATGGTTTCAGAGGCAAGAACGTATTTTAAAAACTTTTCCGAAAAACAACGTCGCATGGTCAAGGACAGGATTCATGCCCTGCGCCAGCTGGAACACGAGGCGGACAAAGTAGAGGATGCGATCAAAGCCAAGGTGATGAACATGGGCATCGATGCGGTCACTGTTTTTCACATGATCCGGCTTGCCGAAACCATCGGCTCCATCGCGGACCACGCTGAAAATGCCGGTGACATGATGCGGGCCATGCTGGCGAAATAAGGGATTTTATAAATACCAGCGAAAGGAAGCGCCGGCAGTTTACTCCCGGAAAAATCCCCACCACATAAAAACGACAAATGCGGCGATGCAAACTGCGGCAATCAGATACCCCTGCCAGTCAAACGGTTTTTTTGCAAAGCCCAGCGCATCCACCTCGCCGATTTTTCTCTTGCAGGCCGGGCATGTCCTGGCTTCCAGTGGCATGTAAGCATAGCATTCCGGACATTTTTTGGTCATGTGCGTTGTGGGTGATTGCCGACCGGAATTTGCTCTGTCAGAGTCAACCATGGAGCCTCCGCAACGGATAATCCAGGCAATGCAACTGCCCGCAGTGCCACGCGCAACAGGGTATGCTGGTGGAAAAGAATAATAAAATCCGCATCCACTGTTGAATTTATCCTGCTTTTTTTACGAAATCCTCTTCGATGACGATTTCACTGCGACTTCGCATCTGCTTGAGCCAGGCGTCCATTGCGCTTACCTGTTTTTGCTGCAGCAGCCTGGCGACGATATTCTTCTTTTCTTTGGCGAATGCATCGGTGGCAGGCGCCTGGCGTGCCCTGAACTGAATCACGTAATAGCCCTTGCGTCCCTTGAAAACTTGCTCCGGCAATGGATTTTGATCCGAAAGCTCGAAGGCCGCCCGCGATATTTCAGGTTCGTAGCCGATGCCGGGAATCGCTTCCCGGCGCTTAAACAAACCGGTGGTTTTGGGTGTCAGGCCGAATTTCTTGGCGGCCGTTTCAAATGCCGCGCCTCCTTTGATGGCCTCCAGCAGGGCTTGGGCATCCATCTTCGCCTGCTGGTTCTTCTTCTCGTTGATCAGGTCCGCTTTGACCCTGTCGGCAACGGTTTTCAGTTCGGGGATGCGCGCCGGCTGTTTTTCAATGACTTGCAGCAGGTAATAGCCGTCACCGAAATCCTGGACCTCACTGATTTCGCCTTCGGGAAGGCCGAAAGCGCTTTTGGCAAAATCGGCCGTCTGCGGAATGCCCCCGGGCGGTTTGCGGCGGGAGAAAAACTCCGTTGTGTGCATGGCCAGTCCTTGCTGCCCGGCAATGGATTTGAGGTCCTCACCCTCAAAATTTGCATCGTAGGCGGACTCGGCGGCATCATAGGCCCGGGCTTTGGCGGCTCTGTCCGCCAGTTTTTTGCGAATGCCATCGCGCGCGTCGGCCAGGGATTTTTTGGCAGCCGGGTTTATTTTTTCAACCTTGATGATGTGCCAGCCGAAATCCGTGCGCACCGGCTCGCTGATTTCACCGGCTTGCATGGCAAAGGCCTTGTCCGCAAAAGGCTGCACCATGGTTTCGCGCCTGAATGTTCCCAGGTACCCTCCCTTGTCCTTGCTCGGACCTTCCGAGAATTTTTTTGCCAGCTTGGCAAAATCCTGACCGTCGCGGGCCATTTTCAGAATTTTCTCAATGCGGGCCCGAGCCTCAGCCACCTTTTCAGGATCGGCATCCCGCTTAACCTTGATTAATATGTGGCGCGCCTCGACGGTTTTGGGGGTTTCAAATTCATCCGGGTGATCATCATAGTAATCGCGGATTTCATCGTCCGCAACCTCCACTGCGGCAACATATTTTTGCGGATCAAACTTCAGGTAGCGCACTTTGATTTTCGGTTCGGTTTTGTAGTTTTCTTTATGGGCGTTAAAATACTCTTCCACCTCCTGCTTTGAAACGCTCACGTTTTTATATCGGTCGGCTGCAAACAAAACAAATTGCAAATCGACACTGGCGTTGTTCCACTTATACCACTGCAGCGCTTCGGCATCCGACACTTTTACACCGGCGGTAATCAAATTGTTGAGTTTTTCAATCAGCAGCAAGTCTCTCTGGCTGGCCTCGAAGTCTTCCGGCGTCAGGTTGTTGCGTCCCAAAAGGATCTGATACCGCCGGCTGTTGAACACCCCGGCTTCCTGAAAAGCACTGATGTCTCTGATGGAGCGTGCAAGTTCTTCGTCGGACACCCGCAGGTCCAGCTTTTCGGCTGCCTGCAGCAGCAGCTTTCTGTCCACCAGCTGGTCGAGGGCCTTTTTCGACAGCTGCAGGCTTTCAATCAGCTCGTCATTTAAATTGTTGCCGAAATTGCGCCGCACCTGGTCAATCAGGCGTTTATAGGTCGTGCGATATTCGTCGAGGGTAATCCCCTCGCCATTAACGGTGGCCACCCGTCCTGATCGCTGGGAGGTCCAGCTGCCGACTCCCCACAGCACGAACACAATGACAATGGCCCCCAGGATAAGTTTGATCAACCAGGAGGTTGCATGTTTGCGCATTAAACTGAGCATGTGATTCCTTTCTAAACCGTCGTCGCACCGGGGGATCCGCCCGATGCCCAATGGCCGGTAAAATAGCCATCAGATAATCAAAGAAGCGTTGTTTGCCTGCCGATCGATTTTGGTCCCCACCGTTGCCGAACAGAAGCTGCACAGGTATTCATACTTATCGCCGTCGGGCAACACCAGCAGCAGTCGTTTGCGAACCGCAACCGCCTGCTTGCAGCGCGGACAATAAAGCTCGGTGGCATCAAAGTCTCGGTAGTCGCCGGGAGTACCTGCAGCCCGCGAAACGGCCTGCCGGGCATACCGGATGTTTTTCGGTTCCATCTGCTTTATTTTCCTCCTGCAAACTTTGACCCAATCGCAAAAAGTCAATTTTGAATGTCGCTCGAAAATGACTTTTATAATATCATCAAGGAATAATATTTTCTAACCGGACTTTTGTCAACAGCCAGCCGGCGAAAAAACCCGGCAGCGGCAACCGGTCGCTCTATTTTGCACGGCGCCAGATATCTTGCGCGACGAAATAACTGTTGACACCCGGCAGCGCATTTGGTAACTGTCATTTCCTGCAACGGGGCTGTAGCTCAGCTGGGAGAGCGCATGACTGGCAGTCATGAGGTCAGGGGTTCGATCCCCCTCAGCTCCACCAAGCAAACAAAAAAGGTTAGTCTCGTGCTAGCCTTTTTTTATTGGATTTTCATGATAGGTGCCGTAAAATAATATCAGACTAGAAATCCTGTCGCTGCTGACATCTGTTAATCGCACCGCCCGCAAGGAGAGGCCTTTTGTCGAAGCTTTCTCAAATGATTTTTAGAAAAGCGTGGTTGCTGAAAATCGGATGGGCGCTGGCCCTGGTGCTGACGGCCCCCCAGACCCACTGGGCCGCATCGGGCTCCAGCAATGGTGCCGCCGACCAGACTGCAACGGCGGCGACTTCCGCCGTGCACCTTTACTTTGCCGACGACAGCAATGCATTTTTAACGGCCGAACAGCGCAAAATATTCCCTGGGCCGGATCCAACCGCTTTTGCCGCCGCCATTGTAAAGGCGTTGATTGAAGGCCCTCAGAAAAATCTTGTGAGAACCATCCCCGTGGGCACAAAACTGCGTGCCGTCTATGTTCTGGCCGATGGCCGCTGTTTTGTCGACCTGTCGGCGACTGTGCGCCAAAAGCACCCCGGCGGATGTCATTCTGAACTGTTGACCATCTATTCGGTGGTCAATTCACTGGTTTTAAATATTGCCCAAATCAAAACGGTGAAGCTGCTGATCAACGGCGCCGAAGCACCGACGCTGGCCGGACATATCGATCTTCGGCTCCCAGTTGCCGCCAACATGCTGCTGATACGATGACCCGTCAAACTAAAATCGGACAGATCAGGAACATCGGTATTATTGCCCATATTGATGCCGGCAAAACCACCGTCACGGAGCGTATCCTGTACTACACCGGCCGCTCCCATAAAATCGGGGAGGTTCATGACGGTGAGGCCGTCATGGATTGGATGCCCGATGAGCAGGAGCGCGGCATTACGATCACCTCGGCGGTCACCACCTGCCGCTGGGAAAACACCGAAATCCACATTATCGACACGCCGGGTCATGTCGACTTCACCATCGAGGTGGAACGCAGCCTGCGGGTGCTTGACGGGGCCGTGGGCGTCTTCAGTGCCGTTGAAGGCGTGGAACCGCAGTCTGAAACCGTCTGGCGTCAGGCTGACAAGTACGGCGTGCCCAAAATTGCCTTTATCAACAAGATGGACCGCATTGGCGCCGACTTTTTAGGCGCCGTCGAAATGATGAAGGAACGGCTCAACGCCAATGCGCTCATCATGCAACTGCCCGTCGGGGAGGGGGAAGATTTTTCCGCCGTCATCGACCTGCTTCGAATGCAGCAGATCCACTGGGAAGAGGACACCCTGGGGGCGACTTTTCACGCCACGGATATTGCCGAGCAATACCGGCAGCAGGCCGAAGCGTACCGGGAAAAAATCGTCGAAGCTGCCGCCGAGTACGATGATGAAATCATGGAAGCCTACCTGACTGAGCTTCCCATCGAGACGGAAAAAATCCTGGCGGCCATCCGCAAGGCCACCATTGACCTGGAACTGGTGCCGGTGTTGTGCGGCTCGGCCTTGCGCAACAAGGGGATTCAGCCCCTGCTCGATGCCATTGCCGCATTGCTCCCAAGCCCGGTGGACATCCCCCCCATCAAGGGCACCCATCCTAAAACCGGTCAAATCATCGAATGCAAACCCACGGACGCCGCACCACTGGCGGCCCTGATTTTCAAGGTGGCCATGATCGACGGCCGCAAACTTTCCTATGTGCGGGTTTACAGCGGAACCATGAAAGCCGGGGCTGAAGTCTACAACCCGCTGCTGGATAAAAAGGAAAAGCTGGCCCGCATCCTGCGCATGCATGCCAACAAGCGCGAACGCGTGGATTCGGTGGGTGCGGGCAGCATTGTCGGGGTTGTCGGATTGAAGGATTCTTCCACCGGCGAAACCCTGTGTACCGCCCAACATCCCGTTTTACTGGAAAAAATAGAGAGCTATGAACCTGTGATCTCAGTGGCTGTGGAACCCAAAACCCATGCGGACCAGGAAAAAATGGACGAGGTCCTGGCAAAATTCATGGCCGAGGACCCGACCTTGCGGGTACGCAAGGATGAAGACACCGGCCAGACGATCCTTTCGGGGATGGGCGAGCTCCACCTGGAAATCATTACCAGCCGCATGCAGCGGGAGTTCAACACCAATGTCAACGTCGGCAAGCCCCAGGTGGTGTATCGCGAAACCGTCGCTGAACCGGCCCAGGCATCGGCCGAATTTGACAAGGAAATCGCCGGACAGCGTCAATACGGTCAGGTCACCCTCAGCCTGGTGCCGCTGCCCCGGGGAACTGGAAACCGTTGCAAGGTTGAAATTGCGCCCGAAAAGCTGCCCCAGGTGTTTTTGGACGCCGCCCGCAAGGGAGCCGTCGAATCACTGGAAAGCGGCCCCTTGATGGGCTATCCGGTGGTGGATGTTGAAATCAGGCTGACCGATGCCCTGCAAAAAGAGTCTGTGAGCACCGAGCTGGCCTACACTGTCAGCGCCTCCATGGCCTGCAAGCAAGCCCTGACAAAGGCCGGTCCCTTTTTGCTGGAGCCCATTATGGATGTGGAAGTGTTCGTCCCGGAGGCATTTACGGGAGAGGTAATCGGGGACCTGAATGCACGCGGCGGCAAGATCGAATCCATTGACCACAAAAAGGGCTCCCAGGTCATCAAAGCCACGGTGCCCCTGTCGCGCATGTTCGGCTACTCGACCTCCCTGCGCTCGGCCACCCAAGGGCGCGGGACGTTTACGATGCAGTTTTCCCATTTCGACCGCAGCTAAGGGTTTTCTGTTTCAGCCGTTACCCCCCATTGCCCTTTGGCTTTTCCCCTTTGATTCTGGCCAGCATTTTTTCGGCATCCCGGCGTTTGTCGCCGTCCAGACTGTACTTTAAAGCCTGTTCCAGCTGCACCCGGGCGGTTTTCATATCTCGCTTTTTGACATAAAAAAGCCCCAGATAAAAGTGAGCATCGCCCAGTTTGCCCAGTTTGGCCAGGCTTTGCCCGAGAAAATAATAGGCCGGAGCAAACCCGGGAAACTGCCGGCTAACCTTGGTCAGCAACACTGCGGCTTGCTGAAAATCCCCCAGCTCCAGGTGGGCGCGTCCCAGGTAAAAAAGGCATTCAGGATCCTCGGGAATCATGGTGCGCACATTTTCCAGGGTTTTCAATGCATTCTGGTACTGACCGTCTAAAAAATAAATGCGCCCGAGATCTTTCAAGACGTAAGGATCAAAGGCTTTTCTGGTCAGGGTGATCCGCAGCTGTTCGATGGCCTCCTGCCGCCGCCCCTCCCGGGCCAAAATCAGCCCGTAGCGGTAATGCGCCATGGGATCTTCCGGGTTTCGGGCCACTTCGGCCTCCAGTTTGCTGAAAACCGACTGCTCGTTGCCATAGCGGGTTTCCAGCTGGGTATGGATCCGTTGGAAGTTTTCCTGGTTTACCAGGGGGATCGGCTTGTGGGTGCTGTTGTAAGTTGCCAGCCATGATTGGATGTAGGCAATGCGATCTTCCACCGCCGGGTGGGTCATCAGGTAGGAGGGGACCTGATTGGTGCCGAACCAGGTTTTACTGCGAATTTTTTTTAATATTTTCAGCAGTCCGCTGGCGCTGTAACCCGCCTGGGTGATGAATTTAAGTCCGAATTGATCCGCCTGCGTTTCATCGCTGCGGCTGAAGGCCAGCTGCGCGGACTGCCCGGCGGCCGCTGAGCCCTGGGTGATGGCCGCGGCCGCCTCCGGGCTGCCGCCGCCCACGCCCACCAGAATGCCGGCGGCCATGCCGGCCAGGGTGGCCATGCCGATTTTTTTGGAGCGCTCGATCTTCTGGGAAATGTGGCGGCAGTATACGTGGGCGATTTCATGGCCCAGGATTCCCGCCAGCTCCTCTTCTTCATCCATGGCCTCGATCAGACCGCTGTATATAAAAATGTGGCCGGCCGGTGTGGCAAAGGCATTATAAACCTCCTGCCGGATCACGTAAAAATGGTATTCGAACGGCTGCGGCGGCAGGGTGGCCAGAATCCGTCGGCCCACTTTATTGACATAGCCGACAATCTCCGGGTCATCGATGAGGTCAAACTGCTGGTAGATGATGTTCATCATCTTGCGCGACATTTCCTCTTCTTCGGCGACCGTGATGCTCAAAGCCTGCGGCGGGCAGAAAATGGCGGCGACAATCAACCCCAGCAGCGCCATGGCAGCTGTTTTTTTAATATATTTCATGGTTATCCCAGACAAAACGATATTTGTTGATGTGCCCATTATAATGACACATTTTAATCCTCTTTTCAAATATCTAATTTTATGATAGACCATTGCCCCATGGCACAGGTGATCTGCATTGCAAACCAGAAGGGGGGCGTTGGCAAGACAACGACCGCCATCAACCTGTCGGCGTCGCTGGCGGTGTCCGAAAAGCGCACCTTGCTGGTGGATTGCGACCCCCAGGCAAACGCCACCTCGGGCATGGGCATCGACGGGTCGGCCCTGGACAAAACCCTGTACCAGGGCATGGTTGGCCGGGCCAGCCCCCGGAGCCTGGTCATGGACAGCGCCATTCCCACCCTGAAGGTGATCCCTGCGAATGTGGAACTGATCGGGTTCGAAGTTGAAATGATGGAAAACCCCCAGCGAGAAAAGGTGCTCAAAAACATCCTGGCCGGGCTTAACGGATCATTTGAATACATTATCCTGGATTGTCCGCCCTCGCTGAGCCTGCTGACGGTCAATGCTCTGACGGCCGCCGATTCACTGCTCATCCCCCTGCAGTGCGAGTTTTACGCCCTTGAAGGGCTGGGCCAGCTTTTGCAGACCGTGAAACGCATCCGGCAGGCGCTCAACCCGGGCCTGCAGATTGCCGGCATCCTGCTGACCATGTTCGACAAACGCACCAACCTGTCATACCAGGTGGCCGAAGAGGCCGAAAAATATTTCAAGGACCTGGTGTTTAAAACCATCGTACCCCGGAACATCCGCTTGAGCGAAGCGCCCAGTTTCGGCAAACCCATTTTGCTCTATGATGCCACATCCACCGGGGCCCGCAGCTACATCGAGCTGGCCCGGGAGATTCTGCAGGGCTGAGGTGACGCATGCAAAAAAACAAGATCCTCAAAACCGCCGGCGGCACACCGGCCAGGCGCAAAAAAGTTGCCCTGGGAAAGGGACTTGACGCCCTCATCCCAACCGGAGATGCCGGGGATGCGAAAGACCGGGACTATTTTTACTGTGACATCGATCTGATCCGGCCCAACCCTTTTCAGCCCCGCCGTGATTTTTCCGAACAGGATCTGGCCGAGTTGACCGAATCAATCAAGGTCCAGGGGGTGCTGCAACCCCTGCTGGTGCGCAAAGACGAGAACGGCTACGAACTGATCGCCGGTGAAAGACGCCTGAGGTCGGCCAGACGCGCCGGCCTGAACCAGGTGCCGGTGATCGTCAAACAGGTTGGCGATGATAAACTGCTGGAAATGTCGCTGGTGGAAAATATCCAGCGCGAAGATCTCAATCCCATCGAAGAAGCCGATGCGTACCACCGTTTGATCACCCAGCTCAACCTGACCCAGGACCAGGCGGCCGCCCGGGTGGGCAAAAGCCGATCGGCCGTGGCCAACTTCCTGCGGCTGCGCCAGCTGCCGGATCAGATCAAGGAGAGCATCATTGAGGGCAAATTGAGCATGGGCCATGCCCGGGCCCTGCTGGGGGCCGAGGCCGCCGCCCAGCAGCTGGCGGCCTGGCGAGCCGTGGTCGGCCAGGGCTTGTCGGTGCGCGAAACCGAAGCCCTTGTGCGACGGTTGAAAGGTGAAAAGAAAAAACCACGGGTAACCCCCCGGCGCTCCGAGCAGATTCATCTCGACAGCCTGGCCGAAGATCTATCGCGGCATTTCGGCACCAAAGTGACGATCAAAAAACACGGCCAGAAGGGCAAGGTCGAAATTGAATTTTACGGCCATGATGATCTGGATCGCCTGATCTGGCGCCTGAGGCAGACGCGAACCTAGGCTGACCTGCATATTGACGCTACCCATGTCCGTTCATATTATTATAGACGGCTACAACCTGATCCGCCGCTCGGCCCGGCTGAGCGCCCTGGACCGGCAGGACCTCGAAGCGGGGCGCGAAGCCCTGGTGGACATGCTGGCCGCTTACAAAAAGTTCAAGGCCCATCGCATCACGGTGGTTTTCGACGGCACGGATGCGGCTGCATTCTCACCCCGACGCGATCGGCACAGGGGAATTGCGATCCTGTTTTCCCGCAACGGTCAGAGTGCCGATGAGGTGATCATCAGCATGGCCCGCAACGAAGGCGCAAAGGCGGTGGTTGTCAGCTCGGATCGACAGATCGCCCAGGCCGCGGCCGCCGCCGGGGCGGCCACGGTCGGTGCGGCTGACTTCGAAAACCGGCTGGCAATGGCCGCCATGGCCGACGGCATAGATACCGATCGGGATGCCTACGAGGGCTGGAAGCCGACCACCAGAAAAAAGGGTCCCAGCCGGCGGCTGTCCAAGCGGCAGCGCCGCAACAGGACAAAACTGCGCAAGCTGTGAATCAAATGAAACGAATCTGTGTCATCGACGGCCAGGGCGGCGGAATCGGCAGCACGATCATCAAGAAGCTCAAAGATGCGTTCGAAGAAAGCATCCAGATCGTGGCCCTGGGCACCAATGCCATTGCCACCGCCCAGATGCTTAAGGCCCGGGCCAACCGCGGGGCCTCGGGCGAAAATGCCATCGTCCAGACGGTTAAACAGGTGGACCTGATCATCGGGCCCGTGGGCATCATCATGGCCCACGCCATGATGGGCGAGGTTACGCCGAAAATCGCCGAAGCCGTGGCCGCCTGTGCGGCCCCCAAGATTCTGATACCGCTTTCCCAGGAAAACGTTCAGATCGTCGGCGTCTCCCAGCGTCCCCTGCCCAAACTGGTCCAGGAACTCATTGAAAAACATTTGCCTGAATCATTCATGGAAATTAACGAGAAATGAAAATCAGATAAATTCGTAATCAGTTGTTTTCGAGCGACATCAACCCTTTTCGGGAGCTGTTTTGGAGTTGCGCGCAAATTCAAGGATCTAAATCTTAGCGTATAAAGGGGACCCACCATGTGTGAAGCCAATGCTTATCTGATAGAAGGTGACCAGCAAAAATTGATCATGGAGGCCGTGGACACCATTGAACCGGAAGAAGACGGCATCCGCTTGATCAATATCTTCGGGGAACAGAAATTCGTCAGGGCCCGAATCCACTCCCTGTCCCTGGTGGAAAACAAGGTTTACCTGAAAAACAAAGGGCAATGAAAATCCTGATCGCCAAAACGTCCGGTTTCTGCATGGGGGTGCGCCGGGCCGTTGAAATGGTGCTTGATGCCCCCGGTCAGTATGAAAACCCCATTTTCACCTATGGTCCGCTGATTCACAACCCCCAAGTCCTGGATCTCTTAAAGTCCAAGGAGGTTTCCATCCTGGAGCAGATTCCCGCGCGCGGTTGCGGAACCGTGCTGATCCGGGCCCATGGCGTGCCGCCCAGCACCAAGCAGGGTCTCAAAAAGGCTGATTTCAAGGTCATCGATGCGACCTGCCCGCGGGTCATCAAGGTCCAGACCATTATCCGCAAACATGCCCGCAAAGACCATGCCGTCATTATCATCGGCGACAAGAATCATCCCGAAGTCATCGGCCTGCTCGGCTATGCCCAGGGGCGGGGGCATGTGGCCGGCAGCCTGGAAGAGCTCGAAGCGCTGCCGAGGTTTGACGATGCCATCATCGTCGCCCAAACCACCCAGAGCACCCAATTATTCGAGGCGGTAAAAAAGTGGGCGGCCAGCCGGCATCCGCACTACAAAATTTTTGATACCATCTGTGACTCCACCGAACGGCGTCAGGCCGAGGTCAAACGGCTGGCCGAAGCGGTGGATGTGGTCATCGTGGTCGGAGGACTGAAAAGCGGCAACACCCGGCGTCTGGCGCAAATCGCACGGCAAACCGGAAAACCGGCCTACCATATCGAGTCCGAAGCCGACCTGCAGTCCATTGACCCGGATCTGCTGACTTCCGCCCGGCGCATCGGCATCACCGCCGGCGCTTCCACGCCCAACTGGATCATCAAGAAAATCTACCGGGCCCTGGAGGCCATGCAGGTCAAACGCGGGCAACGATGGCGCCAGGTGCTGTTCAACCTGCAGCGGGTGCTGCTGTTGACCAATATCTACGTCTCCCTGGGAGCCGGATGCCTGAGCTACGCCTGCTCCAAGCTGCTGGGCTTCAACCGATTGTTTCCCTATGTGTTGATTGCCATGCTCTACGTTCAGTCCATGCATATTTTCAACAACCTGACCGGAAACAAGGCCGATCTGTACAATGACCCCGAAAGGGCCAATTTTTACGGCCGCCACAAAATGCTGCTGATCTGCCTGGCACTGATCTCGGGCAGCGCCGGCCTGGTGATTGCCTACACCCTGGGGATCTTTCCTTTCCTGCTGCTGCTGGTCATGAGCCTGACGGGATTGTCCTACAACCTGCGGCTGGTGCCCCGATCGGCTGCATTCATCAAATACCGCCGCATCCGCGATATTCCCGGGTCAAAAACTTTTCTGATCGCCATGGCCTGGGGGGTCGTCACCGCTGTCCTGCCGCCGCTGTCCATGAGTGCTGCCGGCTGGGTCACGGCACTGATATTTTTGTGGGCCGCGGGCATCGTGTTTGTCAGAACGAGTTTTTTTGACATCCTCGACATGCAGGGGGATCGCATCGTCGGCAAGGAGACCATCGCCATTTTGCTGGGAGAAAAAAAATCCTTGCGCCTGTTGAAAAACATGTTGGTCATTCTCATGGCGATGCTGCTGCTGTTGAGCTTACTGCAACTTGTCTCTTGGGCGGGCCTGGTTTTGATCAGCTGCCCGGTCTATCTGCTGCTGCTGCTTTCGGCCTATGAACGGGGCGTTCTGCTTCCCAGCGTGCGGCTGGAATTTCTGGTAGAAACCAACTTCGTCCTGGCGGGAGCGGCTGTTTTTCTATGGTCACTGATGGGGCTATAACCTTGTCCCATAACCATAAACAGATTATGAAAGTCATGTCGGCTTGAATTTATATGGAACCGGTGAAAATACCCATTGCAGACGTGCTGGACCTGCACACCTTTCGCCCCCGGGATATTCCGGCGCTGCTGGAAGATTACCTGGCGGAGTGCCGCAAGGCGGGAATTTACGCGCTGCGCATTGTTCACGGAAAGGGAACGGGGGCTCAGAAAAAGCGGGTGCGGCAACTGCTGGCAAAAAATCCGGCCGTGGCGTCTTTTCAGGATGCACCGCCGGAAGCCGGGGGATGGGGGGCCACGCTGGTACAACTGGTTCCGATTTTATCGCGTTGAAAGGTGCAGCGGCAACAGCCCCGGCAGGGCCGGCTGCTTGCAAGCCGGTTCGGGAATGCGGCCCGCAGACCGCTTGCGAAAACGAACTGCCCCGCTGCAAACAACGGGGGATCAATCGCAATATTTATAATCGCCCCAAGGGGCGGGGAATTAAACCCTTGTCCGCCTCCGGCGGATCAAAGACCATGGCCGTCGCGCCGGGCTGCGTCTAGCCGGTGCTGCCCAGGACTTCCCCGATCTTGGCCGAGAGCGCCTGCATGTTAAAGGGTTTTTGAATAAACCCGTCACAGCCGCGGTTTAAAATCTCGCTGATCTGCTGATCGACACCGTAGCCGCTTGAAAGCAGGACTTTCACCTGCGGATTGATGGCCTTGAGCCGGTCATAGACATCAGCCGCACCAAGCCCCGGCATGACCATGTCCAGAATCACGAGCTGGACCTCGTCCTTGTTGGCCGGGTAAATCTCCAGCGCCTCCTGGCCGCTGGCGGCCGTTATCACGGAATATCCCAATTTTTCCAGCATCTGCCTGCCAACGCCGATGACGATCTGCTCGTCATCGACCAGCAACACTTTTCCCGCCCCGTTCACCATGGCCTGCTGGCTCCCCTTTTCCCCCCAGTTAAGCGATGCACCTCCCTTTCCCTACTGAGAATTCAGTTTATCAGAATCAGCGACCAATTGCAAAATTTTATAACCAGCTCCAGTAATTGCCAAAAATTCGAATTCCATCTTTACGATTATCAACACCGCGAAACAATAGCGATCTCTTTATCAATATATTGAAATATTGAATTTTTATAACCAATTTATACACAATCTTATAGGGTTGATTTTAGATCAATTATATGCTGATGTAAAATTAAAAAATTAAAAAAATTAATTTTTTATCCTTTCTTCACAACTGGATTCGGATAAGCCGGTGAATATTTCTCATTTGAAGCTTTCTGATGTTGTGCATGTCTGAAACTGATACACAATTTTAAATAACCGTGTAGCCACACAAATGCGATGCCTTCTCTGAAGTTTGTCTCAAATCGGTGTTGAAAAAAACCGCCTCGGGGACCCGTTGCGGTAAAGCGTTGCCCAAACCGAAACAACGGCCTCAGCAGTAGCTTGGATGGTTAAACGATATCAGAAAAAGACATTCTTTCCACCCGATCATGGTCTATCTGATCTGCTACTGCCAAAATTGCCGCAAGCATTGGTGAGAAGAACCGCGCTTTTTAGCAACCTTAGATGAAAGGAGGGACAAAACTGAAAGATCTTTAAGAAACGCTTTAAACTATCGATCGAAAGGAGGACAACTGATGAAAAAATTATTTGTTTTATCCATTTTTCTGCCTGCCTTCCTGATCACTTTCGCCTTCGGCATGGGAACGGTGTGGGCAGAGACCGATCTTACGCTTATGGATGCGGTTGTTTCAGACCCGGCAGGTACCGCCATCAACCCGGCCGACAATGTCGATGCAGATGGTGGAATTCTCGACGATTTCAACCGCGCCAATGGCCCGATCGGCGGCAACTGGACCAACCAGGCAGGCACTTTCCAGGTTGTGAACAACGCTGCCCAAGGGGGCGAATGGGCTATTGCTACATACAACGGAGTTACCAGTGACGCTATTGAGGCAGATGTTGAATATGGCACCACTACTGCCGTTCAATTCACAGGACTGGTGTTGGCGTACGCAGACACCAGCAATAACTACCTCATTAAGGTCCAAGATAACACTTATCCCGGTTCCGGTGCGTTCAATCGTGTGTTTTTCTATTATGGGAATAGGGGTACTCTGGAGAAATATTTCGATCTGGACTCCCCGTTCACCACGGCACATATGAAAGTTGAGCGCGTGGGCACTAGTGTAACTCTTACGTTTTCTGAGATTAATGGCGGAAGCGCAACTCAGACTTACAGCCACACTTATTCTTCGAACACGGGCGGTAATGCTATCGGGATCTGCGGTTATCAAAGTATCGCAAGACTTGACAATTTCGCCACACCCGGTGGAGAAGTGTGCGACTATTGCCTGACGGACGACTTTGGCTATAAGTGGTGTCTGGACGTTATCAAAATCGACGACCGGGCCTATTACCTGGCTGGAACCTGTGATACCGGCAGCACCCCCCTGAAAGATGCGATCGCAACCTACCTTTACAGTACAACCGGGCTTGCCATGACGGCTTATGGGGGCGCGACCGGCACTGTTTTTACTTACAACACCAAGTTTATCAGCGAAACCAAGGCTCGCGGCGTCTGGGTAAATTCCTTCAGCTCTACCGGACAGGTAGACACCTGGCTGATTGATTGCGCAGCAGCAGCCGAGGCCCAAGTGGCACCCGAGGGACCGACACCCGATAGCCAGTAGTTGATCTATAACTAAAATTTAGGTGCCATATCGATTGTAATTCTGTTCAACAAACCGCTATATACCCCTTTAAACACAGGATAAAGGAGGTTTGAAAATGATTAAGAGAAAATTAGGGCTTCAGCCAAAATGGATGGTTGCACTCCTGATGGCTTTTTTTCTGGCATTTGGATTGGGCCAGGTCGCTGCCTTGGCAGATTCTCTGGGCGATATTCCCCTGGATCCAGCAACCTATCAAAAATACCTGAAAACATACACCGACCAGCAGCGAGAGGCATTACCCGCAAGCTACGATGCCCGCAACGACGGCATTGTCACTCCCGCCAAAAACCAGGGCGGATGCGGATCATGCTGGGCATTTGCCAGTGTCGGCGCCATGGAATCCCACCTGCTGAAAAAATGGGGCTATGGTCCATCTGATCTGTCGGAACAACAACAGGTTTCATGCAATACTGAAATGTGGGGCTGCGCTGGCGGCAACAGCACGGCCCTTCAATGGTGGGATGAGGCCCATGACAACGGACCGATTGATGAAAGCTGTTTTCCTTATACGGCATCAAACTCCCCCTGTTCCTACTCCTGTGGTGATATGGTCACCCGGGTCGTCGACTGGCATACGGTGGCTGCGGCTGACTTCAAAACCTCATGTTACAACGAAGGGCCCAGCTACTGGCGGTATGATGTCTACTCCGACTTTTCAGATGGTGCTGGCCATGGCTTCTGGTATGATGCCAACCCTGGAGATGTATATGTCAACACGGCAAATAGTACGAGACGCGGGGGACATGCCGTTCTGATTATTGGCTGGGATGACGCCAAGGGGGCTTATCTATGCAAAAACAGCTGGGGAGCCACTGCGGGGCCGAATGGTGACGGCACGTTCTGGATTGCCTACAGCGGACATGCCCATAATCTGGGATTTGGCATGGCCAATTTCGACCTTGTCAACAACCCCCAACAGGATTGTGACTATTGCCTGACGGATGATTACGGCTATAAATGGTGTCTGAACGTTATCAAAACCGACGACCGGGCCTATTACCTGGATGGAACCTGTGATACCGGCACCACCCCACTGAAAGATGCGATCGCAACCTACCTTTACAGCACCTATGGTCTGACCATGACGGCTTATGGGGGCAGCACCGATATGGTCTTTACTTACAACACCACGTTTATCAGCGATACGCTGGCCAGAGGCGTCTGGGTAAATTCCGGCAGCGCCACCGGTCAGGTCGACACCTGGCTGGTCGAGTGCGGGGCGGCAGCCGAGGCCGAAGTTCCAGCCGCGGGACCGGCACCGGATCGAAAATAGTTGACAGCCAAACAAAAGACAGGAGGGGCCGGGATCAGCGCCCCACCTGTCTTTTCCTGTCAAGCAGGCAAGCCTTAAATCAGCATGGATATTGACAGACCGGCCGCGGTAGACGCAAAATATCGAATACAGCATCAAACCGGCATGACAATCTGTCATTGCCCTGAGGGGAGGGCTTGAAATGACGAATAAAGCAAAAATATTGCGAATAGCGTTAATGCTGGTAATCAGCGTGTTGATTGCCGGTATGGCGGTCGCTGGAAGTCTTGATGCGCTGCTTGCACCTTATGAGGCCGGGGACAGAGATTTCGAAAGAATACAGATCGGCGATAAAATCGTCTTTTATCATCAGCGGATGATAGATGGTGCCATCGTTGAAAAGGATTTCATCGTCTACCACTTTGACAAAAACACCGAAACACTCATCGACAAAAAAGTCCATTGGCGCGATGGCCTGCCGGAACACATATCCATCAAGGTGGAAAAGGCGCAGGCAGAGTCCATGGTCGAAGGAGAGGTTCAGTTTTCTGATCTTTACATTATATCGCCGTTGTCAGATGTTTTCCCGCTGGACCCGACGCCTCAAAATCCATGCTGGGTGGTGAGGAGCATCGTCGGCGGCAGGGGTCTTGTGACAATCATTGATTCCGTAACGGGTGAAAAGCTGGGCGATGGGGTTCCGCCACCGGCTGGTGGGTTTTCATTGTCAGGTCCTCAGTACTGGAACCCTTGCAGCGGCGTATGGACCAGCTGGTACCAAAACGCAGAAGACTGGTTTAATACCATGGGCTATCCCACCGAAGCTGTGCAGTGGCCAACGGAGGCCAAGGTTCAAAGCCATATTCAAAACCCTAACACTTCCATGTTTTATGAGCTGGCACACGGCGGCTCCTATTCCTTTGCCAGTGGATGCGTTGGAGGCAACACTGCTGAGACAACGTATGCAACTGAAATCGAAACCTGGATTGCCACCTATCGCAAGATGCCCTTTACGTTCATCGGCAGCTGCGGGGGGATGTGTGACATTTCGGATAACAGTCTTTCCTATGAATTCCGAAAAGGATCGAATACGGATACGGTCACGGTGGGGTATTGCGGTATGTCTGAATCCTATTGCGCCAATTGCTGGTCCAATTCAGTCGATTGGCAAGATGCTTTGTTCAGCTACATGAATGATGGTGATACGGTAAAACAGGCATTTGACAAGGCCCAGGCGGATTATCCCATGTGTGCCAGCGATCCGAGCTGTTTGCGGTTTGCCGGTGATGTTAATTTCAAAGTCGTTGGCGGACAGTGCGACTATTGCCTGACAGACGATTATGGCTATGACTGGTGTCTGAACGTGATCACCACCGACGACCGGGCCTATTACCTGGATGGAACCTGTGATACCGGCACCACCCCACTGAAAGATGCGATCGCAACCTACCTTTACAGCACTTATGGTCTGACCATGACGGCTTATGGGGGCGCTTATGGCACTGTCTTTACCTACAACACCACCTTTATCAGCGATACGCTAGCCAGGGGCGTCTGGGTAAATTCCGGCAGCGCTACCGGACAGATAGACACCTGGCTGATTGAGTGCGCAGCGCCAGCCGAGGCTGCAGCGCCAGCCGAGGGGCCGGCACCGGATCGCAAATAATTGACATCCAAACAAAAGACAGGGGGGCGGGATCAACGCTCCGCCTGTCTTTTGCTGTCAAGCAATTGAAAATCTTAAGATTGATCGAAGCATCAAAGTTTGGCTGGCTGAGCTACAGCCGTCCAAACGCTGCTGATACAGCCGTGATGCGCATCTGACCATGAACGGGATGGTCATATTCAACTGGCTTCTGATCGGTAAAAGACCACCCAAAGGAGATTGAAAGACATGCAGAAACGAACCTTGCTCTTAAAGAAACTTATAATACTGGCCATTATTCTGTTGCTTGCATCCGGTGCATACGCGAAAGAAAAAAATAAAAAGGTGGCGCCCTTTAGGATAAAGTTAAATATATCAGCAACTGAAAATATCAGAGCAAAACTGAAAAATTGCCTGACAAATGGCCTAACCGCTTACAAAGACGTCATCCTGGTTGATGCCGGTGCCGGATATGAAATATCAGTAAAAGCCATTGAAGCCCGTGTGAAAGGCTCGGTTGGGCCCAATATTGTATTGTCGGTCATTATAGCGAGCCCGTTGCCGAGAGATATCGTCAATAGGGAAAAACTCCTTACGAATTTGAATCCTTTTCAGGCATCCTATATGCGAAATTTCTTCTCAAAATCAAGAATCCTGCTCGATCACTGGCTAAAATTGGTTGAACCTGCCAAACTGGCAAGTGCCTGTAAAGAGATTGCAGTAGATTTTAATGCTAAATACCTGGAAAAAACCCGCAAGTTATTTAACAGATCAATTCAAAATCCGACGAGTCAAAATGCAAAGCCAGAATAGATAAACAATTTTGCACTGGCCGCCCACATGTTTTTTTATCAGCAAAAATCCAGGATCAAGTTCCCCACAAAAAAAAATGGGCCTCTATCTTGAAGGCCCATTTAATCCGCTATCCTCTATCAGGTCAATTTTTCCCGAAGAGTCCCCTCATTTGTTTGATCGGGTTTCAAAGTAATCTTTTAAATCGACGGTTTCAAACTCAAAGACCACGGGGGTACAAACCCCTTTTTCGATAACCTTCAATGTGCATGCAAAGGTTTGGCCGACTTTTAGGCCGTACTTTTCTAAATACCTGGGGCCCGGATACCATCCAGTAGCAAGAGTTAATAAATGCTCTTGAGTCGTTATCGCTTGTATCCGGCCCGGAGCAGGATCCGAATCCGGATGAAAGCGAAACCAGACTTCATAGCCTTCGTAGCCCGCCCCGCCGATGATCTCTGACTGTGCCCGGGAAGATTTGGTTTGTTTGATCCGAATAATTTCAGCACGACCTTCGTAGGAAGAATAAACACAGCGACTCCCATCATTCAAAGCGCTTTGTTTTTTTGCCATATCCGCCTCCGTTCCGCTGCAATTGCAGATCATAACTGCAGCCAGTACAACATGAACCCTCAATAAACAAAAGAACTTTCTGTTCATTTTTTGCCCTCACCAACAAAAAACATTGTTGTTTTTGGTTTTTTTCTAATCCTGCTTCCAAAGGAGATAACAATTCCAAAAATTTCAGTCATCTCATCTCGGATTGTTGTCAATAATTTGTTGTTTCAAAAAGCTTTTTAGTCTTCTGATTCAAGTCTGACGCTATGACAATTTTAATGATGGCTTTATGGATTTTATCATATGTAATATAAGCCAGAATTAATGAAAAATTGATCAAGGTTTTTCGCAAATAATAAATATTGGTACATTCTATGCTTTCGGAACCAAAGTAATTTTTAAAGCGACTTTCGCCTTCAGATAAATCGAAAAAATCTGAGCTCGGATCAGAGAAAAGATTCTCGATGACTCTGAACCATAAGACGTTTCCTGGAGAAAGGCAGGCATATTGGGGGTCGTATCCGGTTTTGTGAGCTGTAAATTTTCCGTCAACAAGCGAACCGTAAAGATAGGCGACAGGAGTGGTTCCATCAAACAAAATAAAGGATTTCAGAAAACCGTTTTCTGCTAGAAAACGAACATAATTCGCCAGATTATCTGACAAGGTAAACCCGACTTTTAACAGTCGATGCTGATAGGTTTTTCGGGAAATATGGCTGGCACCTGCCAAAAATTCATCCACATCATGCAGGCTGTTATATTCTTTTAGGATCATTTGTGATTTACAGTTCTTGGCAAACCGTTTTTCCTTGCGTCTCAATTTATAGCCCTTGGATTTAAATTTTGAACAGTAGTGCTCAAACGTTCCATTCAGCCGGATAAAAGAGTGTTGGTAACGCGGTCGTCCGAGAAAGCGGATAACGCCGGGCATCAGTTTAATCTTTTTAAAATCATCTAAATATTTTGTGGGAATGCAGTAGAACACCAAAATATTGGCTCCACGACGATTTAAAATTTCCTTTGGCGACAGACAATCAAAAACCTGTTTATCCAACTTGAGAAATGGCGTCTCGAGCTTAATGCCTTTCAGCCGAATATTGAAAAGACTCTTTTTGCCAATTTGAACAGGCATGAAAAATTTAAAACCCCTAAAGACTGCCTGGCCTATCATTTTCTGATTGTTAATGACAAAATACCATATCGGAAGCGGCATTTTTTTACTTTTTAGATATTGAAGGTATTGTCTTTTCCCGCAAAGCCCGCTGCCCAACCCTTGCTCCACACCAGGGCAAACATCTTCGTTATTTAGCAGTTCTTCAGTAGAGAGCACTTTAACCTGAATTCTGTTATTCTTTTTGTCGTAACCGGCTAATGTCATGAGGATAGTTTGCCAAGGCCCGAAGGGTCATGCTTGACACGGCTAAAGCGCAATTGAAAAAAAGCTTTAACAGCCAGTAGCCTCTTGGTTGAAAATTTCCGATCTATTGCGAATTCGTAACTCAAATTGCTATTTTATTGCACTAAAAGATACGCCCCGGTGTGTCTATCTCAGTTTTTCTGAATTGTAGCCATTTTTTTTAAATACCTTAAATTAGCGAAATATTTTACTTGTGCATTTAATCCACTGTTTTTATAGTATTTTATTCAGTAGATGGTAATATGGCAGGACAGAAACAAATTTAATATATGTAATAACACCTTTGGTATTGATGCAAATTAAGTTGCCGTATTATGGTATGTTTTTTGCTAAAATAATTTATCGGAAGGCGCTCAACAAACGAAGAAATTGCTGTCGCTTAATTTTATAGGTGCTTTAATGAAATATGTCAGAATTATAATTGCAGCGATCACGATACTACTAATCGGCTTCATGAACTCTTACGGTGAAAGCTATTTTGTCGCTAAAAATGGCGATGATTCGAACCCAGGAACCTTCATTGAGCCATTTTTAACTATCAATAAAGCGGCCAAATCTGCAGTAGCTGGCGATATTGTATATGTCAGAGAGGGAACATATAAAGAAAGGGTTTTACCAATAAATTCAGGAAAGCCTGGCAAATTGATAACTTACAAAAATTTTGAAAATGAACAGGTCATTATAGATGCTTCGGGGCTGGGTCAAGGAATAATGCTGGCAGGAGCATACTACATCAGAATTCAGGGTTTTACGGTATTAAATTCTACCCACTCAGGAATACATATCCAGGACCGTTTTGGCAATGAAGGAGGGTACAATTTTATTCAAGAAAACACTGTAAATAATTGTGGAACAGAAAATTTTAGCGGAATATATATTGGTGGCAGCAACAATGTTGTTTCCAATAACAATGTTTCAGGCAGTGGCGGTGGAGTTAAAGGCCACGGTATTTATGTTTTTGGAAACCATAATTTGGTTGAAAGTAATGAAATATTTTCAAATACAAGAATGGGAATTCGCATGGAAGGTGATCATAATATAATAAAAAGCAACGCCATATATGATAATGGTGAATATGGAATCTCAATTTGGGTAGATGAAGCTTTAACGTGCGAAAATACAATTATTCAACAGAATTTAATACATAATAATGTTCTTGGAGGAATACGGGTTTATGGATTCGGAAAAGGCGCTAAGCCTGACCATATCTATATTTTTAATAACACAATTAAAAATCGCGACAGTGAAGCTGGGATAAAGATTGGTGGGGGCCCAAGAAATATACAAGTTCTAAATAACATCATTACAGGTGAAATGGAAGCCTTCATATTTACTGATGAACAATCATTGGAAGGCTTTTTAGAAAACTATAATATATTTTTTGGTACTGGAATCTTTCGGTATGCTTCAATTGTTTATGATAGTTTTGTTAAATACACTGAAGCAACGTCATTGGGCACAAGAAGTTACTATCAAGATCCTCTGTTGGATACCGATTACAATCCAACCAAGGAAAGCATTGCCATTGATAACGCGTTTGATGTTGGTATTCCTTTTTCAGGCAAGGGCCCCGACATAGGTGCGTTTGAATTTGAATCTACCATTAATCCTCCAACTGGCATTAAAATCATACAGCGCAATTAGAAGCCATTTCAAAACCTATTTAACGTAATCATAAGGCACGCAAGGTGAAAGAAAGCTCGATACATTTTAATTTCCCGTTCGTACCGAACAACCAAGCGTCTAAAATTACCGATCCATGCAAAGGTTCGTTCAACTTTCCAACGTTTTCGATAACGTCTAAGTTTTCTGCCATCTTGGGTTTTGGGCTTTTTGCGATTATTCCTGTGAGGAGCAATCAGTTCTATTTTCAAATGTAGAAGACGCTTTCGAAGTGGATCGCTGTCATAGCCTTTATCGCCAATAAGTCTTGCAGGGCGTTTTTTAGGACGACCTTTTGCCCTGCGCGGAACCTTGACTGCCTCAAGGGTTTGTTCGGCCAGTTTTACTTCCGCCGGCGATGCCGAGGCAAGGGTGCTTCCCAGAGGAATACCTTGGCCGTCGACCACCACCATCCACTTCGTTCCTTTGCCTTTTTTGGTTTTGCCGACGCATGCGCCCCTTTTTTTGCCGGAGCGAAGCTGCCGTCAATAAAGGCTTCTTCCCAATCCAGCAGGCCTTTCTCATCGAGCATTGACAAAAATTTACGCCATACATCCAGCCAGACCCCCCGGTCTTCCCAAAGCCGCAATCGCCGCCAGCACGTCGATGCGCTGGGATATCGTTCAGGCAGGTCTTGCCAGCGTGCACCTGTACGTAAGATCCACAGAATACCTTCCAGCACGCGCCGGTTATCGATCGGCGGCCGACCACCTTTTCGACTGTGTTTCGGCTCTGGAAGCAGTGGTTTTAACAGTTTCCATTGGTCATCATTTATGAACTCTTTGTATTTAGCCATTGGGCACCTCCCAATAGCTTAATACACAAAAATACTAGAAAAGTCTAGACCTGTAACTTTTTGAATATACTATATATTGTGATTTCCCGAAGTTGAACCACAATTTATTGGGTTTTGAAATGGCTTCTAGTTTTAATCCCTTCTTGTCGTTGCCGAATTTTTTGCCCTTTCCCTCAGAACATCAATAAGGAATGTGCTGTTCCCAACTAGATAACGCTTTCCCATTCTTTTTGGTTGCAACATCAACCTGAAAAGCCATTCAAGCCCCGTTTCACTCATCCATTTTGGGCAGCGTTTTAACTCCCCTGCTAAATATTCTAAACCTGCTCCAGCTGTTATGAATATTTTTGATTTGATTTTTTTATAATTTGCTAGAATCCAACGCTCCTGCATAGGCATTCCGAAGGCAACAATCAAAATATCTGGTTTAACTTTATTAATGTTTGTTATTACAGACTCATTTTGAGCTCCTTCTTTTTTAAAATAACCGTGATGTGTTCCCAATATATTTAATCCATCTGCATATTTTTTTAGTTTCTTAGCTGCTTTTTGTGCAACACCTTTAGGGCCTCCAAGTAAATATAAACTATGCCCTTTTTGTGACAGATACTTTGAAAGCATCCATCCCCAATCAGCCCAGGTTAGGCGTTTACATATTTTTTGCCCTAAGATGCGCGCTCCTAGTACTATTCCAAATCCATCAACTCGCACTATGTCGGCCTTTTCATAGAAATCTGCCAACCATTTGATTTTTCGTGCTAGATTTATCCCATGAACATTTCCTGATAAGATAAATGAGGGTCCGCCTTTAAAAATTAATCTCGATATTTCCTTATGGAGCTCTTCTGGTTCACATGGCGTGACCTTTATGTTAAGGATATGAAAGCTTTTAATCATTTTCTATTTTACTAAGCGAAAGATTTGTCTTCAATAAATCAACTAAACCATTTATGTGTGCGATAATGATATGATCATTTTTTTACTCTACCAACTGTTCTACATTTAAAAAATATGCTCGGCGGATTCCTTCATGTGCTGAATCAATAGATATCCATTTCCCATCTGGGCTCCATCGCGGGTGCAAATCGCACCTCTTCGCTCCGGAGAATTGCGGAGGAGAAAAAAAACTACCTAATATTAAGAATTTATTTTCCTTAGTATCGAAAAGTATTAACAATTGCATACGGCCACGATCAGGATAAGTATCAGTGAGGATCCATCGACAGTTTGGAGAAAAAGTGCAATGACCATCATCATAAATATCTAAAATATTTTCTCCTATAATTTTGCTTTTAGCATTTTTAACATTGACTAAATAATAATGATCGCCAAACTGCCTCTTTCGTCCCCATACGATAATATTTTCATCATCTCTCCAATGATAATGAGAAACCATATGGTCGTCCATAAGCAGAGTCAATTCGTTACCATCAGTATTGGCAGAATAAAGACGCGAATATTTTCTTTTTTTATTGTAAAATCGATGCAAAAAGATAAAATGCTTGCCCGAAGGAGAATAAAGTAGATGATTAACCTTATGCGCGGCACCTACCATTGATTTGCAGGGATTTGTTTCCGATAGCCTTGCAAGACTGATAATAAGGTCAGCGCAGCCAGTATCGAGATTAACTCTCCAAATTCCGTCTTTATCAATACTTTGGTTTTTGGAAAAATTAATAGAATTAACATTATAGCCATATTCGGGTCGAAGTTTCCATAATAAACGATAATTTAGAGCTAATGCTTCAAACTTTCTCGGATTTAATGATTGTATGGGATATTCAATAAATCGATCAAGTTCTCCTCCCAATTCTTTAATACGACAACCTAATTTATCTTTTTCAGAACAATTATAGACAATAATTTTTTTGTAACTACTTGGAAGCCATTGACTCATACAACCCTGCTGCCAATTCCAGGTTAAACTTTTCCCAACCTGGATCAATCTTTTTTTTTTTTGGTCAAAAACGACTACTTTTAAATAATCCTTTTCACGTAGATTGAGAATGGCAAATCTCATATTTGAGGACCAAGGCGACTTATCGTAATATCCGAAAAACGACTCTTTTTCATCCTCAGGAAGATTGGCCCATTGGTATGGAGTTACGATGGAGGCATTTTTGTGAATTTCAAACTTGAAGTTTGGTTTTCGAAAATAGAAATATACTATTCGCTTATATGCCTCTTTTGTAATTAAGCGGAGAAATGGATATCGTTCTAACGCCCTTGCAATGTCACGCTCCCATTTTCGAAATTCAGCCAAAGAACCCCCGGGAAGGTGCTATTTCATGATTTTTTCATATATGAGTATTAAAGTTTTTTGGGTAATATTTCTTCTTTTGAAAATTGGTTCCCTTTAAGACGCATCAGCTGCTCAGACCTTAAAAATTTTGCCAACTCCATATCCTCGAGTCTTGGTGGCTTCGTAAAAAATGAAGCTAAATATCCAACTATTATAATTAATCCTGAGAAATATGGCTTTTCAAGACTTCGGTATAGAGATTTCCCTAAAACAAAAAGCGGATGTGCTCTTATTATAAACATAACCCTTCCAGTTCTAATGCGCCCTCTAAGCATTCCTTTTGCAGAACCCATTCTTCGTAAATGATATATTGGCAGGTTTCTATAAGAACGGGTTTTCCAACCCTTCATTCTTGCCTTGCTACAATCTAAAATATCCCACCCGAGCAGTGGAATTAATCCTTCAATTTTCTCAAAGCATTCATACCGATAAGTTTTACAAGCACCGCTTACATGTGTATCAGGTATCCGTTCTAGTATCCAATCATTATTTTCTCTAATATATGTTTTCCCAGAGGCCATCCCTAACTGTGAGTCCTCCAAGAATAGTTTTAGAATTTTCGCAAAGTAGTCTGGCTCTAAAACGATATCGGCATCCATTTTTGTTATAAAATCTATCGGCTTGGAGAGTTCACAGTAACCTGCATTAAATACGTTTACTACATTAGCACCTACACTTCGTTTTCTTTCACCGTTTATTCGGACTGGCTTTATAAATTTATATTGCTTTGAAGCTTTTTTTATTAATTGCCATGTATCATCAGAAGAGCGATCATCTACAATGATCCATTCTCTAGGCTTTAAACTCTGCTGTATTACACTTTCGATTGCAAGAGATATATGTTTAGATTCATTTTGTGCTGGTGTAATGATACTGTATTTCATTATCCTATGAATCCGAAATAATTTTCAAACCGAATATCTTAAAAAAGTCATAGGTCGTTATTAGTGTAAATAGAAAACTTTATAATCAGCCTAACTTTTTTAAAGAACCACTTTTATCCAAAACAATTTTAGAATGAATTCGAAAACACGTAATTGAAAATATCTTCCTCATATGAGCGGATGCCGTTGATTTAGCTCTAAAAAAATAATTAGAAAAACTATCGAACTCGGCTTTACCCATTAATTTGAAATACATGTAATTAATTTAAAAAAAGTGCTATTATCTTATTTATATTAGAATTAATATCAAACATTTTTTCTGCTCTTTTTCGCCCATTTTTACCCATTAAAGCGCAAAGTTCCGGATCCCGGCATAAATCAATTAATTTATCCGCTAAATCATTAGCTGAGCCTGGCTCATATAACAGCCCAGTATGCGAATCAATTATCATCTCAGGAATTCCTGTTATCTTTGGTGCAATTACTGGTTTTTCTTTCGACATTGCCTCAACAATGGTCATCGGAGTGCCTTCGCTCCTTGATGATAGCACGAAAATATCAGCCCAATCATATAGCCTGGCAACTTGCTTTTCAAATATATTCCCCAATAAAATTACATGGCTACTAAGCCCAAATTTTGAGATGATGTCCTTAAGTTTCTTTTTTTCAGGCCCATCACCTGCAATTTTGCATAAAAAATCAACATTATGATCACGAAGGATAGCGCACGCCCTAATTAGAATTTCATGCGATTTAACTGGAACAAGTCGTCCAATATTTAGGATTTTATGCTTTGAATTTTTACCATAAACATTAGTTGGTTTCCAAAGATGGTTGTTAAAATCAATACCAATTCTAACTAAAAAAAAATTTTTATTAACAATTGATGGGAACCGTCTTCTTAAATTATTAATGTGGTATCTACAGTTAGAAATTATGAATTTTGCATGTTTTAGCTTCTCCTCCACCAATGGTCTTTTTAACAAAACATCAGATCCGTGAACTGTAATGCTATAAGGTATACCGCTTAGTTTTTTTAAGAATATTGCTACTGACGCGGCTCCAAATGCAAAATGAACATGAACATGATTTACCTCTTTCTTTATCAAGTAATCAGCAAGAAGTGCTGAAACTGCAAAATGAATTAAATTTTTTATTCTTTGGTATTTAAAATTGTCCTTCATTCTTAAAGCGAGCAATAGGCATTTCAAGTATTTTTTAGGAGATTTAATAAACCAATTCAGGTTTGATTTTAAATACACAATTTTTTTGATTTTATTTAAATAATACGTTTCTTTTAATAAAAATTGATCTTTAGGATGAAGTCCATTTTTTTTGGGAATATGGTTGGCGATCAATACAACATCAATTTCACTATCTCTTAGTGCATATACCTCATTTTGTATGAAAGTAGTTGTCAATGAAGGAAATTTTGAACAAAAGTATGCGACACGCATCAGAAAATAGCCTAATAAAATATTTAGACCGATTTTTTAAACTAAAAGATCTGTTCTCGGCGGTGGGGATGTTGGTATTTGAACAGATGGCAATCCGCATTCATCAGGAGGATTAATGTACGTCATTATTTCATTTCCATTTACCAATATTTTGGTATTTTCTGGATCATATGAGAAGAAACATAACCCTGACAATTCTTCTTTTTCAGGCAGCCTTTTACCAGTTTTCGGATCATCAATATATTGAAGGTTAATTATTATATTTTTTTTATTCTGATAAGAACTCCAGATAATCCTGTGAAATGTAAGCCAATAATTTAAAAGATCAATAGTTGGTCTTACCCATATTTTACCGCTTTTATAATATGCAGCAAGCCCTTCCAAAGCTTCCTGGTCTTTTTTTTGAAATAATTCTTCGTAGTTACTAACTTTTGGACGTCCTAGATGCGTATACAGGATCATATATCCGCCCATTTTTATTAACTTTTTGAGTCTTGAATCTTTTAAAGAGTATCTTAAAGAATTTCTTGTAGCAGGCATCCGGAAACTTTCTTTAGGATTGCAGTACCTTACAAATCTTAGAAGGCAATTTCCATCTCTCAGTATTGCTGGCTGTACTAAATCTTTTACTAGGGTACTTTCCTTTATCATCCATTTTCGACTGGTTAAAATTTTAATAATGTTTTTAACAGAATTCCCTAAAACACTAAAGAAAGTAAATGGCTTATATTTTTTTGAATTTATTGAAAGAGGTTTTTTTGTTAACTCACCGCTCCAATAGTATTTAATTCCTAATTTTTCTAAAATTTTTCCTGTATAAAAAGGCGAAAAAGGATCATCCCCACAATAATTTTTTTGTAACCGAGCTTTAAGATTTTGATAATTTAATGAATCTCCATGATTTATCCATATTTTTATCTTAAGGTTGTAACTTTCGAATTCTTTTAATAAAGCTGATGCAAGCCCTTTTATATCAAAGGACTTTGGTGACACATCGTTAAAGTCTCCCCAAGAATGAAGGCTGTCAATAATCCCATCCTCAATAGCTTGCCTTATAAATTCGCCATCTTTCAGTTTATATTTTTTTTCATAAGTGAAATAGGCCATTTGTGCAGGATTTCGACCAATCCCAAAAAAAGAGTCAGCTACTGGAAGACCCAACCCCTTAGATTCAGTATTTAAATAACGATGTATCTTTATAAAGGTTTCCTTATCGCAACAATCTATATCAGAACAAATAGATAGCGCTGCCTTATAAGGATAAGGAAAAGCTCTAAGCTTTATATCTTTTTTCCCCAAATTTTCATTTATTTTAAATTTCTTTTTAATTTTCATCATTTCTAATATTCTTTTCTTAAAAGAAATTTTTTTTTGAATTTTTTGTGTTTTACTATTTTCTTATTTATTAAGTTCTTTTTTCCTTATTATCATTTTCCTTTTTTTAAAATTTTATTTACCCATTTTTTTTAAATATTGCATATTCATGGTTTCAGTATTTTTTTATCCGAGTAACGCACATTAAACTAGTTTGTTTCTGTATACTTTTTTTAAAATTTCTTTCGATATGATATGAATTATTTTTTTTTAATCTTATTTCACCTGATGGAAAGCCGTCTAATCCAAACATCACTTTAGCTGTTAATCCTTTCTTTTTAAATGCTATCCCTACTTTTCTACCATTTTTTATTAATTTTGCTATGCTTATTTTTTTTAAATTATTTTTTTCCCCAACTTCTATAAAATGAAGGAAGACATCTCTTTTTTTATTTGCTAGTGGCGAAATTTCAACACGCCATTGACCAACGAGCTCATTTTTGCTACTTATTTTATATCCTTTCGGAAATGGCCAATTTCTTCCACCATTCCAAAATTGTTTTCCAGTTCCACCAACGATTGATATTCGAGAACGTTCCGGTAACATGGATCTGCAGTAAATACTTCCACCATTTTGATATGAGCTAAAAGTTCTGCCGGAAATTTTAGGTTTTTGAGCAGTATGCAAAAGCCATTTTTTTTTGTAATTTGCCTTTTTTGAAATAACTCTGTCGAATATTACAAAAAAGTTTGGCGGTATGAATACAAATTGCCGCAAGGCCTCCGAGCATTTAGCTGGATTGTATGCCTTAGCGGCGTCGGATGCTAAGTATGTGAAATCTCTGTTCGTTTCAAATGCAAGCACTACAGCCCCTATCTTTTTATATTGCCCACCATCATTAGGTGTTGGAAGCCTCGGTTCGTCAGGTGCATATCTTCCCCAGTACTTTGGCATTTTTTCACCAGGCATATTTATTAGAATGCAATTATGAGCTATGGTTCTGCAGTAATAATTAAATAAATGGCTTCCAGGCTCAGGTCTTGACCCAGTGTCCAGGGCTAAAAAGCCTTTCTTAAAAATCAAAAAATTATTTTCATCAAAATGTTTGTGCTTTTCAGAAATACCACCTGCTGTAAAACTTGCATAAGTATCTTCTTCACCCCATCCTGATTTCATAAAAATTTGTCCAATATTCTTAAAATGCCGAGCATTAGGTAATTTGAATTCGCTTAATTTTTTTGCTGCTGGAGTTTGATTAATTTCTGTTAGCAATAAAGGGACAGCAGGAAAAGTATAAACATAGTTTCTATTTTTTAATTGTTTTTGAATCCATCCTCCAAGGGCTGACAAATTAGGATATCTCTTTCCGTAAAAGTGTCTAATTTGGGCTAGATGCGTATAAATATCTTTTCCTGGCAGTCTGTTAGTTTTATGGTAGGCATCGCCCGATCCAAACCATCGATTTCCAGGTAGTTTATTCCAGAGGATATATTCAATAAGGTATGCTATATAAGGCCAATCATCGGCATAATTTTTATCAAATGCAGACTTAATAGTATGAAAAAAATTGAACTCAGCCCATGGATAATTCTTTAGGGAATAATTTAAAGAATAAGTTACCAGCCCACCATCGTCTCCAGCAATTTTTTTTCTATATTTCAGCATTTTAAGATAATTGTCAAATCCTCTTTCCAAGTACTGCTTTGATTTTCTGTCATCAGTACCGTCACCATAACATGCCAATCCTGCAAACCAAAGTAAACTAGCGGTTCCATAAAAGCCAGTAGTGTGATCTGATAAATTACGCCCGATAATAGTTTTTTTTCTTGAATCAGGTTGTACATTTCCAACATGATTTAACAAATCATTTCCAAACTTGTTGCGTTCTTTAACAGTCAAAGAATTATACAGCCAATCATAAGAACATAAGGCATTTATTCTACTAGCATTATACCAACTAACAGCTTTTTTCTTCTCTATCTGGTTTTTATAAAACGTAATTGATTTCTTTAGTAATTTCTTTGATACTGAAAGATATTTTAATTCCTTTTCAAACAGATATATCAGTGCATATGCAGCTGCTTGATTTCCATAATCTCCACTTTTAAATTTTTTCTTTAAATTTTTATTTGCCCAATGTTTTATCGATTTATAATAATCCAATCTTTTTCCATATAGTTCTTTTTTTATTTTTAGTATCAATTTATTGTTAAGAAAAAGTCGAGGATGATTCTTTCTAAATTGCTTCATAGGAAGCGAAAGATTTTTTTTGTTTGTGCTTAAAGAAAGTGATGGATAAAAAATGATAAATCCGAAACAGCACAAAATTAAAATTAATATATTTATTTTCCGTATTTTAAATATTTTTTTCATGTTTTCCCTTTAATTCTTCTTTGGTTAAATTTATTATTTTCTTTATTTTAAATCCGAAAGTTATTAATAATTTCGTGGATTTCAGAGCTTTTAAATTTATATGGGTAGAATTATTGAGCCTTTCTTTATACCGTTGCTTTTTTTAAAGATTCATAAAAATTGTGCCTAAAAGGCATCTATTTCTTTTCTAAATAATAATCTTCTATTATAATATTCCAATTCTGGAGACCTTTATCTTAGAAAATAAATTTATATAATTAGCGCCCTCTCAAATGTGGTATGTTTAGGTTGACCAACAAAGAACATACATACAAAAGGAGGACGCTATGAAAAAGGTAACAGAAACTAAGAATAAAGTAAAATGTCAAAAAACAAAAGTCACAAAAATTAAAGCCAGCTGGTTTGTTGGAATCGATATCGGTAAAAACAAAATGTCTGTTGCCCTGATGAATAAGGCTCAATCTGTTTTGCACCAATTTAGTGTGGAAAATTCTATTGCAGGATACAACGAAATGCTTAAACAGGTTCAAGAAAAAGCAAAAGGCAACGTGCTGTTTGCCATGGAACCAACAGGGCATTACTGGATGGTTTTGGGACAATTCTTTGAAGATCATAACCGGCGTTACGTTCTGATACATCCACTGGCTGTTTCTCGCAGTAGGGAAATTGTAAGATTGAATCGGGGCAAAACCGACCCGTTGGACGCCAAACTGATCGGTATGCTTGCGCGCCGTGGAATGACCACCCGCACCAAAATCCCTGGAGACGACTGGGCAACGCTCAGGTTTCTGGCCCGCGAATTTATGGATCGCGAAAAAGATATTGTCAGAGAAAAACTTCGGATTAACAGCTTTATTGAAACAACATTGCCAGATTTTTTTAAGATCTTCCCCAATCCATTGGGTTTGGCAGCCCGCGCATGTTTGCGTACACTTGTTAATTTCAAAGGAGCTATTAAAGGTGATCTGCCAAGCTTCGAAAATCAAGTCCGTAAACACTATACTGGAAAAAGACTGTGGGTGTCGCGAGTCCGCGAAATCTATGAGAGCTTTGCATAACCCTCTCAAAAACCCCTCAGCGGATACGCGTTTCCTT
>CAZGNV010000023.1:0-66317 GCA_964527835.1 uncultured Desulfosarcinaceae bacterium | reverse complement strand
ATGAAGTCGTAAAAAGTCGAATTTTCTCGCTCCGCAAGCCTTTTCGGGAGCTGTTTCAGGGTTGCGCTAAAGTTGAAGATTCCCTGTTAGGGAATCTTCCCAGCAGGGAATACTGCCTTTTTTAATTTCGCTCGCTGCTCCCGCAGCAAGCTGCGGGGATTGCGCTCGCAACCTGGCCAAGAGACCCGTCGCAAGCTCCTCAAACAGCTTGAAGTTTTTAACGCTCAACCCTTCACAGCTCTTTTTCCGAAAAGGGTTGATGTCGCTCGAAAACGACTTTTTACGGCACCGTCATGAGTAATATTCAAAAAAATGCTTCATGATAAACTTCACCGTGGGTTTGTTGACATGAAAATTTTCCCGGCCATCGCTGAAATAGGTGTTCCCGGCCAGGGGCTGATAGATGGTGGCCATTTCATAGGCCGGAAAGTAAAACACGTTGTCATGACGCGCGGTGAACTCATCGGCCACTGCCCGCAGGGTGGATTTCGAGTTGCAGCTGGCGCTGATCACATCCATGTCGGGTCGGAAGGTGGCCCACAGGTTGACCGGGGAGACGGTGACCAGCAGCCGGCAGCCGGGATTGTAGCGCGCCAGGATGGCATGAATGCGTTCCAGGTTTTCCAGGTTTTCACCATAACGGCTGACCTTGAATTCATAGCGGCTCATGTCGCCGCCCTCCCTGACGTAAGGTCCGGCGGGCAGGCAGATCACCGCGCCGTCCACCCGGTCCTGCCAGATCTCGGTCAGCCCGAGGGTGATAATCAAAACCTCGGCCTGCTGCAGGGCACGCTTTGAACAGCCGCGATGGCGGGCGAAATCCGTTTCGGCCTCCTGAAGATTGTCGTAGAGAATCGTGCGCCGGTAAGGGTCCTGGATTCGGCCCGAGACCGGCGCCTGCCACCAGCGCAGATCGGGCGTCCAGCTTTCAAAGGTGTATTCGAAAATCTGGCGCATGCAATGGGTGCTGTACACCCTTTCCCAGGCGGCACTGCCGTGCACGGCGGCCGGATGGTGGGTTTCCTCGGTGATATAGGTGTAGTTTCTCTGGATCAGCCGGCGTTTGATTTCCCGCGCAAAACAGGAGCCCAGAGAGGCGATGCGGGTCGCCGGGGTGATGGTAAGCCCCGGATTTTCGGGCATGCGAAACACACCGTCCACTGGCGGATTGTCAAAAGAGCCCGGCCAGACCTGCCAGTCTTTAAAGCGGTGGCCGGGATGAACGTCGCAACGGGCCATGGAACACCTCGCTTCAATCTTGATGATGCAGTGAATATACCAAAACCGGACGCCAAAGGAAAGAACTAGGTCAAAATCCCGTGTTTTCTTGACAAAAGCGCTGTTTTCCAATAATGATGGTGCCGTAAAAAGTCCGATTTTCTCGTTTAAGCAAGCCTTTTCGGGATGGGAAGCCGCATGGCCCGCAATTCAACCTACAATATTTTAATGTATTCCCACGACACCTACGGTCTCGGTCATATCCGCCGGACCATGGCCATCGCCTCCCACCTTCTGGGTCCGCGCATTAACATCCTGATTCTGACCGGCTCGCCCATTGCCGGCCGTTTTTCCTTTCCCGAACAGATCGATTTTGTGCGCATCCCGGGCATGATCAAAAAAACCAACGACGAATACCTGCCGCTGTCGATCAAAATCAACCCCCGCCATGCCCTGGACATCCGCAAAAACATTATCACCGCCACGGCCAAAACCTTTCAACCTAATCTCTTTATCGTGGACAAGGAACCTCTGGGACTGAAAAAAGAGGTTTTGCCCACCCTGCAGTGGCTGCGGCGCTGTCGGCCCGAAACCCGCTCCATTCTTGGCCTGCGGGATATAATGGACGATGCGCAAACGGTCAAAAGAGACTGGCGCGAAAAAAAGGTGTACCAGCAGTTGGAAAATCTTTACAGTGAAATCTGGGTGTACGGAAAACAGGAATTTTACGACCCGGTGGCCGAATACGACATTTCCGAATCCTTGAGCCGCAAAATGCATTTTACCGGCTACATCCCGCGCAAGACCCCCGGCAGGGATGCCGTGCGCGGCGTTAAAAGGGAAATCGGCCTGGAAAGCCAGGAAAAGCTGGTGGTGGTGACCACCGGCGGCGGCGGCGACGGGTACCGGCTGATGGACATCTATCTGGGCATGCTGGAAGCACTTCCCGAACCCGCACCGTTTAAAAGCGTTCTCATCACCGGCCCGTTCATGCCAAAAGAGCAACGAAAAGATGTTTTCCGGCGCTCCCGCCGTCTCAAGGTGCGGATGTATCATTTTTACCGTCAAATGGAAAAAATTTTTGCCGCCGCCGATATTGTAGTCAGCATGGGGGGATACAACACCCTGTGCGAAATTCTCAGCCAGGGAACCATCAGTCTGGTCATCCCCCGCGAAACACCGCGCAAAGAGCAGTTGATCCGGGCCCAGGCGTTTCGCCGCCAGAACCTGGTGGATTATATCCCCTGGAATGATTTCAGCCCCGATGTGCTGCGCGACAGGATCTTCACCCTGCTGCAACACCCGGAACCCTATCGAAAAGCCATCGCCGATTTTCAGCTGACCGGCATCGAAACCATGCAGATGCGCCTGCGCGAATTCCGGTGTAAAAAATCATGAACATTTGCGGCCCTCCGGTTCTGGGAATGATCCTCAAAGGCTATCCCCGGATTTCTGAGACCTTCATCTCCAACGAAATTTTGCTGCTGGAAAAACTCGGCTTTGACGTGCACCTGTTCTCCATGCGCCGGCCACGGGAAGATTTCACCCACCACAGCGTCAAACAGATCCGGGCCGATGTCGATTACCTGCCGGAAACCCTGTTAAAACCGCTGCCGCAGCTGGTGTATCACAATGTTCAGCTGGCGGCCCGGCGTCCCCGCACCTATCTGGCAGCCGCCCGCATCGCGGCCCGCCGGTTTTTGAGAACCCGCAAGTCGGCCACCATCAAGCACCTGCTGCAGGCCGGCTACCTGGTGCACCGTTTGCTGCCGGCCAGCGGGGTGGTTCATCTGCATGCCCATTTTGCCCATTCGCCCACCTCGGTGGCCATGTTTGCGGCCCGCTTGAGCGGCCTGCCGTTCAGCTTTACGGCCCATGCCAAGGACATCTACACCTCGGATGGGCGGCAGCTGCGGGAAAAAATCCGGCTGGCCCGCTTCGTGGTCACCTGCACCGAGTACAACCGGCGGCACCTGTTGAAACTCGCCGGCGACCGCACGACACCGATTCACCGCATCTATCACGGCATCGACACCCGGCTTTTCGCCAACGATTTTGATCAACCGCGCCGGCCGGCACGCCCTTATCGAATTCTGACCATTGCCCGGTTGACCGCCAAAAAGGGGCTGCCCACCCTCTATGGCGCACTCAAGCAGCTGCACGATCAGGGATTTGCCTTCAGCCACACCCTGATCGGCGACGGTGAAGACCGCAGCGCCATTCTGGCGCTCATCGAACAGTTCGGACTGACCGCGACAACCCGCTGGCTGGGGACCCGGCCGCACCACGAGGTTGTGCAGCATTATCGCCGGAGCGATCTTTTCGTTTTGAGCTGTGAAGTGGCTGCCAACGGGGACCGGGACGGCATCCCCAACGTTTTGCTGGAAAGCATGGCCATGGGTGTGCCGGTGGTCACCACCAGGGTCTCGGCAATCCCCGAGGTGGTTGAAGACGGCTGCAGTGGCCTGCTGGTTGCCCCCGGCCGGCCCGACCTGCTGGCAGATGCCATGCAGCGCATGTTGACCGATACCCCCCTGCGCCGGCAGGTCATTTCAGCCGCCCGGCAACGGGTCATCCGCGACTTCGACAACCAGGATCTGATCAACGGTCTGGCTGCCATTTATCGCCGTGAAATCCAGGGGTTGGTGGAGGATGAATGAGGATTTTATCGCTGTTTTTTGCCCATGACGCCAATTGTACCCTGCTGGAGGACGGCGAGCCGGTGGTGGTGCTGGAAAAAGAACGCCTCAGCCGCATCAAGCACGACCAGGGCGCCATGGACCTGAATGCTATCTTGAAAACTTATGGCTGGCAGCCGGAGACCATTGACATCGTGGTCCTCAGCCCCTGGGTGCGCCCCTGCCTGGACGGCAGCTCATTTTCATGGGATCTTAAGGGTGACACCTATCAACAGCACCCTGATTACATGCGCGACGGTTGGGGCGGTCCGGTGGAAAACCGCTGGAGCGAGCATCGCATCCGCCTGTTCGGCCGCTGGTACGACGCCTATGCGGTGGACCATCACCTGGCCCATGTCGCCGGCGCCCTTTTCACATCCCCCTTTGAAGCGGCCGGCATTCTGACCGCCGACGGCGGCGGCGACTACCGCAATTGCGCCCTGGCTTACGGCAGCGGCAACAAAATCCATGAAATTGAATACGGCTGGGGTTACGAGGGCACTGGCCGCATGCAGCTTAACATCGGCCGCACGTGGTCTTCCATCGGTGAATACAATTTCGGCATGCAGCGCCTGGAAGGCGCTGGCAAACTCATGGGGCTGGCAAGCTACGGCACGATACGCGACGAAATTGCCGAAACCATCAAACAGCAGATGCTCTATCACCCTTTCTCGCCGTTTCCCAGGGATGAGGCGGGACGAACACGGGTCAAACCGCTCGATCCGCGCAGCAGCTTCGCCCAGGATGTTTGCGCTGCGCTGCAAAAAGCCACCACGGACTATTATCTGGAGGCCGCCCAACGCATGCGGTCCTGGCATCCGGTCAAGCACCTGATCATGACCGGCGGCTGTTCCATGAACTGTATCGCCAATACGGCCATTCACCACAGCGGGCTTTATGAAGCCACCTGGGTGCCGGCCCAGCCCCACGACGGCGGGATCAGCTTGGGGCAGGCGCTTTTCGTCTGGCACCATATCCTCGGCAAACCAAGAAAACCCCGGGCCTGGAGTCCTTACCTGGGAACCGACGCCGGCAAGCTGCCTGAGGATGTCATTGACGACATCATCGGCTTGCTGGAAGACGGCAAAAGCGTGGGGTTGTGCTTCGGCCGGGCGGAATCCGGCCCGCGGGCATTGGGTCATCGCAGCATCCTGCTCGATCCGCGGATTGCCGACGGCAAAGCGCATCTCAACGATCATGTCAAGCACCGCGAGTGGTACCGCCCCTTTGCCCCCATGGTGCTCGGGCAGCTGGAGGTGCCCAGCAAGTACATGTCCTACATCATCTCCACCGACGGGCAGCAATTTCCCGCGGTCACCCATGTCGACGGCACCAGCCGGCCCCAGGTCGTCGAGCAGGAGGATGATCCGTTCATCTTCAAGCTGCTGACAGCCTGGCATGCCAAAACAGGCTGCCGTCTGCTTTTGAATACGTCTTTCAACTGCCAGGAGCCGCTGGTGGACACCGTTGAACAGGCGGAGGCCACGTGGAAGCGCACCGGATTGGATGTGCTGGTTTCCCCCCAGGGCATCGAAACTGAAAAAAGATGAACCTTTTATTTTACACCCCCTTCAAGCCCCTGGGACACGCCCATCCTTCCGGCGACCTGACGACGGCCATGGGCCTGCAGCGCTATCTGACAGAAAAGGGACATCGCGTCACCGGAGTCAGCGATCTGCGCTGCCGCTGGATCTACTGGCGCCCCTGGCGCTGGCCCCTGCTGCTGCGCGAATACAGACGGACCGTGAAAAGCTTTTTCCCCAAAACCGTGGATTTGTGGTTGACCTACCACTCCTATTACAAGGCGCCGGACCTGCTGGGCCCCCTGGCGGCCCGGCGGCTGAAGATCCCCTACGTCATCTTCCAGGGAATCTATTCCACCAAGCGCCGGCGCCGGCTGAAAACGTGGCCGGGCTTTTTGCTGAATAAAAAGGCCCTGTGTACCGCAAACCATGTCTTCACCAACAAGAAAGTCGACCGGCGCAACCTCAACCGGCTTTTGCCCGCAGCATGTGTGACCTACATCAAGCCCGGAATAGAGCCTGCAGATTTTCATTTTGACGCCGCTGCCCGGGAAGAGCTGCGACGCCGGTGGGCCGTGGACGACGATCCCGTGGTTTTCGCGGCGGCCATGTTCCGGCCGGACGTCAAGACCGAAGGGCTCAGGTGGGTGATCCGGGCCTGCGAACGGCTGCAGCACCGGGGGTGCCGTTTCAAGCTGGTGATTGCCGGTGACGGCCGGGAAAAAAAAACCCTGCGACAGCTGGCGGCCGAACAGATTCCGGGCAAAACCCTGTTTGTGGGCAAAATCGAGCGCCGACAGATGTACCGCTATTACAGCGCTGCGGACGTGTTCGCCTTTCCGGGGATCAACGAATCGCTGGGGATGGTGTATCTCGAAGCCCAGTGCTGCGGGCTGCCGGTGGTGGCCTGCGACAATGCCGGGGTCCCGGAAGCCGTGCAAAACGGCACCACCGGGATCCTGGTGCCGATGTACGACCTGAGCTCGTTCGCAAACGCCATCGCAGCCCTGCTGGCCGACCGGGACCAGCGCCGGCAGATGGGCCGGGCGGCCGCCGCCTATGTCCGCGAGCACCACGATATCAACAAAAATTATCGCATTCTGGAAATGGAACTGGAAAAAATAGTGAACTGCCGCTGCTGATTTTTATCTTGATTATATTACCAATTCGGATTATACTCCGAAAAAGTTAAACTAATTTGGGTTAACATCCAAAAATGAAACTATACCCAAGAATTTTAAACATTGATCTGCCACCCCGCCAATCTGCATTTTTGTGGGGTCCGAGAAAGACCGGTAAATCCACCTATTTGAAGATGAGGTTTCCAAAAAGCCTGGTGTATGACTTCCTTGACACCGATTTGTTTCTTGAAATTGCAAAACGCCCCTCTATTTTACGGGAAAAAATTCTTGCGAAAAATGATGCTATAAAAAAAAATCCCATCATCCTGGATGAAGTTCAGAAAGTCCCGCAATTGTTGGATGAAGTCCACTGGTTGATCGAAAATAAAGGCCTGCGTTTTATTTTATGTGGGTCTAGCGCTCGAAAACTGAAGCGAGGCAAGGCCAACTTACTCGGCGGACGTGCCTGGCGCTATGAAATGTTTCCGTTTGTCACTGCTGAACTGGGCCGGTTGGATTTAATAAAAGCATTGAACAGGGGATTAATCCCTTCCCATTACTTTCAAACCGGCTATAAAAAATCCCTGCGGGCTTATACGCGCGATTACTTGAAGGAAGAGGTCTTTGATGAGGGATTAACCCGGAACATTCCAGCTTTTTCCAGATTTTTTGATGCCATGGGATTCTCTCACGGTGAACTCACGAATTTTTCAAATATCGCCCGCGAGTGCGGTGTGGATTCTAAAACGGTAAAAGAATATTACCAGATCCTCTGCGATACCCTGCTGGGCAGTTTTGTAAGACCCTATAAAAAAAGGCAGAACCGACAGGTCATCAGTAGATCGGCAAAATTTTATCTTTTCGATGTTGGGGTGGCCGGAGCCATCATCAAACGGCATATATCAGAACAAAGAGGGGATGCATTCGGAAGGGCATTTGAACATTTCATATACATGGAACTGGTCGCTTACAATTCTTACTATGAAATCGATTATGAGATTAATTTCTGGAGAACCAAGTCGGGCCTTGAAGTGGATTTCGTGCTGGGTGGCGGAGACGTCGCCGTTGAAGTTAAAAGTTCCCGTAGCGTGACCAACAGGCATCTGCGCCCCATCAGCACATTTATGGATCTTTATTCTCCCCGCAAAGCAATTGTCGTGTGTAATGAAAAAGAAACGCGTCTTGTCGGAAAAATTCAAATTATGCCCTGGCGAGTTTTTTTGCAGGACTTGTGGAACGGTAAAATTATAACCTGAATCTTGCATTAATCTCTTAAAAAAAAGGAACGGACAAGCGTTCACTTGAAATATTGCCAGGGAAAAGAATGACCAATGCCGGATCAATCCAAAATCACCCGCTTCGGCCTGGTGCGCCACGGGGAGACGGTGTTCAACCGCCAAAAAAGAATCCAGGGCCACAATGACTCCCCCCTGACGCCAAACGGAGAAACCCAGGTGGCCCAATGGGCCCGGCAGCTGGAGGCGTTTGGCTGGGACCGGATGCTGGTCAGCGATATCGGCCGGGCGCTCCAGACAGCGACAATCCTCAACACGCATTTGAACCTGCCCCTCGTACAGGATGCTCGGCTGCGGGAGCAGGACTGGGGGCGCTGGAGCGGTCTGACCGTCTCACAGATCAAACAGCGGCAACCCGAACTGCTCGCCGCCCAGCAGGAGGCCGGCTGGGATTTTTGTCCCCCTGGAGGGGAACCGCGGCGCGATGTGCTGCAAAGAAGCCAGCAGGCCCTGGCAGACGCCGCCGTCCGGTGGCCCGGTGAAAGCCTGCTGGTGGTCACCCACGAGGGGGTGATCAAATGCCTGGTCTACCATCTGCTGGGCAGAAAGTTCTTGCCCGCCGAGCCGGCCGTAATCAAACCCGGCCATCTTCACCGCCTGGTGCACACCCCCGACGGGCTTGGACTCGAAGCACTCAATGCGGCGGCCCTGTCATGAATCTGACCCCTGCGCTGCCAGGACCTGCTCCTGGGCCTGGCGCAGCAGTTTGACCCTCCGGTCGATGACCTCCTGGGAGAGCTGGTCGTCCAGCCGGCTGGCCTCGGTGCGCGGCCGGTTTTCGTAGCCGTAGATATCCACGTAGGGGAACCTGAATTCCTTTATGAAATCCAGGGATTGCTGAAAATCGGATTCGGTTTCCCCGGGAAAGCCCGCCATGATGTGGGTGGTGATTCGAAGCCCCGGAATCTTCTCTTTCATGGAGCGCAGGCAGTCCTTGACCTTTTCAATCTGGTAGGGCCGTTTCATGCGCTGCAGAATTTTGTCCGAGGCCGACTGCACCGGAACGATGATGTAATCGATCTTGTCCTCGTTGTCCTTCAAAAGGGATTCCAGCCCGTTGCGGTATTTTATCAGCCACTGGGCGTTGAACTCCTTGAGAATCAGCCGGTAGGATCCTGGAATTTCAAAAATGGCGGCCAGCAGCTCCACCACCGTGGTGCCGATATCGATGCCGTAGCAGCCCGTGTCCCCGGCCACCAGGGTAAATGTTCGGTAGCCTTCGGCCAGGCCGTTTTTAAACTCGCCGACAATTTCAGCCACGGATTTGCTTTCCAGGCTGCCGGCGGCGAATTTAATGGCGCAATAGCTGCAGTTTCCCAGACAGCCCCGGGCCAGGCGGATGGTAAACATATCCTCTTTTTCATATTCCAGGTCCAAGCGCACGTTTTGCCTGGTTTGGGCCTTTTTTTCCGCCTTGGGGGTAAAGTCCGGAAAAATCGGGTGGCTGAAAACCTGATTCGGATCGGGGATGTCCCTGAACGGGGTCCGGGCGCCGATAATGTCGTCGAAGCTGTCCAGCTCGCGGGGGGACAAAAAGGCGATATCATGGTATTTTTCGATGGTCTGGGGGCTTATTTTCGAAAGGCACCCCGACACCACCATGGCGGCATCGTCGCGGCGTTGCTCGCGGTAGTATTCGATGGCCTGCACGGACTGATTCTCACGCTCCTGGACAAAGGCGCAGGTGCTGATCACGATCAAATCGACATTTTGGTAATCCTCGGAAAAGCGGTAGCCGTTGGCTTGCAGGTAATTGTATATTTTCTGGGAATCGATGCCCCGGCGGGGGCAGCCCAGCGCGCACAGGTAAAATGTTTTCATGGTGTTGGTTGCTCCGGGATGCGGGTTGGATTGCTCGAATCCGCGCAAACTAGCAGAAAACCCGCAAGGTGTCAAGCACGGCTGCGCAGCTACAGCGGCAACCCAAGGGTTGATAACACCGTAAAAAGCTTGTTTAGGCCGCTAGCGGCAACCTATGAACAACGAACTTGGGTTGACTTCGTTGGAAGTCATTTTCGAGCGACATCAACCCTTTTCGGAAAAAGAACTGTGAAGGGTTGAGCGTTAAGAATCGCAAGCTATTTTAGGGTCTTAATAATACTTCTTGCGATTTAGCGAAACCCTGAACAGCTCCCGAAAAGGCTTGCGGAGCGAGAAAATCGGCTTTTTAGGACTTCATCAAGGGTTGACAACGGCAACAACTTGAAAAAAGATACTCTTATGAAAATCATCATATACTGCCAGCATGTGCTGGGCATCGGCCACCTGCTGCGCAGCCTGGAAATCTGCCGCGCGTTGTCGGATCACAAGGTGATCCTGGTGACCGGCGGGCTGCCGGTCGACAGTCCCCTGCCCGACCACGTGCGCCCCGTCCGCCTGCCCGATCTGCAGATGGACCGCGAGTTCAAGGGGCTTTACAGCTCCCGGGACGATAGAGCCATCGAGAAAATCAAGGCCGAACGCCGGCAGCGCCTGCTGGACCTTTTTAAGCATGAAAAACCGGATTTTTTTCTCGTCGAACTCTATCCCTTCGGCCGCAAGGCCTTTCGCTTTGAACTGGACCCGCTTTTAGAGCAACTGCACGATCACAGACCGTCCCGCTGCCCCGTGGTGTGCAGCGTGCGGGACATCCTAGTGGAAAAACCGGATGCCGCAAAACACGAATCCCGGGCGGTCAAAACCCTCAACCGCTATTTTGACGCCGTGCTGGTGCATGCCGATCCCCGGCTGGCGCAACTCAACGAAACCTTCGAACAGTTCGATAAAATTACAATACCGGTGGTGTACACCGGTTATATCGCCCCGCGGCCGGCAGGGGGCTCTGCCGCCGGAATCCGCCGCCGGCTGAAGCTTGAAACCGATGAGGCCCTGGTCATTGCCAGTGCCGGCAGCGGCAGCGTGGGGGGGCAGCTGCTGCAGGCCGTTGTCCAGGCCTTTGATCGGCTGAAAGCCAAAAAGCGCTGCCGTCTGATGGTTTTCAGCGGACCGTTTGTTCCGCCGCACGAATTCGAACGCCTGAAACAGCTGGCCAGCGCCGGTGTTGTGGTCAAAAAGTTTGCCCCTGATTTTCTGTCCTATCTTGCCGCCGCCGACCTGTCTGTCAGCATGGGCGGCTACAACACCACCATGAACATTCTGGCAACCGGCGTGCCGGCCCTGGTGTGGCCCTTTGCCCAGAACCGCGAACAGCGCCTGCGGGCCGAACGGCTGGAGCGGCTCGGAGCCCTGACTGTCCTGGAAGAAAAAGATCTGCACCCCGGGCGGCTGGCCGCCCGGATGGATGAAAAATTGTCGCTCGCAAAGCCGCCGCCGGCCCCCATAAACCTGGACGGTGCTGCCGCTACGGCCCGCTGGATCGAAAACCGGCTGCATTATCGATACCCCTAAGGGCATAAAGTCCTTGATTTTTTTAACCAGGGTATCGCGCAGATTGCAGTCGGATTTCACATGGCCATTGCTGCCGGTACCGCATAGACATATATCCAGCGAATAAAGTTCTAAGACTTGTAATTTATAATTACAAGTGATATAGGTTGTATTAAAGTCATATCCGTGATTGTTAAAACGCACCAGGATCCGTCCATTATGAAAATCCATCCCAACCGCCTGTATGCCATTCTGACCGGCGACATCGTGGGCTCGGCGCGCTACCGGGGAGATTCCCGTCGCCGCCTGCACGATGCCATCACTACTGCCGGCCGCGACACACGCACCGCCTTCGGGCAGTCCATTCCCCGGGAGGTGGATTTTTTCAGGGGTGACAGCTGGCAGTGCTTGGTGACAGACCCTGAAAAATCCCTGCGCATAGCTCTGTACTTTCGGGCAACATTCCGGCAGATCATGCAAAACAATGCCGCCGATACGCGTTTGGCCATCGGCATCGGGTCGCTTGATTTTGTCCCCGACAATGGAATCTCGGCCGGAGATGGAGAAGCCTATCGTTTATCAGGCTCATTGATCGATAGAATGTCCGCCCACTGCCGCATGGCACTCGGGCTATCACCTTCCTTAAACGGCACGCCAATCGCCGCCTCGGGCCCGGTAATCGTGCAACTGGTGGATGCCCTGGTCCAACAATGGACCAGCCGTCAAGCAAAGGCCGTTTGCGGTGCATTGCGCAACCTTTCTCAAAAGGAAATTGCTGAACACACCTGGGGAGAGGTCATCTCCCAGCAGGCAGTGGCCCAGCACCTGCAAAAAGCCGGCTGGCATGCGGTGCAACAGGCCCTGGATTGCTTCGAGGAATACTTGAAAAATTTTGAGTAATCAACCCCTGGATATTGTATCTGTATTATTCAATCCCCAAAGCTTGTATTGGCAGGTGTTTGTCGACGGGTACCGGCCCTTGAGGAGAGTGGGAATATGAGCGCCATCACCGAGCAATTGCTGATCTGCCTGATAACAGCCCATGCACTGGGAGACTTCCTGCTGCAATCTGATTCCGCTGTAGGCGAAAAGAAAAAAATCCTGGTGCTATCCAGGCATGCCTTCGCCCTGGCTGCATTGAGCTATCTGTTGTGCGGCCTGTGGGGTGATTGGCGCATCCCGACGTTCATTTTCATCACCCATGGCGCCATTGATTCCGTCAAATCGCGCCGCGAAACGGATGACCTCGCCGGATTCCTTCTTGACCAGGCCGCCCACTTGGCCGTCATCGCGGCACTGGCGTTCTGGACGGCAGGGGGACTTGCAGCCACCTCCCTGTTCTGGGTCCAACATCTGGGCAACCATTACCTGATGGGGCTGACGGTGGTGACCGGTTCCGTGCTAACCATTCGAGCCTGCGGCTTTGCCATTGTCATTGCCGTAAAGCCGCTGCTGGAGCAGATCCAGGCCCTGAACCGGGAATGCCGTCGGCAAAACGTCCCCGGGAGACGGGGGCTGGAAAACGGCGGCCGCATCATCGGCCAATGGGAACGGGCATTGATATTTGTTCTGGTGCTAGCCGGATATCCCGGGGGAATCGGCTGGCTCATTGCCGCCAAGTCCATTTTTCGCTTTGGGGAGCTCAAGGACCCGGAGCAGCGCATGGAAGCCGAGTACATCATCATCGGCACGCTGATGAGCTTCGTACTGGGGGCGATTCTGGCCTTTGGCACTCGGGCGGTTTTGCTGCATCTATAAACAAAGCCGATTTTCTCCCTTGAGCAAGTCTTTTCGGAAGCTCAAGTCATCCAGCGCTCCAGAAAACGAGCTGCCTGGCGGGCACCGTCCAGGTTCAGTGGCGGCGGCTGGGGGCGTCGGCTGCGGGCCAGCATCCGCTCCATGTGGCGGCTTAGCCGGATCGAATCGAGATCTTCATCCGTCAACACCTTCAGGGGTAAAAAATCCTTGATCTTTTCAACCCGCAGGGGCTGTTCCTGCTGGCGTGAATAAGGGCAGACCAAGGCCGGCACGCCGGTTGCAAGAAGGTCCATACAGGTGTTGTATCCCGCCAGGCTGACGGATAGATCGGCCGCCCACAAATAGTCCACCAGTCGCCGCGTATACCGGCGAACACGCAGGCCCGGCCCCCCGTGTTCAGTCAAGGATGCATATTCATCTGCTTCCATGAAAGGCCCGGCAAACGCTTCCAGGCGGAGGGGCATCCCATCGCCCAGCAGCCGGCAGGCCTCCAACACCGCGGTCATGAGCCGGTAGCCCGAACGGCCGCCGCCGGCGCTGGCAACGATGAGTTTGTGTTCGGCTGCAATCCCCAGCTCCCGGCGCAGCCGCGGGCCGGCCGCCGGGTCCCCGTGGCGGGTGATAAAGCCCGTATAAATCACTGGGATATCGATGTCGGCCACCCGGGCAAAGGTGTCGTCGAGCTGCAAAAGCTGCTCGTCACAGTGAACCAGCAGCAGGTCAAAACTGGTGTTGATTTTTTTTAACACCCGCTTTTCATAGGCCGCCGGGTCCTTTTTTTCCACCAGGATATCGCGCAAACTGCAGACGGTTTTCACCTGGCCAAATTGGCCCCGGCGGATGTCTTCCAGCAGCGGGTCCAGTTCGAAGCCGAACATGGAGCGGCCGAAAGGATACAGTTCCACAATCAAAACGTCGGGGCGCCGGCTTTCAAACAGATCCTGTAGAATTTGGCGGCGGGCCTGTTTGATCTGCTCGACACTCCTGTCGGGATCGCCGGCAATCAGGGTGGTAAACCGTTCATCCATGTACAGGGTGGGCAGACGGACCAGGTTGACGTGGTCCGGCAAATCCATTTCAACCCCCTGCCCTCCGGCCACCAGGGTCACATCATGATCGGAAAGGGCCCGGGCAAATTCCAGGCTGCGCACCAGATGTCCCATGCCCCAGACGTATTGGCAGTAAAAAATGACGTTCATAGCGGCCCCGGGTTGCCGGCCAGATCCTTGAAGCTGACGAGCCGCAGGTTGCGGTGGGAGGACATCTTTTGCAGCAGCAGATCCAAAAACTCAAAGGCCGCCTGATTCATAAACCGGTGATGAATCATGATGCCTCCGCTGCCCGCTGCAATGGCCCGCAATAGTTCAGCGAACAGGCTGTCCCATCCCGGGCCGGCAGCGGTTTCCCGGCGGGTGTGCAGATCGACGGCGACATCGAAACCCGGCAGGCCGGCTGGAGGTGCCGGCCGGCTTCCGGTGCTGCGCGAAACCCCCGCGTAACCCAGTTTTTCAAGCACGGCCAGCGCCCGGCCGTCGCAGCGATTCCACGGGGGGGTGAAGACCGGATAGAAGCGGGTTCCCATCAACTTTTCCAGCCGCCGCCGACCGCGCTGGATATCGTGCTCCAGCTCAATGGGGGGCCGGGCGGTGCCGAATTCCTGTTTTTTACCCTGCCGCTCGTGGTTGGCATGCCGCCATCCATGCTGGTGCCAGCACCACAAGTAGGCGCAATCCCGCCCGGCTGCCTGGAGCGCCTGCCAGCGGGGCCGGGTCAGCCAGGCCGGAACAACAGCCAGACACAGCGGGACGCGATGACGGGCAAAGATCTCCAGCAGCCGCATGAACTGGCTGCCGGGCACGGCAATGTCATCGGCCCTGAAAAAAATGCGCCCTCCCTGACTGCCCCGCCAACGTTCGGCTGCGGCGGCCAGGCAGCGTTCGGTTCGGGCGGCCAGATCCGGCGGGGGGTGCCGCCATAGGGAAGACACAAAAAGTCGCATCGGTTCACCGTGTACCCGCATTATCAAAAAGGCGCGGATAGTCCGCGGAATATGTATTTTGGTTGAGCGTCATTGTCCATTTGGGGAAAAAAGCCAGCGGATTGGTGGGCGTTAAGAATTGCAAGCTGTTTGAGGCGCAACGCGCCGAGTTCTTGCAATTTAGCCCACCGATCCGATGGCGCCCCAAATGGACACCGAAAGCGAGGCCAAAATACATATTCCGTGCAGTTTACATCTTATTCGCAGGGCTTATTTAAAATAGACTTTTTAACGACGCGGTTTCTGCTTCCGGCAGGCTTCGCAGATCATGCCGCGCACATCGCCGGCCGCAAACCGGCGCCGGTACTCACTGTAGCGGGGGCTGTACCAGACATCGGCCAGCCGCTGGCTGGTGAGATCGCCCATGATGCTTTGCTGCTCCCAGTCGGCGCAGCACTGCACCATGCGGCCGTCATGCAGAATGTAGATCTGCTCCATCAGCCGCCGGCACCAGGAAAAGGGGCGCAGTTTCTGCGCACCGACAGCCGTGTCGCGAATACCGGTCTGGTCAGCCCTGTTTTCCACCGGCTCCACGTACAGTTTGATGCCCCGCTGCCGCCAGTAGCGACGGATGTGGGCAATTTCGGTGCGGGTCTGAATGGAATCGACCATCACGATTTCCAGACGCGGCCGCTTGTACCCCCCGCGCTGCTTCAGTTCGACAAAGCGGTCGATGTTTTTAAGGGTGCGCTCCAGACGCAGGTGCATGATCTTCCAGTAGGTGGCAGGATCGAGACTTTGCACCGAAATTTTCAGTTTGTCCAGCCCCGCATCCAGCAACCCCTTGGCCATGCGCTCGGTCAACAACCCTCCATGGCTGGTGACCTTGACATACTGCGGCTTTTTGATCCGGGCGCTGACGTAGGCCACCCGCTGGGGCAGATCGCGATCCAGCATGGGCTCGTTCATCAGGTAAACCGAGTACCGCCGCACGCCCAGCTCCAGGCACTGATCCACGATGGAGCCGAAGAGCCCCGGCGCCATGCGCTGACCGCCGGGAATCTTGCGCCGGGTTTTGCCGTGCGGGCAAAACAGGCAGGCAGCATTGCAGCCGGTGATGGTCTGGATCTGAACATGGTCGGGAGCAGCGTCTGCGGCAGGCTCGAATGATCGGGCACAGTTGGGTTCACCGCCGGCCACGCCACAGGGGTCCGTCGCCTGCGGATTTTTTTTTCTCATCGGGCGCTCAACTCAAACTCCAAGAGGTTTCAAGAATGCCCATTTTATGGCAAAAAGCCCGCGGGCTGTCAAGTCGCATGCGCCGTCTTTTCCCGCTTGACACGACTCCTATGCTCCCATACACTGGAAGTGGTTTCAACACCCCATCTAACGCTTTAATATGGCGTTGCGAGTTTCTTGGAATGGAAATCGACAGAACCGAGCAGATCGAAAATTACGTCGCCGCTCACACCGATGGGGTTTCCCCGCTGCTGGAAGAGCTGCTGGCCGAAACGGAAAAAATCACCGGCCGCTCCCGCTGGAGCATCGGCCCGGTGGAGGGCAAGCTGCTGCAGCTGCTGATCAAGATTTCAGGCGCCCGCCGGGTGGTGGAGATCGGCACCTTTACCGGTTATTCCGCCCTGGTCATGGCCGAAGCCCTGCCGCCAGACGGCTGGTTGATCACCTGTGAAAACAGCCCGCAATATGCCGCCGTTGCCAGGCGCTATTTCGACAAAAGCCCCCACGGCGCAAAAATCCAGTTGAAAATCGCCCCGGCCCTGGAAACCCTGGGTAAAATTGCCGCCGGCAGTGTGGATTTTGTCTTCATCGATGCCGACAAGCCCTCTTACGGCCTTTATTTCGATGAGGCCCTGCGAATGCTGCGCCCCGGCGGGCTTGTTTTCGTGGACAATGTGTTCTGGCGCTGCAAGGTTTTTAAAAACAATATCACCAATGAAAACGCCCGGGCCATTGCGGCCTTCAACGAAAAGGTGAAAAAAGAGCAGCGGGTGGAAAAAGTCATGCTGAGTGTGCGCGACGGGGTTTACCTGATCCGCAAGAAATAGACGGCAACCGGCCGCTTGTTTTGCTAAACAATCAGGAATCATTCTCATTTACAATCACCCATGGATGTGCTACGAAAATCTGTCAATTAACCTTAATTCAAATCTCGCACCTGAATATTGGACCTAGGCCATTGATGGCAACGAATTGAGGCTACCCGGAAGGTGTGAATTGACCGTTTTTATGGGTCGATGCCACTAAACAGATTTCTCCGGCGGGTAGAAACTGGATAGCACCGCCCGCGAATGGCCCGGTATAGGCACTGCTTACCGTGATAATAATAAGGATTTGCCCATGACTGACAAGCCCGGCGTCCCGCAAACGGATCGCAAATCCCAGGCGGTGCAAAGGCAGGTCGTCCTTCCTTTCATCAAATCGGTGCAGATTTCATATAAAAGCATCAAGGTCCGCTTTTTCCGCTCCCTGATTACCACCTTGAGCCTGGTCCTGGCGGTCTCCTTTCTCAGTTTTGTCAGTGTCACCAATGACGTGGGCAATGGTCTGCTGGCAACGGGAGACCCGGCCCTGCGCCAGGCCCTGGTTCGCTCCGGGTATGACGTCGGCCCCGCCGACAGCCGGATCGACAGCAGCCCCAAACAGCGCTGGATCGTGATCCTGTCCCTGGTGGTTTGCGTGGTGGGAATCGTCAATGCCCAGTTGATGGCGGTCACCGAACGCTTTCGCGAAATCGGCACCATGAAATGCCTGGGCGCCCTGGACCGGTTCATTCTGCGGCTGTTCGTTCTGGAAGCCGGCATGCAGGGAATTGCCGGAGCCGGAGCCGGGGCGATCATCGGTGCGCTTTTCGCCCTGCTCAGTTCCCTGGTGCGCTTCGGCACCGTGGCGCTTACGGCGATTTCCTGGACCGAGTTTGCCCTTTCCCTGCTGGTTGCTACGGCGGTAGGCTGCGGGTTGAGTTTGCTGGGGGTTCTGTACCCGGCCCTGGTGGCCGCCCGGATGCAACCGGTGGAGGCCATGCGCGTGGAACAATAGAAAGGAAGGGGGAAGTCGGAATGCGGAAGTCGGAAAAATTTAACGGCAAAACGTAAAACAGCCAGATAGGCGTTAAATAACTTCACGCTATGCCTCGTGCGCTATGCCGAGCACAGCGACTAAGGAGACAGGATGCCTGAAAGCAGCAGCATTGTCCGCGTGACCAATGTCACCAAGACCTTCAAGCTTGGCAAGGTGGAAGTCCAGGCCCTGCAGGGGGTCAACCTTGAGATTGCCCGCGGAAACTACATTTCCATCATGGGCCCGTCGGGATCCGGCAAAAGCACCCTGTTCAACATGATCGGCGGTCTGGACAAACCGACTTCCGGCAAAGTATTCATTGACGAGGTGGATATTGCCCAACTCGACGCCTATGAACTGGCCTGGCTGCGTTGCCGCAAGATCGGCTATATTTTTCAAACCTTCAACATCATCCAGGTGATGACCGCCCTGGAAAACATCACCCTGCCGATGATCTTTGCCGGCGTTAACAACGATGCGGCGGTGGAAAAAGGCATGCAGCTGCTGGAGCTGGTGGGGCTGGGGGATCGTTACCACCATAAACCTTTTGAACTTTCCGGCGGCCAGCAGCAGCGCGTGGCCATCGCCCGGGCCCTGGCCAACGACCCGGCCATCATCCTGGCTGACGAGCCCACCGGCAACCTGGACCTGAACACCGGTGAAGAGATCATTTCCCTGCTCAAGCGCCTGAGCCAGGAAAGAAACGTGACGGTTATTTCGGCCACCCATGATTTCAAGATGCTCAACGTATCCGACCAGGTGGTCTGGATCCGGGACGGCCGGGTCGACAAGGTTGAAAATCGTGAAGAGCTGACGATCTCCGTGGGTCAAATCGGATCGCGGGATTAAATTGTAATCCGGCTGAATTTCATGAAAAAAGCCGTTTGACCATCAAAAGTGATGGTCCCGTAAAAAGTTGTTTACGAGGGACATCAACCCTTTTCGGAAAAAGAGCTGCGAAAGGTTGAGCGTTAAAAAATGCACCCATTGCACAGGGCAAGATATCCGGGGCGCAAAATTTCAACTGCCGCCACCTGCCGTCGGGTCGTGGGGGTGGTGCTTTGCTGCTTGCTGGCAGCCCTTTTGCCGCAGTTGCCCGCATCCGCAGCAGCCAGCAGTGCAAATTCTCCGCCGGCCGACGAATTCATGGATGTTGTGCGCACCCTGGCCTCCTATGGGGACCGCAGCACCGGATCGGTGGGCGCCGAAAGCACGGCGGCCTATATCAAAGAACAGCTGACCCGGCTGGGGTTTGACAACGTCCAGTCCCAGCACTTTTCCGTTCCGGTGATCCGCAACCGGCAAAGCACGCTGACGATCCCGGCTTATGACCGCAAGGTTGCCATCCGCCCCCTGCTGGGCAATGCCGTCATGCCGCAGACCATCGCCGCCCCGGGAATCAGCGCCCCCCTGCTTTATGTCGGCCGGGGGCACCCCGCAGATTTCAACGGCAAGGACATTGCCGGCTCCATTATCCTGATGGAGCTCGATTCGGCCAAAAACTGGTTGTATGCCGCCAACCTGGGAGCCCGGGCGCTGATCTATGTCGATCGGGGCAACTCCCCCAAAATCCTTTTTGAAGACAAGTTCGAGCTTTCACCGGTTCAATTCCCCCGCTTCTGGATGCCGCTGGCCCAACTGCGGGATCTTTTCGGGTTTTTTGAAACCGCCCCCGGCGGTCGGGTGGCTCCCAAAATCAATCTGACCTCCCAGATCTCGTGGCAGCTGGTGCCGGCGCAAAATATTTTCTGCCTGGTGCCCGGCGCTGACCCCAAACTGGCCGAACAGCTGGTGATGGTCACCGCTTTTTACGACAGCCGATCCTGGGTTGCCGGCCTGTCCCCCGGGGCCGATGAAGCCGTTGGGATTGCCACCCTGCTGGATCTGGCCCGCCACCTGCAAGCCACCCCCCCCCAGCGAACGGTGCTGCTGGTGGCCACCTCCGGGCATGCTCAGGCCCTGGCCGGCATGCGGGAGATGGTCTGGAGTTTTGCGGCCCGCTCCAAAGACATGCGCCACATGAAAAAGCGCTTGAAAGCGCTGGTCAAGCAAACCCGCAAGACCATTGCGGCCTTGAAAAAGGCTGTTTTCGAAAAAAATGCGGCAGCCGAAGCCGACCCGGATCAGGCCCTGGTGCAAAAAGCGATGGTGGAGCGCCTCAAAACCGAAGCCGACAAGATCTCCCGCCGCCTGATGTGGCTGCGCCTGCAGAAAAAAAAACAGGCCAACCAGGACCTGATCCAACAGCTGGCCGCCGAGCGCCAACTACTGCGGCGTCTGCTGTGGAAACCGGCCTTTGCCGATCTGCTTCCCGAAGAGCACCGCATGCTCAACCAGTTGCTGCCGCGCACCATTGCAGATCAGAGGGCCGTTTTAGCCGATGCCCGGCTTGAGCTGGCCAATCTGGAAAGTGCGCGCAGCTTTCGCGGCCAGGTCAAAACCCATGACCTGGTCGCGGCCGTATCGCTGCATCTGTCCAGCCACGGCGACGGCTTCGGCGCCTTTAATTACGGCTGGATGTATCCTTTCCGCCCCCGGATCAACCGGGTGGCCGCCTACAGCCGTTTTTACGAAGCCCTGCGCACCGGGAAGGTAGCGCTTGAAAAATCTGCCGAACTTGCCGGAGTATTCAAAGACACGCTGCGCCCCACCCGCAAGCGCTCCTGGCAAAGCTATTTTCTTGACCGCCCTCCCCTGGAAGGAGAGGTCACGGCCCTGGCCGGCTATCACGGGGTGACCTTTGTCACCACCCATGACGCCCGGGCCATGTGGGGCACGCCCTTCGACACCCTGCAAAAGGTCGACGCGGCCAATGCCCGCCGGCAAAGTGCGGCGGTCAGCGCCATGATTGGCCACCTGGCCAGGGTGGTCAACCTGCCATCGGATATTTTCCCGCGCAATGGATTTTCCGCCGTTGTCGGCCGGGCCCGCTTTTTACGCCACGGAGAACTGTTTGCCGACCAGCCGGCTCCGGGCACCGTGCTGCTCGCCTACCAGGGGCCAGCGCGTTTCTATACCATGGTCAATCACATGGGCACATTTCTGCTCAAGGGGGTGGCCGACAAAAAACACAGCTTCCACAAGGTCATTTTCGAGGGCTACAAGTTTGACCCCTCCACCGGCCGGGTGATCTGGACCATCGACAAAAAGCAGACCGGCAAGGCGGCCTATCGCGTCAAAATGTACCGCCGCAAAATGGAGACCACCCTGATCATGTTTGCCTGCAAGGGCATCACCATCTTTGACCTGCTGGAGCCGCGCACGTTTCGCTACATGACCAAGGGCAAAATCATCGACGGCCGCCGGGAGGCCGACCCCCAGCGGTATTTTTACAGCCGGCTGGACACCTGGCGATCCAACCTGACCACCGTTTTTCTGGAGCCCGGCACGCCCCTTAAAATCACGCTTTCAGATTCCGTGCTGCGCAAGAAATTGATTTTGCTCAACAACAGCCCGGAGGATCCCCAGGGAAGCGGCTATTTGCCGGAAAAATGGCCGATTCTGCATTACACCCAATACCGGGTGGCCAGGGACATGTGGACCCTGCTGGCCCCGCGCATTGCCAATCTTGAAAAACGCGGGATTTTCAACGAACAGATCCGCAGGCTGCAGCAGGAGGGCCTCAGCGAACTGAAAACAGCCGAGGTGTCGCTGTCTTCCCGGCGCTACGACAAATTTTTTGAGGCCAGCGCCTGGTCCTGGGCCCTGGCCAGCCGGGTATATGACGACGTGGAAAGAACCCAGAAAGATGTCCTTTACGGGGTTCTGTTTTACATCGCCCTGTTTGTTCCCTTCGCCTTTTGCCTGGAGCGGCTGCTTTTCTGCTACAGCAACATTTACAAGCGCATCATCGCCTTTTGCGTCATTCTAATGCTGCTAATTGCCATTATTTACAACGTGCACCCTGCCTTCCGGCTGGCTTACAGCCCCATGGTGGTTATCCTGGCCTTTTTTATCATGGGTCTTTCCCTGATTGTGACCCTGATCATCTTTTTCCGCTTCGAGGGGGAAATGGCGCGTCTGCAGTCCCGGGCCCAGGCCCTGCAGACCGATCAGATCGGACGCTGGAAAGCCTTTGTGGCCGCTTTTTTGCTGGGTGTCAGCAATTTAAGGCGCCGCCGCCTGCGAACGGCCCTGACCTGCACCACCCTGGTGATTTTGACCTTTACCATTATGAGCTTTACCTCGGCCAAGTCCGTGCGCCACCATGCCCGCATTCTGTATGACAGCAAATCCCCCTACCAGGGTTTTTTGCTGAAAAACGTCAACTGGCGGGACCTGCCGCCCGAAGCCCTGGAAGTCATCGCCAACACCTTCGCCGGGGAGGGCACGACAGTTCCGCGGGTCTGGCTGGAAGATGAAGACCGGACCCGGCGGCCCAGAATTCCAGTCAGCCATGCCGGCCGTCGTTTTGAAGCCCAGGGCCTGGTGGGGCTTTCCTACGAGGAGAGCCGGGTTTCCGGGCTGGATAAAATCCTGGTCGGCGGCCGCTGGCTGAAAAAAGGTGAACGCCAGGTGGTGATCCTGCCCCGGCGCATGGCGCAAAACCTGGGGATTAATCCACAGCACCCGGACGGCACGCTGGTCACCCTCTGGGGCATGCCGTTTAGGGTGGTGGGGGTCTTTTCGGCTGAAAAACTGATGCAGCTTAGCGACCTGGACGGCGAGCCCCTCACTCCGGTCACCTTTCCGCGAGAACTGTCGACCGCCATGAGCGAAGTGGAAATGGAAGCCCTTGAATCCGGCGAAGATGTGCGCGAATTTCAAAGCCGCTATCAGCATATCCCGGCGGATCTGACGATGATCATCCCGTATCAGACGCTGCTGGCTGCCGGAGGACACCTGAAGGCCGTTGCCATTCGGACGTCCACTGGCAAAACGGTTCGGGATACGGCCCAGGGCCTTGTGGATCGCTTCGGACTGTCGCTTTTCAGCGGGGAGGCCGACGGCACCTATCTGTACAATGCCAGCGACACCATGAGCTACAGCGGGGTGCCCAATATTATCATCCCGCTGGCCATCTCGATATTTATCGTCCTGAACACCATGATCGGCAGTGTCTACGAACGCAAACGGGAAATCGCGATTTACACCTCGGTGGGACTCGCCCCCTCCCATGTATCTTTTCTGTTTGTGGCCGAGGCCATGGCCTTTGCCGTGCTGAGCGTGGTCTTCGGGTATCTGCTGGCGCAGACAACGGCCCGGTTGTTTGCGGAAACCGCGCTGTGGTCCGGCATTACCGTTAACTATTCTTCCATGTCCGGTGTGGCGGCCATGGTGCTGGTCATCCTGGTGGTGCTGATTTCGGTGATCTACCCGTCGCGGGTGGCCGGCCAGATCGCCATCCCCGATGTCAACCGTTCCTGGTCCCTGCCCGAAGCGGTGGGCAACCAGATGCGGCTGACCCTGCCCTTTTTGATGACCTACCGGGAACATCGCAGCATCGGCGGTTTTCTCTATGATTATTTCCTGGGACACCAGGATGTCTCCCACGGCATGTTCTCCACGGCCGATGTGCGGTTCAGTTACATCGACCATGGACAGCCGCAAATCGCCCCCGACGAAAATTTGCCGGCAGCGCAAAAACAGGACCCCAACGAATGCCTGGTGATCCGCTCCAATGTCTGGCTGGCCCCTTTTGATTTCGGCATCATGCAGGCGGTGGAGCTGCAATTCAAGCCGGCCGAAGATGAGCCCGGTTTTCTTGAAATTCACGTCGAACTCACCCGTCTGTCCGGTGAAGCCAATGCCTGGCGGCGGATCAACAAAACTTTCTTACACGTTGTGCGCCGGCAGCTGCTGGCCTGGCGTTCATTTGACGAGCAGAGCAAGTCCTTTTACGAACAGCTGCTGCAGGATGCCGAAAAAAACCAGCCGGTATAAGCTGTTGTAAAAAGGCAGCTCCCGCAAAGGCTTGCGCAAGCAAGAAAATTCGACTTTTTAGGACTTCATAAAAATTACTTCTTGACAAAAATACAACCTGAGGTGACCGGAAAAAATTCGATGAGTGAAAGTCAAGCCGAACAGACCGTGAAAGACCGCCGACCGGCAAATAAAATCCGCTGGCGGGCCGTTTTAATCGGCTCCGCCCTGGCCCTGGCAATCTGCCTGATAACGCCCTTTAACAATGCGTTTCGCCAGGGCACCCCCCTGGGAGGGGGGCATTTTCCTTTGGCACCGTTTTACATCCTGGTGTGGATGATGATTGTAACGGCTGCCATCCGCATGGTGTTCAGGGGCCGCAACTGGATGACCGGCAAAGAACTGCTGGTGGTCTGGAGCCTGATGGTGCTGCTTTCCGGAATTGCCTGGACAGGCCTGGCCCGGACTTTTTTTATCAACCTCACCGCCCCCTATCATTTTGCCACCGTTGAAAACCGCTGGGCCGAAGTGCTGCACCCGCTGATGCCCAAGGCCTGGTATCCCCAAAACGCCCAGGCCATCACCGACCTGTATGATGGAATTGCCGGCGGACGCCAGTTGGGATGGGGCCAGGTGCTGCAAAAAATCCCCTGGGGCGCCTGGATCGGACCGCTTTCAACCTGGGCCGGATTCATCCTGCTGTGCTATTTTGTCAGTGTCTGCATCATCAACCTGCTCAGCCGCCAGCCGCTGTACAACGAACGCATGAATTTTCCCCTGCTGCGGGTCCCCTTTTTGTTGCAGGAAGCCTTGGACCGCAACGAGCTGGCGCGGTTTTTCACCAACCGCTTTTTGCTGGCCGGGCTTTCAATCCCCATCCTGCTGCACCTGCTGAACGGCATCAGCTTTTACTACCCGTCGCTGCCCTCCGTGCCGGTTCTGTTTCTGCTTGGAAAATACTTCCCCAAGTACGGACTGTTTTCCGGTTTTTATAAACTCAAGATCTATATTTACCCGGCTTTTATCGGCTTTGCCTTTCTGACTTCCAAGCAAATTTCCTTTTCCTTCTGGTTTTTTTACATCCTGGGAGCCCTGCTCATCGGGCTGCTGGGCTTTCTGGGCATCAACATCCCGGCCGCGGCCCTGGGCATCACCTTCGGGCCGACCCTGGCCCGGCCCGAAGAAACCCAGATGATCGGCGCCTACCTGGTATTTTTCATCTTTCTGGCCTGGTTGGCGCGGTTTCACTTTCTGGACGTCGTGCTCAAGGGCGTTGGTCTGAAAAAAGATGTCCCGAGTCCTTCGGACTGGTTTTCCACCCGCTGGGCATTCTGGGGCGTTGCCCTGGGAGGGTTGGGCATCGTCTTTTGGGGGCATTATTTCGGCATCCCGTTGTGGGTTTCCTTTATCCTGGTGGGGGCCTTTTTCATGTTCACCCTGGTGGCCACCCGGGTGATCTGCCAGGGCGGCATTGCCTATTTTACGCTGACCGCCGCGCCCATGGACGGCATGCTGGCATTCATGCACTCCCGATTTTTCACCAGTGCCGGCATCCTGGCTGCTGCGGTGATGCAAAAGGTGCTTTTCGTGGATCTGCGCGAATGCCTGATGCCCTCGTTGCTGCACACCAGCAAGGTGACGGAAGACATGGCCGGCAAGGGCCGCATCCTGGCGACCATTCTGATCACCCTGGTCGCTGGAGTCGCCGTGTCCTTTGGGGCCATGCTGGCCCTGGGCTATAAATTCGGCATCCGGGAGCTTCAGCTGGACTGGGCCACCCGCACCACCGTTGCGGTTTACGACAACATATACAGCCTGGTGCAAGCGCCCATGGCCGCCAGCAAGTGGGTGATCATTTTCACCCTGGTGGGAGCCGCCGTGATGCTGGTGCTGTCGATCTGCTACCACCGCTTTTACTGGTGGCCGATTCACCCCATCGGCTACCTGACTGCCTACAGCTCGGCCATGTGGACGCTGTGGTTCAGCTTTTTCATTGGCTGGCTTTTCAATGCCCTGTGCATGCGTTACGGGGGGGTGGTGCTGTTTAAGAAATTGCGCAACTTTTTCATCGGCTTGATCATCGGCGATTTTTTCATGGCCGGCTCGTGGGCCATTTACGGACTTTTCAGCTATTCGAGCTACATGGTGCTACCCAACTAGCGCAAAGAGAAGGCGGAAGGTGGAAAATGAAAGGGAGCTTATAATCGGAAAAAGCGCTGTTCAGGGTTGAACGTGAACAATAAGCAAGCAACAAAACCGGTATTGGAAACACGCGTATGTACGAAGACAAGGAACTGCAGGAGTATCGGGATCTGCTCAAAACCCCGGACCATTTTGAAGAGGGCTTTGACTGGAAGACCATTGTGGGAGCGGTTTTTATCGGTTTTCTGATGATGCCCGGCAGCATGTACCTGCAGCTGGTCATCGGCACCGGAATCGGGCCGGCCGCGCGCTGGGTGACCATCATCCTCTTTGCCGAAATGGCCAAGCGCTCCTACACCGAACTGAAGCAGCAGGAAATTTTTTTGCTGTTTTACATGGCCGGCGCGGCCATGCACATGCCGTTTCAGGGCCTTTTGTGGAACCAGTATCTGGTGCAGTCCGATGCCGCCCGGATGCTGGGGCTGACCGAATTCATTCCCGCCTGGGTCGCGCCCCACGAAGGGTCCTCTTCCCTGGTGGAGCGCACCTTTTTCCACCGCGACTGGCTGATCCCCATCCTGCTGCTCATCGGCACCCAGATCATTCAGCGCATCGACCAGTTTGGCCTGGGCTATGCCCTGTACCGCATCACCTCCGATGTGGAAAAACTGCCCTTTCCCATGGCGCCGGTGGCCGCCCTGGGAACCATGGCCCTGGCGGAATCCACCGAGGAAAAAGAAAAAAGCTGGAAGTGGCGCGTGTTTTCCATCGGCGGGGTGATCGGTCTGACCTTTGGCGTCATCTACGTTCTGCTGCCCACCGTCTCCGGGCTGGTGCTCATGGAGCCCATCCGGCTCATTCCCATCCCCTGGGTGGAGCTGACCGGACATACCGAAGAAGTGCTGCCCGCGGTGGCCACCGGAATCCAGCTGGATCTCGGGCTGGTGTTCATCGGCATGGTGCTGCCTTTCTGGGCCGTCATCGGGGGACTGGTCGGGCTGATCATCACGGTGGTCGCCAACCCGATTCTATATCAGCACGGCATCCTGCACCGCTGGCATCAGGGCATGGAAACCGTGGATACGATCTTTGCCAATAATTTCGACTTTTACATGAGCTTCAGCATCGGTCTGGGGCTTTCCATCGCCCTGATCGGCATCTGGCACGTCCTGCGCTCTTTCAGTGACAAACACGCCGGCCAGCGCGGCAGCTTCAAGGACCTGTTCAGCCCCCCGCCGGGACGCGGTGATTTTAATTTCTGGATCTCCATCGGCATTTATGTTTTTTCCACCCTGTCGTATATCGCGCTGTGCGTCTGGCTGGTGCCCAATTTCCCGGTGGCGTTTTTCCTGGCCTACGGCTTTATCTATACGCCGGTCGTCTCCTACATCACCGCCCGCATGGAAGGCATCGCCGGGCAGTTTGTCAGCCTTCCCCTGGTGCGCGAAGCCAGCTTTATCGCCGGGGCCAAATATTTCGGCTACCAGGGTATCGAGATCTGGTATGCACCCATTCCAATCCACAATTACGGGCAGGCCACGGTCAGCTTCCGTGAAATCGAACTGACCGGGACCAGCATCCGGGGCATCATCAAATCGGAAATCGTAGTTTTTCCGGTCGTCATGATCGCCAGCCTGCTGTTTTCCCAGTTCATCTGGCGCCTGGCCCCCATTCCTTCCAGCAACTATCCCTATGCCCAGCAGCTGTGGCATCTGCAGGCCTTGAACACCCTGCTGATGCAGACTTCCACCCTGGAGGGCAACTCCCTGTTCTTCCAGGCCCTCAACAGTGTCTATATCCTGGCTGGCGTGGGCCTGGGGGTGATCACCTACGGCATCCTGACCCTTTTCGGGCTGCCCATCATGCTGGTCTACGGAATGGTGCGCGGGTTGGGCCAGAGCACCCCCCACGGGTTGATCCTGGAAGTCGTAGGCGCCCTGCTGGGTCGCTATTTTTTCCTCAAGCGCTACGGCGCCATGTGGCGGCAGTACGCGCCGGTGCTGCTGGCCGGCTTTTCCTGCGGCATCGGCCTGACCGGCATGTTTGCCATGGGCATCACCCTGATCCTCAAATCCCTCGGGCGGCTGGCTTACTGAGCAACTGCCGATTGACAATTCAATTTCCCTCCAGCAACTTGTCGGGAATCATCCCGGTATGTTTGCCCAGCGTCCTCCTTCTTTAAAAAAACTGGAAAATTGTTCATTTTGCCTAAAGAGTCGCCGCCTCCGGCCGATAAAACCCATGCAGAAGATCGGATTGAAAACGAAATTTACGGAATAGAAAGGAATTTCCCATGTTGAAGAACCTGTCATTGGGACGGAAGCTGGCCGGAGGTTTTGCCGTCGTTCTGGCGGCCCTGGCAATCATCGGCGCCATCAGCATGATCTCGGTGGAGCACATAAAATCCAAGGTGGCGGATCTGAGCCAGGTTCACATCCCCCTGGTGGATAACGTCAGCGACATTGACGTGCTGGCCACCGACCAGGAACTGGTCCTCACCCAATTTGCTTTGCACCGGGACACCCGGTTGCTTCCCGCCTTTGAAAAACTCAACGACCAGGTGGATGCAAAACTTGAAGCCTTGAAAACCCTGATAAACTCGGATCCGGAACTGGTTGAAGAAGGCTGGATTCAGTCCGTGGAAAAAATAGCGCTCCAGCATGATGTGTTCGTCAAAAGCTGCCGGGCGCTGATTGCTGCGGTTCAGAGCGCAAAACCCGCCGAAGTTGTAGACAAGCTTGCCGATGAAATGGCCCGCCAGGCAGACGCTTTGATGGTTCACATTGATGGTTTTCTGCAAGCCAACAAAGAGGAGATCAGCGCTGTGGCCACCGAGGCAAAACAGCAGGCTGCCAGGGCGCACTGGATCATCACCTTGGCGGGCATTGCCGCCCTGGTTGGCGGCATGATTCTGGCCTACCTTATCGGTCGGGCAATTTCCAGACCCCTTCAGCGCATCATCGCCGGGCTGAACGAAGGCGCCGAGCAGGTCGCTTCAGCCTCGTCCCAGGTATCCTCATCCAGCCAGGCCCTGGCAGAAGGAACTTCGGAGCAGGCCGCCTCCATCGAGGAGACCTCCGCTTCCCTGGAGGAGATCACCTCCATGACCAAGCAAAACGCGGACAACGCCGGCCAGGCCAACTCCCTGATGCAGGAGTCCAGCGGCCTTGTCAAAGAGGCCACCGTCTCCATGACCGAGTTGATCCGATCCATGGAAGACATTTCCAGTGCCAGTGAGGAGACCCAGAAGATCGTTAAAACCATCGACGAAATCGCCTTTCAAACCAACCTGCTGGCACTCAACGCGGCCGTGGAAGCCGCGCGTGCCGGGGAAGCCGGTGCCGGATTTGCGGTGGTGGCCGATGAAGTCCGCAACCTGGCCATCCGGGCGGCCGAGGCGGCCAAAACCACGGCGGACCTGATTGAGGGGACTGTCAAAAAAATAGATCACGGCACCGAGGTCGTCACCCAAACCAGTGAAGCTTTTACCAAAATCGAGGAAAGCAGCACGAAAGTTGACGAACTGGTGGCTGAAATCGCTGCCGCCTCCTCCGAGCAGGCCCAGGGAGTGGAGCAGGTAAACACGGCCATTTCCGAAATGGATCAGGTGGTCCAGCAAAATGCCGCCGGTGCCGAGGAATCCGCTTCCGCCGCCGAAGAAATGAGCGCCCAGGCTGAAGAAATGAAGGTCTACGTCAGGGAATTGATCGCCCTGGTGGAAGGCCGCAATTCCGGTGCCACGGCACACCCGGTCCGGGAAATAAAGCCGCTGGAATCCGCCGCCAAACCCAAGACCCCGGCCAAATCCCATCGAACCCACCCGACACCCGCGCCCGATGATGAAACTCCCGGTCCGACTCCCCAGCAGGTCATCCCCCTGGACGATGATTTCGCGCAATTTTAGGGCTCCCAGGTGCTGGGATCCGATCCGTCATTTTTACAGATAGCATTCTCCGGCGGTTTTCAGCAAGAAAACCGCCGGAGTGCGTAAGAAATGTGGACACGAAAGTTTTTGTGCGCTATCTTACAGGTGACGACACGAAGTTCTTATCTCCATTGCCCGACAGGAAGAAAGTTGCGCCCTGATTGAAGGAGGTGCCATGAATAAAAAACTGACTATTGCCGGCATCCTGGCGTTTTTATGGATCGGTGCCGTCTGCCAGGCCGGGCAGGCCCCCCATGGGGTGGGCGGATTCGTGCTCCATCGGGATATCGCCGAGTTCAAGGATTTTGTGATCATGGAAACCGCCCTGCCCATCCGGTACATGGAAAATATCCAGGAAGTCGAAATCCGGCCCATTGCCGGGTTGAAAAGCGGCCTGATCGCCTTTGCTTCCTGTGCGGCCCCGGGGCATATCGTGCGCATCAAGCTCAAGTATGCCGACTCGAGCAAAAAATTTTTTAAAAACCTGCTTGAGCGGATCAAAGACAAATATGGCGCGCCGAACGAATACCGGGGAGACGCCTTTCACATCGTGATTGCCTGGAAATGGTCCTTTGTGGACCAGGACGGCAATCGCATCAGCATGATCCTGATGCACAATTCCATGGACAGTGAAGAAAAAAAAGGCAACGCCATCAAACTGACCATGACCAGCCTGATGGAAAAAGACCGGCAGTGCTATTTAACCAAAATGTTCGACAAGCGCGAAAAGCTCCGGCACCGGGAATGGAAGGTGGTAACCCCGGGGCTGTCGGGCTGGAATCTTTTTGTGCCGCGATGAAAAAGTGCAAAGAAGTCGCCTGGAACGCCGTGCACTTCCAGTGCCCGTCCGGCTGGCAGGTGGACCAGATCGGCAGGCGCCACCTGCGCCTCGACAACGGGCAGGGTCCGGTGATGGAAGTAAAGTGGGGGGCTGTCAAGGGGCGCTTTTCCCACCCAGCCCACCTCAAACGGCTGGCCGCGCTGAATTCCAGGCGCGCCAAGGGCCAGCTGGTGCCCTGGACCTTGCCGACGGCCTGGAAAGCGGCCCTGGCGGAGTTTGAAACCGGCGGATTTCAGTGGCGGGGATCAGCGGCTGAAAGTCGGGGGGTCAGCCTGTACTGCCCGGTTTGCCGCAACGGTGTGTTGATCCAGTTTTTTCGATCCACGCCGGGTGCGGTTGAAAAGGATTTTATGGCGGTGCTCGAGTCTTTTCGTGACCACGCCAGCGCTGGGCAGATTGCCTGGTCTGTTTTTGACATCCGGGCCAAGCTGCCGCAAACCATGCAGCTGCACCGCTTTCGCTTCGATGCCGGCAGATTTGAACTCGAATTCAGTGATGGCAGACAAACGGTTCAACTGTATCGCTGGGCCCCTGCCGCCGCCCTGCTGGCCAAAGATGACCTGACCCGCTTTGCGGGGACGATCTTCGGATTTTCCGGCCGCCATCCCCAGGAGACAACCGTCAAGGGGCATGCGGGCATCCAATGGCACATCTCACCAGCAGCCGGCTGGCCGCAATGGTTGATCAGACTGAAACCACAGCTGTCCTTTTTCTGGTTCCGCCTGTGGCTGCTGGAGGAGAAAAACCGCATTTTCGGTGTGCGCGCCGCCAGCCGGCATCCGCTCGATGAACCCCTGCTGAACCGCATTTGCAATGATTACGAGGCTGTTTAAAAAAAAGTCCGTCCCCGAAATGTCCCGCGCCCGGGCCCTGCAGTACAAACCGGTGAAAAGCAGCGACATCACCGAGACCCGGCTGGAAACCGGGGATGTGCTCATTGAATATCCCATGGCCCTGCGGCCGCTGGCGGCCGCCATTGCCAGGCGGCTGGGAGTGGCGCCCGCAGGCAGGCAAACCAGAAAACTCCAGCTGGATGCTCTGGGTACGGCTGTTTGGGACTTGCTCGACGGTCAGCGCTCGGTGGGCCAGATAATTGAAATCTTTGCCCGCACCCACCGCCTGGAAAACAGAGAGGCCGAGGTTTCCGTCACCCAGTTTATCCGGGAGCTGGGGCGACGCGGTCTGCTCGGCCTCCAATGATGAAAGAATGACCGGGGGTGCAGTGTTTTACAATTCCTTGACCGCATCGTCCACGGTGGCGACGATGGGTAGAAAGGAATCAAAGCCGGCAATCTCAAAAACCTCCTTGACATAATCCTGCATGGCGCACAGCATGATCTTGCCGTCTTCACGGTTAACAGCCTTGGTGGCTTTTAGGATAACCCGTAAACCGGCACTTGAAATATAGTCAAGATCCTTAAAGTCGATCAGGATTTTTTTCGATCCGTCGGCAATGGCCTTGAAAATGGCCGTCTCAAATCCCTGGGAGGTATTTGAGTCCAGGCGCCCGTTGAGCTTAAAAATGTGGATGCCGTCTCGCTTTTCTTCGATAATTTCCATTTGCCATCCTCCAAGTGATGTTTCGCCCGCCAGTAACCGGCAAAAGCAGATGTCGTCTCAAATTATGTGACCGGGATTGATGAACCCGTAAAAAGTCGATTTTCTCGCTTGAGCAAGCCTTTCCGGGAGTTGTTCAGGATTCACTTTTCAGCTTTTTTTTCAGCCGCAAAACATTTTTATCCCCGCAGCGCTCATAGCAGATTTCATCCATCAGTTTTTTAATAATGTGAATGCCCAACCCTCCGATTTTGCACTGCGCCACGGAACAGCTGACATCCGGCTGCTCAAATTGCGTCGGATCGAACGCAATGCCGTCATCTTCGATGCACAGGCAAATCGCTCCCTTTTCGGGAGTCAGCGTCACCCGCACACAGTGCTCTTGGCCGTCTTTGAAACCATAGGAAATGATATTGGTAAACAGTTCATCCAGGCACAGGTTGAGTTCAAAAATCATCTTTTTGGAAAGCCCGATCTGCCGACCATACTTTTCCAGGTTCTCGCACAGGGCATCCAGTTCGGAAAGGCAACTTTTAAGCTCGAAGGAATACTCTTTTTTTTTCATAAAACGCCACCTTTGCCGGATGATCGCCTGCAATTCATCCGGGAGGTCTACCCCTTAAAGGCCCGGCAGCCGGTTTCGATCCCGGATTGCCTTTTTCCCTTCCCCCTGCAAGATTCAGATAAGGGTCACACCCAGCATATGCATGCATCCCCCGCATTGATCCGCCCGATCAGCAAGAAACCGCTGCTCCCAGGTGTCAATGCGTTCTGCCAGGGCCTTGCAGATCTTGACCATCAAATTCGGAAACTGCTCCATGGTCTTATTGAATTTTTCCCGGCTCAATACCAGGCAGGTGGTCTCCGTGACCGCTGTCAGGGAAAAAAGCCGGCGTTTATCCCCCAGCAGCGTCAGGCCGCCCAGAAACTCCCCGTTTTTGCAGGTGCGCAAGATCGTGGTTTGCCCGTCGTCGGCCCTTTCCAGTTGCGCTTCGCCTTCCAGGATATAAAATGCCTGGCCGTCGTCTTCGCCCTGCCGGAAAATGTGCTCGGTGGCCTTGTATTTTTCCCTGGTACAAAGATACGCGAAAACCTTGAGGGTTTCAAGGGGCAGCCCGGAGAAAAAATAGGTCTCCCGCAATAAAGCAAGGTTTTGTTGAAACTCACTGGACGGCTGCGCATTATTTTCCAACGAGCTCATACAGCGCTCCTTTCCGGGACATCAATTCATCGTATGTGCCCACTTCTAGAATTTTGCCGGCTTTCATGACCGCCACCTTGTCATAATTTTTAATGGTATCCAGCCGGTGAACGACGGAAACCACAGTGCTCTTTTTCTTCCAGCGGTTTTCCAGCAGATTCTGGATGCGGGCCTGGGATTTGTTGTCCAGGGCCGAGGTGGCTTCATCCATGATCAGCAGCCGGGGGGCTTTTAAAAACACCCGGGCAATGGCCAGTTTCTGCTGCTGGCCGCCGGACAGCTTGTCGCCCTTGCTGCCCACCTGGTAGTGCATGCCGATTTCGATGATGGCTTCCAGCAGGTCCTCTTCAATCAACAGCTGAATGATGCTCTGGTTGATGCGCTCCTGGGCCTGGGAACTGGTGGTTTTGGTTTTGCCGAAAAAGATGTTGTTCAAAATGGTCTGGGATTCAATGTACTGCGCCGCATCGTAAAAGGAAAATGCCCCGGGGTCATCGGTGGTGATTTTCTCACGAAACAACGCCCGGCCTTCCAGGATCAGGTTTTCCAGAATCCCCGGCAGCCCGACCATCTTATGGACTCCGGGAGTGTACCGCAGGGCCAGGTCCAGCAGCTTGCGGCGCTGCTCGGCTTCCAGTTCATGCAGTTTCTTTTTTTTCAAATGCGTCGTCAGTTCCTTAAACCCATCGAGTTCCTCGGGTTGCAGCGGGCTTTGTTCAAAAAACAGGGCATCCGGCGGCAGATTGCCAAGAATGTCCACGGTCTGCCGGCAAAGATCCGCCCCCAGGCTCAACAGCGGTCGGGTGAGATCCGCCTGGTCCAGAAATTTCAGAAAATACTCGTTTTGGCACAGGTTGGCCTGGGTAAACTGTTGTTTGTTGGGGGTGCCGAAGGTCAGGTTTTCATCGACGCTGGAAAAATAGAGATACTTGTTTTCATCGAAAAATTCGACATAATCCGCCAAATCGGCGCCGTAATCGCGCTGGAAATTTTTGCGCACCCGAATGATGGTCGCCACCAGCTCTTGATTGCGATCATGACTCAAAAAGGCGTTCAAGCCGAAGCGTAGAATGTCCACAAAAATTCCGGTCTGGTGCAGCGTGGCGATAATGTCATCCAGGGTGGGCATGTCGTCTTTTGCAGCCTGGCTGTCTGTGTTGGCCAGGGCCTGGCAGGCATAAAGAATATTTTCCTCGATGCTGCCGTCGAAGATAAAGGGGCTCTGGGCCACAATGCCCATGTTTTTGACCATATCCTTTTTGGTCAGCGACGACACTTCCCGGTCGCCGATCATCACACTGCCGCTGGTATATTTATACAACTGCCCGATGCACAGCGCCAGGGTGCTTTTGCCGCTGCCGGAAAATCCCACCAGCGCCAGGTGTTCGCCGGCCTTCAGCGACAGATTGATCCCGTCCAGCAGCCGGATGCCGCTGTCGGTGACAAAGGACAGGTCCTTGACCTCCAGGCTGCCGTCAAGTTCAAAAGGCTCGCGGTCCCGGGGTTCAAAGGGATAATCGGGCTGCAGGTCAAAAAAATTCATTGTCTTGTTGTAGGTCACACTGGCATCCTGGTAGATCTGGTAAAACTCGATGAGTTCCTTCCAGGGGTCATAGAGCTTTTCCTGGGCGGACAAAAAGGCCACCAGGGCCCCCAGTTCCAGCTGTCCCTTGATGGTCAGATAGCCGCCCAGGATAAACACCAGAAAGGGGCCCAGGCTGGTGAAAAAGTTATTGACGGTCTTCACCCCGAAACGATACAGGCTCCAGACGATCCTGATTTTCAGCAGGCGGTCCACCAGCTGGTCATACTTGCGGCTTTCAATGCGGTAGGCGCCGTTGCCGTGAATTTCGTGAACCCCGGAAATGGATTCGGCGACCCGGGAGGAAAATTTCCGGGCGGCATCCACCCGCCGTTTGTTGGCGCGATTGGCGCCCCGCTGCAGCACCGGGAGTAAAAAAAGAACCAGCGGGTAAATACTCAAAGATACCGCCGCCAGCAGGGGATTGAGCCAGAACAGGTAGCTGGCAAAGGCCGCCAGAGTCAAAACATTGGTTACGGGCGAGGCCACGGCCATGCCCACAAAATTGCCCGGCATGGTCAGTTCCGTGCTCAGGGCATTGACCACGGTTCCGGGCTGGGTATTTCTGAAAAAACTGAGCGGCAGCATCAGGATGTGGCGGTAGAGCTCTTTGCGCATGCGGGCCGTGGTTTTCTGGGTAATGAGGGTCTGCAAAATGGCGATCAGGTATTTAAGGGCGCTGGCGAAGACAACGGCTCCCAGGTAAAAACCGCAGTACCTGAGCAGCAAATCGATATTGCGCAGGTTAATGGCTTCATTGACGATGCGCTTTTGCATTTCCAGCGGCAATACCCGCGCAAAGACCATAATAACGATAATCAGCAGCAGCAACAGCTGGTATTTCAGATTGCCTGGAAATATCCAGGAAAAAAGGGATCGTTTGACAATGGGGGTATCAGCTTCTGCCATGGCGAGCTCCTTGACCCTCGGCTGTTTTTACCAATTCCGGTGGTGGGAAAGTTGAATGTTGCGCCTGAATTTTAAGATTCAGCAAACGAACACCCTGCTCACATCAAGGGCTTTCGGATGCAGGGAATAATTATTACTATTAATTCATAGCGGTTGACAAGGATAATTTTAGCGGCAAAGTGGTCGTTGACAATCACAACGGCCTTCGCTATTGCCATAGACACGTTGCCGAAAGGTGGGATGCCGCTTCGCATCGGGTCCAGGGCGGAGCGCAATCACGACCTCCCACCGGGTTTAATCCTCATCCAAGGAAAGGCGCCCATGCGCTATCGCTGGAAGCTGATGATATTGCTGTTGCTGATTGCCATCGTACCGGTGGGGGCGATGCGCATGCTCGGAATTCGGGGGGTGCGCTCGCTCAGTGACGAGCTGGTGGCGCGGACCCGGCAAAATCTGAGCCGGCAGGCCATCGACCGCCTGCAGTTTATCGTCGACTCCTATGCCCGGATGCTGCAGCAGGATCGCCGGCAGCTGGAAATCGCCCTCATCCACCAGGCCGGTGAAGTGGCGCATCATCTGGCCGGCCTCGCTGTCAGACCGGAAAGGGTCTATTTCGCCGAAAATTTCGGCCCCCGGCGGCTTCCGGATGCCATCCTGAAGACCACCCTGGACCATTTCCGCATCATTGCCGACAACAGAGTTGAACTGCTCAAGGTGACCTATGCAGCTCAGGTATTTAACGCCGCCCCCGGCGTCAGGCCGGAAAATGTTCAGGACGCCATCGCCCGCTTGGCCGGCATGACCCCGGTGTACCGGCGGCTGTCGGCTTATCTCAAGGATCTGGTGATCTGGCAGTACACCGCCCTGCAAAACGGCCTGTACAGTGTTTATCCCGGTCACGACAGGTTTCCCGCCGCCTATGATCCGCGGCACCAGGCCTGGTACCGGCAGGCTTTTGATAGCCAGCGTCAATGGACCGACCAGTTCATTGATGCCGTCACCGGCCGGCAGGTGGTTGCCGTTTCCATGCCCGTAACAGGTCCGGGGGAAAAAATTGTCGGCGTCACTGCCCTGGTGATGCCCATCGCCAACTTCCTGGAACAGCGGCTGCTGCTGGAAAACACCCCCCCGCAGACCCGTGCCTTCGTGGTCTACCCGGCGATCCGGCCGCAATCCGGCAGGCGCGGGGCCCGGATCATGGTCCGGGAGGACCCCGACGACAGCCGGCACCGCTGGCAGACCCCCCGGACCACCGACTGGCTGAGCGCCGATGACGAAGATCAGTTTCAGGCCGTGCTGGATGATTTTGACAATGGTCGCAGCAACATCCGCCGCCTGCCCTACAAAGGCTGCGATTGCCTTTGGGTTTACGGCCCGATTCATGAAAAGACCTTCCTGGTGCTGGTCACCCCTTCAGCTGCCATCTTCAAGCCGGCCCGGCAGTCCGAAGCATACATTCAAACCCAGATCCAGAAGCTGCTGGACACTACCGGTTACATGATTGGCGGGATCCTGGTGGTGATTGTCATCCTGGCGCTGGCCTTTTCACGGACGGTCACCCGCCCCATGCGGCTGCTGGCGGAAGCCACCCGCAGACTTGCCGCGGGCAACTTTGACACCCGGGTGGACATCCGGACCAACGACGAGTTTGGCTATATGGCCCGGGTGTTCAACGAGGTGGGCCCCCGGCTGGAGGAAAACTACCGGCTGCGCCAGTCGCTGGAGCTGGCCATGGAAGTCCAGCAGAATCTGCTGCCTAAATCAGATCCCCGGATCAAGGGCCTGGATATCGCCGGCCGAAGTGATTACTGTGAAGAGACCGGCGGAGATTACTACGATTACCTGCAAAACGATGATAATAAAATCGCCATCGTGGTGGGTGACGTGTCCGGTCACGGGATTTCCTCCGCCCTGTTGATGACCACCGTGCGCGCCTTTTTAAGGCAGCGTGCTTCCAGAGCGGGAACACTGCAGGAAATCATCTCCGATGTCAACCGCCAGGTGGCCTGGGATGTCGAGGACTCCGGAGAATTCATGACGCTTTTTTACACTGAAATCAGTGTCGCTGAAAGAGCATTGCGCTGGGTTCGCGCCGGACATGACGCCGCCCTGTTCTACGACAGCAGCGCCGGTGTTTTTGACGAGCTTGGCGGGGAAGGACTGGCACTGGGAGTTTCAGCCACCGCCGTCTTTGAGCAGCGCCAGCGTGAAATCAGACCCGGACAGATTCTCGTCATCGGAACCGACGGCATCTGGGAAACCCGCAATTCCCACGGCCGGATGTTCGGCAAAAAAAACCTGCAGCAAGTCATCCGCAACCATGCGGATCAAAGCGCCCGCAATATTATCGATGCCGTCATGGAAGCGCTGGAAGCGTTCCGCCACCCGGTAAAGAAAAAAGAAGACGACATCACCCTGGTGGTCGTCAAAGTCACCGGCCTGGAAGCCTGATTTTGTTTTGACAAAATACATGGAAAAAGACTATATTAGCTAATTTTAATGAAACCGTTAAAAAGTAACATTTTCTCGCTTAACGCTTAAGCAAGCCTTTTCGGGGGCGCGACGATCGAAGCAATTGCCCGGGGCTTTCGGGCGGACCTGAACCCATGAAATTTTTTCTATGCGTTCTCGGGATGGTCATGATCGTGGAAGGGTTGCCGTACTTCGCCTTTCCGGAAAAAATGAAATCCTGGATAGCAATGATTGTATCCATCCCCGGGGGATCCCTGCGCCGGTTTGGGCTTGTGCTCATGCTCCTTGGGCTGGGCCTGGTCTATTTCGGAACACTCTGATGGACCCATTTTAATGTACGCCGGACGCTTGGCGTATCCGCAATTTATTGGCATGTTCTCAATAAACGACTACAATTACGATCTGCCGACCGAGTTGATTGCCCAGCAACCCGCCAGGCAGCGGGACAGTGCGCTTCTTTTGTGCCTGAACCGGCAAAGCGGGGAGCTGACCCATCACCGTTTTAACGAAATCGTATCGCAGCTTCACCGCACAGATGTGCTGGTAATCAACGATACGGCGGTGATCCCGGGTCGGCTGACCGGCAGAAAAAACAGCGGCGGCCGGGTGGAGGTGTTATTATCCGGCTATGGCGCAGGCGGCAAACCCGAAAACGGCCACCCTGTCTGCCGTTGCATGGTCAAAGCTTCCAAGCGGCCGGCCGCCGGGACATGGCTTCATTTTGCAGCCGGCTTAAAGGCCCGGGTGCTCGACTATCGCAATGGCACCTGCACCCTCGAGTTTCACGGCAGCAATGATTTTGAAAACCTGATTGACCGGATTGGACAAGTGCCGCTTCCGCCTTATATTAAAAGAGCGGCCGGGAGAAAACCGCCCTGTGATGACCGCAAATCGTACCAGACGGTGTATGCCCGCCATAAAGGTGCCATCGCCGCTCCCACTGCCGGCCTGCATTTTACGCGCGAGCTGCTCGACCGGCTGCAGGCCGCCGGAGTGCACATCGCACCCGTGACCCTGCATGTAGGATACGGCACGTTTTTGCCGGTGCGGGTCAACGATATCCGCGGCCATAAAATGCATGCCGAAAGCTTCCGGATCCCCCCGCAGTCGGCTCAAATAATCAATGCCGCCCGCTCACAGGGGGGGCGGGTGGTGGCGGTGGGCACAACCTGCGTGCGGACCCTTGAATATGCAGCAGATGCCAACGGGCAGGTCAGAGCGGGCAGCGGCAGCTGCGATCTGTTTATCTATCCGGGTTACCGGTTCAAGGTGGTGGATGCCCTGATCACCAATTTTCATCTGCCCAAATCCACCCTTTTGATGCTGGTGGCGGCCTTTGCCGGCCGGCAGAAGATCCTGGAGGCTTACCGCCGGGCCGTTGAAAACAGGTACCGCTTTTACAGTTACGGCGATGCAATGTTGATTGTTTAAATGTTTGCCTTTGATATCATAGCGCAATCCAATACCTCCACCGCCCGGGCCGGTGTCCTTCACACGACCCACGGAACGGTGGAAACCCCGGTTTTCATGCCGGTGGGCACCCTGGGTTCGGTAAAGTCGCTGACCCCCGAAGAGCTGCTGGCCGCCGGCGTCCAGATCGTTCTCGGCAATACGTACCACCTGTACCTGAGACCCGGCTGCGAGGTGATCGGCCGTTTTGAGGGACTGCACGGCTTCATGCACTGGGACCGCCCCATTTTGACCGACAGTGGGGGATTTCAGGTTTTTTCCCTGGCAAAGCTGGCCAAAATCTCCGAACAAGGCGTCACCTTCCGCTCCCATATTGACGGTTCCGAGCATCTTTTAAGCCCGGAGAAGGTCATTGAAATTCAGATCGGACTGAACGCGGACATCATGATGTGCCTGGACCAGTGTATTCAATACCCGGCCGACCGCGAAGAGGCCCGCAGCGCCCTTGAGATCACCACCCGCTGGGCCCGGCGCTGCCGGCAGGCCTGGCACCATTCGCAAAACACTTCCAGTGCCCTTTTCGGCATCGTCCAGGGGGGGATGTTTGCCGACCTGCGCCAGGAATCCGCCGCCCAGTTGAGGGCCATGGATTTCAGCGGCTATGCCGTCGGCGGGCTGAGCGTCGGCGAACCCGTGCAACTGATGCTCGAGACCGCCGGGCAGACCCTGCCGCACCTGCCGCCGGAAAAGCCGCGCTACATCATGGGCGTGGGCACCCCGGCCAATCTCATTGAGATGGTGGCCCTGGGAGCCGACATGTTTGACTGCGTTCTGCCGACGCGCAACGCCCGCAACGGTCAGCTGTTTACCGCCAACGGGGCCATCAACATCAGCAACGCGCGCTACCGCAACGACCCCGATCCCCCCGTGGCGGACTGTTCATGCTACACCTGCCGCAATTACTCCCGGGCCTATCTGCGCCATCTTTACCTGGCCCGGGAGCTGCTGGCCTACCGTCTGAACACGATCCACAACATTCATTTTTTCATCGGCTTTATGAAGGCCATGCGCGCGGCCATCGTGGCCGATGAATTTGACCGTTTTCAGCGCAAATTTTACCTGGAGCTGGAGCCTCAATCGTTTGAGGCCAAAAACTGAAACGGACAACAAAGGCGGATCACCCGGTCCGCCAAACCTGGATAAAGGAGATGCGATCATGAAAGAAAAAGTGCAAAAAGCTTTGGATAAGGTCCGGCCCATGCTGCAGGCCGACGGCGGGGACGTGGAACTGGTCGATGTCAAAGACGGCATCGTGACGGTGCGTCTGCAGGGAGCCTGCGGCGGATGCCCCATGTCCCAGATGACCCTGAAAAACGGCATCGAACGGATCTTGAAGCAGGAAATACCCGAGATCGTGGCGGTGGAATCAGCGCCCTGACGTACAGGACCGGCAAAGGAGTGAATCGGCCGCCGCATGCCATTTTCCTCCAAGCCGGTATGAAACTTTTTCTCAGCAGCGTTTCCCTTGTTTGGGACGAAACCCTATCAGATGCTAAATTGAATCCATCCCGTGGCATTCATCCCAAACATGAAACACTGCGAAAAGACAGAGGTGCTGAGTATCATACCGGTTTTCCGGAAAACACCATCCCTCGGCCAGTTCACGACGGCTTTTTATGGGTACCATTGGATCGGCCTGCCTTTTGGGGAAAAATCTGGTGCGAAATATAGACGATGATACAGCAAGCGATAAGGAGGTGCGATGAAGATTTTGAAAATTGATCATCTTGGCATTGCCGTCAACAGTATTGATCAGGGCAAAAATTTCTGGACCGATATCCTGGGCCTTCAATTCGAGGGCACCGAGACCGTGGCGGAGCAAAAGGTCACCACGGCATTTTTCCCGGTGGGAGAAAGCGAGGTGGAGCTGCTGGAATCGACGGCCCCCGACGGACCCATCGCCCGCTACCTGGAAAAAAAAGGCGAGGGCATCCAGCATGTGGCTTTCCGGGTGGACGATATTGAAGCGGCCCTGCAGGAGCTCAAACAAAAGGGAGTTCGGCTGATTGATGAAAAACCCCGCCAGGGTGCCGGAGGCGCCAAAATCGCCTTTTTGCACCCCAAATCCACCAACGGCGTGCTGGTGGAACTGTGCGAAAGAAAATAACTAAAACCTTATGAGCGCAATAGGAGTGAGTGATAATGTCCGAACATCCTGAAAAGCAGAAATGGATTGACCTGGCCACCAAGGAACTGAGGGGCAAACCCCTGGAATCGCTGAACTGGCAAACCCCCGAAGGAATTGCGGTCAAACCGCTGTATACCGCCGAAGACCTCGCGGCCATGGAGCATGTCAACACGCTGCCGGGACTGCCGCCCTATGTGCGCGGGCCCAAGGCCACCATGTATGCCGGCAGGCCCTGGACCATCCGGCAGTACGCCGGTTTTTCGACTGCCAAGGAATCCAATGCCTTTTACCGCCGGGCCCTGGCGGCCGGCCAGAAAGGCCTTTCGGTGGCCTTTGACCTGGCCACCCATCGCGGCTATGACTCCGACCATCCCCGGGTCGTGGGCGACATCGGCAAGGCCGGGGTGGCGGTGGATTCCGTTGAAGACATGAAAATGCTTTTTGACCAGATTCCCCTGGATCAGATGACGGTCTCCATGACCATGAACGGTGCCGTGCTGCCGATTCTGGCCGGCTACATCGTGGCCGCCGAGGAACAAGGGGTCAGCCAGGAAAAGCTGAGCGGCACCATTCAAAACGATATCCTGAAGGAATATCTGACCCGCAACACTTACATCTACCCGCCGGAGCCCTCCATGCGCATCGTGGCGGACATCATCGGATACTGCTCCAAAAATATGCCCAAATACAACACCATCAGCATCAGCGGCTATCACATGATGGAAGCCGGCGCCGATTCCGTCCTGCAGACTGCCTTTACCCTGGCCGACGGCGTGGAATACGTGCGCGCCGCCCTGGGTGCCGGGCTGGACATCGATGCCTTTGCGCCCCGGCTGTCCTTTTTCTTCGGCATCGGCATGAACTTTTTCATGGACATCGCCATGCTGCGGGCGGCCCGGTTTTTGTGGCACCAACTCATCAGCCGCTTCAATCCTCAAAACCCACGCTCCACCATGCTGCGCACCCACTGCCAGACATCCGGCTGGAGCCTGACCGCCCAGGATCCTTACAACAACATCATCCGCACCACCCTGGAGTGCCTTTCGGCCGCCCTGGGAGGAACCCAGTCGCTGCACACCAATTCCTTTGACGAAGCGGTGGGCCTGCCCACGGACTTTTCCGCCCGCATCGCCCGCAACACCCAGATCATCGTTCAGGAAGAGTCGCAGATCTGCCACGTGGTGGACCCCCTGGCAGGCTCCTATTACGTCGAAGCGCTCACCGACGGCATAATCCGCGAGGCCGGCAAAATCATCGAAGAAGTCGAGCAGATGGGCGGCATGGCCCGGGCCATTGAAAGCGGCATGCCCAAGCTGCGCATCGAAGAGTCGGCCGCCCGCCGTCAGGCCCGCATCGACCAGGGCAAAGATGTCATCGTGGGGGTCAACAAATATCAGATCGATGAAGACATCGACCTGGAAATCCTGGAGGTCCCGGCCAGTGTCCGCGATGAGCAGATCGCCCGGCTCAAACAGCTCAAGGCCGACCGCGACCCGCAGGCGGTGCAAAAAGCGCTGGATGCCGTCACCCGGGCGGCCGAAGCCGGCGACAACCTGCTTGAAGCCTGCATCCCGGCCGTAAGGGCCCGGGCCACGGTGGGCGAAATATCCGATGCCCTCGAAAAAGTGTTCGGCCGCTACGTGGCCACCACCCAGTGCATCTCCGGCGTATATGCGGCTGAATACGGCGAGAATGAAATCATCGAATCCTTGCGCAAGCGCACGGAACAGTTTCAAAGCAACCATGGCCGCCGGCCCCGGATCCTGGTCACCAAGATGGGCCAGGACGGCCACGACCGGGGAATCAAGGTCATTGCCACCGGTTTTGCGGACCTGGGCTTTGACGTGGACATCAGTCCCATGTTTCAAACCCCGGAAGAGGCCGCCCGCATGGCGGTGGAAAATGATGTGCACGTGGTCGGTGTGTCCAGTCTGGCCGCCGGTCACAAGACCCTGGTACCCCAGCTGGTGAAAGCCCTGCAGCAGGAAGGCGGGGATGACATCCTGGTGGTGGTGGGGGGCATCATTCCGCCGGCGGATTACGACTTTCTGTATGCCGCCGGCGCGGTGGGCATTTTCGGTCCCGGAACCCCGGTCACCGAATCGGCCAACCAGGTGCTCAACGCGCTGGAAAAGCAACCTTAGGGGAACCCCTTGGCACCAGCCAAACAAAAAATGCGCGATGCCGATCCGCAGCAGTACATCGACGGTGTGCTGGCCGCCGACCGGCGGCTGCTGTCCAAGACCATCACCCTGATCGAAAGCTCGCTGCCGGCCCATCAGCAACTGGCCCGCAAAATTCTGGACGCCCTGCTGCCGAATACCGGCAATGCAGTGCGCCTCGGTATCACGGGGGTCCCGGGGGTGGGCAAAAGCACGTTTATCGAAAGTCTGGGGATGATGCTGGTGGAAGACGGTCACCGGGTGGCCGTGCTGGCCGTAGATCCCAGCAGCACGCGCAGCGGCGGCAGTGTCATGGCCGACAAGACCCGGATGGAAAAACTGGCGGTGGAACCAAATGCATTCATCCGCCCGTCTCCGTCCGGCGGAACCCTGGGCGGGGTGGCCCGCAAGACCCGGGAGACCATGCTAATCTGCGAGGCCGCCGGCTATGACGTTGTGATCGTAGAGACCATCGGTGTCGGCCAGTCGGAGGCCACGGTGGCTTCCATGGTGGATTTCTTTCTGGTGCTGATGCTGGCCGGTGCCGGCGACGAGCTGCAGGGAATCAAAAAGGGCGTGCTGGAGCTGGCCGATGCCCTGGCCATCAACAAGGCCGACGGCGGCAACGTGGAAAAAGCCGAGCAGGCCGCCACTGTTTACAGAAATGCCCTGCATTTGCTGCGGCCCGCCTCACCGAACTGGACACCGCCGGTGCTGACCTGCAGTGCGGCTGAAATGACCGGGATCGGCGAAATCTGGCGCACCGTGCTGGAGCACCGCGACAAAACCACCGCCAGCGGCGAGCTGGCCCACAAAAGGCAGCAGCAGGCCCTGCAATGGATGTGGTCCCTGATCGAGGAAGGGCTCAGACATCGTTTTCGCCATCACCCTGAAATTCTTAAACGTCTGCCGCAGATTTCCCGCGCCGTCCAGCAAGGGTCCATCAGTCCGACGGCAGCGGCCGAGGAACTGCTTTTTTTCCTTGACAATAGTTAATCGGTATACGAGATTGCAAGTTTAATTGAAACTTTCCGCAGCTGGCTGATTCGAGCCATATCAGCAACGGAGACCGGGGAGGTGCATTTTGCCAACCGCCCCGTTTTAAAAAGAAAGGAACGTTGACAATGGGAAGCGTTGAAGACAAGATTCAGCAGCTGAAGGACAAGAAAGCCAGGATCCTTCAGATGGGCGGCGAAAAGGCGGTGGCGGCTCAACATGAAAAAGGCAAGCTGACCGCGCGGGAACGCATAGACCTGCTGTTTGACAGGGGCAGTTTTCGCGAAATCGATATGTTCGTCTCCCACCGCTGCACCAATTTCGGCATGCAAAAAGTGGACATCGCCTCGGACGGCGTGGTCACCGGCCATGGCCTGGTCGAAGGGCGCCCGGTGTTTGCCTTTGCCCAGGATTTTACCGCCCGGGCCGGCAGCCTGGGGGAGATGCATTCCAAAAAAATCTGCAAGGTCATGGACCTGGCCTTAAAAGCCGGGGTCCCCTTTGTGGGATTTAACGACTCGGGGGGCGCGCGGATCCAGGAAGGCGTGGATGCGCTTTCTGGCTACGGCCAGATCTTTTTTCGCAACTCGGCCGCCTCGGGCGTGATTCCCCAGATTTCAGCCATCATGGGCCCCACCGCCGGCGGGGCCGTCTACTCGCCGGCCATGACCGACTGGGTGTTCATGGTCAAAAAAAGCAGCTACATGTTCATTACCGGCCCGGATGTCATCAAGGCCGTCACCGGCGAGAAAATCACCTTCGAAGACCTGGGGGGGGCCAAAACCCACAATGAAAAAAGCGGGGTGGCGCATTTTGCCTGCGAAAGCGATGCAGACGCCATTGAGCAGATCCGACGCCTGCTTTCCTACCTGCCGGCCAACAACATGGAAGATCCGCCCCTGGTCGAAAGCGGCGACGACCCCCGGCGCACCGAACCGGCGCTGGATGCGATCATTCCCGACAATCCCAACAAGTCCTATGACATGAAAGAAGTCATCCGGGCCATCGTGGACCAGGGCGAAATCTTTGAGCCCCACCAGTATTTCGCCCGCAACATGATCGTCTGCTTTGCGCGCCTCAACGGCCGGAGCATCGGGATTATCGCCAACCAGCCCAAAGTGCTGGCAGGATGCCTGGACATCAATGCCTCGGACAAGGCCACGCGCTTTATCCGCTTTTGCGACTCCTTCAACATCCCGCTGCTGACCATTGCCGATGTTCCCGGGTATCTGCCCGGCAGCCAGCAGGAATGGGGCGGCATTATCCGCCACGGCGCCAAGCTGCTGTGGTGCTACTCGGAAGCCACGGTGCCCAAAATGCTGCTGGTCACCCGCAAGGACTACGGTGGATCCTACCTGGCCATGTGTTCAAAGGACCTGGGGGCCGACATGGCCTTTGCCTGGCCCACGGCCGAGATCGCGGTCATGGGGGCGGCCGGAGCCGCCAACATCATCCACCGCAGAGAAATCAACTCTGCTGAAGATCCGGAAGCCAAACGCCAGGAAAAAATCAGCGAGTACAACGAACTTTTTGCCAATCCTTACGTGGCCGCCAGCCGGGGATATATCGACGCCGTTATCGTGCCCAGCGAAACCCGGCCACGGCTCATTGACGCGCTGGAGGCCATGAGCAGCAAACGCGAACTGCGGCCGCCTAAAAAACACGGCAATATTCCCATGTAAAAAGTTTGCCCGTTGGCCCGGGCAGATAGAAAGGGCTGCTTAGATGAGCGAAGACAAAAAAGTCACCGCCGCCATCGCCGCGGTGGTCAACTATATCGAAGAGGAAGAAGCCGCCGTGCAGTTGCAGTCCGCAATGCCCGGCAGGCCGACGGCAGATGCCCGCAGGTCGACGGCGGCTTTAAAGCCGTGGGGCATTCACGGCCGGCAGATGCAGATGCAGCTGCGCAACCTGATGCAACTGAGAACATTTGGCACCAAACCCGGGGGGTAAACCCAACATCCGGATACCACTTTTTTCAAGGAGCATAAAATGAGTGAAGAAATTCAAGTCAAAATGACCGCCATGAACTATGACAAAGATCGGCCGGCAGCGGAAAATCCCGTTAAAATAGAGGATCTGTCTCTGCGTGACGGCCACCAGTCCCTTTTTGCTACCCGGGGACGCACGGAAGACATGATCCCGGTGGCGGAGATGATGGACGAAGTCGGTTTCTGGGCCATGGAAGTATGGGGCGGGGCCACCTTTGACACCATGCACCGCTTTTTAAACGAGGACCCCTGGGAGCGCATCCGAACGCTGAAGCGCTATATCAAGAAAACACCCTTTTCAATGCTGCTCAGGGGGCAGAACCTGGTGGGCTACCGCAACTACGCCGATGACGTGGCCCGTGCCTTTGTGGAAAGAGCCGCTGAAAACGGCATGGACATCTTCAGAACCTTTGACGCCTTGAACGACTACCGCAATTTTGAAACCGTGGTCCCGGTGATCAAGCAGTGCGGCAAGCACTTCCAGGGGTGCATCTGCTACTCGCTGACCGAACCTCGCATGGGCGGCGAGGTTTACAACATCGACTATTATCTGAAAAAGGCCAAGGAACTCGAGGCCATGGAAGCGGACAGCATCTGCATCAAGGACATGGCCGGCCTGGTGGCCCCCTACGACGCCTACGCCCTGATCAAGGCGCTCAAAGAGGAGGTCAGCGCACCGATACACCTGCACAGCCATTTTACCTCGGGCATGTCCCAGATGAGCATGCTCAAAGCCATTGAAGCCGGGGTGGACATCATTGACACCTGCATGTCGCCGTACGCCTTTCGCACCTCGCATGCCGCCGTCGAGCCGCTGGTCATGGCCCTGCTGGGAACCAACCGCGACACCGGCTTTGACATTCACCATCTGGCGGCCATCAACGAGATCCTGGAAAAAGAGGTAATGCCCAAGTACCGTCACCTGCTCGACGACACCAAGATGTCGATCATCGACATCAACGTCCTGCTGCACCAGACCCCCGGCGGGATGCTCTCCAACCTGGTCAACCAGCTCAGGGAAATGGATGCCCTGGACAAACTGGACGCCGTGTTTGCCGAACTGCCCCGGGTGCGCAAGGATCTTGGCCAGGTTCCGCTGGTCACTCCCACCAGCCAGATTGTCGGCATTCAGACTGTCAACAACGTGCTGTTTGACGACGAAAATGAGCGCTACAAGATGATCACCGCCCAGGTCAAGGACCTGTGCTACGGTCTGTACGGCAAAACCGCCATCCCGATCAATCCGGAAGTTCAGAAAAAAGCACTCAAAGGCTACGAGCGGGGCGAAGAGCCCATCACCTGCCGGCCCGCGGAGGTGCTGGAGCCCGAACTGGACAAGGCCAAGGAGGAAATCAATGGACTGGCAGTGGATCTGGATGATGTGCTGATCTACGCCCTGTATCCGGTCACCGGCAAACGCTTTTTGAAATGGAAATACGGCAAGGAGCAGCCGCCCGATGAAGTCAGGGCCAAAACCCTGGAAGAGGCCAGGGCTGAACAGGAACTCGTCAAAAAAGCGCTGGCCGGGGAACTGGTTGAAAAACCCAAAAAACAGCCGCCGCCCAAGGGGGAGAACCTGCGCACCTTCAACGTGTTCGTGGATGAGGAATACTTCGAAGTCGGGGTGGAATCCACCGGCGGCGCCCCGGTGGTCAGCTATGTTCAGCCCGAGGCGATGCCGGCTGCGCCGGTCCCCGTGACCCCTGCCGCCCCGGCCCCGGCTGCAGCTGCACCCCCACCGGCAACACCGGCTCCTGCAGCGACCGCGGAACCGGCTCCGGCAGCCGCTCCCGCCGCCGATGTCGAAGGCACCGCCCTGGTGGCGCCCATGCCCGGCATGATCGTCAGCTACGAGAAAAATGTCGGCGATGCGGTCAACGAAGGGGAAACCGTGCTGATTTTGGAGGCCATGAAAATGGAAAATGCCCTGCCGTCTCCGGTCAGCGGCACCATCAAGGCCATCAAGTTCAGCAGCGGCGATTCGGTGGCCAAGGGGGATGTGCTGGCGGTAATCGGCTAGTTGCGGGCAGAAAACTTGATGGAACCGTGAAAAGTCTAATTTAGGAGACAGGCAAACATGAAGATTCACGAGTACCAGGCCAAGGAGCTGTTTCAAAAATACGATGTCCCGACTCCCCGCGGCCAGGTGGCCTTCAGCCCGGAAGAAGCGGTTTCCCGGGCCCAAACTCTGGGTGGCTACCCCGTGGTGGTAAAAGCCCAGATTCACGCCGGGGGCCGCGGCAAGGGAGGGGGCGTCAAGCTGGCCCGCTCCGAACAAGAAGTCCGCGAACTTGCGGGCCAGATCATCGGCATGAACCTGGTGACCCACCAGACGGGCCCGGCTGGCCGGACCGTTAAAAAGATCCTGGTGGAACAGGGCCTGGAGATTGAAAAAGAACTTTACTTGAGCCTGGTGGCGGACCGGGCAACGGCCAAAATCGTGGTGATGGCCAGCCAGGCCGGGGGCATGGACATTGAAGAGGTTGCCGCCCGCAGCCCCGAGAAAATCATCAAGGTTTTCATCAACCCCCTGCAGGGCATCCAGGGCTACCATTGCCGCCAGACCGCCTACGGGCTTGAGCTGGCCCCGGCGGTCATCAAGCCGTTTATGGCCATGCTGAAAAATCTATACCGCCTGTTTGTGGACTATGACTGTTCGCTGGTGGAAATCAATCCCCTGGTGCTGACCGCCGATCAAGCCGTCATCGCCCTGGACGCCAAGATCAACTTTGACGACAATGCGCTGTTTCGCCATTCCGACGTGGTCGCCTACCGCGATCTGGATGAAGAAGATCCGCTGGAAATCGAGGCTTCCAAGTACAACCTGAATTACATTAACCTGGATGGCAACGTGGGCAACATGGTCAATGGCGCCGGTCTGGCCATGGCCACCATGGACCTGATCAAGCTGGCCGGCGCCGAACCGGCCAATTTTCTGGATGTGGGCGGCGGTGCCAGCGCCGAAATGGTTGAAAACGGGTTTCGCATCATTTTAAGCGATCCGAACGTCAAGGGCATTCTGATCAACATTTTCGGCGGCATCCTGCGCTGCGACGTGCTGGCCGAAGGGGTGGTCCAGGCCGCCCGTAAGACCGGCATCGATGTGCCGGTGGTGGTGCGCATGGAAGGCACCAACATCGAAGAAGGCCGCCGCATTCTGGCCGAATCGGGTCTTGACCTGATTACGGCCGTGGACCTGAAGGACGCCGCCCAGAAGGTGGCCCAAATTGTCGCCGCCTGAAGCTGATGAAATCACAAAAAGTTATATTTGTTCGCTTCGTGAGCATTTTGGGGATTGCAGGGACCATCAAAGCTGACGGGTTTGTAATCACCGGCGGTCTGTGGAGGAAGTAAAATGAGCATTTTCGTGGATAAAAATACGCGCGTGGTGGTCCAGGGCATCACCGGCCGGGAAGGACAGTTTCATACCCGCCAATGCCTGGCATACGGGACCCGGATCGTCGCCGGCGTGACGCCGGGCAAGGGCGGTCAGAAGATGGATGACGTGCCCGTTTTCAATACCGTGGGCGCGGCGGTTGCCGCCACCGGGGCCAACTGCAGCCTGATTTTCGTGCCGCCGCCCTTTGCCGCCGATGCGATCATGGAGGCTGCCGACGCCGGCATCGAGGTCGTGGTCACCATCACCGAGGGCATTCCGGTGCTGGACATGATGAAAGTCATCAATTACCTGCAGGGCAAACCCCTGCGGCTCATCGGCCCCAACTGCCCGGGCATCATCACCCCCGGGGAGGCCAAAATCGGGATTATGCCGGGGCCGATTCACCTGCCCGGGGGCCCGGTGGGGGTGGTTTCGCGCTCGGGCACCCTGACCTACGAAGTGGTCCACCAACTCACCCGGCAGGGCATCGGTCAGACCACCTGCATCGGCATCGGCGGGGATCCGATCATCGGCACCAATTTTATCGACTGCCTGCAAGCCTTTGAAGAAGATCCGGCCACCCGCGCAGTGGTGATGGTCGGAGAGATCGGCGGCAGTGCCGAAGAGGAAGCCGCCGAGTTCGTTGCGGAACAGATGAGCATTCCGGTGGTGGGCTTCATCTCCGGACTGACCGCGCCCCCGGGACGGCGTATGGGCCATGCCGGCGCCATCATCAGCGGCGGCAGCGGCACGGCCAGTGCCAAAATCGAGGCCATGAAAGCCGCCGGCATCCATGTCTGTGAAAACCTGGGCTCCCTGGGGGAACTGTGCGCCGAGGTTTTCAAATAATTTGGTGGAATATTCGACAGATCGGCGGGCCTGCAACCAACACTTTTATTGGAGACCAAATAGTGTTTATCGCATATAGTGGATTGCACTTAGCTGGTTTCCAATTCATAAATTAGGAATGGAAACCCATGCATGAGATGGGAATAGCCCTGCAGATCGTCGAAATCGCCACCGCCTCCATCCCGGCCGACGCCGGTGAAGTGCGGGTGGAAAAGGTGCATCTGAAAATCGGCAAGCTGGCGGCGGTGGTGCCGGAAAGTCTGCAGTTCTGTTTCGATGTGGCAATCAAAGACACCGCCCTTGACGGTGCCCGGCTGGTCATCGAGGAGCTGCCGGTGGTGGCCCGCTGCAGGGACTGCGGTCAGCGCTGGACCATCGACGAGCCGGTTTTCAAGTGCCAAGACTGCGACAGCGGCTCCCTGGAAATCCTGTCCGGCCGGGAGCTGGACATCGAATCCATTGAAATCTCCCAGGAGGACCCCCATGTTTCTGGATAGACTTCTAAAAACTCAAAGGCGGTACCATCACACGGGATCTCCCCACTCCCATGGCCCCCCCAATGGGCACAACACCGATGCCGGCATTGCCACCCGCAAAAGCGGGACCCGGGAAATCAAGGTGGTGCGCCGGGTGCTGGATGTCAATGACCGGATGGCCGAGCAGAACCGCCGGCTGTTCCAGGAAAAAAATGTTTTTGTTCTCAACCTCATGAGCTCACCGGGTTCGGGCAAAACCACCACCCTTGAAAAAACCCTGGCCCGCATCATGCCCGAAATCAAAAGCGCCGTGATTGTCGGCGATATCTGCACCACCAACGACGCCGATCGGTTAGCGGTCACCGGGGCCCCGGTGATCCAGATCAATACCGATGAATTCGGCGGCGACTGCCACCTGGCCGCCCATGTGATTGAAAAGGCCCTCGGCGGGTTGGATCTGGATGCCATTGACCTGCTGATCGTTGAAAATGTGGGCAACCTGGTGTGCCCGGCGGAGTTTGACATCGGCGAGGACGCCCGGGTGGTGGTGCTGAGCGTGACCGAGGGCGAGGACAAGCCCCTGAAGTATCCCCTGATGTTCCGCCAATGCGAAGCGGCGCTGCTCAATAAAATCGACTTGCTGCCCTACCTCGACTATGACCGCGACCAGGCCATTGAGGCCATTCACCAGATTCATCCCGGCATGCCGATATTTGAGCTGTCAGCCAAAACCGAACAGGGCTTTGACCCCTGGATTGACTGGCTGAAGCAAAAGGCAGGGCTTAAAAAATCCCGCTAAAACAGAAAAAATCGCCTTCGCACCGACCCATCAGCTTTTTGCTGCGGCCGCATCTTCAGCCTTGACGGCATCCTGCCAGAAAGGCGACATCTGTCGCAGGGTTTCAATGACGGAGGGCACCTTTTCAATGATAAAATCGATCTCTTCTTCCGTGTTGTAGCGGCTGAGGCTGAAGCGGATCGAACCGTGGGCGGCGGTAAACGGCACCCCCATGGCGCGCAGCACGTGGGAAGGCTCCAGGGACCCGGAGGTGCATGCCGAGCCGGAGGAAGCGCAGATGCCGAATTCATTGAGCATCAGCAAAATGGCCTCGCCCTCCACGTATTCAAAGGCAATACTGGTGGTATTGGCCACCCGGTACTGCCGGTCCCCGTTGATCATGGTGTGGGATACCCGCTGGAGCAGTGCATTTTCCAGCTTGTCGCGTAGTTTGCCGACCCGCTCGTAGCTGCCTTGCTCCAGATGCTGTTTGGCCAGTTCGGCGGCCTTGCCCAGGCCGATGATGGAAGCGGTGTTTTCCGTGCCCCCCCGCCGGCCTCTTTCCTGGTGGCCGCCGATCATGAAAGGTGCAAACCGCGTCCCTTTGCGGATATAAAGCACCCCGACGCCCTTGGGGGCGTGAAATTTGTGGCCCGAAAGCGACAGCATGTCCACTCCGGTATTGCGGACGTCGATGGGGATTTTTCCGGCCACCTGGACGGCATCGGTGTGGAAGATAATCCCGCTTTCCTTCACCGTGCGCGAAATTTCTTCGATGGGAAAAATCACGCCGGTCTCGTTGTTGGCCCACATGAGGCTGACGATGGCCGTATTCTCGTCCAGGCTGTCATAAAGATAATCCAGGTCCAGGCGCCCCTGGCTGTCCACCGGCACAAAGGTGACCCGGTAGCCCTTTTTCGCCAGGATCTCATACAAATTCTTAATGGCCGGATGCTCCACCCGGCTGGTGACGATGTGCCGCTTGTCCGGGTAGGATTCGATGGCGGCATGAATGGCGGTGCTGTCACTCTCCGTGCCGCAGCTGGTAAAAACGATTTCCTCGGGGCTGGCGCCGATCAGATCGGCCACCCGCTGCCGGGCTTCTTTGATTTTCTCGGCCACACTGCCGCCGAAGGTATGCATGCTCGATGGATTGCCGTAATACTGGCTGAAATAGGGCAGCATTTCCTCCAGCACTTCGGGGGCCACCATGGTCGTCGCATTGTTATCGGTATAGATGACCTTCATCAGTCCACCTCCTCTACCACCAGTTCAGGGCTCACCAGCTCCCGCAGCTTGGCCTCGACATAATGCTTGAGGGTCACGGGCGATTTGACACAGGAAGCACAGCTGCCTCCCAGCCGGACCAGCACCCGGTTGCCGTCCACGTCCACCAGTTCCAGTCTGCCGGCATCTTTTTTGAGCATCGGGTTGATCTCGCGTTCAATGCTTTCTTCAATCAACTTGATTTTCTGCAAATTGGTCATCACCCTCGGTTTGATCTTAACCGGACGTTCAGTTCCCCGCACCGAATCGATGATTTCCTGGATCCTTTCATGGCAATTCTGGCAACCTCCGCCAGCCTTAACATAGTCAGTAACGTCTTCAATGGTTGACAGATGATTTTCCCGCACCGTCCGTTCGATTTCGACATCGGTCACCCCGAAGCATTCGCACACGATCTCGCCTTCAATCTTTTTTTCGGGTTCCCCGAGGTAGCAGGCAATGGCCTTTTCCAGGGCATCGCGGCCCATGACCGAACAATGCATCTTTTCCTTGGGAAGCCCTCCCAGATAAGAGGCAATGTCTTCATTGGTGATTTTTTTGGCCTCCTCGAGGGTCAGTCCCTTGACCATTTCGGTCAGCGCCGACGAGGAGGCAATGGCACTCGCGCATCCGAAAGTCTTGAATTTGGCGTCTTTTATTTTGCCGTTGTCATCGAGTTTGAAATAAAAGGTCAAGGCATCGCCGCAGGCAAGAGAACCGACCTCGCCCACCCCGTCCGCATCCTCGATGGTGCCGACGTTGCGCGGGTTGAGGAAATGATCCTTGACTTTGTCCGTGTATTCCCACATTTGAACCTCCTGTTGGCTTGAGAAAATGATTGCATCGAACGGCTGACCGTATAATATAGATAAGAGATCGATGGGCGGCTGTCAAGGCAGGTTGGCGCTGGTTGGGCCAACCCGCCCTGAATGCCATGGCGGGAAAGTGCATTTGTGAGAAGAAAATTTCAGCGGCCAACTGCCGCCGCAAGCTAGCCGGCTCAGGAAAATCCGCCCGCAGCGCCGGAAAAACAGCTGCCAAGATCCGATCCGCCGATGCTGGCCGAACTCATCAGCCGGGTGACGTCTTCGGTGCCGCAATCGGGGCAGGTCACCCCCTGTTCATCGCCTTGAAACACCAGGACTTCAAAGTCACGGTCGCAACCGCTGCAATGATACTCATAAATCGGCATAATTGTCCTCCTGTGGTTTGTTAATCCTGACTTGAAGTGGTTTTGGAAACCACTTCTCGACAAGGGCTCGATTTGGATTTATATTAACAAGAGACGCAAACGCCCAAAACGTTACAAAAGAAAACTGCCGGGAAAAGCCGCAACCTGGGTGGTCAAACCGGCAGCCGGTTTCAGCCGGGGGGAGGTGGGCCATGAAATTCACAAAAGTAAGAAAAGCCGTATTTGCCGGCAGCTGGTACCCTGCGAGCGCCTCTGAATGCGAGCGGGAAATCAACAGTTTTATTGATGAGGGGGCCCCCGGCATCACGGCAGCGCCAAATCGGACCGGCGGCATCGTGCCCCATGCCGGCTGGTTTTTTTCAGGCAGTATCGCCTGCAATGTCATTTACTGCCTGCAGGACGGGGATGCCCCGGATACGGTGGTGGTTTTCGGCATGCACCTGCACGCCGACTCCGGCTGTTATCTGATGGCCCAGGGCGCCTGGCAGACCCCCTTCGGCAACCTGCCGGTTGATGAGGAGCTGGCAGCCGAGCTGGCCGGCAGATTTTCATTCACCCTTGAAACCCCGGATCATTTCAACCAGGACAACACCGTCGAGCTTCAGCTGCCCTTTATCAAGTATTTTTTCAGCGATGTAAAAATCCTGACACTTGGCGTGCCGCCAAACAGACATTCCCTGGAAATCGGTCGCGCAGTGACGGAAATTGCAAAAAAAACGGGCCGCCGGATTAAAGTGGTCGGTTCAACCGATTTAACCCATTATGGCTACAATTACGGGTTCGTGCCCAAGGGAACCGGAAAAAAAGCGGTTGAGTGGGTGCGCAACGAAAACGACCGCCGGGTGATTGCGGCCATGCTGGCGATGGCGCCGGAAAAAGTCATTGCCGAAGCCCGGGCCCATCAGAATGCGTGCTGTGCCGGAGCGGCGGCAACGGCAATTGAAGCCGCCAAAAACCTGGGGGCGCAACGGGCCGCTGAAATTGCATATGCCACCAGCTATGACAAAAGCCCGGGGGACAGCTTCGTGGGGTACGTGGGGATTGTCTTCGAACAACCGACGCCATAGCCGGCTGGGGGAGTAAAGAGTGGCAAGAGGGAACGGTGTCTGGGTGGCCGGCCCTGGGAGCCCCAATCGGCACACCAGGGCACCTGGCCGTCCGGCAACGACTCCTTGCCCATACCATGATGCCAGTGGTTATCAGATTCGAAAATACCCCTACTGTTCTCCTCCTGACAATTGCTCCCGGCGTTTCGCAAGCCGCGGAAACCTACCTGGAGCCGGCAATTTTCGAATTAAACCCGAATGTGTTATCAATAAAGTTCCAATTCGGGTTCTCTGACACCCATGAATGTCCGGCAATGGCCTCCCATGGAATACAGGTGATTGTCTGCTTTGTTTTTCAGGATGAAGCAACGGTGCGGCCACAAGGGCCCGGATGATACTTTATGAACTCAAAAAGGCTAAAAGTCAACTCAAAAATGCATCGAAGCGGTCAACGGACAGGAGCAGGTTAAAGGTGAGCGATATTGATGTGGTGGTCATCGGGCGCAGCTGCCTGGATTACATTGCGGTTGTCGATAAATTTCCTGAAGAAAATCAAAAAGTTGCCATCAATTTCCGCCTGACTGAAGGCGGTGGGCAGGGCGGTACGGCTTCGTGCTGCATCGCGAGGCTGGGCGGCAGGGTGGCCTGCGTGGGTCGGCTCGGCGACGATGAGGCGGGCCGTTTTTGTCTGCAACGATTGACAGACTTTAAAGTTGATACGCGATTCATCGATATTGTCCTGGGCGGCAAAACACCGGTGTCCTATATTTTTGTCACCGCCGCCGGCGGTGCCCGGACCATTATCTACGAGCGCAATGTCCTGCCCGGCATCACCCTTGAGGATTGGCTGGTGGATCTGGCGCGACAGGCGGGAGTCGTTCTGCTGGATCCGGAAGTCACCTATCTGGGCGGACCGCTTAAAAATGCCGCGCAGGACAAGGTCAAAATCATCTATGACGCTGAAAGATGGCGCCCGGGAATCGAGGCCATCATGGAAACAGCTGATTTTTTTATCCCCTCAGCCGAGTTTCTGGATTCCAACCAGCTGGATTTTAACGGTTTGCCGCTGATTCGCAAAATTGTTGGACTGCGTCGCCGCGTGCAGGGTCAGCTGATTGTCACCCACGGTGAAAACGGGGCCTATTATGTGACCGACAATAAGCTCTTTCACGTGGCCGCCCCGGATGTGAACGCCATTGACACCATCGGCGCCGGCGACAATTTCCACGGGGCCTTTGCCCTGGCACTGAAAAAAGGATTCAGACTGCCTGAAGCCGTCAAATTTTCAGTGGCCGTGGCCTCACTGTCCTGCCGTGAGTACGGCGGCCGCAACGGAGTGCCGACCTGGGACGAGGCCCAGTCGCTGGCGGCAACATTAACCGCGAAGGTCGTAAGTTCTTAAAAAGCAGCCTCTTATTTTTTTATTTTTTGCTTGACGGGAGCGTTTGACCTGGTCTATATCTCATCGCATAGTAAAATCTATTTTCGCTATGCGTAAAGATATCGAAGGACTCGGGCATCCCGTGAACGACAGCAACCCAAGATATTTCCTCAAGTCTCTGGCGAAAGGCATGCATGTTATCCAGATCATGGCTGAATCCAGGGATGCCCTCAATCTGGCCGAACTTTCCTGCCGCGCCGGCACCAACAACGCAACGGTTACCCGCATCTGCCACACTTTGACCCGGCTTGGCTTCGTGCGCCGGGACCGGCAGCGGCGGTTTCATCTCACGCCCAAGATCCTGTCCCTGGGATACGCCGCCATGAGCAGTCTGGGCTGGCGACAGATTGCCCAGCACTATCTGGAGCAGCTGGCGGTGCAGACCGGCGAAACGGTCAACCTTTCCGTCCTGCAGAGCAATGAACTGATGTACCTGGTGCGGATCAACAATACCGGACGTATTTTACCCTTCGATCTGCAGCTGGGCTCCCGCCTGCCCCTGCATTGCACATCCATGGGCAAAGCCCTGCTGGCTTTTGCCCGCCCTGAAACGGTTGAACGCATCCTGTCAGGCTATGACTTCTCCGCACTCACCCATCGTACGATCACCTGCCGAAAGGCCTTTCGGATCGAACTGGAGCGGGTCCGCAGGAAAGGATACGCACTCAACGACGAGGAGCTTTCAGTGGGACTGCGCAGCGTGGCAGCACCGGTAAAAAAGCCGGACGGCCAAGCCCTTGCCGCCCTGAATATCGCTGTACCCACCAGGCGGGTGAGCCGCCAAAAGCTGGAACAGGATCTGGCGCCGCTGGCCATGGAAACCGCGGCCAGGATTGAAGGGGCTTTGGGTTCCATGGACGGTATCGAGTAAGCATCTATCCACAGGCGGCTATTCGCCGATATCGGCCTTTTGGCCGCAGGGAAAGACAATCAATGCCTGAAAAACTGATCATTACGATAGCACCAACCGGCTCCATACCCAAGAAACAGGATACGCCGCATGTTCCCGTTACCACAGAACAGATCGTTGAAGATGCCCTGTGCTGTGAACAGGCCGGCGCGTCGATTTTGCACATTCACACCAGGGACGAGGAGCAGAATCCGTCGGATGACCCCGAACGCTTCCGGGCCGTGGTGGAGGCCCTTTCGGGCCGGACGCGCCTGATCCTTCAGGTGTCCACCGGCGGCCGGGCCGGCACCGGCCTGAACAGCCGACGGCAGCGTCTGACCATGGACGTTGAGATGGCGTCTTTGACCACCGGCAGCGTCAATTTTCCCAACTCCGCCTATATCAACCCCCCGGACCTGGTAAAAAGCCTGGCCGAGGAGATGAAAAAGCGTGCCATCAAGCCGGAAATAGAGGTCTTCGATCTGGCCATGCTGCACAATGCCATCGATCTCAATGAGCAAGGCCTCATCCGGGCACCGCTGCATTTCAATTTTGTGATGGGCCTCAAAGGTGCCATGCCGGCGCGGGTGGAACACCTGACACATCTGAAAATGTTTCTGCCTCCGGGGGCGACCTGGACGGTCAGCGCAATCGGTGCTGCCCAGCTTCCCATGGCGGTTCATGCCATCCTGATGGGGGGCCATGTGCGGGTGGGACTGGAGGACAACATCTATTACCGCAAAGGAGAGCTGGCCACCAATCAGCTGCTGGTCGAACGCATCGTTGAAATCAGCCGATTGCTGGGCCGCGAGGTGGCAACGCCGGACGAGGCCCGGGCAATACTGGGACTTAACCCCCGAAGAAATGAGAGAAGATGATCAAAGACAGATTGTTGAAAAACGACCGGGTTGATCAGCGCTTTGGTTGCACCGTGCTTTGAGTGTCGTTTTTTGCAGTCTGCAGGGTGGAGAGTAATTGCTCTCTATAATATTAACAGGCAGTTAAACTAAATCAAAGGAGGGAACATGAAACGGTATGGAAAAATTTTTGTTTTATTGTCCGCGTTGGCACTGCTTGTCATGATTTCGCCCACGGGGGCCATGGCAGGGGACACGATTAAAATCGGCGTGGTGGGCCCGCGCACCGGCGGTGCTGCTGCAACTGGCACTGCCTTCGAAGAAGGGATCGCCCTGGCCCTGGACAAAATTAACGCCACGGGGGGACTTCTGGGGAAAAAAGTCGAAGTGATCTTCGAGGACACAGCCGGCGACCCGGCTAAGGCCGCCAGCGGCATCGAGAAACTGATCACCAAGGACAAGGTGGTGATGGTACTTGGTGAGTCCCACAGCTCCGCCGCCCTGGCTGAGATCGACGTGGCCAACCGCTACAAGGTGCCCCTGATCATTGCCGAGGCCTGGCACGACGACATCACCAAGAAGAATTATCCCTATGTGTTCAGGGCCGGTCCCTGCAACAGCGGCGTGGTCAACGACAATATCATCGGTTTTGTGAAGGACTACAAGTTCGAGCGGGTGGCCATTTTCGCCGAGAACACTGACTGGGGCATGGGCATCAAGGAACTGGCTGAAAAAGCCCTCAAGGATGCCGGCGTCGCGCACATGACGATTATCACCGAGCGCAAGAGCCAGGATCATTACGCCGAACTGAATAAGGTCAAAAAATTCAACCCCGACCTGATGCTGGCCTTCGTTTACGGCTTCGGCGTACACTACCTCATCGCGCAGGCGGGCGAGGTCGGCATGATCCCCGGCCAAGCGTTGTTGCTGGAAGGTGCCGGACCGCCGTCACTGTGGCCCGAGTTCTGGAAGACGGTGGGCCAGTATGGCAACCTGGAGCTGTTCGTATCCCGCATGCACGAAAAGGTGATGCTCACCCCGGTGGCCAAGGAGTTTGATGCGGCCTACCGCAAGAAGTTCGGCAAAGCACCGACGGATTACAAATCCCGCTCCATTTATGACGTGCTTCTGATCGCGGCCGACGCCATCAAGCGGGCCGGCTCCACCGCCAGTGACAAGCTGGTCAAGGCCCTGGAGGCAACCGAATTGGTTGTGTCCTCGGGGGTCGTGAAGTTCGGCACCGAAAAGGGGACATACGCCTATCACCAGTGGCAGCCGCCCATGCTGATCATCCAGTGGCAGGACAAAAAACAGGTGGTCGTCTATCCCCTGGCGGGCAAAACCGGGGAACTGAAGAAATAATATGCGCTAGACTTGGACCGACTGCCTGTTGTGCGGCGGTCGGTCCGCAACACCAATTTTACTGAAAGGATGGCTTGCCCCATGGAAGACCTGCTGCTGTATTTGGTCAACGGGGTGATCATGGGGACCACATATGCCCTGGCCGCCCTGGGCGTAACCCTGATCGTGGGCATTATGGGTGTTGTCAACTTCGCCCATGGCGAGTTTTATGTGCTGGCAGGGTACTTCAGCGCCCTGTTTGCCCAAAGCGCCGGGATGGACCCTTTGAGCTCCATGTTGGCGGCCGTGGTGCTGGTCTTTTTTTTGGGTCTGGTGGTTGAACGGGTTCTGATCCGGCCCACCTATGGCGAGGAAATGTACTCCCTGATCATCACTTTTATCCTCTACATTATTTTGCAAAACGTCTATCTGGTTGTCTTCGGCCCTTTTCCCAACAAACCTCCCAACTGGGTAAGCGGTGCCAGCAACCTTTTCGGTCTGTTCCACTACGGCAACCAGCGCCTGGCCTCTTTTGCAGCAGCGGCGGGGGCGATAGCTGTTTTCATGGTGGTGATACACAAGACCTGGCTGGGGCGGGTCATTCGCAGCGTGGCCATGGACCGCGACATGGCCGCCATACTGGGGGTGAATACCGCCCGGGTCAACATGCTCTCCTTCGGGCTGGGATGCGTGCTGGCCGCCTGTGCCGGCGTTATCCTCACGCCGGTTTTTCCGGTCACGCCCACGGTGGGAGTGGGCATCTCGCTGACCGCATTCGTGGTCATGATTCTGGGCGGGCTTGGCTCCTTCACCGGCTGCATCATGGGCGGGCTGCTGCTCGGCATCGTGGAAAACCTGGGGGTCGGTTACCTTTCCAGTGGCTACAAGCACATCTTTGGCTTTATCATCCTGATTCTTGTACTGTTCTTCCGGCCCACCGGACTGTTCGGCCAGAAGCAACTATAGAAGGTAGACTAGCATGCAAACCGTAACACTCGCTGCCGACAGAAAAACTTTGGTCATGGGCCAACTGGCACCCTGGCTCATGGCCCTTGCGGTGTTTTCGTCTCTGCCCTTCATGCTGGGGCCTTACTGGCTCAACAGCGCCATTGTCGGCCTTTTCTACGTTATGATGGCCAGTTCCTGGAACCTGCTGGCCGGTTTCACCGGCCAGGTATCTTTTGCCCATGCCGCCTTTGCCGGAATCGGCTGCTACACCACCGGTATACTATCGACCAAAATGGGCTTGCCCCCCTTGATAGGCTTGCCCCTGGGGGTGGGGCTGGCCGCTTTGATCTCCCTGGGTCTCGGGGCCCTGTGCATTCGCATGGGTGGAATCTACCTGTCGCTCACAACCCTGGGATTTTCGGAGATTGTACGCATCATCATCCAAAACGAGTATGAAATTACCCGCGGGACCATGGGGTTGAAAGTGCCGTTCATCGTGGGCCCGTATTCCAAGATTTCAGCCTTTTACATCATGCTGGCGACAGCTTCAGCCATGGTGTGGACAGTGCGTTATCTGACCCGCTCGGACATGGGCTTGCGCTTCAGGGCAGTGCTCAACGACGAGGTCGCCGCCCGCTCGCTGGGAGTGCCGGTAATGAAAATCCGGGTCACGGCTTTTGTCATCAGCGGGGCGATGGCCGGACTGGCCGGCTCGCTCTACGGCCACTACCTGATGCTGATCACCCCCCACATCCCGTCTTTGGATATGATGTTCCACGTTCTGGCCATGGCTGTCATCGGCGGGCTGGGAACCCTGGCCGGTCCGGTGCTCGGCGCTTTTCTGCTGGAGGTGCTCAGCGAGTTTGTGCGCCACTTCAGCGACAAGTACCACATACTGGTTTTCGCTTGCGTGGCCTTGATCTTTGCCCGCTTCGCGCCCCAGGGCTTGGTGGGGCTGGCCGCAAAGTGGTGGCGAACCTTTACCGGCAAAGGAGGTGTCAAATGAGCCTTCTAAAGGTCACCGGGGCCTCCAAGCGCTTCGGTGGTGTCCAGGCCATCAACCATGTGAGCCTCTCGGTTGCATCCGGCGAGATCCTGGGTATGATCGGCCCCAACGGCGCCGGCAAGACCACCATGTTCAACCTGATCACCGGCGCCATTGACCTGGACGAAGGCCGCGTTGCCTTTGAGGGGCGGGACATTACCGGGCTGAAGCCGCACCGCATCTGCAGGGCCGGCATCTCGCGAACCTTCCAGGTGACCCGGCCCTTCGGCAAGATGACCTGCCTGGAAAATGTTTATGTGCCTTTAGTGGAAAATCAGCCGGAGTTGAAGGGGACAGCCCGTCGGGACAAAGCGCTGGAGCTGTTGACCATGGTTGCCCTGACCGGCAAGGATGGGTGGCTGGCCGAAAGCCTGAACCTTATCGACAAAAAGCGCCTGGAACTGGCCCGGGCACTGGCCGCCAAGCCGAGGCTGATCCTGCTCGACGAAGTGCTGGGGGGACTCAACACCGCAGAAATGGAAACCGCTCTTCAACTGATCAAATCAATCCGTGACCGGTTCGACATCACCGTGGTCTGGATCGAACACATCATGGGGGCCATCATGAGCCTTTGTGAACGGGTCATCGTCCTTGATCAGGGAATCCTCATTTGCCAGGGTACGCCGGAGACAGTTTGCCAGGACCCGAGAGTTATCCAAGCCTATCTGGGAGAGCAACAGAATGCTTAAAATCGAGAACCTGGAAGCATACATCGGAGAAAACCGGGTACTGCGCGGCATATCCCTGGAGGTGCCCCGGGGATCGGCTGTGGCTGTGCTGGGGGCCAACGGCGCGGGCAAATCCAGCCTGATCAACGTCATCGCCGGGCTGATAAGGGCGGTTGCGGGAAAGGTGCTGCTGCAGGATCAGGAAATCCAGAATCTGGCGCCGCACAAGATCGGAAGATTAGGCGTTGCCATCGTTCCCGAAGGCCGGCGCACATTTGTGGATATGAGCGTGGCCGACAACTTGATGATGGGCGCTTACTTGCCCCGCGGGCGCAAGAAACTAAACCAATCCCTGGTGGAGGTGCTGTCCCTTTTTCCGGTGTTAAAAGATCGCCTGGCACAGCGGGCGGGCACCCTTTCAGGGGGTGAGCAGCAGATGCTGGCCATCGGCCGCGCCCTGATGAGCCGGCCTTCACTGTTGATTCTCGACGAGCTGTCCCTGGGCCTAGCACCGGTAATTGTGCAGGACATTTACCGGGTGCTGGAAAAGGTGCGCCAGCGTACCACGATGCTTCTGGTGGAGCAGTCGGTAGAAATGGCTCTCAGGAATTCAAGCTACGCCTACATCCTTGAGACCGGGGCCATTGCCCAGGAAGGGCCCTCTACCGAATTGCTCAAAGACAGTAAAATCAAACAGACCTATTTGGGCATGTAGACAAAATTGATTGCCTCGAAGAAAGGAGCAAACTGCAATGCATGGATGGTGCGGAAAAACACTGTGGGTAGATTTGAGTTCCGGCCGGGTGGAGGCGCGCCCGCTGGATCCGAAAGTGGCCCGGGATTACATCGGCGGGCGCGGCCTGGGCATACGGCACCTGCTGGACCGGGTTGACCCCCAAACAGACCCTCTGGGCCCTGACAACGATCTGGTCATGGCCACCGGTCCTTTAACCGGCACCTCCGCTCCCACAGGGGCGCGCTACATGGTGATGACCAAATCCCCTTTAACCGGCGCTCTTACCTGCTCGAATTCGGGGGGGCATTTTCCGGCGGAGCTGAAAAAGGCCGGCTGGGACAGCATTGTTTTTCAGGGTCGGGCTGCCGAGCCGGTTTACCTGTGGGTGGACCAAGATCGGGCCGAACTTCGAAGTGCCGCGCACATTTGGGGGAAAACCGTGCCCGACACTGACGAGGCCCTGCGGGCCGAGACCGACCAGGCGGCCAGAACAGCCGTGATCGGACCGGCCGGCGAGGCCGGTGTGCTCTTTGCCTCCATCATGAACGACCGGCATCGGGCAGCCGGGCGCTCCGGTGTGGGAGCGGTGATGGGCGCCAAGAATCTCAAGGGCGTGGCCGTGCGGGGCCGCGGCCGGGTTCCACTGGCCGACGAGAAGAACTTCAAGTCCCTGGTGGCAAAATACCTGCGGGGGTTCAAGAAATCCTTTGAAGGGGGGCCGGTTCCGCTGCGCGAATGGGGGACCGCCATTACTGCGATCGCCACCCAGAACTTCGGGGTCTTTCCCACCCGCAATTTCCAGACCGGCAGATTCGAGGGGTGGGAAAAAATCGACGGCCGGGTACTGACCGAAAAATACCTGGTGAAGGCCAAAGCCTGTTTCGCCTGTCCCATCGCCTGCGGCCGGGGCACCCGCATACCCGACGGGCCCTATGCCGGCGAGGGAGAGGGGCCTGAGTATGAAACCATTTATTCCTTTGGCAGCGACTGCGGGGTGGACGATCTGGCGGCGGTGACCAAAGCCAACTACATATGCAACACCCTGGGCATGGATACGATTACCATGGGGGCCACCATCGCCTGCGCCATGGAAATGAGTGAAAGGGGCATCCTGGCGGCAGATGATGTGGGCCTGGGCCGGAATCTGACCTTCGGTGATGCCCAGGCCCTGGTAAAACTGACCGAGGTGACGGGAAAAATGGAAGGCTTCGGCCGCCTGCTGGCCCAGGGATCCCTGCGCCTGGCGCAGCACTACGGTCACCCCGAATATGCCATGGTGTCCAAGGGACAGGAGTTTGCGGGCTACGATCCCAGGGGCGAACAGGGCATGGGCCTTGCTTACGCCACCAGCCCCATCGGCGCCTCGCACATGCGCGGCGATCCGGCCTACATCGAACTGCTGGGCGTACCCAAGCAGGTCGATCCCCTGACCTGGCATGACAAGCCCCAAATCGTTGTGGACTGGCAAAACGTCTTTTGTGTCATCGACGCCGCCGGCCTGTGCGTTTTCTTTTCGGTGCGCAACTATGTGCGGCCTGACGAAACCATAAAACCCGACGGAATCCGTGACCTGCTCAACGCGGCCACCGGCTTGGACTACTCCACCGACGAGTTGTGCATGGCCGGGGAGCGCATTTGCAATGCCGAGCGGCTGTTTCTGAAGGGAGCCGGGTTTTCGCGCCGCGAAGACAGTCTTCCGCCGCGCATCGTTGCAGAACCCATGCCCGATGGTCCGGCCAAGGGCATGGTGTGTCACCTGGACGAGATGCTGGATGAATATTACCGGCTGCGGGGATGGGACCGCAACGGCACCCCTGCTCCGGACAAACTTAAAGAACTGGGCTTGGACTGACCATGCAGGTGCTGGTAAATCTGCTGCTCACCTTTGCGCACAAGGCGCCCGGCAGGCACAATCCCTTTGAGTTGGAACTGGTGCCGGGCAGCACGGTGGGCCAGACGCTGGAATCCCTGTCCATTTCAGCGGCAGCCCCCAAGGTGATCATGGTCAACGGCCGGGTGGCGTCTTTGGGGCTGGAACTGAAGGCCGGCGATGAGTTGACGGTTTTTCCTCCGCTGACAGGGGGGTAGTATGAAAAGAATCCGGGCCTATCCCGCAAAAAAAGGCTGCGATTGTCCGGATCTGACAAACTGCT
>CAZGNV010000022.1:0-69447 GCA_964527835.1 uncultured Desulfosarcinaceae bacterium | reverse complement strand
GCTACTTTACATTAAAAATCTATCAGGCTTTCTACAACTGATTTGGAGAAGAACCCAAGGTGATAATACTCGCCTTCATTATCCTCTCTAACTTCATATATGACTGTATATAATTTGCCTTTTGCCCAGCCGATTGCACGAAACTGTTCAGGATCATCAGAACGGCAGTCTACATAATGATAATGCGTCCAAATCTCTTTGACTTCCGCAAACCCAATTTCCTCCTCGGATCCTTTCGCAGCTTCCTACTCTTTGCATAATCGTATTTGAACCGCATGCTATTTTAATATAACAGTTATACCATTTTGTCAAATTAGTTTCAACCTCAATCGACAATCTCATTGCCGCCGGATTCATAGGCAGGGGGGGTTATAATCCCCCGGTCTTCAACATATATTGTTGTTATATCAAAAACTTAAATTTACCCTTAATTGAAACTGTGCCCACTTCTGTGCCTGATGACAACAAAAAAAGCACCCACGAATAATTCGCAAGTGCTTGATTTGATGGTGCCGAGGGACAGAATCGAACTGCCGACACGGGGATTTTCAGTCCCCTGCTCTACCGACTGAGCTACCTCGGCGGGTCGCACATGGTCACAGTTTTAAAACAATCGTTTGTTATTCCAGGTCCGGCGCTTTGTCAAGATTTTTTTGCCCCATGTCACCATAAAGATACTGGATCAGGCTGCAGGCCGCTATGGTGGCGGTTTCCGCTCTTAAGATGCGCGGCCCCAGGCTGGCAACTGCAAACCCGCTGTCCCGGGCCTGCTGGATTTCCGTCGTGCTGAATCCACCTTCGGGCCCCAGCATCAAAAGAATTTTTTCAGGGGCCTCCAGCGTGCCGCCGGGGTCCGGCGCATCCAGGGCCGTCGTCGACTCTTCCCAGAAGACAATTTTCAGGTCGCAGCCCCGGGCATATTCCAGAACGTCCTCAAAACCCATGGGAGCTGCGATCTGCGGCAGGTCATTACGCCGGCACTGCTTGAGCGCTTCCACGGCAATGCGTTGCCACCGGCTGTGGCGGGCGGCCAGGCGCTTTTTTTCAGGCCGGGGAACGGAACGCCGGCAAAAAAAGGGCAGCCAGCCGGCAATGCCCAGTTCACAGAGCCGGCGCACCAGCTCATCCATCTTTTTTTCCTTTAAAAACGCCTGGGCCACGATAATTTTCACCGCGGAAGTCGCCGGCACCTTGAACCTGCGCAGGATCTCAACATTGATGCCTTTGGCCGAAAAGTTTTGGATGACCGCATCGTATTCAAAACCGGTGCCATCATAAAGACCGATGCGGGCGCCGGATTTTAGGCGCAGAACATTTTTGATGTGCCGCACCTGGGGACCTTCCAGCGACACTTTGGTTGCTTGCGCCCCCGGCGGATCAATGTAAAAATATCGCATGCCTTTGTCTCTACAACCCCCGTTAAAATCCTGCAATTCTTTTTTATGCCGCAACGGAAATTACCTGCAACCAGATGACCTGCCCTGACTTTAAGGCTCGGAGCACTCCCAATCACCAAAAAAAAGCAGACCGCCTGGGATTTTGAAACCACTTCTTGACAGGATTGTTTGTCTATGATAATTTTTTCTAAGGATAATAATAATTTGACAATATCCAGCAATGATCAGGGCCCGTCTTTGAGGCCCGGTGGTGGTGAAAATGAGTGAAAAGCAAAGTCCCCATCAAGATTTTGTCAATGACGGGCCCGCCGACGATGATGACGTGATCATCGAACTGACCGATGAAGTCAAACCGCAAACCGAAAAAAACCGTGAAACCGCCCCGACTGAAAAGCCAAGCCTTACATTGGACGAGGAAAATTTAAATTCAGATGGAGAAGAAGGCGTGCAGCCAGAGGCTGACAGCGAAGTTGACGAGGATGAAATCATTGCCTCTGCGATCGAAGAGTCGCTGGGTCCCGATGAAGACGACACGATCAGTCTCCCCGAGGAGCTCGAGCTTTTTTCAGACGACGCTGAGCCGACACTGAAATTGGACGAGGAGCCGGATGATACCGGCAACGACCGTTTTGACTCCAGGGGGGAAGCCGCTCTGGAAATGGAAAATGACAGCCCAGCGCTGGATCCTGAAGAAGAAATCGATCTGGAATACGAAGGGAATGAAACGGACACGGATCTTTTCGCTGTGGAGGACCAGCAACCCCTGGAATTTGATCCCGCCGAGGACCTTCCAGATCTGGCCAGCCAGATAGAGATTGACCTGGATGACGATGACGATGAGCAAGATGCGGACCCGGCTGGAGTCAATGACTGGCAACGCGATGCCGATGCGGATATTCCGGCACCGCTGGCCGCAGACAGCTTGATGGATCAACAATCCCGGGAAGAATCGATTCAGGCCGTCGATGACTTTGATTTTGAGGATGGTCAAGCAGACGAATTTGAACCTGTCATTGAACAGCCCGATGATGCCGTCTCTTCCAGGGATCCACTCCGGGAACGGCTGGACCTGCTGGAAGTGACACCGAAAGAAACCCTGGACTTTGAACCCGATGAAAGCACCTCCCAACTGGATGACGATTTTGAATTTGAAGTCGAAAATGGGGATGAAGACACGGTGATCCCCCTCAATGGGCTTGTGGAGGCGGGGACCCAGCCGGACGATGACATCATTGAGATAACTGAATTTGATGAATATTTTCCGGCAGACGATGAAAATCTCTCAGAGGCGGCCGAAGTCCTGAACCTGTCTGAAGACCAGGAAGACGATTTTATTGAGCTGATTGACGTCGAAGAAGATCCAGCCGCCGATGATGAAGAAATTATAAATTTCGAAGACCCGCAAACAGAAGCCGTCGATGACGACATCAACCGCTTTTTCAGCGAGGCCATTGAGGAGGAAGCCGCATTCGCAGAAACCGCCTCCGGGCCCCTGGCTGATGAACCCCAACCGCCCGACGCGTTGGCGCCGGAATTCCTTGATTCAGAGCTCGCAGTCGCCTCTTTGCCCACTGACCCGGATGCCGATGACAGCGCTGATGCGCAAAAAACGCCTGCCGATGATCCGGCAGCCGTCCCCCTGCCCGCGGATCTCACCTCCGATCAGATCGAAACGGCCATTGAGCGTGTCATTGATGAAAAGTTTTCCGCCCGCATCGAAAGCATCATCTACGATGTGATCGAAAAAGCAGTCACCCGGGAAATCAAGCGCCTGAAAGAAAACCTATTTCAAAACGGGGGGCCGGATGACGAACCGGAGGGCCCCATCGACTGAAACCGGACATGATCCCGGCCCCAGTGGGAAAATGGGATACCCCCTGACACGGGCGGAATTAAAAAAGCACTGGCAAATCAACGGGGATTATTTTATAATCCCTTTTTTTATTTTCCAGGATGATGGTAAATCGACGTAAAATTCGGAATATGAAGGAGCGCCTGTTATATGAGTTTCAAGTTGCTTGACAAAAGCTATGAACCCCACGAGGTTGAAAAACGCTGGTATGCCTACTGGGAGGAAAACCAACTTTTTGCCGCCCAAGAGCAGAGCCCGAAAAAAAGCTATTCCATCGTGATCCCTCCGCCCAACGTGACGGGGGTGCTGCACATGGGACACGCCCTGAACAACACCCTGCAGGATATTCTGTGCCGCTATCACCGCCTGCTGGGCGACAACGTTTTGTGGATGCCGGGCACCGACCATGCGGGCATTGCCACCCAGAACGTGGTGGAAAAAAAACTGGCCGCCGAAGGCACCGATCGACACCAGCTGGGCCGTGAAAAATTCATTGAAGCCGTCTGGCAGTGGCGCGAGCAATACGGCAGCGCCATTATCAACCAGCTCAAGCGTCTGGGGGCCTCATGCGACTGGAAGCGTGAGCGCTTCACCATGGATGAGGGCCTGTCGCGCGCCGTGCGCAAAGTGTTCGTTCACCTTTACCGGGAAGGTCTGATTTACCGCGCAAACTACATCATCAACTGGTGTCATCGCTGTCACACCGCCCTGGCGGACCTGGAGGTGGAGCACGAAGAACATGACGGGCACCTGTATCATATTCGCTACCCGTTTGCCGACGGCTCCGGCGCCATCGTGGTGGCAACCACCCGGCCGGAAACCATGCTGGGAGACACGGCGGTGGCCGTCAATCCCGATGACGAACGCTATCAGGGCATCGGCGCTGACACAGTCATCCTGCCGCTGATGAACCGCGAAATTCCCATTATCAAAGACAGCTACGTGGACATGTCTTTTGGAACCGGAGGCCTTAAGGTCACCCCGGCCCATGATCCCAATGACTTTGAAATTGGTGTGCGCCACAACCTGCCCAGCATCAAGGTCATCGGCGACGACGGCAACATGACCGCTGAAGCCGGCCGCTTTCAGGGGCTGGACCGTTTTGAATGCCGCCAGGCGGTGGTCAAGGAGCTTGAAAAAGAAGGCCTGCTGGTCAAAACTGAAGATTACCGTCACAGTGTCGGCCACTGCTACCGCTGCCATACCGTGGTGGAGCCAAACCTTTCCAAGCAGTGGTTCGTACGGGTCAAACCCCTGGCTGAAAAGGCAATCGAAGCGGTGAAAAGCGGGCGCACAAAAATCATCCCTCAGATGTGGACCAATACGTACTATGACTGGATGAACAACATCCGGGACTGGTGCGTATCGCGCCAGATATGGTGGGGTCACCAGATACCGGCTTGGAGCTGTGTGTCCTGTGGTCAAATCGTGGTCGACATGCAGGCCCCGCAAACATGCCCGGATTGCGGTGGACAGGATCTGGAGCAGGAAACCGACGTGCTGGACACCTGGTTCAGCTCGGCCCTGTGGCCCTTTTCGACCATGGGATGGCCCGATGACACCCCTTTGCTCAAAACCTTTTACCCCACCTCGGTGCTCATCACCGCCTTTGACATTCTCTTTTTCTGGGTGGCGCGCATGATGATGATGGGCATCCATTTCATGGAAGATGTCCCCTTTAAACACGTTTACGTGCATGCCCTGGTCCGCGATGAAGATGGCAAGAAAATGAGCAAGTCCACGGGCAACGTCATCGATCCGCTGTCGGTCATCGAACGGCACGGCACCGACGCTTTCCGGTTCACCCTGGCGGCCTTTGCCGCCCAGGGGCGGGACATCCGCATGTCGGAAAGACGCATCGAGGGATACCGGCATTTTATCAACAAGCTGTGGAATGCCGGCCGTTTCTGCCTGATGCATCTGGACCGGGGCTATGATGATCCGGATTGGCAGGCCCTTTCGCTGCCCGACCGCTGGATTCTGGCCCGCATGCAACAGACGGCCGTCGAAGTTGCCGACGCCCTGGAAAGCTACCGGTTCAATGATGCTGCCGGTGCGCTTTACCGTTTTGTATGGCATGAGTTCTGCGACTGGTACCTGGAGGCTGTCAAACCGGTTCTCTACGACGACCAGCGCCAGCAGGAAAAGGAAAAAACCCTGGCGGTGCTGTGGCGGATTTTGCATGACACCCTTATTTTGCTGCATCCGTTTATCCCGTTTATCACCGAGGAAATCTGGCACCACCTGCCGGCAGCCGAAGGCTCGATCATGAAAGCCGCCTGGCCGCAGACAACAATGTCTGCCGATGAAATTCCCGCCGCCCAACAGGCACAGACCGACATGCAGATTCTCATGGAAGTGGTGACCGGCATCCGCAATGTTCGCGGTGAAATGGATATCGCCCCTTCGCGGGCGCTGGACGTGCTGATTCACGCCACAGACGACGGCGTGCGCCGGGCCGTCGAAGCCCACCGGGAGCTGGTCATCAACCTGGCCCGCATCAGCACGCTGACAATTCAAAATACCGCCCAACGGCCAAAGGCGTCCGCATCGGCCGTGGTCAACGGAGCCTCAATTTTTGTTTCCCTCGAAGGGGTGATCGATTTTGCCAAAGAAACCGGGCGGCTGGAAAAGGAAATCAACAAGCTCGCCGGTGAGCTGGCGAAAGTGTCCGCCAAGCTGGAAAACAGCGGGTTTTTAAGCAAAGCACCGGCCGAGGTTGTCGCCAAGGTAAGGCAGAAACAATCCGCCCTGCTGGAAAAGCAGCAGAAGCTGCAGGCTCATCTGGAACGCATTAAAACGGTTGCCACTCAATAATGATCCCCCTACGAGACACCGCAGTAACCAGAAATTACCCACTAGTCAACAACTGCCTCATCGGGCTGAATGTCGTCGTCTTTTTGCTTCAGCTTTCCCACGGTGCTGATATCGAGCGGTTCATTTATATTTACGGACTCGTTCCGGCCCGCTATTCCGTCCCCCAAATTGCCGCTTATTTTTCAACCGGCCAGCAGCTGTTTTCCTTTCTGTCGTTTATGTTCCTGCATGGCGGGTTCTGGCACCTGCTCGGCAACCTGTGGTTTCTTTACATCTTCGGCGACAACGTGGAAGACCGACTGGGCCATGGCCGCTACCTGATCTTTTATCTTGTCTGCGGGATGACTTCCGGCCTGTCCCACCTGCTGTTGAACATAAACTCCAATGTTCCCACCATCGGGGCCAGCGGCGCCATTGCGGGGGTGATGGGCGCCTATTTTATTTTGCATCCGCGGGCCCGGATATTAACCCTGATTCCCATTTTTTTCATCCCCTATTTTCTGGAAATCCCGGCCTTTTTCTTTATCGGGTTCTGGTTCGTCATGCAGTTTATCAGCGCCGCCGCCAGCCATGGCCAGGCGGGGGGGGTGGCATGGTGGGCGCACATCGGGGGCTTTGTTTTCGGCATCCTATTTTTCAAGCTATTCGTGATGCTGCCAGGAACCCCGGGGCCGGACACGCTCCGCCGGGTAACGGCACGCAGAAAAACCCCCCGCCTGCAGGTCATCCGGCCGGTGGGCCCCGACAGGGATCCCCATCTTTACGGCACCATCGTCATCTCCCCCCGGGAGGCTGCCACCGGCACCCGCAAACTGGTCAACGTTCCATGGGGATTTCACAAACGGCTTTTGCGGGTGGACGTTCCCCCGCAAATCCGGGAAGGCACGACCCTGCGGCTGAAGGGACTGGGCAAAGAAGTTGCCCCGGGTCAGCGGGGGGATCTTTTTCTCAAGGTGGTGATCCGGCAGTGAACTGTCCGGCCCGGCTCAAGACTCGATTTCCGGCTCGTCACCGGCGTAGAGGGTGGAAACCCGGTTGCGTCCGTTTTGCTTGGAGCGGTACATAGCCTTGTCGGCACGTTGGATGAAAGTCGCCAGTTCTTCTTTGGGATGATACTCCGTTACCCCGATGCTGATGGTGACCGTGACATCTGCGCCATTTTCAGGGGAAAACACTTCTGCTTCCAGCTTGGCACGGATCCGCTGGGCCACGGTGAGCGCCTCTTCGGCCCCGGTTTCGGGAAGAATCACGGTAAACTCTTCCCCGCCATAACGGTAGGCCGAATCATTGGCCCGCAGGCAAGATCTGATGATCTGGCTGAAGCGCACCAGCACCTTGTCGCCTTCCAGGTGGCCGTAAGCATCGTTGTATTTTTTAAAGTAGTCGATGTCCAGCAGCAGCAGCGCCAGGGGGTGTCCGTAACGGTTATAACGGTCCACCTCCAGCTCCAACTGGGAGTAAAACGATCGCGAATTGTAAAGCTTGGTCAGCCCGTCGGTAATGGCCAGCCGCTGAAGCTTTTCCATCATCCGGGTGCGCTCCCGGGTAAGCTGCCGCTCTTTGAGCACCCGCCTGAGCCGCAGCATCAACTCCTCGAGACGCACCGGTTTGATGACAAAATCACTGGCACCGATGTTGATGGCCTCCTCATAGGAATAGTCATCGCTGTAACCGGTCATGACAATGACATCCGAATCATTGTCCTTTTTGATGGTCTTGGTCAGTTCCAGCCCCCCCATGGCGGGCAAAATGATATCGGTGATGACCACCTGGAAAGTATTGCTTTCCAGCAACTCGAGGGCCTCCTCGGCACAGGAAACCGCACGGGAACTGTATCCAGCGGCGATGACATATTCGTTCATGGTATTGCGAACGTTCTTGTCGTCATCGACGATCAGGATATGGATATCTTTTGATGGAATCGCTTGCATGGGTGTCAGCGGCTTGCGCCCGGCGGCAAATAAAATCGCCTCCGGGGTTGACAGTGATGCGTCAAAATTGATAAAAGGCTAAATTTATTAGTTATTATTTGTAATTATACCGGGAAAGACCGCTCCTGTCAACTTTCTTTTGCATCGCCGGATCAAGGGTGTTAATTTGGATTTGATGAAAAACATACGCAACTTCAGCATCATTGCCCATATCGACCATGGCAAGTCCACCCTGTCGGACAGACTCATCCAGGCGACCGGTGTGATTTCAGAACGCGAATTTCAGGACCAGATTCTCGACACCATGGACATTGAGCGTGAGCGGGGCATCACCATCAAAAGCCAGACGGTTTGCCTGCCGTATACCGCCGCCGACGGCCATTCCTATTTTTTAAATCTCATCGACACCCCCGGGCACGTGGATTTCACCTATGAAGTATCGCGCTCCCTGGCCTCCTGCGAGGGAGCCCTGTTGCTGATTGATGCCAGCCAGGGGGTCGAAGCCCAAACCCTGGCCAATCTTTACCTGGCCCTGGAGCATGACCTGGAGATCATCCCGGTCATCAATAAAATCGATTTGCCTTCGGCGGACATCGAGCGGGTCAAAGCCCAGATCGCAGAAGATCTTGGCCTCGATCCGGACCAGGCGCTGCTGGTTTCCGCCAAGGAGGGCACCGGCATCGAGGGTGTACTGGAAGCCGTTGTTACCCGGCTGCCGCCGCCGGCCGGCGATCCCAATCAGCCGCTCAAAGCCCTCATCTTTGATTCCCATTACGATCCCTACCGCGGCACGGTGGTGCATTTTCGTATCTTTCACGGACAGCTGCAGGCTGGGAACTCCATTGTCTTTATGTCCAACAATGCCGCCTACCGGGTTGAAGAGGTGGGCATTTTTCAAATCGAGATGGTCAAGCAAAAGCAGCTGGCCGCCGGTCAGGTCGGCTACCTGATCGCCGGCATCAAAACGGTCAGCGATACCCGCTGCGGGGATACCGTCACCTTGAAGAACCGACCGTGTGATGCGCCCATGCCCGGCTTCAAGGAAGCCAAGCCGGTGGTTTTTTCCTCCGTTTACCCCGTGGCCTCCGACGGGTACGAAGAGCTGGCCAGCGCCCTTGAAAAACTGAAATTAAACGACGCCGCCCTGATTTATGAAAAGGACTCTTCGGTGGCGCTGGGGTTCGGCTTTCGCTGCGGCTTTCTGGGGCTGCTGCACCTGGAGGTCGTCCAGGAGCGCCTGGAGCGTGAATACGGGCTGTCGCTCATCCTCACCGCCCCCTCGGTGCGCTACAGCCTGGAGATGAACGACGGCTCGCAGGTCATCATCGACAACCCGGCCCTCTACCCGGATCCCACGCTGATCGCCCGGACCCGCGAGCCTTTTATTCGCGCCTCGATTATCGTGCCGGACCGCTACATGGGAGCGGTCATGAAGCTGTGCCTGGAGCGGCGCGGCATCAATAAAAACTACCAGTACCTGACCAGCGACCGGCTGGAAATGATTTTTGAACTGCCGCTGGCCGAAGTGATCTATGATTTTTACGACCGGCTCAAATCGGTCACCCAGGGCTACGGGTCGTTTGACTATGACATGATCGACATGCGCGAGACCGATCTTGTCAAGCTGGATATTCTCATCAACGGCGAGCGGGTCGACGCCCTGTCGCAACTGGTGCACCGGGACATTGCCGTTGACCGGGCGCGGCGGGCCTGCGAAAAACTGCGCGATGAAATCCCGCGCCAGATGTTTAAAATCGCCATCCAGGGAGCCATCGGCGGCAACATTATCGCCCGCAAAACCGTGTCCGCCTTTCGCAAGGATGTCACCGCCAAATGCTACGGCGGCGATGTCACCCGCAAGCGCAAGCTGCTGGAAAAGCAAAAAAAGGGCAAAAAGCGCATGAAGATGGTGGGCAAGGTCATGATCCCCCAGTCGGCTTTTCTGGCCGTGCTCAAAACAGACACGGACTAGATGGAATTCGGAAGTGGGAAGGCGGAAGGTGGAAGGCTAAAGGGAAAAGTGAATGCGAAAGTGGGAAGGCGGAATTGACAAAGCGTGAATTTAAAGCCATCGCGGATTGCGCATGGGGCATTTGATCTTATATTGATAGAATTCGGAACAAACTCGAATCTGTATTTTGGAACTCGATCATGGGAAAAACGATTGCGGAAAAAATTTTCGACACCCACCGGGTGGACAACCCCTCCGGTGATGTCCACGTGCTGCGCCTGGATGCGGTATTCTGCCACGAAATCACGACCCCGGTGGCCATCAACGATCTCATCGCCCGGGGCAAGGATCGGGTCTTTGATCCAGACAGGATAAAAGCCGTCATTGACCATGTCTCCCCTGCCAAAGACTCCAAGACGGCCATCCAGGGAAAAATCATCCGGGAGTGGGCGCGGCGTCACGGCATCCGTGATTTTTTCGATATCGGCCGCAATGGTGTCTGCCACGCCCTGTTTCCGGAGCAGGGTTTTGTCAGGCCGGGCTACACCGTCATCATGGGCGACTCACACACCTGCACCCATGGAGCTTTTGGTGCCTTTGCCGCCGGAGTGGGCACCACCGACCTGGAGGTGGGCATTTTAAAAGGCGTGTGTGCCTTCAGGGATCCCCAGACAATGAAAGTCAACATCTGTGGAACGCTGCCGGAGGGTGTTTTCGCCAAGGATGTCGTGCTGTCGATCATCGGCCAAATCGGCGTCAACGGCGCCACCAACCGGGTGATTGAATTCACCGGTCCGGTGGTCGACGCCATGAGCATGGATGAGCGCATGACCCTGTGCAACATGGCGGTGGAGGCCGGCGCCACCTGCGGCATCTGTTGCCCCGATGAAAAAACCGTGGATTACCTCTGGGAATTTATCCGGGATGAATTCCCATCCAGGGACAATGCCCTGAAAGCCTACCGGCAGTTTCTGCCGGACGCCGATGCCCGATACGTCGAGGTGCTTGATCATGATGTCTCCGGGCTTCAGCCGCTGACGACTTTCGGTTTTAAGCCGGACAACGTGTGTCCGGTGCAGGAAATGCAAACCACCCCCATCGACCAGGTTTACATCGGATCGTGCACCAATGGACGGCTGGAAGATTTGCGCATTGCCGCCAGCGTGCTCAAGGGACATAAAATCAGCAGCACGGTGCGCGGCATTGTGTCCCCGGCAACGCCGACGATCTATCGTCAGGCCCTTGAAGAGGGAATCCTGCAAACTTTTCTTGAAGCCGGCTTCTGTGTCACCAACCCCACCTGCGGTGCATGCCTGGGCATGAGCAACGGCGTGCTGGCCGAAGGCGAAGTCTGTGCGGCCACCACCAACCGCAATTTCAGCGGACGCATGGGCAAAGGCGGCATGGTACACCTCATGAGCCCGGCCACAGCCGCCGCATCCGCCATTGCGGGGCATATCGCCAATTCGAAGCTGTTTGCAAAACCCGGACACTGATCAATCAAGGAGCAGCAATGAAAAAATTCGGCGGTCAGGCCCTTTTCCTGGACCGGGCCGATATCAACACAGACGAAATTATCCCCGCCCGCTATCTTTCCGAAGTCTCCAAACAGGCACTGAAGCCTTATCTTTTCGAAGACCTCGACCTGGACGGCTTTGACCCCCGCAAAGATGTTGCCGGCCGCCGGGTGATCATCGCCCGCGCCAATTTCGGCTGCGGCTCCTCCCGGGAGCATGCCCCCTGGGCGCTGGAAGTCAACGGCATCCACCTGGTCATCGCGCCAAGCTTTGCCCGCATCTTCCGGCAGAACATGTTCAACTGCGGCATGCTGGCCGTGGAGCTGCCCAACGCGGTCATCGAGCATTTGTTTGAGGCCTATCAGGCCCGGCAAACCGTGGTCAGCATCGACATTGACGGCCGCAAACTGCAGTTCAAAGCCGGCGGTCAGCCGGAACAGATCCCATTTTCACTCACCGACTTTGACCTGGCCCTTGTCAGGGCCGGCGGCTGGGTGGAATATGCAGATAAAAAGTATTGAAGATGTGAAGATCAGCCGCATCCTTGGGAATCGAAAAACTTGCCGGATCGGGTGCAGATCCTTACCCCTCAATCACCTGATTGACAATTGCGCCCAGCTTCTGGATGCGGCATTCCACAACACTGCCGGGCTTGAGCACCACCGGCGGATTCCTGAAAATTCCGACCCCCGAAGGGGTGCCGGTTGAAATGATATCCCCCGCCTCCAGGGTGATGTCCTCGCTGACATAGGCGATGATCTCGGCGACATTGAATATCATGTCACCGGTGTTGGCCGCCTGCATGGTCACCCCATCGACAATGGCCGTCAGGGCCAGGTTGTGGACATCCTCGATTTCATCGGCAGTGACCAGCGCGGGACCCAGGGGCGCGAAGGTGTCAAAGGATTTGCCCCGGAACCACTGGGTATCGTTGAATTGGGCCTGGCGGGCCGATACATCGTTCATCACACAGTAACCCGCAATGTAGTCAAAGGCCTGGGATGCGGCAATCCGCTTTCCCCGGCGTCCGATCACAACGGCCAGCTCCACTTCCCAGTCCACCTGCCCGCTGCTGCGCGGCAGTATGATGGAATCATATGGTCCGCAAAGGGTGTTGGGCGTTTTGCAGAACAGTTGCGGCTGTGAGGGTTTTTCGAACCCACTCTCATCCTTGTGGTCGGCGTAATTGATTCCCAGGCAGATCAGTTTTGAAGGACGATGGACCGGACAGCCGAGGCGAACTTGCAGCGCAGCACCCTCAACGTCCAGGCGAACAATTTTTTCCAGCCAGCCGTTCTCAAAAAATTCCCGCCCGATATCCGGGATATCCGGATATACGGCCCTCAAATCGACAATCGCGCCATTTTTGAGCAGCCCGGGTTTTTCATTTCCCGGGGGTCCGTAACGAATTAGTCGCATGGCTCACTCCTCAGTGGACAGCCGCCCGTCCCGGCGGCACTTCTCACCGTACCAGTCGATCTGCCGGCACAGTCCCCTGATGATGCTGACTTCCTTGGCCCTCAGGGGCAGACGGGAAAAAAACTGGCGGAAGTTGTTCATGAAGTAATCCGGGTTGTCGGGGTTGATGAAGCTGATGCGCATCAGCACCTCTTTGAGCTGGGCATACATCTCGTCCAGCTCCCGGCGGCTGGCCAGGCGCGGCACCTGATCAGTCTCCTTCTCGTCAGCACGGTAGCAAAACAGCTCGTAGCAGACCACCATGACCGCCTGGGCCAGGTTGAGTGAAGAAAAATCCGCAGTGGGGATGTGCACCAGCGAGTGGCAGTGGCGGATCTCGCGGTTTGTCAGCCCGCGGTCTTCCGGGCCGAAAACAATGGCGATCTGATTGTGGACGGATACCGGGACGAGCCTGGCGGCCAGCCGGGTTGGCGTGCTGATGGCCTTGCGCTGGCCGCCCAGCCGGGCAGTGGTCCCCACCACGTAAGTAAATTCGGCCAGCGCGTCCGCAAGCGTTTCATGGACCTGCATCTGTTCAACCACGTCCAGGGCGGCGTGGGTGGCCATGCGACAGATTTTTGTATAATCGCAGTTTTGCGGATCCACCACCACCAGCTGGGCAATGCCCATGTTGCGCATGGCCCGGGCGGCAGCGCCGATGTTGCCGGGATAGCGCGGACGGTGCAGCACGATGGAAACATTATTGAGGTTGACTCTATCGGCCATGCGCAATTTGGTGCAGCAGATTCTATATCATTTCAAGCTGGTTAAAAAAATACGCGATTTCAAAGGCCGCCGTTTCCGGAGAATCGGAGCCGTGCACCACATTTTTTTCAATGTCGGTGGCCAGATCCCGACGGATGGTTCCCGCGGCAGCCTCCCGGCAATCGGTGGCCCCCATCAGCTCACGGTAGCGGGCAATCGCATTCTCGGCTTCCAGCACCATGACCACCGCAGGCCCTGAACTCATGAAGTCCGTCAGGCTCTCAAAGAAAGGCCGCTGCCGGTGGACGGCATAAAAGCCTTGCGCCTGTTTGCGGGTCATGTGCAGCATTTTCATGGCCACAATTTTCAGGCCCGCTTTTTCCAGCCGTCCGATGACCTCTCCGATCAGTGCGCGCCGCACTCCATCGGGTTTAATGATCGACAGTGTTCGTTCCATGGCATTCAAATCCTTTCGATTTTGTTTGCGATCAATCAGGGTGTGACCTTGATCGGTGGCATAACAAAAGCCGCCCGCCAAGTCAACAACTGCCGCACTCCGTTGTTCATCGTATGGCCTGCTTCTTTTTCGACTGACGCTGGGTCGCTCACTTTTAGCGCTTATCCGGTTGACAAAAAAATGGCCAAATTTTATTATTTAGGCAACGGAAATGACATCCAGGCAAAGCGCATGGTTTGATCAACAATGAACTGGATTTTCTGATGAGGTGTGAACATGCCGATTTACGAATTTTACTGCCAGGAATGCAATACAATCTTCAATTTTTTCTCCAAATCCGTCAACACCACCAAAAAACCGAAGTGTCCCCAATGCAAAATCCGGACCCTCACACGGCAGATGTCAGCCTTTGCCGTCACCGGCAAGGCCTCTGAAAATGAAGACATGGATGATCTGCCGTTTGACGAAAGCAAAATGGAAAAAGCCATGCAGATGCTGGCCGGGGAAGCCGATAAAATCAACGAGGACGATCCGCGCCAGGCGGCCAACCTGATGCGCAAACTGACGGATATGACCGGACTTGAACTGGGGGCCGGAATGCAGGAAGCGCTCAAACGGATGGAGGCCGGCGAGGACCCGGACGCAATTGAAGCTGAAATGGGGGATCTGCTCGAAGATGAAGAGCCGTTTTTGCTGCCGGAGAAAAAGGCAGGGGGCAAAACCGCCCGGCGCCCGGCTCCGCAACGAGATGAAACACTTTATGACTTGTAGGGGGTGACAGTGGAAAGCAAGATCCTCGACAGAATCGAAATCGCCCAGGGCGACATTACCCGCTGCCAGGTGGACGCCATCGTCAATGCCGCCAACACTTCGCTGCTGGGCGGCGGGGGGGTGGACGGGGCCATTCACCGGGCTGCCGGCCCTGAACTGCTGGCCGAGTGCCGCGCCCTGGGTGGATGTCCCACCGGGGAGGCCAGAATCACCGGCGGCTACAACCTGCCGGCCCGCTATGTCATTCATACGGTGGGGCCTGTATACAGCGGCAAACCAAAGGATAAAACCCTTTTGAGCGCCTGTTACCGCAACAGTCTGCAGCTGGCCCTTGACAACGGCATCGCCTCGCTTGCATTTCCGGCCATCAGCTGCGGCGTCTACGGCTATCCCATCGAAGAGGCCTGTAAAATTGCGGTGGACATTGCCATCGAGTTTCTGTCCGCCCACCCGGTCATTGAGAAAGTGATTTTCATGCTTTTTTCCGAAAAAGACTACCGGATCTATGACAGTTACCTGCAATCGCTGCGTTAAGGGCTCGCACAACTTCAATTTAGCCATTGACAAATCAGCTGCGCATTATTAACATAGGCTTGTTTTGGCGATCTGATCAATTCCCGCCGGTCGAATCGCGTCGATTATATCTTATTCAAGGAGGATGTCATGGTGGAAGTAACCGAAGCAGCCAGTCAACAAATAGCTGAATATTTTAAGGATCGCGAAGTGTCACCGATCCGGATATTTCTCAATGAAGGCGGTTGAGGCGGCCCGTCTCTGGCGATGGCTCTGGATGAGCCCAAAGAAACCGATAATGTGTACGATATAAACGGATTTAAATTTATCGTCGATCAAAATTTCTACGAAAAAGCCAAACCGGTGAAGGTCGATTTTCTGGGGTACGGATTTAAAATCACCTCGGCAATTGATTTCGGTGCCAGCTGTTCCGGCTGCGGGGGCAGCTGTGGCTAATCGGTAAAAGCTGTGGTATAAAAAAGGCAACACCGGCCGGTGTTGCCTTTTTTATGTGGCCTGTGCAGCGTGGGTGCAGCGCAGGCGCCCTGGATCACAGTGACCAGCAACCTTCAGCGCCAAGGGAGGAACTAGAAATGCAGTCATTGATGGATATCATCAAAACCAGAAGAAGCGTTCGCAAGTATGAAGATACACCGGTGGATGATGATAAACTGAATACCGTCCTGGATGCGGTCAAATGGGCGCCATCGTGGGCCAACACCCAGTGCTGGGAAATTATCGTCATCAAAGACCCCGCCATCAAGCAAAAACTCCAGGATTGCCTGCCCCCCAAGGGTCAGCCGGCATCCAAAGCGGTTGTCCAGGCCCCTGTGCTGCTGGCAGTGTGCGGCAAGCTGGAGTCCTCGGGCTACTATAAGGGGCAGGTCACCACGAAATTCGGTGACTGGTTCATGTTCGATCTGGGCATTGCCTGCCAGAATCTTTGCCTGGCCGCCCACGGCCTTGGCCTGGGCACCGTGATGGTGGGGCTTTTCGACCATGACAAGGCCAAAAATGTTTTAAACGTTCCCGACGGGTATGAACTGGCGGTGTTGATTCCCCTGGGTTATCCCGCCAAGGAAACCTCGGCCCCCAAACGGCGCGAGGTGCAAGAGTTTACCCACAGCAACACGTTCGGCCAATGATATGGACAAAGGCGAATTGCAGTCCATTGTTCGCTACCACGAAGAGACCAAACATCATTACCATCGCTATGCCCGGTCTGCGGGACACATGGACTGGGAAAATCAACCCCATCCTTTTCGTGTCTATCGCGAAACAGCGGTTGTTGAGCTGCCACTTCTAAAGCAGGACCCGCCAGGCGGCCACGGGGCTTTGTACCGCCCGGATGACAACCGGCAAAGCCGGGAAATCAGCCGGGATGCCATCGCCGGCTTTCTGGAGCTGTCTTTGGGGCTGTCCGCCTGGAAGGCTGTCGGCGCCTCCCGCTGGGCCCTGCGGATCAATCCCTCAAGCGGCAATCTGCACCCCACCGAGGCCCATCTGATCCTGCCCGCCACGGCATCCATCGAGGCCGGGGTCTATCATTACCTGCCTTTAAACCACGTGCTGGAAAAAAGGGCCGCAATGTCCGACTCCCTGTGGCGCGACATCCAGGCGCATTTTAAAACTGCCGGCTTTTTTATCGGGCTGACCAGCATCTTCTGGCGCGAATCCTGGAAATACGGCGAGCGCGCCTTTCGTTACTGCAACCTCGACGCCGGCCATGCCCTGGCGGCGATCCGCTTTTCCGCCAATCTGTTCGGCTGGAAAGCGACCTGGCTCAACACTCTGTCCGATGAGGCGGTCGCCACCCTGCTAGGAATGACGCAAACAAAGTACCCGCACCTGGATGAAGAGCATCCGGACCTTTTGTGTTTTGTCTATCCGCGCGCGGTAAAAGACGTGCCGCAAGGCCTGCCCGATGAAATCCAGCGGAGTTTTTCTGATCTTCGTTTCAGCGGCCGACCCAACGCCCTCAGTGACAAGCATGTCAACTGGGAAATCATTTACCACGCGGCCCGCTGCTGCCTTAAACCCGCCACACAGGATCCGCCCGGCAAGTTCGGACAATTTCCTGAAATCCAGGGGGAAACCAGCACCTTGCGGGCCGCTGAAATCATCCGCCAAAGACGCAGCGCCACCTCCTTTGATCCGGACGGCGAAATTTCACGCCGCCGGTTTTTAACCCTGCTGGACAAAACCCTGCCCCGCGACAACCGCGCACCTTTCGATGTCGAACCGGGGCCGCCGGCAATCCACCTGCTGCTTTTCGTCCACCGGGTGCAGGATCTAACCCCCGGCATCTATTTTCTTTTCCGCAATCAAGACGATATCCAGGAAATCCAGGCCCTGTCGCGGCCGGAATTTCTGTGGCAGCCTGTCGACGACAGCCTGCCCCTGTTTTTGCTGCAACCGGGAAACTTCAGGCAAAGTGCCATGATGATCAGCTGCCACCAGGAAATTGCCGGGTTCAGCTGCTTCTCCCTGGGCATGATCGCCAGGTTCAGGGACCATCTGCAGGCCGGGCCCTATCGCTACCGGCACCTTTTCTGGGAGGCGGGCATGATCGGCCAGGTACTGTACCTGGAAGCCGAAGCCCAGGCGGTGCGGGGCACGGGGATCGGCTGCTTTTTCGATGACGCCGTGCACGAATTGATGGGCTTTAAAGATTCGCGCTACCAGAGCCTGTACCATTTCACCGTCGGCCGGCCGGTGGAAGATCCCCGCCTGACCACTTATCCGCCCTACCACCACCTGCAGGACCGCTAACCTTCCGGCAACATGTTGCCAGATCCATGTTCAATACCTATATTAGACAACAGGTTAAAGGTGCAAGGTTAAAGGTACAAGGCTTCCGCCTTCGGCGTACAAGAGAGCGCAAAAGGATGTACCCTACTGAGGCCTCTAGCTTGTTTCCAATTACGTGCTTCATGCTTTCTTTATGATGCCGGAGGTAATCATGCCACCCAACCAGCTCATCCATGAAAAAAGCCCCTACCTGCTGCAGCACGCCCACAATCCGGTGGACTGGCACCCCTGGCGCGATGAAACCTTTGAACGGGCTAAAGCGGAAAACAAACTGATCTTCCTTTCCATCGGGTATGCCACCTGCCACTGGTGCCACGTCATGGAAAAGGAATCCTTTGAAGACGAAGAAACTGCCGCCCATCTCAATGACACCTTTGTCTGCATTAAAGTGGACCGCGAGGAACGCCCGGACATCGATGCGGTCTACATGGCTGCCTGTCAGATGCTCAGCGGCAGCGGCGGCTGGCCGTTGAGCATCTTTATGACTGCAGATAAAAAACCTTTTTTTGCCGCCACGTATCTGCCCAAACGCAGCCAGCTGGGCCGCGCAGGATTGATCGACATCTGTGGGCAGGTCGACAAAATCTGGAAAACGCAAAAGCAAAAAATTCTGGAGTCGGCCAGCAGCATTGCCGCCGGCCTGCAGCGTGCCTTCGAGTTCAAAGCGGGCGACAGCCTCGACCGGTCCCTGCTCGACCAGGCCTATCAGCAGATCAAAAAAGGATTTGATCCGCGGCATGGGGGGTTTGAGTCTGCACCCAAGTTTCCGTCCCCCCACCGGCTGCTGTTTCTGCTGCGCCGCTACCGCCGCAGCACGGATCCCGATGCATTGGAGATGGTGCAGCAGACATTGAGCGCCATGCGCCTGGGTGGCATCTGGGACCATGTCGGCTTCGGCTTTCACCGATACAGCACCGATGCGCAATGGCTGCTGCCCCATTTCGAAAAAATGCTTTACGATCAGGCCCTGATTGCGATGGCCTGCCTGGAGGCTTACCGGATTTCAAAAAAACCCTGGCAGGCTGCAATCGCCCGGGACATCTTCACCTACGTGCTGCGGGATATGACCTCGGCGCAAGGAGGCTTTTATTCGGCTGAAGACGCCGACAGCGAAGGCGAAGAGGGCAAATTCTATGTCTGGACGACAGAAGAATTTCGCCGGGTGGTGGGTGATGAAAATGCGTCAAGGTGGGAGAAAATCCTGCGCTTGAGCCCGGAGGGCAACTTTACCGATGAGGCGCGCCGGAAAAAAACCGGGGCCAACATCCTGCATCTGACCGCACCGCTGGAAAAATGGGCGCAAAAACTGGACTTGCCCGCAGCCCAGCTGGAATCGGAATGGGAAAAAATCCGCACCCGATTATTCGCGGAGCGTCAAAAACGGGTCCATCCCTTGAAAGACGATAAAATTCTCACGGACTGGAACGGCCTGATGATCGCAGCCCTGGCCCTGGGCGCACGCGTGCTGGAGCAGCCGGCCTATGAAAGTGCCGCCCGCAAGGCCGTCGAATTTATTCTGTCGAATATGCGCGATGACCACGGGGAGCTTTTTCACCGTTTCAGAGACGGCCAGCGGGCCGTGCAGGCCCATGCCGCTGACTATGCGTTTTTGGTCCACGGCCTTTTAAGCCTCTATCAAACCACCTCTGATCCGGCGCTTATTGCAGAAGCTGCCGCGCTGCAGGAAATAATGAACCGGGATTTCTGGGATGATCAAAACGGCGGCTTTTTCACCACCTCCAGGATCAGCACCGAATTGCCGGTGCGCCCCAAGGAGCTTTACGACGGTGCGATGCCATCGGCCAACTCTGTTGCTTTTTTCAACCTCGTGTTGCTGTCGCAAATGACCGGAGAAACTCGATGGCAAGAGCTGGCGGATGCCCAGCAACAAGCCTTTGCCGGCACGCTGAAATCCCATCCCCAGGCATATACCTACTTTTTGTGTGCGCTGGACCTGGCCCTGGAAAATGAATGAAAAACAAATCCGTTTCTTGCGCCGGACGCTGATTGACTGGTACAGCGCGAATCATCGCGATCTGCCCTGGAGAAAAACACGCAACCCTTATTATATCTGGGTTTCGGAGGTGATGCTGCAGCAAACCCAGGTCAAAACCGTGCTGCCTTACTACAACCGCTTTGTCCACCAATTTAAAACCCTCACCCAGCTGGCGCGCGCCGATTTGCAGGCGGTGTTAAAAACCTGGGAAGGGTTGGGTTATTATGCCCGTGCGCACAACCTGCACCGGGCGGCGGTCATGGTTTTAAATGAACACCAGGGGGTTGTCCCCGATCGTTGGGAAGATTTTCACAGTCTGCCCGGAGTCGGCGAATACATTGCCGCGGCCGTGTTGAGCATCGCCTTCGGAAAACCCCACCCGGTGGTGGACGGCAATGTCATGCGTGTGCTGGCACGCCTGCAGACCATTGCAGAACCGGTGAACAAGGCCTGCTCGGCCCAGGTTTTCCGGCAGCTGGCCGCAGCCCTGCTGGAACCCGCAGATCCAGCGACTTTCAACCAGGCCCTCATGGAGCTCGGGGCCCTGGTATGCAGGCCCGCCCGCCCCCTGTGCAGCACCTGCCCGCTGGCAAAACTGTGCCTGGCCCACCGAAGCGGCCGCGTGGACGCCTACCCCCGCAGACAAAAAAAAAGACCCCTGCCGCAATATCAGATTGCCACCGGCGTGGTGTTTAAAAATGGCCGGGTGCTGATCACCCGCCGCCGGCCTGATGGACTTTTAGGCGGGTTGTGGGAATTTCCCGGCGGCAAGCTCAATGACGGCGAGTCGGCCGAGGCCGCCTGCCTGCGGGAAATCAAAGAAGAAGTCAATCTTGTCGTCAGGGTCGATGCTCACCTGGCCCGAGTTAGACACACCTACACACATTTTAAAATTGACATGGACGTGTTTTGCTGTTCCCATGTCTCCGGCCGGGTGAAACTCAACGGCCCGGTGGATCATCGCTGGATCAGGCTTGACGAACTCAATGATTATCCCCTGCCCGGGGCCAACCGCAAGTTTATCCCAAAACTCAAACGCTATAAAGAGTGACGAGTGACAAACGAGAGTATGGCTGACATTCTTCTCATCCAACCGCCTATCAGAGATTTTTATCTCACCGCCAAGCGCACGATTCCATACGGCCTGACCTGCCTTGCGGCGGTGCTGATCAAAAACGGTTTTTCAGTGGACATTCTGGATGCGCTGGCCACATCAAAAGTTCGAACGGTCGCTCTGCCTCTGCAATTGGACTATTTGAGCCGCTATTACGGTCCGGCGGACTGCTCGCCATTTTCCCTTTTTAACGAATTCCGGCATTTCGGCTACAGTTTTTCCCATATCGGCCGGCTGGCAAAACAGTCCGGAGCTTTTCTGGTGGGCATCTCTTCATTGTTTACCGCCTACATGAACGAGACCCTGCGGACGGCCCAAGCGGTTAAGGCCAGCCACCCGGACTGTAAAATCGTTATCGGCGGTCATCACCCCACGGCACTGCCCCACAGCACAATGAACTGTGACGCTGTCGATTTTATCCTGCGCGGAGAGGCAGAGGTTTCCATTGCCCGGTTGGCCGCTGCGGTCAAAAAAGGTGCCGGCTATGAAAACGTGCCAGGCCTGGTTTTTCGAAAACCAGGCGGCAGCCTGCACATCAATGCGCCGGTGGCCATGGACCATCCGGATCACTATCCGCCCCCGGCCACCCATCTCATCCACCACCGCTTCTACCGGCGCCGCCGCAAGGCCAGCATGGTCGTCGTCGCCAGCCGGGGATGTCCGATGCGCTGCAGCTACTGCTGCCTGGGAGCATCTTCTTTTCTGCCGTACCGCCGGCGCAGTGTTGCGGCGATCATGGATGAAATTAATGCCGTTGCCCGCCATCACGAGCTGGGTTTTATTGACTTTGAAGACGAAAACCTTTCCCTGGACAAAGAGTGGCTGCTTGAGCTTTTAACCGCCGTCAAGCGCCGATTTCCCAGCTCGGGGCCGGAACTGCGGGCCATGAACGGACTTTTCGCACCGACCCTGGACCATGAAGTGCTCACCGCCATGAAAGACGCCGGTTTTAAAGCGATCAATCTCTCCCTGGTTTCAACCAGCTGTCAGCAGCTGAAAAGATTTCGCCGGGCTGACATTCGAAAAGACGCCGACCGGGTGCTTGACCATTGCGAAACCCTGGGCCTGAAGGCCGTTGCCTATGTTATTGCCGCCGCCCCGTTTCAAATTGCACAGGATTCCCTGGACGATCTTCTGTACCTGGCCGGCCGCCGGGTACTGGCCGGACTATCCATTTTCTATCCGGCGCCGGGCAGCTCCGACTTCGACCTGTGCCGAACCCTCGGTTTGCTCCCGGCTGACTTCGGCCGCCTGCGGGCAACCGCCCTGCCCGTTTCCCACACCACCAACCGGCTGCAGGCCGTCACCCTCCTGCGCCTGTCCCGGATTGTCAACTTCATGAAATCGCTGGCTGATATGAAAATTCCGCTGCCGACGGCACGCCGCCAAACACTCAAAATCCTGCCACCACAGGAGCGGCTTGAAAATGGCATCCAACTGCTCGGCAGATTCCTGGCAGACGGGTTGATCCGCGGGGTCGGCCCGGGAGGCGAAATCTTCGAGCATCGCACCGCCACCGAACTGACCCGCCGGTTTATCACCGCCCTTGGAGCTGTCAAAATCCGGGGGACACATTGAACACAAACGGCATTATTGCTTTGTAATAAATGTCCGAACCGTGTATTATCCCAGTAGATCACGAACAAAATAAAAATAAGGATATCCCGTACCATGGCCTTTACGGTAAAAGACATTTTAAAAATGGAAGTCGCCCCGGCGCTGGGCTGCACCGAGCCGGTGGCGATTGCCCTGGGGGCGGCGGCGGCCGCCGCGCTGCTGCCCGGCAAGCCGGTGGATACTATCGAAATCTGGGTGGATCCCAACATTTATAAAAACGGCCTGGCAGTCTCAATTCCAGGAACCGAAGGCTTGTCGGGGCTGGATACAGCAGCGGCCATCGGGGCGGTGGGCGGCGACCCGGCGCTGAAGCTGGAAGTTCTCGAACCCATCGACAATGATGCCGTGGCGCGGGCTCAAAAGATGCTGGCCGAAGGCAGGGTTAAGGTCAACCTGCTTGCCGACCACAAGGGCCTTTACATCAAAACTGTCTTGAAAAGCGGAACCGATGCAGCCGGATCCGTTATCTGCGACCTGCACGACAACATTGTTTCCCTGACTTTAAACGGCCGCAAAATAACCGCCAGTCCCCTGTTGTCGCAGGGCCCGCAGCAAAAGTACTCCAGCAGCCTCGCCCGCCTGGAAGCCTGGCTGAAAAAGCTTTCCCTGGCTCAGCTGCTGGAACTTGTGGACCATCTTGATGATGAGGATCTGCATTTTCTGGCCGAAGGCATCGAGCACAACCTGCGCCTGGCGGAAAACGGGCTCAAACATGGGCAGGGGATGGGAGTCGGCAGAACCCTGGAGCGGCTGCACCGGCAGGGACTGATCAAAAAAGACATGATCCTGGCAGCCCGCATCCTGACTTCCGCGGCAGCCGATGCCCGCATGGCCGGGGTAAAACTGCCGGCCATGAGCTCGGCGGGCAGCGGCAACCACGGGCTGACCGCTATTTTGCCCATCAAGGCCGTCGCCGACTTTGTCAACTGCGATCAGCGAACCCTGCTGGAGGCCACCGGGCTGAGCCATATTATTACCGCTTACGTCAAGGCCTTTACCGGCAGGCTGTCGGCGGTGTGCGGCTGTTCCGTTGCGGCCGGGGCCGGCGCTGCGGCAGGCATCACCTACTTGATGGCGGGAAACATTCATCACATTGCCGGTGCCATTAAAAATCTAACCGAAGACCTTGCCGGCGTCATCTGCGACGGCGCCAAGGCCGGCTGCGCCCTCAAGCTGGCCACGGCCGCCGGCACGGCCGTGCAGGCCGCGCTTTTTTCCCTCCAGGGCGTCAATGTCATGGCCACCGATGGCATTATCGGCGCCTCCCCGGAGCAGACCATGCAAAATGTCGGCACCATCAGCACCGAAGGCATGATCGAAACCGACCGCACCATATTAAAAATTATGCTGGAAAAGCAGTTTTCGGACTACTGAAGCCGAAGATGTTTAACCTTGACGCCACGGAAAAAGTCATTTTCGAGCGCCATCAACCCTTTTCGGGACCATCAACCTTAAAACAACTGCAGGCGCTGGCGGTAAACTTCGGTGACCACCCGGGGATCATCGGTGATGACAATGTTGTCCCGGACCCACTCCGGCGCCCGGCCCTGCCGGATCATTTCGTGAATCTGGCTTTCGATGCCGTCCCAGAAGCTGCCGCTGCCTTCGGTGTCAAACAAAATCACCGGCACCGGATCCTGGATCGATAATTTCATGTTGCAAAGGGTGATGCCGAGTTCTTCCAGCGAACCCAGCCCCCCGATGTTGAAAATCGGAAACGAGGCGATCTCGAACCATTTCTGGCGGCTGTGGCGGCAGGTCGCCTGGAACATCTGGCAAAAATCCACCTCGGTGGTCATGGACTGATCGGTGATGTCCAGAAAATTGGCGCCGGACAAGATGCCGCGCTCCCGCGCCAGGGTGTTCGCCTGTTCCATGACCCCGCTTCCGCCGCCGGTGACGATGCCGATCCGCTGACCCCAGAAATCAATGAGTGCATCCATGAGCGCGGCAAGCCGCTGTTGGCCTTTTTCAGAAAGCCGGCGGTTGGACCCGTAAAAGGCGAACAGCATGGATTTGTGAAAGTCCGCGATCCGTTCGGGGTCCACGAAATAGCCCTTGCCGTCGCGCATGGTGTGTTTCATCAGCCGCCCATTGAGACCGGATACCCAGAAAACCTCGAGCCCAAACGCGTGGTACTCTTCGAGCCGGTGGTGGTCCTGCTGGGACAAAAAGGGCCCATGTTCGCAGGACGGTTCATAAAAATACAGGGTCTTGAGTTTGCCCTCGCAGGTCAGGTTGATGATGTCGCGGTGCTCGATGATGTTCGGAAAATATTTCAGGGCCAGCACCGCCGGCTGATCATCCAGAGATCCACCGATCCGGGAAGTCGCATACACATGGGCGCACTGGCTGGCAAGTGAAAAATCGCGCCGGGCCACCGCGCATACGGCCCGGGTCACATGGCAGGCCTGGGCCGGACCGTTGCGATAGATGCGGGCGTGTTCCAGGCCATCGGGACGGTCGGCGATCACGGCCACCGGCTTGTCAATGAAGTGGCAGGTGGAATCCCGAGGAGCGCCAAGCGATTTTTCAAGCTCGCGCATCTGGCGGTAGGTATAAAAGCAGGACGTTTTGCTGCCCTTCAGCGGGCGGCTGTCTTTGCGCGAGCGCGCCGCGCGGTAAACCCGGGCGGATATCAGCGGGTTGACGATGGGGTGGTTGCTGCGGTTGACGATTTCAAGATAAATTCGAATCCCGCGGGTTTTGATGGGGTCCAGCACCGTCGCCGGCAGGTTGCGACCCAGGGCGAACCCGCTTTGAAGCACCACGTAATGTTCGTTGAGATACATGGAGCAGGTGGTCACCACCCCCTTCCCCGGGGCGATGGTCACCGCCGGCACTGCTTCGCGGACCTGGTACCGGTTGAGAAGTTCACGGCCGTCTTCGCGCAGCAGAATGCGGCCCAGGGTCTTTTGGTCCAACGGTTCCTTGAAACGGCACACAATTTTGTGCGGCGCGATGACAATGCTGCCGTCACTGGAAATGGTGGTGGAGGCCGGCAGTTTCAGTTCCGAGCGTTCAATGGCCGCCAGGACTTCATCGGAGCTCAGCAGGGCATCCGGATCGCAGAAAACCAGCCGGCCGACAGGCAATCCCAGGGAAAAAAAATCCCGCAGTTGTCCAAGATGGGGATATCCGGGAATCATGGAAACCGCCGACAGGGTCAAGGTGACAATATTGCCCTGCAGACTGTCGGCCGTCGGGGGGGTGCAATTGATCTGCACTCCGAGCCGGGCAATCCGGGAGCGCTCGCTGAAAAGGACATGCTCGGGCTGGTTTTTGAGCCGGTCAGCCAGCGGCTCGCTGATCTCAAAAGCGGCTTCAAATGTCATTGACCGGGAGTTGACTTCCAGGACCCTGGAAATCACACCGTCTTCAGATTGTATAAACCCACGCAGTAGGTGATTGTTGCGATGTCTTTTGGCCATAATCTTCATGAAACCGTAAAAAGTCTATTTTCTCGCTCCGCAAAGCCAGCATCTCTGACCTCGCCCAAAGGACCCGGTTTTCAAGAATAAATAACATAAGGCTGATATGTTCAGATGCAACCTGCCGGTGCATGAACCCCGGCAATCGGCAACCCGTTGTTAACGGGGTTCTCTTCCCGGATTGTCAAGTAAATTTTCAATGATCTTGATCAATGAACGGTTGACCGCCACCTCGGCATCCCTTTGATTTATTTGCAGGCCCTGCATGGTGGCTTGATCCAGCACCCAGCCGAAACCCAGGTTATCAAAAAAAATGATCGTCTCTCGGTTCATACTTCCGTAATCATTGGATATCAATAGATTTTCTCCTTTTTAAAATGTTGCCTGGCCCCCCTGAACACTAGGTTCAAAAACGGACAAACTCTGCCAATGCCCTTCTTTTGCGTCATTGCAAACCCTGTCAAGGCCTGCTACTTGATTATCGTCACTTTTACCACTTTTCTTTAACCGCCGCCGGCAACGGTTTGCTGACACCGCTAACTGTCGGAATTTAAGAGGGATTGACATCCAGGGCGGTATCTTTTAACATCTTGTTGATCAGGCCTGTGATCGGAACATCTGACATGAAAATATCCCATGCATATTCCATTGCTCCTCCTGCCGGCGCCAAAGCGCCGCGCGGACTGTTTATCACGGATTTCGACGGCACCCTGCTGCGCTCGGATCGGACGGTCGCGCGCGTCGACCTTGACGCCCTGGAAACGCTCGGGCGGCGGGCCGTGGTGCGTGTCATTGCCACGGGACGGTCGCTGTATTCATTCAATACCGCCGTTGCGCGGATTTTGCCGGTGGATTTCATTATTTTCTCCATGGGAGCCGGGGTCTTGCAGTATCCGGCCGACCGGCTTGTGCGCGCGGTAAGCCTGGAGCCCCCGGAAGCAATGCAGGCAACCACTGTCCTGCAAAGGTGCGGCCTGGATTTCATGGTGCATCGCCCCATCCCGCACAATCACTGGTTCCGCTATCACCGGTCAACAGCGGACAATCCCGATTTTGAAAGACGCCTGTCGCGCTACAGGCGCTTTGCCACCCCTTTTATGGAAACAACGGATGATTTCGACTCCGCCAGTCAGCTGCTGGCCGTTGTACCGCGCCGCGACAGCCGGAACGTGCTGGAAAAAGTCCGGGACTTGCTGCCGGAATTCAACGTGGTGCAGACCACTTCCCCGCTGGACGGTGAGTCCACCTGGATTGAAATCTTTCCCGCCACTGTTTCAAAAAGCCTGACAGCAGCGTGGCTGGCGGAAAAACTGGGGATCGCAAAGGAGGGGACCGTAGCGGTGGGAAATGATTATAACGATCTGGATCTGCTCGAATGGGCCGCAGAAAGCTACGTGGTGGACAATGCGCCGGCAGATCTGAAAACGCGCTTTGCCGGGGTGGCTTCCAATGACCATGGTGGTGTGGCTGCCGCGGCCATGCGCTGGATAAAAAAATAGCTCAAAGCGGGGACGCATGGCATGAAAATCCTCAAAATCCTGTCGCTACTGTTTTTACTGGCCCTGAGCACCGCCCCTTCGCTGTTTGCCCGCACTGATCATGCAGCCGTCCGCAAACAGGCGCAAGAGGCCTATCGCAACGGCAACTGGAAAGACGCCTATCAGCTTTACAGCAGGCTGTGTCTCGAAATTGAAAACGACCCCCGGAGCGTGGGAAGCGACCTGCTCCAGGCCTGGCAATGCCTGCGCAGCCTGAACCGCATCGATGAGCTGGATGAATTTCGCGAAAAAGTCATTGCCAGGCATGCCGACAACTGGCGCCTGCTGAAAGCCGCGGCCGCCAGCTACAGCGGTAACAATCACTATGGGTATCTGGTGGCCGGACGGTTTCATCGCGGCCCCCACCGCGGCAGCGGCAAATTCGTCAACGCCGTTGAACGGGATCGGGTGCGGGCCCTGCAGCTGATGCGCCGGGCGATGAATCTGCTTGGCCCCGGGCCTTCGAAAACCGAAATTGCAAGCTTTTATCTCGATTTCGCCCGCATCATATTTCAAACCGGCGGCCACCACCGGTCATGGCGCCTGCAGTACCTGACCGACCTGACCCGCCTGCCGGACTATGAACCCGGTTACGGTTATGCTTATGGCAGCGACAGACCGGGCGCGCCGGTGAACTCCGAGGGTCAGCCGGTTTTCTACCCGGTTCCCTCAAGCTTCGAAACGGCTGCATCCGATGGACAGCGCTGGCGATGGCTGCTGGCAACCGCCGCTCGAACAAATCCGGCGGTCACCGCCCGGGTCAAGTATACCTTTGCCGCCTTTCTGCTCAGCCAGTTCGGCGTCCAGACCCTGTCGACCTACCGTCCTTTCCTCGCCCGCCGCCTGTCATCAGCGGATAAGGGCCCCCTGCCCGAAGAGCTGCGCCCCTATGAAGTCCATACCCTGACCGACGGCGAAACCCTCGCCCGACTGGCCACCGGCGTGAAGCGTTTCACGCTGGCCGACGAGTTTAATTATATCGTTTTGTTCAAGCAAATTCTCCAGGGTCCGGACCAGGGCTACACCGATGAGGCCGCCAGGGATCTGGCCCGGATTTATGAAAACCGCAGATTGTATGACCGGGCGGTGGAATACTGGAAAATATACAAACAATACAACTCGTCTTACGCCCGGAAGCAAATCCATCAAATCCTCGACAACTGGGGCGCCTTTGAGCCGCTCGCCACCCAGCCCGCGGGGCGCATACCAACGGTGGAATATCGCTTCCGCAACGGCGCCCGGGTAAATTTCAAGGCCTACCGCATCCGGGTCGCCCGCCTGCTGAAAGACGTCCAGGCCTATCTCCAGTCCAATCCCCGGCGCCTGGACCGGGGCAAAGCGCAGGTCAACAACATCGGCTGGCGCCTGGTCCATGAGAACCAGACCCGCTACATTGGCAACCTGGCGGCTGGCTGGAATCTTAAACTCAATCCCGATCAACGACACTGGGACCGGCGGGTCACCGTCAAAATCCCTGCACCGCTTTCGCGCCCCGGCGCCTATCTGCTGGTGGCCAGAATGCAAAACGGCAACACCGCCCGGATAATCATCTGGGTAAGCAACACGACGATCATTAAAAAACCGCTGGACAAACAGGTGTTGTATTACGTCGCCGATGCGGTCAACGGCAAACCGCTCGGCCGTCAAACCGTTGAGTTTTTCGGCTACCGCACCGAGCGCATCAAGGACTCCAAACGCTATCGAATCCTTTACAAAAATTTTTCCCGGCAGACCGATGGCAACGGACAGATCATCTTAGACCCGTCGCAAATCAGTCGCGATTACCACTGGCTGACGACCGTGCGCACCGACACGCGCCTGGCGTATCTGGGCTTTCATGGCATCTGGTACCCCAACCACTACGACCGCAAGTACAACCAGGCCAAAACCTTTGTGATGACCGATCGGCCCGTCTATCGTCCCGGACAGAAGGTCCGCTTCAAGCTCTGGGTGCGCCAGGCCCGCTATGATATGGCTGCCATTTCCGCTTTTGCCGGTCAGCGCTTTAATGTTGTCGTTTACAACCCCAAAAACGAGCAGGTCTATTCTGGCAGCCTCCGGGCCGATGATTACGGCGGCCTGGCCGGCGAGTTTGACATCCCGGCGGATGCGCCCCTGGGGGTTTATCGGATTTCCCATGGATCATCAGTGGTTTACGGGGGCAACACTTTCCGGGTGGAAGAGTATAAAAAGCCCGAATTCGAAGTTAAAGTCGAGGCGCCCGCAGAGCCGGTGCCGCTGGGAGAAAAAATCACAGCGGTTATCAGGGCCGATTATTACTTCGGCTCGCCGGTCACCCGGGCCACTGTCAGATACAAGGTCTATCGCTCCGCCCAGGAGGACCGCTGGTATCCGGCCGCTTACTGGGACTGGTTGTACGGCCCGGGCTACTGGTGGTACGGCTATGACTATTTATGGTATCCCGGCTGGGAGCAGTGGGGCTGCAAAAGGCCGCTCTGGGGCTGGTGGCCCCAGCGGTCAAAGCTGCCGCCTGAAATCGTGGCTGACGGTGAAGTCAAAATCGGCCCGGACGGCACTGTCCGAATCGAAATCGATACCCGCCTGGCCAAGCTCATCCATCCGGACACCGATCATCGCTACCGCATCTTCGCCGAGGTGCGGGATCAATCCCGGCGAACCATAGTGGGCGAAGGTGAGGTGCTGGTCGCCCGGCAACCGTTTAAGGTCTACGCCTGGACCGATCGCGGTCACTATCGCGTAGGCGAAACCATCCAGGCCGGTTTCAAGGCCCAGAGCCTGGCACGCAAGCCGGTGCAGGGCAAAGGTCTGCTGAGGCTGCTGCGCATCACCTACGACGAAAACACTCCCCGGGAGTCTGAAGTCGCCCGCTGGAGCCTGGATACCGACGCCGCCGGGCGGGCGGATGTTCAAATTCAGGCCAGCCGGCCCGGACAATACCGTTTGTCCTACCGGCTGACGGATAAAAAAGGCCATGCCATCGAAGGCGGCTACATTTTTATCGTGCGCGGTGAAGGCGATGACGGGGCGCGTTTTCGCTTTGCTAAAATCGAGCTGGTCCCGGACAAACGCGATTATGCCCCCGGCCAAACCGTGCGGCTCATGATCAACACCGATTATCCCGGAGCGGCCGTGCTTCTGTTTTTGCGGCCGGCCAACGGGGTTTACCTTCCGCCGCAGGTGATCCACATGACCGGTAAAACGACGGTAACAAAGATCGCCATCTCTCAAAAGGACATGCCCAATTTTTTTGTGGAGGCCATGACCGTCTATGACGGCCGGGTCTACACGGAGACCCGGGAAATCATTGTCCCGCCGGAAAAACGGGTGCTCAATGTCGACATCGCACCCTCAAAAAATGCGTACCGGCCCGGCGAAAAAGCCGCATTCAAGCTGAAACTCACCGATTATAATGGCCGCCCCTTTCAGGGCACGGCGGTGATGACCGTTTATGACCGGGCCCTGGAATATATCGCCGGCGGCTCCAATGTTCCTGAAATCCGCAAGTTTTTCTGGCAGTGGCGGCGACGGCATTATACCCGCACCGAGTCCAATCTATCCCGGCGCTTTTACAATCTGATCAGGAAAAATGAAACGCCCATGCGCCCGATCGGAATTTTCGGACACCTGGTGCCCCAGGACATCGCTGCCGGCAAGGAAACCGACTCCGGTCAAATCGTCGCCGAAAAGTCCGTGCGCTCCCATATAGCCCCGGCACCCGCGGGTCCCGCCGCTTTGGCAAGCAAAAATGCAGAGCGCCGCAGACAGCCGACAGGTGACGGCCCGCCGGCGCTAAAAAACCTGGTCAAGCCCCCCGTGCGCACCCGGTTCGCCGATACGGCCTACTGGGCGGCAACCATCCGCAGCGACGCGCAGGGCCTGGCCGAAGTGGCTTTTGACATGCCGGAGAATCTGACCGGCTGGAAAGTGCTGGTGTGGGCCATGGGACACGGTACCCGGGTGGGCCAGGGCACGGTCCAGGTGGTGACTCGCAAGGATCTGATCCTGCGGTTGCAGGCACCGCGCTTTTTTGTGGAAACCGACGAAGTCGTTCTTTCGGCCAATGTGCACAATTACCTGCCCCGCAAAAAAACGGTTGCGGTGCGGCTGGAATTCGATGGCGGCTGTCTTTTACTGGCAGCAGGCGAAAAAAGTGAAAAGGCGCTTGTGATCGATGCGGCCGGTGAAGCGCGGGTGGACTGGCGCATATCAGTGGCCAAAGAGGGCCAGGCGGTCATCCGCATGCTGGCGCTGACCGATGAAGCCTCCGATGCCGTCCAGATGCAGTTTCCGGTGGTTGTGCACGGCGCGGCCAAGCAGGTGCCCAAAAGTGGTGTCATCCGTCCGCAGGACTCCGAGACTACGATTGTATTCCAGCTACCGGCCGAACGCCGGGTTGACGCGTCGCGACTGGAACTGCGCTTCACCCCGACGCTGGCCGGTGCCATGGTCGATGCCCTGCCGTATCTGGCAAGCTATCCCTACGGCTGCACCGAACAGACCTTGAACCGCTTCCTGCCGGCGGTGATCACCCAGCGCATCCTCAAGGGCATGGGGTTGACTCTGCAGGCCATCAAGGAGAAGCAAACCAACCTTAACGCCCAGCAATTGGGCAATGACCGGCAGCGGGCCGGGCAATGGCGGCGCTACGAACCCAACCCGGTTTTTGACGAAAAAATCGTGGCGGATATGGTCGCCGCGGGCATCAAGCGCCTGGCCGCCATGCGGCTGTCCGATGGCGGTTGGGGCTGGTTCAGCGGATGGGGAGAAAAATCCTATCCCCACACCACGGCTTACGTGGTTCATGGGCTGCAGATCGCCCGCCAAAACGGGGTGACCTTACCCGCCGGGATGCTTGCAAACGGCATTCGGTGGCTGCAAAACTACCAGGACCGACAAATCGCAGAGCTCGAAGACTGGCAGCGCAACCACAAAGACGGCAAATCCCGGGCCGACAACCTGGATGCGTTGGTCTACATGGTGCTGGTAGATGAAAGCACCGACCGGCTGCAAATGCGTGATTTTCTGTACCGGGATCGCAGCCATCTGGCCGTGTATGCCAAGGCCATGTTCGGCATGGCCCTGCACAGGCTCAAGGACAACGCCAAGCTGGACATGATCCTGCGCAACATCGAACAATACCTGGTGTCCGACGACGAAAACCAGACCGCCTACCTGAACCTGCCCAACCAGTCTTACTGGTGGCACTGGTACGGCAGTGAGTACGAAGCCCACGCCTACTACCTCAAGCTGCTGTCCCGGATAGATCCTGAAAACCCCACGGCATCCAGGCTGGTGAAATACCTGCTCAACAACCGCGTCCATGCCACTTACTGGAAAAGCACCCGCGACACGGCCGTTGTCGTGGAGGCCCTGGCCGAATACCTGAAGGCCAGCGGCGAGACCCGGCCGGATTTGACCCTGGCGATATTTTTTGACGGCCGGATAATCAAAACCGTTAAAATCGATGCTGAAAATCTTTTCACTTTCGACAACCGGTTTGTACTGGAGGGCCGCGCGCTGACCACCGGAACCCACCAGCTGACGCTGAAAAAGAGCGGCCGGGGTCCCATCTATTTCAATGCCTACCTGGATTATTTCACCCTTGAAGATTTTATCACCCGTGAGGGGCTGGAGATAAAGATCCGCCGCAACCTTTTCCGGCTCAGGGAAGTCGACAAAAAACTCAAGGATGCCGGTTCCCGGGGACAGGTGGTGGACCGCCGGGTGCAAAAGTATGAGCGCCAGGCGCTGGCGAACCTGGCTTCAGTTGACAGTGGCGATCTTGTTGAAGTCGAGCTGGTCATCGAAAGCAAAAACGACTACGAGTACCTGGTGTTCGAGGACCTGAAAGCCGCCGGTTTTGAACCGGTCCAGGTCCGCAGCGGGTATGATGGCAGCGAAATGGGAGCCTATGTGGAATACCGGGACCGCAAGGTCTGCTTTTTCGTTCGGCGGCTGGCCCGGGGCCGGCACAGCATCAGCTACCGGCTGCGGGCGGAGACCCCGGGCAAATTCAGCGCCCTGCCCGCCCGGGCCTATGCCATGTACGCGCCGGAGCTCAAGGCCAATTCCAATGAATTCAAGCTGGTTATCATGGACCACTAGCAATACCAAAAAAAGCGCCTGAAGTTGTGGCGTCGCTTGCGCTCCGTCTTATAAACAAATGATCTGAAATTCAGGAAAAACAAATGACAACAAAAGTAAACAGGCGTCTAATCGTCTTTCGCGGCAGGATTTTCACCCTGGTCAAGGAAAATGTGACCCTGGACAACGGTGTGACCACCGACGTGGAATTCATCGACCATCCGGGGGCGGCCGCCATCATTGCCCTGCGCCCGGATGCCCGGGTCGTTATGCTCCGGCAGTACCGCCATGCCCTGGGCAAAACAATCTGGGAAATTCCGGCCGGCACCCTCGACCCCCCGGAAACCCCGCTGGACTGCGCCAAAAGGGAACTGGCCGAGGAAACCGGTTATCAGGCTGACAGGTGGCACAGGCTCGGTGAAATAACGCCGGTGCCGGGATACTCCAGCGAGCGCATCCATGTCTTTCTGGCCGACCGGCTGCATGGGGCCGCCGGGCAGCTGGATGATGATGAGATCATCGAGGTCCAGGAAGTGGCTTTGCAGGAAACACTGGACATGATCGAGGAGGGAAAAATTTCGGATGCCAAAACCATTGCCGGTCTTTTTCTGGCGTCAAAATGGATGGCCAGAAACCGGCTTTAAACCCCCGGGGCGACCGCTTTTTCCGGCACGGCCAGTTTGCGGGGCTGCTGCGCCGGCTGACGTTCCAGGGCCGGCATGACGACGATGATGCCTGCAAAAAACCAGAACGGCTCCATAATGCGCACGATGATGAAGGTGTTGGCCCCGATGGCATGCACCATAAGCCCCACGAAGCCCGCCAGAAAACCCATGCCCAACCCCTGAAAATACGGCTCCCTGACTGCTTTCAGGTTGTTCACGGTGACTTTGAAGATGGAAAACAGCAGGTAAAAAAACGCGATCAGCCCCAGCGCTCCGGTCTCCACCAGAACCCGGGGAAGCTGCGCATCCACAAATGCGTATCCGGTGACACCATAACCGAGCAGCGGATGTTTGGGCCAGTCCTGCAAGGCCTGTTTCCAGCTGATAATCCGGGCGGAAGTCGAGGTATCGAGGCGAATAGCGCCGATTTTGATCTGCCCCTGGGATTCGGGCTGGGTGAAGGTGTACATGATCCGGTTTTTTACCGCCTGGGGCAAGAAAAGCGGGCTGACCATGAAGGCAATCATGAGCACCCCCAGGATAATGATCCGGCGGTCGGCCATAAACCCCAGGGCCATCAGCGCCGGGACCAATGCCAGGTAGGAGGATCGGGACTGGGTGTACAAAAAGGGCGCAATCATGAAAATAAGCAAAACAGCAAGCACCTGTCGCGTTTTTGAGCTGTCCGTTTTGGCCATCAGGCCCATGGCCACCATTCCTATAAAAAGCAAATAGCCGCCGAAGGTGTTGGGTTCTCCGGTTTCGCCCTCGAACGGCGCGCTCACCCGCCCGCCGCCCGGTATCTGCCAGGCCCCGATCAGCGCGACGATAAAGCAGGTCAGCAGCAGGCAGAACACGAAGCGTTTGATCTGCTCTCGGTCTCTGACATGGTTGACCACCATGAAAAACACGATGAAGTATTCCAGGTATTTCAGAACGAACAAGGCGCCGCCTTTGATCTGTACCCGTCCGGCCATCATTGCGAAGCCGGTGGACAGCACACAGGCCAGGGCATAGAACAAAATGGCCTTGTTCAGAGGGGTTTTTAAAAACAGCCCCAGCTCTTTTTTGACCGCCATTCTGGCAAACCAGCTCAACCCGATGACCACCAGCAGAAAATCTTCCAGTCGCAGGGTCACCCCCCTGCCCAAGGTCCCACCGCCGGTTTGCCCGGCCATGAATTCCGGGGACAGCAGCATGGAAAAAATCAGGACATACAGGCCCCACTCGATGTTGACAAAGGAGATGATGAAAATCACCAGCGCCAACAGACCGAGGATCAACCAGAGCGGCGCAACCTGGGGGGCCAGAAAGCCCGCCAGCAGCGCAATGGCCGCACAAGCTGTGATATAAAAAAACGACCGCACCCTTGCACCTCTGTTTATCTATCGCGACCCGCACCTGCCTGATGCCGGCACAAACAGGGCCATCATTGGTTGGCAACTCAGACGAAATATCAAACAATGACGCAATCGTAAAAAGTCAATTTTGAGCGACATCAAACAATAAAGCTTAAATCAGAATTTCAGTGAAGCAAATCAGCCGGAGAGAAGGTGGTACCAATCCTGCCAATACAGGCCGAAGGCCAGCAGTCCCAGAGCAATCACCAGCACGACCCATTTTATCCAGGGGCCTTTGCCGGCGGGTTGCCTGAAATTGTGCCGCCATTGGCTGAATTTGGATGATGATCGCTTGGGCTGGTTTTCCGGGCCATAATAGTGCTGCGAGTGATATTTGAAATACTCAGGGCCGGCTTCCGGGCGGACATTGTTTAAAATCACCCCCAGCACCCTGGCATCGACATTGTCCAGGGTGGACTTGGCCCGTTTGAGCACCCCGCGGCCGATTTTGCCCACCGTGTACACCATGAAAACCCCGTCGACCAGAGGAGCGATTTCCGCCGCATCGGCCACCGGCAGCACCGGCGGGGCATCAATAAAAATATAGTCATAGACCTTGCCGGCTTCGCTGATAAATTCGCGGAAACGCGATGAGCTCAAGATTTCGGTGGGATTGGGCGGCTTGGTGCCGGCGGTGACAATATTGAGGTTGTCCATGCCGGGAGTCTTTAAAATATCGTCGATCCCAAAATCCCCCAGCATGACGTCGGAAATGGTGTTGGTCACTTCCTGCCAGTGATAATTGCCCAGCACATAGTCGGTGATTCCGGGCTCCCGGGACAGGCCGAAAATCCGATGGATCAGGGGCTTGCGCAAATCTGCATCTACCAGCAGCACCTTGTTGCCGGCCTGGGCCATGCTCAGGGCCAGGTTGACGGCATTCAGGGTTTTGCCTTCCTGCACGAATGCGCTGGTGATTAAAAAATGTCTGCCCTGCATCTCCAGGCGCAGAAACTGCAGGTTGGTCCGCAGAGCCCGGAAAGCTTCGGCTCCCATAGATTTGGGTTCATAGTGGGTAATCAGGTCCCTGGTGCGGTCCTTGCCTCCTGCTGCGTGTTCCACCCGTCGCTTGCCCTTGATTTCACCATCCAGCTGGGGGATGACGCCCAACACCGGAATATCCAGCAGCTCCTCCACGTCCTCGATGGTGCCCATGGAGGTGTCAAACACTTCGCCCAGAAAGGCGAACACCACGCCGATAATCAGGCCCATGACAATGCCGGTGATCACGATCATCACCTTGGATGGAACGTTAAAGGGCTCATCGGGAGTGACCGCCGGCTTGACAATCGTGACTTCCTCCACCTTGCCGGATTCCTGGATGAGGGTTTCCTGGTATTTCTCCTTGAGCTGGGAGTACAGCGATTCCTGAAGCTCCACCTCGCGCTGCAGCCGCACCAGCTGCAGTCCCTTTTCCGGCATGCTCAGATTTTCCCGGCGCAGCTGAAAAATCCGGCGCCTCAGGTCTTCTTCCCGGGCGGCGTATGATTTGAGCAGGGACTCGAGCTCTTTTTTTGTTTCATGGATTACGGCCTGAATCTGGTCATCGATTTCCTTGACCCGGGGATGTTTCTCGGTAAAATTGATCAGCAGTGTCTGGCGCTTTAACAGCAGTTCACTGAGCCGGGTTTTCAACCCGTAGACCGGAGAATCCGGGGCGGCCGTAAAAAATCCCCCCTTTGACCCATCCGGGGTTCTGAAGGCGTCAGAGGCAATCAATCGCAGCTGGGCTTCGACCTCGGCCTTATCGATTTTGGCCTTTTCGTATTCGGTTTCCACCGTGTAAAGCCGGTTGAGGGTGTTCTGGGTCTGGGCATCCAGCGAAATCAGCCCGTAGCTTTCCTTGAAGGCCTGCAGATCGGCTTCGGCCTCCTTGAGCCGGCTGGAGGTCAGGCGCAGCTGTTTTTCAATAAACTGCTTGGTTTCGAATGTTTTCTTGTTTTTTTCCTGAAGGTTGTATTCCTGGTAGGAACGCGCGAAAGCATTGGCCACCCGGGAAGCCTCCCGGGGATCGCCGGACTCCACCCGGATATTGATGATATTGGTGCCCTCCTCGTGCTCGGCTTTCACCATCTCCTTCAACCGCCGGATGATGGCCAGGTACTTCGAAGATTTTTGAACCGCCTCGTCGGAAATCTTTTCCGGCAGCCATCCCAGAGTCCGCGCCGTCCGGCACACTACGGGAAAACTGGTAATGATGTACGCATGGGTGACCATGTTTTCCGACTGGCGCCAGTATCCGCCGGTCAAAATGGACGCCAGGTTGGAAAAACGATCTATCTTGATGGCGGCAGTCGCCTCATACAGCGGCTTGGGTTCCTTGAGCTTGGCAAACCCGTAACTGCAGAGACCCACCAGCAGGACCATCACAATGATCGAGGTTTTTCTCTTTTTTATGATCCGCCAGTAATCTCTTAAATCAACATCATACTGTGCCATGACAAACGTTCCCTATCCCGCCAAAACGCGAATTCTATTGCTAATTGAATACATCATTGGCCCGATCCCATTCATTGATTGTGCGCGCCGGATAGATGACAAGATCAAACAGCGGTCTGATGCGCTCCTGAAAAAGTTTGATCTCACCAAATCCGTTTCGCGGTACATACACCAGGTCCCCGTCGGCCAGAACAATATTTTGGGACTGGTCTCCCTGCTCGATCAGTTGTTTCAAATCCGCATTCATAATCTCGGGCCGGGTGGGATCTCCCCGTACGATCTTCGTATTGGAGGCCGAGGCGAACACGGTGGCGCCGCCGGCTTCGGCGATCACATCGAGCAGGTGCATCTGAGCGCCGCTGAACGTATAAGCGCCGGGTTTTTCCACCTCGCCGAAAACATAAATACGGTTGCCGCTTTCCTTGAGGGTCGGCAGGAACACGAGGTCTCCGGCGTCCAGCACGGGATTCTGGGTCAGGTCCCCCTGTAAAATGGTCTTGTAAAGATTCAAGGTGATAATCTGGCCGTTTTGATGCCGGATTCTCACGTTGCGCAAATTGGCGTCTTTGGCCGGCCCCCCGGCCCGGGTGAGCGCATCCAGCACGGTGGTTTTGCCGCGCAGGTTGTACCGGCCGGGTCCGCTGCCGGGACCGTAATAGGCCACCGCCCCCACCAGCCGGACAAACTTGCTGTCATGCTTTTTGACCACCACGTCAATGCGCGGATTTCTGACGTATTCCTTGAAGCTGGCTGTCAACAGCCGGTCCAGCTCCGAGGGCGTAAGCCCCTTAACAAATAGATCCTGCACAAAGCCAAAGGATATCTTTCCGTCGGGACGCACAAGGATTTCTTCTTTTTTGGGGGTGGTGCCTTCCCAGAGGGTGATTTCCAGGATGTCATCGGGACCAATCCTGTACTCGGCCACCCCGTTGATCATACGGTAGACATTATTTTCCCGCGGTGCCGCCACCGGGCCGGGTTTGGCCCGGGACGCCGCCCGGTCAACCTGCCGCTGGCGGGCGATCTTGAGGGTATCGTTTTTTCCGCTCCAGATTTTGATTCCCTCTCCGAAGCTGGCGGCACATATGTCCGTGTGCCCATCGTCATCCAGATCGGCCAGGGTGATTTCGTAATAATTGCCGGAAGATGGAAACAGGCCCTCAAGCGGCTGCCAGCCGGAATGCTTCTGACTGAGCCAGGCTTTGATTCCCTTCCCGGTCACGGATCCCGCCAGGACATCGGCCCGTCCGTCCTCGTTCAGATCCAGCACCTGCACACTCCAGTAGCTGGCGTTTTTTTCCGGCGGCGGGGTTTCGCCGATACCGGTGGCCGTCTTCGACTCTACCCGAGCCTGGCGTTTAAAATAGGCTTCCGGGCTGCGAACCTTGATAAAATTTCCCCGGCCGTCGCCCTCAAACAGACGGACCCCCCGCCGATGGGACCCCGCGAAAACATCCAGGTTGCCGTCGCCGTTTAAGTCACCGGTGCTCAGTCCGTAGAAGCTGCCCTTTGCCAGGGGGCGAGCAGACGACCAGTTGCCGGCGCCGTCGCCCAGCCAGATCCGCAGCGCGCCGTAGGTGCCCCAGCCCGCCCCGACCAGATCCAGGTTGCCGTCGCCGTTGAGGTCCACCGCCATGACATCCATGTAAATCCCGGTCACCGTGGGGCCGGACTCCACCGGCCAGCCACCCCGGCCGTCGCCCAGCCAGACCTGAATGCCGCCCTGGGTTGCCGATGTGGCGTTGGCAGCGATTATGTCCATGTGCCCATCGCCATTGACATCGGCCATGCGCACCGCTTCATACTTGTTGATTTCAATGGGTCCCCGGGCGGCTTCCCAGCGCCGGTCGGATCGGTTCAACCAGACCTTGATCCCCGAGGACTGCCGCCGCACGGCACAGACAATGTCCGGCATGCCATCCTCGTTGACATCGGCCACCGCCACCGACGGCACATCTCCCTGAACCGGAAGATACAGGGGCGCAGATATGCCGCCGCGTCCGTCTCCATAGCTGACGGTGACCACCCCGGGAGATGAAGCCCCGCCCACCACATCCAGTTTGCCGTCGTTGTCCAGATCGGCAACCGCCACGGCACGAAATTTAGCGGCCGCGGACAGTCCGCTTTCAGATGCTTTGATTGACGGCGGTTTGTAGTTTTCGCTTTTTTGGGCACAGCCGAAAACCGTCAGGACCGCCAGCAAAGTGACCGCAAAAAGCGGTCGCTTGATACGAAAAATAAGATGGCAGCGTGTTTTTATATTCATCTGTGTTGCGTCCATAGCTATGATCCCAGATCCTCAATGGCGTCATGAACGATTGTACTGTCAACGATTCTGGCTTGCCGCATCAGGCCGATAAGCAGGCAGCGGTCGCATACGTTGTTGATGCGCAGCGGGATTCCACCGGCGAATTCATAAAGGGCCTGGATGGCTTCCCGGGAAAAAATGCCCCGGGTGGCCCCGGCCCATTTCAGGCGGTGCACAACGTAGCTCAAGGTGTTCTGATCGTCGAGCGGTTCAAGATTGAATTTGATGCTGATGCGTTCCTTTAAGGGCTGCAGCTCGGAGATATTTTTCAGCAGTGGCGGTTGTCCCAGCAAGATCAAAGTGATCAGAAATTGATCATCAGATTGAAAATTGAGCAGCATCCGCAGCTCATCGAGGGTCGCCCGGTTGCCGATGACATGGGCCTCATCAATGGTCAAAACGGTGCTGATCCCCCTTTCGGCATTCTGGATCAGCAAGGCCTGCAGCCGGTCCAGCAAAACGGTCTTGGAGCTGTCATCCGCATTGCCCCCCAACTTCAGCAGGATCGCCTTGATCAAATCGGTGGGCTGCAGGGCGGGATTGGAAATGGTATGCAGGCGGTAGCGGTCTTTGTCCAGATCACTGGTCAAGGCCCGGGTGACGGTGGTTTTGCCGCAGCCCACCTCCCCGGTCAGCATGGCCACCCCCTTGCGCTGCTCGATGACATAAAGCAGACGGCGCAGGGCCTCTTCATGCTGCGGCGACCTGAAAAACACATTGCCGTTGGGTACATTCCCAAAAGGCGCTTTTTGAAGTCCCCAATGCTCTAAATACATAAAACACCTTCATTTCGGTGGCGGATGGCCGGATTGACCGGCTGGCTGCCGCCGCCGAATCACTTTATTTGTTTCATCAAAAATCCAGCATTCCCTTTCTTTTTTAAATCGTTTTCTTTAAAACCTTTTAAAAATTTGAAACCCGACATTTCGCTGCTATCCACCGGCCATGTCGAGCGCTTCAATTTCGCTTACGGGCACCGAATCAACGATATTCAGCAACGGATCTTCAGGCAGGACCACAATTCTTTCGGTCAGTACCTTGCGCCGTTGGGAATCAAAGAGAATCCTCAGTTTGGGCCGCATCGGCTGATCCGGATAGGTCTCGATGACCTTGCCAATGGCGTTGGAATTCAGCCGGACATAACTGTGAATCGGAAAAGCGGTAAAAATACGCAGCAAAGACTTCAAATAGCGGCGCTGAAATTTCGTTTTGCAGGTGTTGATGATTTCCTTGACCGCCGCAAAATGGGTGAGTTTGTCGCGCTGGGGACGGGAATGGATCAGGGCCTCAAACATATCCAGCAATCCGATAATCTGGGCATATTCATGAATCTCCCCGCCTTTCAGGCCCCGGGGATAACCGGAGCCGTCTGCTCTTTCATACACCTGGACCGCCGTTTCCGCCAGATAGGCGAATTGAGCACCAAAAGAACGCAGGATCTTGTAACTGTAGTTGGGCCGGTCACGGAGAATTTCGAGTTCCCGGTCGCTGAGCGCTTCCTGCTTGTAGAGCAGTGTGTCGGGAATCACCGCCATGCCGATGTCATGCAACAGGGCTGCCATGGCCAGCTCGAGTTTTTCGGTTTCTCCAAAACCCAGATCCTGTGCCATTTTCAGGCAATAGACGGCCAGGTTGACGCTGTGATGGACCACGTACTGGAAACGTTCATCCAGATGAATGGCCATAATGAACAACGCGTCTTCCGGATGATCCACGGCAGCCATTTTCTGCAGAATTTTAAACCCGGGCTCCAGCGGAAAGCTGCGGCGGTTTCTAACCGCATTCAACGCCTGCTCTAAATACAACGAGGCCTTCTCATACAGCAACGTCCGGTTTTCAGGCGACGGTCTGTTGCTTTGGGCTGATCCACCCGCCGCAGCACGGTTGTTCTCACGGGAAACCGCCAGTTCTCTGAAACTGAGTTTCGGCTTTTGATCTGCCGGCCGGCCCTTGTTTTTGTGGGCCTCAACATTTATTTTGCGAAAATCCACCAAACCCATATTTTTCTCAAGTTAGAGATTTGTTTTCGTAACCGGCGCTGCCATTTCCATTTCCGGCACCGGTACGTGTTGGAAACGGTTACCATCCGTGGCCACGGCCGGCTGCCGCCGGGCAGTATCTGCATTGGCCCGGCGCCCCCTTCTTTCCAGAATCGTAATCAGCGCCACCATGATGACCGCCTGAAAAACGAGCAGAACCGCATCGATGGGCCTGGCATAGCGCAGGACCACGGCACTGATTCCCAGGCAAAGACTCAGCAAATAGATGAAAAGGACACTTTTCTTGCGTCCGCCCATGGCCTGTGCCAGCCGGTGGTGCAGGTGATCTTTGCCCACATACGCAATCCATTGGCGGAAGTTTAAAACCTTGCCGGATGCAATCCGTTCCACCGTAATGTGAACCATGTCGAATATCAATATCCAGAAAATCAACAGGGGAGAAACCAGGGCCACCACCGGGTTTCCCTGGGCCCAGTCTCCGAAAACAGCGAGGCTGGCCAGAACAAACCCGATCACATTGCTGCCGGCATCACCGAGAAACATCACCGCATCGCCTTTGGGTTTGAAATTATAGGGCAAAAATCCCAGACAGCTTCCCATGACGGCCACCGCAATCCAGCCGACAAAAGGCTGCGCCGTCTGAAAAGCAACCACCCCGAGAAAAAAGGCGATCACAGCACCCAGACCCGCCGCCAGCCCATCCATGCCGTCAAAAAAATTCATGGCATTGGTGATTCCGACAATCCAGAAGACCGTCAGCACAATATTTCCGACCAGCGCAAAAGTTCCAAATTCCGTCGGTATGACCCGCAGCACAATCCCGCTGCTGATTACCAGGGCCGTGCAAACAAGCTGCACCATCAGCCGCAGCCCAGCAGCGACTTCCCTGTAATCATCCACCACACCAACGATGAAAAGCAGCAGGGATGCAGCCAGAATGGCCGCAAAGCGCAGGGAGAAAATTCCGTTTACCAGCAACGCCGTCAGAAAACCGATAAAAACACAGGCACCTCCCAACAGCGGGGTTGCTTTCTGATGCAGCTTGCGCTCACCGGGATGATCGAGAATCTGAAAACGGCGGGCGATTTTGGAAACCACCGGATTCAGACTGAAGGAGACCCCGAAGGACAGCAGCATGACATGGGCCCACCGCCACCCCGCCTGCAGAAAATAATCCCGAACCACGGGCATGACCAGCAGACAGGTTATCACCATCAAGGGAACATAGAGATACCTGCTGATGCCCAGGGCCTTTGGCTTCAACCGATGGTTGTCCCCCCCGCCGTTTACCACCCGGTAGGTTCGGATACCTTTCGCTGCCAAGTTGTTAGTAAGGATGCTGGATTTCATGGCCCTGTTTAATTGACAATTTTTTGATATCCGACCGCCGGTCTGCATCGCCAATGAGTTGTCCGGCCTGCCCTTATGGATATGAGCCAACTGCAAACAGCTTTGTCCCGAATCATTTTCAGCCATCTGATAAAATATCTGGCATTATGGTTATTTATCGGCAACTTTTTAAAAACATTTAAAAAAAACGATGCCGGCCGGTTTTTCCTGCCGCCAATTTTGAATGCACATTTTATGCCAATCAGAAGGATAGCACTGCTTGGCATAACCAATAGATATTACTAATGATAATAGTTGCCATCCGAAATTTCAAAACCACTGCGAGTGTCAATAATGTGGCAAATCACACGCGCAAAGCGTATTTTCAGTGGGGTTTTGCTCCGGGCAGGATGCACCGGACCGCACAGGGAGCGCTATGAACGGCTGGCAGATCGCACCGCCTCGATGATGCGCTCAATCTCATCTTCGCCCAGGGAAGGATAAATGGGAATGGACAGGTTTTGCCGCCAGGTCTTTTCGGTGGTCGGATATTCCGTCAATTTGAGTTCCCGGTGCAGCGGCCGGTAGATCGGACGGTCGCAGCCGATTCCCAGATCGCCAAGCCGACGGATCCAGTCTCCGGCATCATGCTGCAGCCCCAGGACATAGCGATAAAAAATATGGCGGCTGTCGGGGCTTGGCAGCTGCAGGCCCAGGGAATGAAAAGCAGCATCATAACGTCCGGCAATCTCACGGCGCCGCCGGATAAAAGACGGCAGCCGCTCGAGTTGGACCCGCCCCATGGCGGCCTGGATATCGGTCATCTTGCTGTTATAGCGGGTTTTATACCCTTTTTTCTTATCATAGGTTCTCAGGTCGCGCACCTGGTCGGCAATGTCCTTATGCTGGGTGACCACCATCCCCCCTTCACCGGTGCAGATGACCTTGGTGGCATAAAACGAAAAAACGGCAGCCACTCCCAGCGTCCCAACGGCCTGCCGCTTATGAAACGTCCCCAGGCATTGGGCGCAATCTTCGATGACGGGCACATCCAGGGACAGTAGTGAATCCATGTCCGCCGGCAGACCGAAAAGGTGCACCACGATAAGGGCTCGGGTGCGGCGGGTCAGCTTTTTTTTGACGTCCGCCGCCGCCAGATTGCCGGAGTTCGCCTCGATCTCGGCCAACACGGGTGTGGCCCCCGTGTAATGCACCGCATTGAGCAAGGCGCAGCAGACATAGCTGGGAATGATGACTTCATCACCCGGTCCGATCCCCATGGCCAGCAAGGTGAGATGCAGCGCAGCGGTGCCGCTGGCCGTGCTGACCGCCTCGCCGGCGCCGAGGTAGCGGGCAAAGCGGGCTTCGAATTCTGCCACCGCCTGTCCGCCGGCAACATGCCCGGAAGCGATCACATCGGAAACCGCCGCAATTTCTTTTTCTCCCAGGGTCGGCCTGGAATGGGGGATGAAATGCCGCTTTTGCTCACAATTGTTTACCAAATTGAAACCTTTCAATTTCAGCTTGCCGGTTTTCTATGGCATTTTTACATGCTGAGTAACACCCGGCGATTGAAACCGCAGCCCCCTGGCCGCCTTCGGCACCGTCAAAGGCGGGCAAACCGTGAACCTTGAACCGATCCGTTTAAATATTAATGAACAGCCGCAGCGCGTGAAACGCCTCGGCGTATTTCACCCGCCCCTGAATACCGCGAAAATTGGCACTGGAATGGGCCACCTCGACAATTGACAGATCTTCGATGTTGGTTTTCATCACCTGGGATTGGTGGGCCTTGAGCGCGGCCACCTTGCGCTCCAGGGTATCGGATATATCCACAAACACCTGGGGATTGAAATTCTGGGTGGTGGGACCTTCATAAAACAGCACATTGCGAATATAGCGCGTGGCCGACATGATGGCCTGGGCCAGGTGCCGGTGATCCTGGTGGGTATCGTCCGGAAAATGGCAGAAAATAAACTCCGGTTTTACCTCGGCGATCACCGCCTCGATTTTTCCGATCAGCTCGACATCCACGATCAGGTGGGTGTCCTCATAACCGCCCCAGTATATTTTTTCCGCCCCCAAAATGTCCTTTGAGGCCTCCTGTTCCTGTTGGCGGACCGTTGCTTTGCCCCCCATGCTTCCGCCGGTCATCACCAGTAAAAAAAGCCGGTGCCCTTTGCGGGTATACTTAATCAGGGCACCCCCGCAGCCGAATTCAATGTCATCCGGATGCGCGCCGATTGCCAGAATATTTACTTTTTCCATTGCAACCTCAAAAACAAGCGTTTGACTTTGGTTGAGCGGTTCAACGTTCAGAGTTTTAACCCCCCCCACTGGCTTTTATCAATTTCGATCCTGATCTGCCTGCTGGGGGTTGACCTCACTGATTCTTCGCAGGCTGTCCGCCCCGCAATTGAACAGCAGATCCACCACGGACATATGAGACTGAAAATCGCCAAAAAGCTGCGGGTAAACCGGATGCTTGAAGTTCTGAACGATAACTTCGATGCCGTTTTGTCGAAAACGCTCCAGGTCCATGTACTTGATCCCGTCCTGCCCGGAAAGGTAGGTATCGGCCTTTAAAGCCCGACAGATATCGATCAGCCGATCGGTGGGATCCTCCCTCGGAACAAGCTGTGAGGCCTTGACCATGGCGATTGGCGGCAGCGTCAAGGCAGCACACAGCTGTTCGATAAAAAAGATGTTCAAATCCGACAAAAATTCCCAGGATCTGCTGTAGGCCTGCTCGAAAATTTCGATATAGTCCTTGAAAAAAGGTGCCCGGCTGTAATTGGAAACCAGCGCCTGCAGGTGTTTATGCTGCCATTTAACGAATTGATTGATTTTGACAGTGCCGATGAGCTGCCCGAAGGTGTAATGGACGGGAACTGTCAACCATTGCCAGCCTGCGGCGGTTTTAATGCGGTTGCGGTTCTGCCAGTCGTTTTTTTTATACTGCACATTGTCCAACAGGCAAAACACATCCGCGCAGCGGATCTTGTCAAAATATCCCAACCAGGGAAGATACTGGGGTTGATGGACCGCAACGATCAATTCGAATCCTCACCAACAATGAGTGCCGACCGCAAAGATTTGCGACTTGCTTAAAAATATATCATATTTTCTAATGGTTATCAAATCGGGCGCTAGACACCACAACCAATCTGTCCTTGACTCTTTTGAATTAATGCGAAAAAATAATAACTTGAGTAACGAAAAACAAAAAAATGACCCGACTTAAACTGCCACATGCATTTCATCCGGTGGCCCCTATCCTGCTCGGCCTTCTCATCGCCCAGGTGCTCGCCACCATACAGGTGTACCTGTCCAACCTGAGCCTGTATGCCATGCTGGTCACCATCAAAGCCGCTGGCTACCTGCCGGTCCCCAACCAGCAGGTAGCGGCAAGCCTGCAAAAAATCACCACGGCCTTTGCCGGAGGCCTTTTTTTCACCTTCAGCATCGGTGCCGGCATCTGTCTGGCTTCCATGACGGCGGCCTGGATCTGGCAGCGGCTTTTTGCCAGAAACAAGGTTGTTCTTGTTATCTTGATCGGCATCTGGAACGCATTGCTGGTTGCCGTCAACATCCATGGCTGGAGCCTGTGGCCCAGCCTGTATTTTTTCATTGTGCCGCCGATTCCTTTTGCGATGACCCTGAGCGCAATGCCTCCAGCGCCGCCTCGATCGAGCCGCAAACAACGCTGGGTGCACATCATCCCGATTCCTTTGCTGGCCCTGCTCTGGTTTACCCAGCTGGACGGCAGCCTCATCGTGGACATCCGCGACAACCTTTTGTGGTCCAACCTCGCGGGTAAAAAGTTCGTCAGTTTCTACTACCGCTACACGCTCTATCCAGCCCAGGCGTTTAAATCGCTGGATCAAAAAACGCTCCGCACCTGCCGGCTGCAAAATATCTCAGCCCCTGCCCTTTTGCGGCAACTGGAAAAACGACTGCTAGACCATGACTACCTTCCGGTCAGCGCCCATGTAGGAGTCGATGTGACCATCAGCCAAACAAATGATGAACTGGTGTTTCAAAGCCGCGGCCGTCAACTGTTTCAAATGCCGATCAAGGGTTTTTTATCCGATCCGGCAACCGCCCTGCATCAACTGTCACGCGCAAGCGATCGTAATGCCGTCTTTCGCCACCTGACGTTTATCTCGCTGATGGCCGGATTTCCGATCGTGATCTACACTTTTCTGCACGCGCTGGTTTACTACCTGTTTTGCATTTTATTTCAACCGGCAAAATCCGCCCTGATTGCCTCTGTCATGTGCTTTCTGATCGGTTTTGCCGGCCTGGCTTTCTTTCAATCCAGCAGAAGCGCGCCCGTCCCGGTTAATAATATTGCCGCAGCCCTGGAAGCACCGCGCTGGCAGGTTCGGGTGGCGGCCTTGAAAGCCGCTGCCAAAAGCCGGCTGGATATCAGCCGCTACCGGGGATACCCGCTGCTGCTCAACAGCCCGATCGTGCCCCAGCGCTACTGGTTGGCGAAAGCCCTGGTGGCCAACCGCGGACCGGGTACCCATCGCGACCTGCTGCAATTGTTAAATGATCCCAATATCAATGTCCGCTGCATGGCACTGTACGCCCTCGGGCAACGCAAAAACCGCCACTCCCTCGGGCCGGTTTTAAATGAACTTCAAACCTCAGAACACTGGTACAGCCAGTTTTATGCGTACCGGGCATTGAGGTCTCTCGGATGGAAACAGCGAAAATCACCCTGAAAACCCTGGCAGCGTCCATCCTATTGGTTTTCGTGCTGGAAACTGCCTACCGTACGACCGCAATCGGTCAGGGCCTGCCGTCTCTTGTCGGCCTGGGTGTCCTGAGGCTGCTGGAAGTGCTTTTGCTGATCGCTATCTGCCTGGGAATCGAAAAAAATGTGGCAGCCATCGGCCTGGCATCGGGGATGCGCGTCGGATTTGTCAAAGGTCTCGTCTGGTCGGCCTGTTTTGCGGCGGTAGCCGCAGTGGCGGCCGGCGCAATGTATATTGCCGGCATCAATCCGGTTGCTTTGCTGACCCACCCCCTGCCCCCAGCCCAGGCCCGGCATCCCCTTGTCCTGGTTGTTGTCGGCGCCGTGATCGGACCGGTGGCAGAGGAAATCTTTTTCAGGGGAATCGTCTACGGTTTTTTTCGAAGCCTGGGAGTATTTGCCGCCGTTGTGTTCAGCACCCTGTTGTTCGTACTGCCCCATCTGGGCGGTAGCGTCATACCGCTCACCCAGGCGGTTGGCGGCATCGTGTTTGCGCTTGCCTACGAGAAAGAAAAAAGCCTGCTCACCCCCATCACCATTCACTGCCTTGGCAATTTGGCCATTTTCAGTCTCGCATTTATCCACTCCCCCCTTTAAAAAGGGGAGATGTCCCCTGCCCCCTTTAGGAGGATTGCCCCCACCGCGCGGCAGCGATAAAGAGTGACAGAAAATTCGGAAGGGATATAACTACTTAAAATCAGAGAACATCTTTGATTGACACATTTTTATTTATCTTCTATAATTATAAAAAATGATTCCTATCCGGGGAGGTTGATCTGCAATGAAAAAATTGCTTAACATCGCGTGGATTCTGGTTGCCGTTGTTGCGCTGTCCTTCGTCCCAGCCTGTGCGGACACCGTGTGGCTTCAAAACGGTGATCGGCTGGTGGGCAGCGTGGAAAATGATTATTTTGCCCTGCTAACTCCCTATGGTCAGATCGTAATAAAAGCCGATTTTGTCAAGGCCCTGACCATTGCAGATTCCTCGTCGCCGGACGGTCGTTTTCACACCGTCAATAATGATCTTTTTTCGGGCACCGTACTGAACAAAGACATTCGCATTCAGCTGGAAGATACTTCCGCTAAGATTATCCGCATCCAGGATATCAAAGAAATCTTGTTCGACACCGAAACCGTGCGTCAACAGGTGGTAACCGCTGTTTTCACCATGAACAACAACGATCGGTTTTCCGGCCGCCTGATGGACGAAAACCTGAAAATCCGAACCGCCGCATCCACCCTTGACTATCAGCGCGACCAACTCAACCGTCTGGAATTCACCACGGACCCGGACGCTGATGTTGTCCTGCTGTCTGTCAACGGCGATCGGATCCATGGCCAGTTGCTGTTGGAGCGTTTGCGCATCGCACCGGATTCCATCGCCCAACTGACGGTCAAAAAGTCGGATTTGAAAGCCATCCAGTTTAACGCCCGCAAATTGCTTTCAAAGGATTACCGCGACCTGCCTCCGGCGGTTAAGGATGCCGACGGCGACGGTGTGCCGGATATCGCCGATGGGTGCGGCGACACCCCCTGGGACGATGCCGTGAATATAAACGGCTGTTCAAAGCAACCGGTGCCGAAACAGACCCTGGCTGCAAGAACCACGGCGGGTGCTGCCGACACGGACAATGACGGGGTTGCCGATGGGCTCGATCAATGTTCCGGTACGCCTGCCGGCGCTGAGGTGAGTTCAAATGGCTGTCCGGTCATACCGGATATTTTGTTCGATTTTGACAGTGCACAAATCAAGCCACGCTACTATCGGGTGCTGGACGGGGTCATCACCGTGCTGAAGCAAAACCCCGCCCTGGAAATCGAGATCCGCGGCCATACGGATAATGCCGGCCCGGAAAACTACAACCAGGCCTTGTCAGAAAAGCGGGCCCGGATGGCAAAGCAGTATATGATTGACAGGGGAATCGCCGCACAAAGAATTACGGCAAGAGGTTACGGATCTGCCCGCAGTATCGCATCAAATGAAAATGCATCCGGCAGAGCCTTGAACAGGAGGGTGGAGATAATTTGGACAAAATAAAAAGGAGAAAAACAGCGGGGGGCATCAGCCGGCCTTGATCAGGCCAAAAATCTGCAAAACCCTTTTCCAGTAAAGCTGCGGCACACTGCGTTGCTGGGATCCTGCAAAAACCTGCCGCAGCACTTCAGCCTTTGGAAACAGGGACTCCATCATAAACAGCAGTCGGGGCTTCACGCCTTTGCCGGTGGAAATCAGGATCAGCTGGGCCCATGCCGGCAGTGAGGCGCCACCGACCCTTCTTTGCAGCATCTTTTTTTCAAAAAGCGACAGCTTACGTTTTGCCAGTCGCGCCTCACTGGCGACAGGAATTTCGATTTCAAAGATGCTTTGCAGAAGGTAGCTGACATAGCAAACGATATGTTCTGTCCCCAGGATCTTCGCACGCCTGGCCAGCGTCTCCCATTTTGATGCATCCCAGTCCCGGATTAAATGCTTGATATCCACCAGCCAGATCAGACGCTCAAAATTGTGTTTGAGCGCATGCAGCCCAAGGTATAAAAACTGGTCCGCCTCACCGAGACAGCGGGTATGGCGACCGTCAGCAGTAACCCAGACGGATTTGCGAAAAATCTCTTCCTGGGCGGTGTTCAGCAAATACCGGCGGGATTTGATGCGCTCCGCCCACAGGATATGGGTGCGGATATCCAGCACGGCTTCACCCTTTGTAAAGGTATTGGGATAAAGTTCATCTCTTTTAAAACCGCCGTGGGTTAAAGATTCCACCAAGCGCGGATAATCCCGGGGTAAAACCCACAGGTCCATGTCATTCATGGGCCTTAAGCCCACATCCCCATAAACCTGCTGGAGCAAGGAAATGCCCTGGAGCAAAACAACCTGGATGTCGCATCGCGTAAAGCTGTCCAGCAGGTAATTTAGCGTATGCAGCAATTTAAGGTTACGGCGAATGGTCAGATAGTAATTCGTGTAAAGCCGTTGCTGATCTTCAGGCTTGAGCGTTTGGAGCAAATCGGCCTTTATCAGGGTTCGATACAGAAAGCCCCCCAGTCCCTCCCGGATTGCCAGATCGACCAGCCGCCGGCTGTCCATGCGCTGTGACAGGCAGGTGCGGATTTTCATAATATCGGCTTCGGCCGGATTTGTATCCGCCGCAGCAGTCAATATTTCGCGTTCAGCAGACATGCAAAATGCAACCTGACTGGAGAGGGCTAAAGGTTCAGCGTTCAGGGTTGAAAAACCAATGCGCACATATTCAGTTGCGAGGGGTCAGCCGGCTTTTTATCCGCCAGGCCCAGGCAAACATCAGGCTGGCGACCCTGTGCTTGAAACTGTAAGGGTCAAAGCTGCGCCCCCAGCGCTGAACGCGGACAACCTTGCCCAGAATCTGTTCCGCTTCAACCGGTTCATCAAAGCTGCGGGCAGCGTCACCGCGAAGAATGAAAAGACGGTCAGAACCAATAGCGTGCTTTTTGTTATTTCCCTGCGATTCGCATTGGGCTGCGGAAAAAGCCTGCAGCAGAGATGAATAATCATTGGCCGCTGTTTGCGTTACGATCGCCATCACCCGGTGGGCAATCAGGTTGCCGTTGCAGCGATACAGAATTATATCTCCGTTTTTTACAGCCGACGGCTCGATGGGTTCCACCAGCACCGTTTCGTTGGCCATAATCGTCGGGAACATGCTATGGCCCGGTGCGCTGAAACGTACTTTGCGATCATCCTGCAAAAGGCCGGCAATGACTTCGTTAAACATGATTTGAGGGACTTCGCCTCTGACGCCCTGATAAATGACAGGATATGGAAATGAATTTTCTGGTCTTCAGAAGGATTTCACCGGGGATAACGTTTCTTCAGCGCCTGGACCATTTGCATCATCTCTTCATACCTGCGCCCCCCCTGGCAGTACTCGCATTTTCCGTGGGGCGCCAGATCAAGGCCCAGAGCATAGGCTCTCAAATGTGCCACCTGGCATAAAAAATCCACCGGCGCTTCAGCGTCCGCGCATTCCAGCTCCCCATTGGCCGGACACATGCCGCACATGGCATTGATCTGACAGTTTGTGCACTTGGTCTGGCGGGTGATTTTTTTCTGCCTGACGCTGAAAAGATGCTTTTCCCAGCCCTGTCTGAAACTGCCCATGCGAAGGTCATAGGCTCCATCAGAAGACAGCACGCAGGCAGTCAACCGACCATAGGGATCGATGGCAAAGGAACTGGACGCACCCCCGCAAAGATATAGATTGTCGGCGCGTTGGATGGGCAAACGCGGTTTATTGAATTGCCGGGCAAAGCATTTCCATTCAGCGACACGCCCGGGATCCTGCAAATCCAGGGCCACCACTTCAGCCGGAGTCAGGCGCACATCCAGCGGGCTCTGGGAACAATCCCGCCGCGGATTGACCATGGCGTCAAATTTGAACTCCAGCCCGAGCCCATCTTCGGCAAAGCGCTTCATGGCCGCAATTTCATGCCGGTTGCGGGTGATGACCATGGTTTTGAGTTTGAGCGGCAGCTTGCGGTCCATCAGCAACCGGATCCCATTCAGGCACCGCTCATGGGAACCCTGAACTCCGGTAATTGACTCATAGGTTTGCCGGGTGCTGCCATAAAGGGTAATCTCAATCGCGAAGGGAGGAAAGCGAGCCAGATAATCAGCAATCGCCGGGGTGATCAGGGTGCCATTCGTAAACAGGGTAAGGAGCAGCCCCTTGCGCTTGGCGTAACCATAGATTTCAAGAAAATCCTGGCGCACGAAAGGTTCGCCGCCGGTCAGCAACAGCCACAAACAGCCGGCGGCCGCAATTTCATCTATAATCCGGCAGTGTTCATCCAGGGTCAGCTCCCTGTCCCTGGCATGGCCATCGGCGGCAGGCAGATTATTATAGCAGTGCACGCACTGATTGTTGCAGCGCTGGGTGACCTCGATGCAGCCGCTGATGGGAACCCGCTTGTTTGCAATTCGCCGGTGAACCGCCCGGCTCCAGTCTGCATATTCAAGTGTTTGGATCATGCTGAAATGACCTCCCTACTGGATGCCACCCGTGACTGGTGCGATCCGATTTCCACCAGTTGACCCTCGCCGAGCAATAAAACTCGATCAGTGCCCTGGATGGTCGATGCCCGATGGGAGGCGATCAAAACGGTTTTTGCCTTCGCCCAGGACGATAAAGCGTTAGAAATGGATTTTTCCATGGCACTGTCAAGGGCCGCGGTGGGTTCATCCAGAATCAGGATATCCGGATCTTTAACCAAGGCCCGGGCAAGGCAAAGCCGCTGTTTCTGCCCTTCTGAAAGGTTGACGCCCTTTTCTCCAATCCGGCTCTCATAGCCCTGGGGCAGGCCCTGGATAAATTCATGGATCCCGGCTGCCCGGGCAGCCCTGTATACCTGTCTTTTATCAACGCCCGGGTTGCCGTAACACAGATTTTCAAAAATGGTCCCGGCCAGAAGGCGCGGCTGCTGGGATACGTATCCAATCCGACGCCGCAACGATCCCAACTGATATTCCGCTGCCGGATGTCCGTCAAAATAAATTTTGCCGGATCCAGGCTGGTAAAACCCTAAAATCAAGCTGATCAGGGTTGTCTTGCCCACCCCGCTGGGCCCTACGAGAGCCAGCTTTTGGCCGGGTTGAATGACAAACGTCAGGTTTTTGAAAATCGGCCCGAAACCGTTATAGCTGAAACAGACATCCTCAAACTTGATCTCCCCCCTTAGCTTTGTCACTTTTTTGGCATCGCGTCGATTCGGCTCGGGCGCAATGTCCAGCAGGGCCGACACGCGCTGCAAAGCGGCCAGGGCTTTTTGCAGCTGCAGGTTGGCTGCTGCCAGAAACTGCGCCGGTCCGAAGACATAGGCCAGGTAAGCCTGAAAAGCCAGCAGCGATCCCAGACTCCAGTGACCTTTGATGATCCAGACCGCACCCACCGCCAGGGTGATCACCCGCGCCGCACCGGGAATGGAATTGATCACCAGGCTGGCAAGGGAATGAATGGATGTCTGCTCCAGTGAATTGCGAAAAATATTCTTTAAAGACGATAGCAGCCGTTTGCGGGTTCGCTCTTCACATGCATAGGCTTTTATCAGGGAGACCTCGGACAAAGCCTCCTGAATGCGGCCGGACATATCCGCGGTCTGCTCCATGCGCTGATGGCTCAAAATACGAATCCTGACGGAAAAAAAATGCACCAGCCACGCCAGCCCCGGCAAAAAAATCAGAATGCCGATAGCCAGCCTCCATTCCAGGTAAAACAGAAAAACAACACCGCCTGAAAAACGCAGACAATTGCTGATAACATGCACCAGCGTGCTGGAAAAAAGCAAGCGCAGATCATCCACATCTTCAGTCAACCGTGACTGCAGGTAGCCGGTCTGGCGGTCATCAAAAAAAGCTTTGGGCAGGTGCAGGACGCGCTCGATCAGGTCATTTTGAAGATCAAGGGTAATTTGCTGCTCAAAGCGGACAAAATAAAAATTTTCCAGCAGCCGGGCCGCCTTTTCGGCAGTCAGACAGCCGATCAACAGCAAAATGGCCCCGGCCAGCAGCCCGACCTGATGTCCCAATATGACCTCATCGATCAGGTAGCGGGTAATCAGCGGGGGCGGAAACGCGAACAGGGACGCAGCAACGATCAGCAAAAAGCCAAGCGCCCCCCGGCGCCAGTGCTTTTTGAAATAGGGGTGCAGGTTTTTTAAATTGGCCTTGACGCCGGAATAGCCCTGCTTGCCGGCAATTCGGTCTGCCGGCATTTTCCGTGCCAGCCCCTGTTTGAAATATTTGAACCAGGTCCTCATTTTACAATTTCAGTTGACCAGCTCCTGATACAGATTGTCTATTTTTCCCACCATCGCTTCGACACTGAATTGGGTACAACACTGCCGCCCGCGTTGTCCCATTGCCTTCGCCTGCTCTGGGTCATCGATGAGCTGTTTGATGGCAGCCGCCAAAGACTTTTCGTCACCGGCAGGCACCAGCAGGCCGTTTTCGCCGTGTTTGATCAGATCCGGAATACCGCCCACGCGGCTGGCCACCACCGGTTTGCCAGCTGCCATGGCTTCCACCAAAACCCTCCCCATGCCTTCGTTGCGCGACGGTAAAACGAAAATATCGAAAACCGGCATGATCTGCTCCACATCCTTGCGCCACCCTAAAAACCGCACCCGGCCGTTGCTACCGGCTTTGCGCGCCGCTGTGCGCAAGTCCACCTCCATGTCCCCCTTGCCGATAAATACCAGGTGGACGTCGGGGTGACTTTCCCATACATCTGACATGGCGCGCAGCAGATGGGCCGGTCCCTTGATGGGCAGCAGCCAGCCGATAAACCCGACAACCCGTCCGTTTTGCTCCAATCCCAGCGCTCGCCTTTTTGCGACCTGATCCACCTGCACAGCGCTGAATTTTTCAACATCCACCCCGCTGTGAATGGTACACAGAGTTTCAGGGCGGCCGACCGCCAGCCGCAGGTAATCGTTTTTTTCTCCTTCCGTCAGGGCCACCAGCCGATGGGTCCAACGAGCCAACAATTTTTCAAGCCCAAGAAACAGGCGCGAAGCCGCCGGTCCGAAATGCCCGTAAAAAACGTGACCGTGGGGCGTATGCACAATGCAGGGGACTCCAGCAAGCCGGGCCGCCAGCCTTCCTAAAAGACCCGCCTTGGATGAATGGGTGTGCACAATGGAGGGTTTTTCCTTTGTGATGATACGCAACAGGAAAAAAAGAGCCGCCAGGTCCCGGACAGGGTCAATGCGTCGCACAAGACTTGAAACCGCCACAAACTTTGCGCCATCTTTTTGCGCGACTGCCATGGCGTCTGCCACCGCCCGATTTTCAGTATCCGTCATTCGGGACTCATGCGAAAGTCCATGGACGAGAACCATCTCGTATTTGCAGGCCAGCCGGTGGCAAGTCAGCAGGGTATTTTGGGCCGAACCGCCCATGTCCAGGCGGGTGATGATGTGCAGGATTTTGTGCATATGTCAGTTCCAGCCTCCCCCGTATGCCAAAAGGCTGAAAATTCGCTTACGGCTATCTTCCATACAAGTGAAAAATTGCCTTGACCTTTTTACCTGATCATAGAAAATAGACATGGGATTGGGGACTCGTTGAAGATCCGGGAAAACGTTTCGAAAATTTTATTGCCGTGCAATTGCAGCGAGCCGTCGCCGCCTGGGATGAATGGGGAAAAGCAAATTATCATCAGCTGATGTATGTTCGTACCAGGGGCGGACGCGAGATTGACTTTGTCATTACCGCAAAAAACAAGCCCTACGTATTAATCGAATGCAAAAAAACAGACAAGACTATAGCACCGAACCACCTCTATTTTAAAAAACGCATCCAGGCTCCTTTGGCTTTTCAGGTGATTGAAATCCCAGGTTACTTGAAGCAACTGCAGCATTGGTTACAAAGAATTCAAATTCAAACAAGGCGGTCAGTTAATTAAGCGCCCATTTTTCTGCCACAAGTTCATCAATAACCGATTTCAGCTGATCAACATGCCGCCCACTTCAACACTCTACGGAGTCAGGCCGCTGCATACCAGCGCAAATCTGAATCCACCATCTCTTGAACGAGTTCCTTGAAAGAGATTGAGGGGTTCCAGTTCAGCTTTGCCCTGGCCTTTGAAGCATCACCTTGAAGAATGTTAACCTCCGCCGGGCGATAGAGATTTTCGTCTATGGCCAAATACTTACGATGGTCAATGCCAACGCATTTACAGGCTTCTTCCAGAAAATCTCCAACGGAATGGGATATTCCGGTGGCAATTACGTAATCTTCGGGTTCGTTCTGCTGCAGCATCAGCCACATCGCTCGGACGTAATCTTTGGCATGCCCCCAGTCACGCATGGCATCCAGGTTGCCAAGACGTATCTCATTATCCACTCCGAGCTTTATTCTGGCAACAGCTGATGATATTTTACGCGTGACAAATTCAGCCCCCCGCCTTGGAGATTCATGGTTGAAAAGGATGCCCGACAAAGCGAACATGCCATAACCTTCCCGGTAGTTTCGGGTCAGTTCGAACCCGGCCAATTTCGAAATCCCATACGGAGATCTGGGATGAAACGGGGTATCCTCATTTTGGGGTGTCTCTTTAACTTTGCCAAACATTTCACTGGAAGCTGCAAAATAAAAGCGGCAGTCAGGTGCCTGCCGCTTCAGGGCCGATAAAACATAGTGTGTTCCATTCAAGTTGGTGTTGATCGTTGAAAACTCATCCTCAAACGAATAAGAAACATAGCTTTGGGCGGCCAGGTGATAACATTCGTCCGGCTTAACATCGGAGATGATATTAAAAATACTGGCGTAGCTTTCCATTGAAGCGCTGTGAATATTTAGCCGATCCATCAAGTGCCTTATCCGCCACATGCGCGCCTGGGGATGTTCAAGGGCAACTCGCCTGACAATTCCGTGAACCTCATATCCCTTTTCTACTAGCAATTCTGCGAGGTAACTTCCGTCCTGTCCGGTAATTCCGCTAATAAGCGCCTTTTTCATTTTTCATTCCTAAATAGAATTTAATTGTTGTCGAAACCCCAGGCTATCTGAGGCAAGTTGATCTAGGAACTTTTATTTTCGGCCTGGATCGTTTTCTGTCGACTTTCCCCTGAAGAATCCGTCCTGTTTTTCCGATCAAGGTAATTTTTCTTGATTTCCTTTAAGAATGAGACAAAGTTATCAAGGTGCCGTTTCAGCACCCCGCAGATAACATTGTCTTCAACTTTGTCGTAGCCGTGAACCAAGACATTTCTTATACCGGACATCGGGACCAGGAACTCGAGGCTTTTGTCGCTTAAAATTCCGGCTTCCGCCAGCACTGTAAAAACACCCTGGTATTCACTGAAAGAACCTATGCCCGTTGAAAGCCTCTTGAGTCTTTTTACCCGATCCTGGGCCATGCTAATTTTTTTTTCGATTGTTTTCAATTTACTATGTCGGTTTATATTTGTGCAAGTCTTTTGGAACGCAACGCTTCAAGAAATGGTCGGAAATCAAAATACATACCCTTGATTTTTATTTCGTATTCCATTATGGTCTTTGCGCCCATATCCAGGCGCGTAATGATATGAAGGATTTTGGTCATTGATTTATGCAGTATTTTTGGCGTGCTGAGCAGCTAAATCAAGTTCAAGATCCGGTTTCTTGTACTAATAAAGCCAAAAGTATTTAGACATCAATGGAGTGCATAACTACACTCAGGGTGCCGGAAAAACGCCAACACAATTTTGGGGATTTTCTGCAAGCGGCGTAGACACCCAGTTACTGCCGATTTTAGCTGATCCGGTCCGAATACTGATTTTCTACCAACGGCATGGTTTTTCACTGAACGCCAGAGCTGTTCAGTCGGATTAAGTTCAGGAGAATATGATGGCAACCAGTACACTTCAAGCCTACCGTCAAAAGATTCGATGCACTGCCGTACTTTTTTTGACCGGTGGGTGGGATGACGATCCCATATCAAAAAGATCGGGTGCTGCGCATTATGCATCAGCCTTTTAAGAAAATCGCATATCACGGTCGCTGTTACGGTTCCCTGATGAACCATGAATCTCAAATGCCCACGGGTACTGACGGCTGCAATCATATTGGTACTAAAGCGATCTCCAGTCACTTTGATTACGGGTGTCTGACCCTTCGGCGCCCAGGTGGTGCCCGCATGAAAGTCAGAGCGAATGCCGGATTCATCCTCAAAATAAATCGTGGCCCCAAGTTTTTTGGCCCTCTTTTTGATACCGGGAAAAACAGTCTTTTTCCAGTGTTCGACAGCCTCTGGATCCTGCTGGTAGGCCCGATACAGTGGCTTTTGACAGCTAAAACCCATCTGGTGCAAAAGACGACCGACACTGCTTTCGCTAAGCCGCAGCTTAAACTGCTTGCGAATTAAACGCGTAACCATATTGCGTGTCCAAAGGGCAAAGGAAAACTTTAATTGAAGCGGATCCTTATCGCTAATGGTTTTATAAATCCAGGCAATCTGCCGGCCGCTGAGTTTTTTCGGCCGCCCCGAAGGCCTGCCAGATCTGAGTGCATGCCAGCCTCCGGCACGGTACCGAGCAAGCCAGTTGTAAATGCACGCACGGCTGAAACCCAAAGTGGCGATAACTTTCTCCGGACTTTCACCCTGCTGGACTCGCTGCACTGCGCGTACGCGAATCTGCTCCATTGCCTCAGCACCAATTTTTCTTCCATCAAGCTTTTTCATGCTTGATGCCATAACATATTTTTAAAAGAATGTCTAAATGTTTTTGAACTTATTATTAAGTGCCGTTAAAAGGTAGTTCTTTAGATACACATGCGAAGAAAATTATCAGATGTTTAAACTGCGTTTAGTTACCTCAAGCACTTTACGTGCGGCACTTGCAAAGCCATAGCGCTTAAAGTGTTCCTGCAAGACATAAAATTCAACGAACAAATTCAGGTTTGAAACTGGCCTTCTGCTTTGTTTATCGATAAGCCGCCCCCGGCATATCTGGCAGTGCTTTTCTATAAAGCTGCCGCAACGCTCTGCCCTGCGCATGACGGATGCCTTTTTCCCAAAATATATATTTTCAAGGGACACCTCATGGGCATTTCCCAGGTTGAGTTTGCCTTCATAATCATCGCAACAGTAAGTGCAGGTGCCATCGGCAAGGATCGCGAAGGTATCCGTCATCAACGCACAATGGCCGGTTTTTCGCGGGACCACCTCGAGATTGTCGTCTAGCAGCTGATTATCCCAGTTGCGGAAATGCTTTACAAAAAAAGTCGAATATGTCCCCAGCGGATATGAAGCTGCCGGATTAAATATATTTATCTTAGGGCTATCTTTCCGGCCTAAAATATCACACCAATGCTCATAAGCTTTTTGGATACGTTTCTGCTCATGTAACAATTTTAACAAATTCCCTCTATTCCCGCCGACTTCGGCCAAGAAGTGAATTTGGACCGGAAGAGGTTCGCGTCGGGAATCTGCCATTTTGACAAAATTTATTAATCTTTTAAAATAATGTTCCAATGAAAGCTTCCCACGCGACCTTTTAGCAAATTTTCCTGGATCTATTGTTTGCATACTCAGAACAACCCGGCCCTTTTTTAACACCCTTAAAACTTTTTCGGACCTGTTCTGATCCAATAAGGCTCCGTTGGTGTATAGACTCACCGATAGACCGTAGCTGTTGGCCAGACGGATGGCGTCAAAAATATCTTTGTGAAGTAACGGTTCACCAACGACATGGAAAAAGACCGTACGGGCCATTTGCTTTTCACCGATTTCATGCAGTACTTTCTGCCAAAGGGTTTTGGGCATCATATTTTTTTTGCGGCCCATGATATCGCTGGGGCAAAAGTCGCAGCTAAAATTACAGTGACTGGTCAGCTCCACCATGACAATGGACCAGAGTCCTGCCCCGCGATGATTCGAATTTCTTTGACAGCTCACAATTGACATGGCAGTGAATCAAATAAAATAGCGACTATACCAGTGCTGGAAAACGATCAGGTTCCAGAGCATCCAGGAAGTGTCAGACCGTCGCTGCATGTGATCCTGCACCAATTTATCAACCACATCGAAATTAAAAATCCCCTGATCGCAAATACGCTCCTGATTGAGATAATTATCAACAAGAAATTTTAACTCTCCCCGCAACCAGCGGCCGATCGGAATCTCGAAACCGGCTTTGGGCCGGCGGTAGAGGCTTTTAGGTAATAAGTCCCTGAATGTCTCCTTGAGAAAATATTTGGTAACTCCCCTGCGCAGTTTGCGGGCACCCGGAATCCCAAAAGCCAGTTCCACCACCCGGTGGTCCAGGAAAGGCACCCGGACCTCAAGTGAATTTTGCATGCTCATCCAATCGACTTTCGTCAGCATGTCGCCCGGCAGGGAGTCTTTGAGATCGTAATATAATATGCTATTGATGCGGTCCCCGTCGAAGGGGTCCAGAAACCGAGCGATCCAGGCCAGAGACTCGTCGCTTCCGTTTGTATGGCCACCGCAATATGATGGCGCCAACAGGTTTTGCCGTATCGCGAAGGGCACCACCTCTTTGAGCGCCAGAACCCTTTGGGCAAAACTCCCTTGGGTGCCCCTGATAAATTTTTTGGCGCGCCGCACAAATTCGCCGAGTGCATGGTCTCTGGAATCAGGTAAGAATTCCACGAATTTCTCAAAAAACCCTTTCCGCAACAATGCCGGAACCGCTCTATATTTATGCAGCCAGTATTCCGCTAGATAGCAACGGTAGCCGGCAAACAACTCGTCGCCGCCATCACCGGACAAGACGACTTTCACGTGCTTCCTGGCCTCTCTGGAAATGATAAAGGTTGGAATGGCTGAGGAATCTGCAAACGGCTCATCAAATGAATCCAAAACTTCCACGAGAACATCCAGTATGTCTGCGTGACTGATTTTGAATTCATGATGATCGGTTCGGTAGAGTTGGGCAACTTGGAGAGCGTAGCGGGTTTCATCAAACAGTTTGTCTTCTGTAAATCCGATCGAAAACGTTTTCACTGCGCTCCCGGACTGTCGGGCCATTAAGGCAACAATAATGCTGGAGTCGATTCCTCCACTTAAAAAGGCGCCCAGTGGAACATCGGCAATCATGCGATCACCCACGGACCGCCTTAGTAGATTCATCAGCTTTTGTTGACAGTCTCTCACCGATCCCGGGAGCAAGTTGCCGTTGGATGCTTCCTTTGTTAAAGATGGTACCTCCCAGTACTTTTGGGTTGAGATATCACCCTTTTCAATGAGAAGCCAATGGCCGGGTTCAAGCTTGCGGATCATCTTGAAGATGGTAAGCGGGGCCGGAACGTAGTTGAAAGTCAGGTAGAGCATCAGAGCGCGAGGTTCAATTTCCCGTCGAACAGCAGGATTTTTTACCAGGGCTTTTATTTCGGAGGCAAATGCAAAGACCTGACCATCCCAGTAATACACCAGCGGCTTTATTCCGAGGCGATCTCGGCATAACCAGAGCCTGCGATATCTGTCGTCCCACAGCGCAAAGGCAAACATGCCGTTCATCCGCTGAACAGCCCCAGTGCCCTCCTCTTCGTACAGGTGCAGAATCAGCTCCGAGTCTGTTTGGCTTCGAAATTGATGGCCTTTGGCGGTCAGTTCCTGGCGAAGTTCCTGATGATTATAGATTTCGCCATTAAACGATAGCCACAGGCTTTGATCCTCGTTGCACATGGGCTGGCGGCCTGCCTCGGAAAGATCGATGATCGCCAAACGTTTGTGCCCCAGACCTACCGATTCCGATCTTCCTGAGCTCTCATAAAAATCATGAATTCGGAATCCGTCATCATCCGGACCCCGATACGCAAAGGCGCCGGCCATCTCTTGAAGCTCGGCTAACTTGACCGGCGAGCCGTCAAATTGTATTTTTCCACAAATACCGCACATTGTTAGTAGTATAAATTATGATCAGCTGGTAGAATTAGTTTACGGTTAATTGAACAAAAATGCTTTCCAAAACGTCTATATTTTTATCCCAGGAATAGTTCTTCTCGGCCATGGCCCGGCAGCTGTTTGAAACCTCTTTTTCAAACGCGGGGTTTTGCTTCACACGCTCATAATATCTGATAATTACTTTTGCCATCGCCTCCGGGCTGCTGTCTTCGAATAAGTAGTCTTGGTGCATTCGCGATAAAATTTCACGCGTACCGCCCACCGGCGTGCCGAAAACGGGCAGGCCGGAGGCCAGGGCTTCGATCGTCACGAGACCAAACCCTTCCAACTCCCGAGTCGGTAAAATAAAAGCATCCGCCATGCAATAGTAAGCCGGCAGTTCATCCTCCGGTATAAAGCCCGGAAGCGCGATACACGTTTCGGTGCCGGTTTCTTTCAGCAGCTGTTTGAGGCTATTTTCGAGCGGCCCTGTACCGCCTAGTATCAAGAGTATGTCCGGGACCTTTTTAGCAATGATGCTAACCGCGCGAATCAGATTATCCAATCCCATGCGTGGAACCAGGTTGCGGACCGTCAACAAAACAAACTTGTGCCAGGGAATATCTAGCTGCCGCCTGATTGCAGGCTTATCCGGGGCCGGATGAAATCTGTCCAGATCGACCCCGCCGGGGACAACAGATATGTTGTTAGCACCTAGCTTGTACTGCTGGCATAATTTTTGTTTAGTGAATTCACTCAGCACAATGATCCGATCAGCGGCCTGCAGCACTCTTTTTTCGATATATTGCCGGCACCAGATTTCCAGCCCATAAATTGTCCCTTTCAATCCGGCTCCATTTCCCCTGCGGGATTTGAACTCTTCGAAAGATAAGGAGTGACAAGTATAAACCATTGGAATTGCGGCCTCTTGCAATAATTTAAGAATTCCAAAAGCGGTGAAAGGCTGATGAGCATTGATGCAATCAATGGGGTGATGGTGGTGAACCATGTTGAATACAGCCCGGCTGTTTTTGATGGTCGTTGCCAAATAAAACAATGGGTTGTCATTGGCCACGGGGTAGCGCCATTCTTCAACGCCTTCAATATTCAGGTGGGCACTGTGTTGGTGCGGGTATTTTCGAGTCAAAATGTCAACCCGGTGCCCTTTGCGAACCAAGCGCGTGCTTTGGGCATGCAGAACCCGTTCGGCTCCACCTATAATGTGAGCTGCGGAAACATCGGCTGCAATGAGAAGATTCAAGTTTTTTTCTTTTCTCAGGGCAAAGTCATTTTACGGCCAGGGCCTCCAGAGAAGGTCCGATGGACAGGTTATTAAAGCCGCAAGTTCGCATGACAGCAACTAGTAAAAAAAATCCTTTAACTCCCGCCCTTGATAGCAATCCGTATTTCCCTTCGAGTGCCTTGCTTATATCGGATATCGGCGAATTAGAAATCCGAACATGCTTGAAACCATTTTCAACGAGCATCCGCTTCATGAAGCGCCGGGAAAAGGAATATTCGTGAAAAATCGTGAACCTGGCTGCAAATTCAGCTGATTTCAGGCCGGCTAACAATTTGTACAACAGTGCATGATAGAGGGCATTCGGAAAACGAATGTATAAAACGCCGCTGTCTTTCAGCAACAATGCCGCTTTTTTGATATCTTCCCAGGGTTCCGAAATATGTTCAAGGACATTGATGTAGGTAATTGCATCGAATTGATCGTGCGGACCATAATCTTGCAGGGATCCCTCGCAAATATCCAATTGATGGAGACCATGCCCAACTTCCACCGATTTGCGGGACAGATCGATGCCTTTAACATCCCATCCCCTTTTGCGCGCCTCCACCAAAAAGAATCCGCAACCGGTACCGACATCCAGCAATTTGCCGATTTTTTTCGCCGATAATCGGTCTAATACATGCGAAAAAATCTTTTGGCGCCGACCGTCGAACTGGTCCACCGAACACCGATCAAAGTAATGATCCCTGTATCTGCGAATGACTTCTTCCTTGTCAATGGGAGCCTTTCTGAAGGTCAAATCGCAAGACGGGCAGATGGTTCGCCCGGGGGGCGTGATGAATGATCGATGGGAGACTGAGCTATGACAATACGGACAGGTTTTCAATGGTTTTCCTATGGCCGTTATTGATGCTCGGCCAGCAATTCTTGAATATCGGATGTATATTTTTGCCAGGCCTTTTTACCCAAAAGCTTACGTGACCACTGCAATCCCTTTTCCACCTGGGCGGCATAGAAGTCTATGTTTTCAAGTCGTTCCATAGCGTTTTTCCAGGCCATGGGATTGAGAGGATCGGCGTCCAGTGCCCTGCCGCCGGTGGTTTCGACCAACACGGGTATGTCGCTTACGACGACCGGTACCCCGCAAGCCATGGCTTCCAGGGGCGGGTACCCGTACCCTTCAATCAAGGAGGGCTGGACCAGGCAGAATGCGTTTTTAATAAAGGCCGGCAGGTCGGTGTCGTTCACCGCCTCGATCCAGCGGCACTTGTGACCATTGGGCCTCTCGAGCCACTGTTGGCGATTTTCATCATTAACTCCGATAAATACGATGGGTCGCCGGACCTGATCGGCAATATCAAGAATGATCTTAAGGTTTTTATGCGCGTGGCCGTTGCCCAACGCAAGAATGTAACCGGGCTTCAAACCATAGTTCTCTGCAATGGCGCCGGTATCGATTTTTGGCGATGCGAAGCGATGATCGATTCCCGGATATCTGACTCTGGGATTGCGCCCGGCATATCCAAGCAATCGTTTCGTTTCATTGAGGCTCGCTCCAGAATCATACCAGGTCAAATCAGCTTTTTTCAAAGCGGCCTTCAGCCGCCATAAGTCCAATTTTTTTTTTATTCCGTTTTTTTTGGCATGGGTAATGTACAATATGTCGTGAATGATGTTGACATACTTGCAGTTGCCGCCGAACAATGGAAGTTTGGGGTAGGGGCTTAAAAAAAGATCGCAATTTTTTTTGGTCATATTGCTCAGGGCCATCTCAGCGCCCAGCGCAGTCGAACCAAGAATTTCAAGTTCAAGATTACTCTGATCGGCCAGAGACTCCGGAAGGGTGGTATTCGGAAAAACCGCCAAGCGTATATTGCCGCCAACGTCGCTGCCAGAAATAGTTAGCAGGATCCCCTCCAAAACCCGGCTGATCCCGGTTCTTTTTGCAAGATGGAATTCACGGCCATCCACTAATATTTTGACGCCACCTTTTCCCATCAATTCACTTCCAGCGCACTTCCTTGCGCAAAACGGCGCATAGTGTGTCACCCGAATTTTTAAAAAATTTAGTAAACCAGCCCAGCAGAATATTTTCCACTCGCGTAATGAAATGGCCCTTCATAGCTATGTTGGTAAAACAGGTTTCAAAATAGACTATCTGATACCCGGCCCTGTCGGCTACCTCTTTAAACCGGCGATGATCGAAGTAGTATTTATGCTCGGGATTATTATCCGGGAACACGCCTAAAAGCCCAAATTGTAAGCGGTTACGCAGACTGGGCATATTAGGGGTGGTGATGATGACCAGGCCGCCGGGGGCTAATAATCTTCCGACCCGGTCGAGGACGTCGGCAGGATTTTCAAAATGCTCTAGAACTTCACCAAGCAGGATAGCATCGAACTGCTTCGAAAATTGAAAATCTTGAAATCGTTTGCGTGAAAATAGCTGGCTTTTTCCATATTTTTCGGCCAAGGCATTGGCTTTTTGGATTCTAACCGGTTCCAGATCGATTCCGACCACCTTATACCCATGATGCGCCAGTTCCAGGGCAATGTCACCACAGCCGCACCCGACATCCAACAGGGAGCAACCGCTGTTGCAGTGCTGCATTATCAAACGAATTATTTTCTTTTTGCGGCGTTGATGGGTGATGAATTGGTACCCCTTCAGGCCGGTGATTGCACGCACTTCGGAAGCTTTTATAGTCAATTCCACATTAAAATCCCATTTGATTCTCTCTTTTTTAGCATTCGGAAAAAAATTGCACTCATCTCTTTTACATGCTTTTGCAACTGGAACAAATCGGCCTTCTCTTGCGCCCGCCGGGAAAAGGATATTCTCAGACCATCGTTGTTTAAAATCGTTTGCAGGGCATGGCTCATTTCCTCTGCGCTACCCAATCCGACCAAAAATCCTTCATATGCATCGGCCACCAGCTCGGGTACGCCCCCGCCGCGGGTTGCCACTACCGGCACCCCGCTGGCCATGGCCTCGATCAGGACTCTGCCAAAAGGTTCATTGTCGGAAGGCAAAAGCAGAACCGTTGCTGCGCGATACCAGGGGCGAATGTCATCGACCACGCCGATCCAATGGATCCGAGGTGAAAATGTTGACTTTTCAGCAAGCGCTCTCAGGTGATCGGCCCAGACCGCATCGTGGGGATCGGGTCCGCCGACGCAGATTAAATGTGCATCGAGATTATTGGCAGCAACCTTTTCGAATGCTTTAAGGGCCAAATCGTGCCGTTTCCATTTTGAAAGCCTGGCGACAACCAGAATAACCTTCCAATCATCCTGGATAATATCCGGTTTATTGACACGATTAGCCCGCAGCCATTTGAGATTAAAACCGTTGTAGACCACACTAATTTCCGATTGATAACGCCGGTCAAAACGCCTTGCGGTCGCCTCACTGTTGGCAATGATATGCGTGCACAAATGGCCGAGAATGAAATCAAAACACGGGTCCGGTGCGGCAATGCGACAATGCCAGACCGCCGGGATCGAATACAGCCTGCCCGCCAGACCGCCGTAAAAAGCAGCCCGCGAACCGTTGGCGTATATTAAATCCGGTTTTTCGCGCCTGATTAAGCGGATGAAAGCAAGCAGGCTTTTTAAATTGTTACGCAACAACCGGGGTCTGAGTTGGTGCAAATTAATGATGTGATGTTTGATATCGCGCTGCAAACACCAACGCGTCAATTCACCCTGGTGCGGAAAAACAGCAATCGGCTTCCAGGCCGGCGAGAGATTTGCGATCAGATCTAAAAACGAATGCTCTCCCCCACCAACAAGGGAGCCGTGATTTGAAATTGCGAGAATTTTATTATCCAAGAGTCAACCGCTGAAGTCTGCCGTAATCGGCAGCGATATCCATTGTAATTTTAACGATCGGAATGATCAAAAGAACGGGAAAGGCGCATCGGCTCAGGCGCCAGACTTTGAAGTACCGCAATATCTGGAACAGAAAATACAGGATTAATGCCCATGGAAGTAGCAGATATAATGGTATGACATAACCAGCAAAAAAAAGAGCTGCCCCGGAGCCTATGATTTTGACCGCCAGCGACCCTCTGATCAAATTGATGATATTTGCCTGATCTAGCTTCCGGGTGCGGATTAATTCAATATCCGATCTGCCGCGGCTGACAAACCAGCCCCAAATTTTTCGCAGACACCCTCTGGGCTCGTGGGTGACCACCGCTTCAGGAACAAAAACGCAGCGCCCGTGCCGGCATACCATTTTGGCAAGCAGGTTATCCTCGCCACCGGCTGCCAGACGCTCGTCGAAGCCTCCGACCTGTTCGATTATGCGCTTGCGATAGGCACAATTTAAAGTTGATACGTCCCGGGTTGGTTGCCATTTCCCTCCCGCCTCAATGATTCTTTTTAACCCACCGCCTGGAAATCCCAACAGCGTCTCGGCCCAGCCGATGGTGTTCGATTGCGCGGGTACGGTAACGCCACCCTGCACCCCCAGCACGGCCTCATCTGCAAGCAACGGCTCAACCAGTTTTTCCAGCCAACCCGGCGACACTTTACAATCGTCGTCCACGAACACTAAAATATCACCGCTGGCGTGTTTTAGAGCAAGATTTCGGGCGTATCCGATCCCCCGATTGGCAAGCGGGTGGCTGACATATTTTGCGCCTGCAATGGGATCAGCGGCATCGGTTTCTTCGACTACCACGATCTCCACAGAAAAATTCGAATTCAACTGCCGCAATTCCTGGACCAAGGCTTTCAGCATGCGCCTGCGGTTTTTGGAGCAAATCAGGATACTCACTTTTTTTTGGTTTTCTTGCACGCTATCCGTCATATCAAATTAAAAAAGACTATCTTCAATTCACGAGCAAAAGCCATGTAATTTTCATAATGCCTGAGCCCAGATCAATGTTCATGATGAATCATCAAGATACTTTCTTTCCAATAGCAACCAAAGGATATGAAAAATAATTGTTTAATATCGTTATTTTTTGATTATTTTGTCTTA
>CAZGNV010000021.1:0-69616 GCA_964527835.1 uncultured Desulfosarcinaceae bacterium | reverse complement strand
GTCCGACGAGCAAACGCGGCTGGCAAGCCTTCAGGGCGACCTGTCAAGGGTGCAGGGGCAATTTGCGGCCTCCAGCCAGTCGGCCCGGGTACAGAACATTATCGAAGACAAACTGGCCCGGGCCCTGCAGGAATTGACCACCGAGATGCAGCGGCTGTTAAAAAAACAGCCCCGCACCATCCGGCGTTCCGTAGGCGGCATTCCGGTGGACAGCGAGTACATCATTTTCATCATCGATACCTCGGGCAGCATGCAGCGCAACGCCTGGCCCATGGTGCTGAAAAAACTGGCTGAAACCCTGAAGATCTATCCCCGCGTCAAGGGCATCCAGGTCATGAATGACATGGGCAACTACATGTTTTCGCGCTACCGCGGCAAGTGGATCCCCGACAGCCCGGCGCGCCGCCGGGCCATTATATCCAACCTGCGCAGCTGGCGCTCTTTCAGCAACAGCAGCCCGGTGGAGGGCATCGAAGTCGCCATCCGGAGCTTTTATGCCCCCGACAAGAAAATCAGCCTTTATGTTTTCGGCGACGAGTTTTCCGGCGGCGCCATGCAGCCGGTAATCGACACGGTGGACCGTATCAACCGGGCGGCCGCCGACGGAACACGCCGGGTCCGGATCCATGCCGTGGGGTTTCCCACGGTGATGACATTCACCCGCCAGCCCGGCAACACCGGCCAGCGCTTCGCCACCCTGATGCGGATTCTGTGCCACAAAAACGGCGGCACGTTTGTGGGTTTGAACAGTGTAAGGCCATGAATCGCTTTATGCTATGCAGGCGGCGGCGCGCGCAATATGCATTTTGGTCTCGCTTTTGGTGTCCATTTGGGGTGCCATCGGCAGTGAATAAAATTGAAGGTGAGAATTGGCCGGCGCATGATATTTTCTTCCAGCCGGTATGAAACCATGCCGTCGCAGAAAACACCATCCCCCGGCCAATTCACGTCGGTTTTTATGCCCCGAGTGATGCAAATGTCCCCCTGGGTTTGATTGATTCCAGATCAGACTGATTTTTTAGAACCTGCCAATTGGTCTTGACAAATCAGTTGATCCTTATTAAATGTTGCTCTTTGATCCAAAAGGCTACCCAAATCGTGCGACACGATTTAATTGATAAACTAAAATGGAAAGGAGACAAGAACAAATGGCAAAATTAATTCCACCTCATGGCGGAAAGGGCTTGACCTGCTGTCTGCTGGAAGGCGCTGAACTGGAGGCTGAAAAGAAAAAAGCCGAGGGGCTGAAAAAGCTTTCGATCTCACCGCGCGAAAAGGGCGACCTGATCATGATGGGCATTGGCGGATTCAGTCCGCTGATCGGCTTTATGACCAAAGCGGACTGGAAGGGGGTCTGCGACAATTTCCTGCTTGCCGATGGAACCTTCTGGCCCATCCCGGTGACCCTTTCAGCGTCCAAGGAAGATGCCGACAGCATCAGCGAGGGAGACGAGATCGCCCTGTATGACCCGGAAGGCGATGAAATCATGGCCACCATGAAGGTCACCGAAAAATTTGAAATGACCGAGGCCGACAAGAAGTATGAATGCGAAAAAGTCTACATGGGGGAAGGCACTCCCACGGCGGAAGAGTTCTGGAAGGTTGCCAAGGACGATCATCCCGGGGTCCAGATGGTGATGAACCAGAAAGACGTCAACCTGGCAGGGCCGGTCAAGGTGCTCAGCGAGGGGGAATATCCCACGCGCTATGCGGGCATTTACATGCGGCCGGAGCAGTCGCGCAAGATATTCGAAGAAAGGGGCTGGAGCGAAGTGGCGGCCTTGCAGCTGCGCAATCCCATGCACCGCTCCCATGAGTATCTGTGCAAAATCGCAGTGGAAGTCTGCGACGGGGTGTACATCCATTCCCTGGTGGGCAACCTGAAGCCTGGTGACATTCCTGCCGAAGTCCGGGTCAAATGCATCGATGCCCTGGTGAAAAACTATTTCGTGGAGGCAAATGTCGTCCAGGGCGGCTATCCCCTGGATATGCGCTACGCCGGCCCCCGGGAAGGCCTGCTGCATGCCACTTTCCGCCAGAACTACGGCTGCTCCCGGATGATTATCGGCCGCGACCATGCCGGGGTGGGAGACTTTTACGGGATGTTCGAAGCCCAGACAATCTTCGAAAAAATTCCGCATCCATCGGAGCCGGGCAAGGCGTTGCTGTGCACCCCGCTGAAAATCGACTGGACATTTTACTGCTACAAGTGCGACGGTATGGCCTCGCTGCGAACCTGTCCCCATGACAAGGAAGACCGGGTGCTGCTCAGCGGAACCATGCTGCGCAAGATGCTTTCCGAAGGCGGTGAGATTCCGGATCACTTCGGCCGGGACGAGGTATTGGAAATCCTGCGCGAGTATTACCAGGGCCTGACCGAAAAAGTTGAAATCAAACTGCACGGTGCGGCCACCGGAGACGGCAAGTAAGCCGGGAGTCCAAACCTGAAAACGCGTCAACATTAAAAAAGGGAGCTGCCGTCAGGCGCTCCCTTTTTTAGATAGGGGCGTGTCGGTGTCCTCTTTTACGCCTGCCGGGACGCGTCCAGCGCCTGGCGGATTCGCCGGGCGATGTCATGCATGATGATGGGCTTCAGAACGAATGCCCTGATTCCCATTTGCCTGGCCTTGGCTGCCGTTATCTGCTCGCTGTAACCGGTGCACAGGATCACCGGGATGTCCGGTCGAATGGCCAGTAGTTCTTTGGCCAGCTGGTCGCCGGTCATGTTGGGCATGGTCATGTCGGTGATCACCAGGTCAAAAACGGCCGGCTGGGATTTGAACAGTTCCAGGGCTTCCACGCTGCTGGTGCGCGTCTCGACCTTGTAGCCCAGCTTTTCCAGCATTTGTTTGCCGATGTCCACCAGGGCAACCTCGTCGTCGATAAAGAGAATTCTTTCGTTGCCGGTGGGAAAATGGGTGTCTTTGCGGATTTGCGGCTTCACCGCCTTTTCAATGCGCGGCAGGTAGACATCGAACCGGGTTCCCTTGCCCGGCGCGCTCTCCACGGTGACGGTGCCGCCGTGGCTTTTCAGGATGCCGTGAACCACGGCCAGCCCCATGCCGGTTCCCACTCCCTTTTCCTTGGTGGTGAAATAGGGCTCGAAAATCCGTTTGAGCACCTCGGGGGACATGCCGTGGCCGGTGTCCTTGACCGTTAACCGCACATATTTTCCCGGGGGGAGGTCAAAATTGCGGGGCAAAGTGTCGGCAGATACATCCACGTTGGCGACCGTCAGCTCGAGGATTCCGCCCTTATGGTTCATGGCATGGGCGGCGTTGGTGCACAGGTTCATCAGCACCTGGTGGATCTGGGTGGGATCGATCTCGATGATGCCGATGTCCGCGGGCACCTGCTGCCGGATGGCGATGGTCGTGGGCAGCGAGGCCCGCAGCATTTTCAAGGCTTCCCTGACGATGGGCGTGATGCGGATGGGTTTGCGCTCCTGTTTGCTCTGGCGGCTGAAGGCCAGGATCTGCTGCACCAGATCTTTGGCGCGCCGGGCGCCCTGCAGAACCTCTTGCAAGTTGTTCTTGAAGGGGGAATTGTCCGGCAGCTCTATCAGGGTAAGTTCGGCGTAACCCATGATGGCCGAGAGAATGTTGTTGAAATCATGGGCGATGCCGCCGGCCAGGGTGCCGATGGCCTCCATCTTTTGGGCTTGCACCAACTGGGCTTCAAGTCTTGCCTTTTCCTCGGTGATGCGTTTGCGCTCGGTGATATTGCGCACAAAGGCGCAGTTGTATTCTTTGCCTTCGTAATTGATGTAGTTGGAGGTGATTTCCACCGGAAAAGTTTTTCCGGACTTGGTGCGGTGAAGGGATTCAATTGTCAGGGTCTTGTGCCGCTTTATTTCCTGCCAGTGCTGCGGCCAGGTTTGTCGAGGAAAGCCGGGATCGATATCGTGCACGGTCATGGACAACAGCTCTTGGCGCGAATAACCCAGGCTGTCGCAGGCGGCCTGGTTGACGTAAGTAAAGCGTGCATCCGGTCCCATCCAGAAGGCGGCCTCGCCGCTGTGTTCAATGGCAAACTGGGTCAGCTTCAGAGCCTGCTCGGTCTGGCGGCTGTGCTGGACTTCCGCTTCCAGCTGCCGGTTTTTGGCATACAACTCCCGCGTGCGGGCCTTGACCTGGGAGCGCAGGATCAGGCTGGTGGCAAAAAACAGCAGCAGCAGTGCCGCGCTGGTGCCGATGGCCCACAGCAGCCATGTGGGCGTTTTTGCGCTGCCGCCGCGGGCCATCCATTTTTGCAGGGCGCGATGGTAGATGGCATGCGGCTGTCCTTGGGCTTTCATCTCGCGCAAATGACGATCCAGGGCTCCCAGCAGACGGAGATTTTTGCCCTTGGGGGCGGCGAAGTACAGCTTTTGCGGGCTGAAAATAACCGGGCTGCTGTAAACCTTCCAGTCGTTTTCGTGGTACATGCCGTAAAAATGGCTGACCACGCCGGCATCGCATTTGCCGGCGGCCACGATTCCCAGCACGGTGTCGTAGTCATCGGCTTCGATGAAGCGGGGATGTATACTGAACCAGTTGGCCAGCCGCTTCAAACTGCTGTAATGCATGTCGCCCTGGAGCACGGCGATCTTTTTGCCGTCCAGGTCCAGGATGGTTTCGATGCCTTCCCTGGCATGGGTGTAAACCCGTGCCCATTCCGAGTAGACATTCTCATAGGTGTAATCAAAGAACCGGCTGCGCTCTTTGGAGTAGGCAATGACTCCCAGCAGGTCGATGTCACCCCGTTTCAGTCTCTGCAGACACTGGGGCCAGGTGCCGGGGATGTACTGGAGTTGCCAGCCCTCTTTTCGCGCGACGTGCTGCAGAATATCGATGAAAAACCCCCGCACCTGCCCGTTTTCCTCGATAAAGCTCATGGGGGTGTTCTGGTATACGCCCACGCGCACGGGTGTGCCCGCAGGCGAAAGGGCCGGCCAGGCAAAAGTCAGCAGGGCAATCAAAAAAGAGGTATAAAGGCGTTTCATGCTACTTACAATATTACCAAAACTGCAAAAATACGCAACCGGGTTGATTACAGCGGCATGAATTGCACAGCCCGCGCAAGCTCGTAAGGCTGTGGCCATGCGAAGCGGCAAAGCGCACCCACGTTAAAAAGGGGGCTGCCGATTCGGCAGCCCCCCCTTTTTTAATTGGATAGCAGGTTAATTAAAAATTGCGTCCCGCGTATTCATTGTAGGCCATGGCCACCGTGCGGTACACCAGGTGGGCCAGTTTGGAAAACGGCAGGTAGGCAATCAGGCAGAAAACCAGGATCAGGTGGATGTAGTACACCGCAAAGGTCACAAAGGCCCAGCCGGCCAGCCGGGTGAGCTCCGCCCCCATGCCGGTGACTCCCAGGCCGAAGGCCAGGTAGACCAGGTACCAGTCGAAGTAGGTGGAGGTCTGATCTTTTTTGGCGCTGCGGTTTTTGATCAGCAGGATGGTGCCGACAATCAGGGACACCCCGGCGATATTGGCCAGCCACTTGATGGGATTGAGCTGGGACCAGGGGCCGTGGATGGGGCCGTCGGGCAGCAGGTAGGAGCCGTAAATCATCAGAAAAACAATGCTGGTGACAATGAAAAGCCCGATAAAACCATACAGGGTCAGCAAGTGGGCGATCTGGCGGTCATTGTTTTCCGAACATTCGGAAAACTTGCTGTGCTTTAAAATGGTAGGGATCACCCGCAAAAGAGCGGTGATGAACCCGCCCACGGCAATGGTTTCCTGGTTCGTTTTGCCCTCGGCCAGGGCGTTTTGGTGCATGTCGTTCAAAAAGCGTTTGAGGCCCAGAGCGAACACGGAAACCGCAAAGATGGCCGCCGGCACCATGTGCATGTCCACCAGCCAGGTGGAGAAGAATTTATAGTGCTTGATGCCTTCGCTGGTGTCCGGGGAAAAATCCAGCAGGCCGGTGATCAATCCGACCACCAGGAAAAGAACCGCCGGAATTGCCAGCAGGATGGGCAGCTTTTTGGGATCCCGCATGGCCTGGGCCAGCGCTTTGGGTTGGGCGTACTCGGAGATGGCATAGGCGCGCAGGGCGGTGAGCACATCGCCGGGTTTGGCCTGCCGTGGACACCGGGTGGAGCAGTCCCCGCAATTGTGACACAGCCAGATGTCGCCGTTGCCCAGCAGTTTATCCTTCAGTCCCCAGGAAGCGGCGATCATTTCCTTGCGGGGAAACGGTTTGGTGTCCGGGGAAATGGGACAGACCACCGAACAGGTGGCGCACTGGTAGCATTTTTTCAGATCCTCCCCGCCCAGGGCCCCCACTTCCTTGATAAAATCCAGGTCAGGCTCAATAAGGTATGTTTCCGCCATGTTTTACCTCCTAGTGAAATTGAATATTGACTGAAGATTCGTCTGTCAGGCGCCAATAATCAATCGAAAATATACAATTGTTAGAATCCCTTAAAGGGGTTCGGCCCCATTTCCTCGATGGAGGCGACAAACTCATCGATGATTTGCGGTATCTTGTCGTATTCATCGATGGCCACCTGGAACTGCGCCACCCGCTCTTCTTCCAGGGCCAGGCTGGACAGGGCGTCGCCGATTTTTTTCATCCGGATTTCGGCCAGCTCGCTGCCCTTGACAAAATGGCACTGGTAGTCATCCCCATGCTTGCAGCCCAGCAGGAAAACGCCGTCCATTCCCTGGGCCAGGGCATCCTTGATCCAGATGACATTGACCGAACCTAGGCACCTGACCGGAATGATCCGTACCTCGGCCGAATAGGCCATGCGGTTCAACCCGACAATGTCCAGCGCCGGGTAGGCGTCATTTTCACACACCAGTCCCAGCACCCGCAGGGGCGGCTCATCGAAGTCGTCTTCCGACGGGACGCCGATGGCCTTGACCATGGAGCCGATGCTGTCGATGCTGTAGTCGGAAAAGTTGATGATGCGCTCGGGGCAGCAGCCCATGCAGGTGCCGCAGCGCCGGCAGCGCGCCGGGTTGGGTTTGGGGGTGCCTTTCTCGTCGTCGTCGATGGCCCCGAAGGGACATTCCTCGGTGCAGCGCTTGCACTGGGTGCAGCGCTGGAAGAAAAAGTCGGGAAAGGTCATGTCCCCGTAGCGCGGATGCACGGATACGCCCCGGTTGACCGACTCCAGGCACTGGATGGCTTTTAAGACCGCACCGGTGGCATCTTCCATGGCTTCTTCCACGGTCATGGCGCGGCGGATGCTGCCGGCCGCGTAAATGCCGGTGCGCTGGGTTTCATAGGGAAAGCAGATGAAGTTGGAATCCGCGTAATCATCAAACAAGGCATTGTCCCGGAATCCCGGGCCCTGGCGGTAGGCCAGGTTGATCACCGGATCATCCTTGGTGACCGGCACCATGCCGGTGGCCAGTACGACCAGATCGGCCTTGACCTGAACTTTTTCCCCCAGCAGGGTGTTATCGGCCTCGACGATCAGGCCGTCGCCGTTTTTGGAGACCGCGGTGACTTCCCCCTTGGTCAGAAAGATGCCTTCGTCCTGCTGAATATTCAGGTAAAAGTTTTCTCCGAGCCCCACGGTGCGCATGTGCTGGTAAAACACGTAGGCCTTGCCGTCCGCATAGTCGTCGCGCACGTACTTGGCCTGCTTGAGGGCCACCAGGCTGGTGACCGCCCCGGCATAGGCAAAATCCTTGTCATCGCCCTGTCCCGGGCTCTGGATGAACACCACCGATTTGGCTTCCCGGCCGTCCGAGGGGCGGGTGATCTTGCCGTCGGCGGCGATCTGCTCGAACTGCTCGTTGGTGATCACATCCGGCAGCTGCCCGAAGCCCAGGTGGTCCAGTTCTCCTTCTTCCGGATCGTAGGGACGCCAGCCGGCCGCCAGGATAACGGCGCCGAATTTTTCGCCGTTGGGATCGAGGGTCAGAATATCCTGCTTGCCCTCGTTGTACTCCATGAACTTGGCATGCAGTTCCTCGGCGTTCAGTTCGTTGCCCTTGTCGTCCACCTTCATTTCATCGGGCAGGGGGAAGGGCACGTCAAATTCGATTTTTTCACCGGGTTTTTTCAGGGTGACGGTAAAATCGCCCGGCTCGCCGGCGATGCGCGCCACCACCGTTTCGGTTTTGACGGTGATGTTGGCGTGGTTTTCAAGCTCCTTGATTTTGGCGCCGACGACGGGATCCACCAGGGCGTCATAGGGCCAGGCCCCTGGCAGCTGGCGGCGCCACCTGGCGGCGTGTCCGCCCAGGGCGGCTTCCTTTTCCACGATGGTGACCTCGTAGCCGGTTTTGGCGGCATCGATGGCCGCACAGATGCCGGTGACCCCGCCGCCGATGACCAGGATCTTGCGGTTGAGGGCCTCCAGCTTGTAAGGTTCGGGCAGCTCCACTTTTTCCACCCGGGCCATGCCCATTTTCAGGTAGTCTTCGGCCAGCATCTGCACATGGTCGATAAACTCTTCGTCGTCTTTCTGTTCTTCGGTGGGGGCGGGATATTTGTCCCTCGGATGGGACCACACGACCTGCTCACGCAAATTGACCCGGTCGACGATGCAGCCGTCAAAGCGAAACACATCGTAGAGCACCCGCCGCGAGCAGGCCGCCAGCACCAGGGTGTTGACGCCTTCGTCGGAGATATCTTTTTTTAGCAGTTCCACCCCCTGCGGGCTGCAGAGCACCGGACAGGTTTTCACCGGCAATCCCTCTTCTTTGGGGACCTCGCATAGTTTTTCGATATCAAGGGCTTCTCCGATCCCACAACCTTCACAGATATACACACCATATTTTTTATCCATGGATAACCTCCTACCTGTTGACCAGGGTTTGAATCGCCTTTAAGGCCATGCCGGTAGCATTCTGATTGGATGACACCACGTCAGCCGGTTTGTTGGCGCATCCGGCTGCAAACATCCCGCCGGTTTCAAAGTCGTTGATGATAAACCCGTCATCGCTGTACTTCAAATCCGCCGGAAGTTTGACCGCGGCGGTTGTGGGCTGCATCCCGGTGGCCAGGACCACCATTTCCACGGTCTGGTGGATTTTTTCGCCGGTAACGGCATTTTCGGCGACCACGGTGATATTTTTACTGGCGGAATCTTCGCTGACCTCCGCCACCTTGCCCTTGATCAAAAAGATGTTTTCGTCGGCTTTGATTTTTTCATAAAAACGTTCGTAGCGGTAGCCCGGGGTCCTCAGATCGATGTAGAAGATATAGATTTTCGCTTCCGGATACCGTTCCCGCACATAGGTGGCCTGCTTGAGCGACGCCATGCAGCAGATGTAGGAACAGTAGGGCAGATAATTTTCGTCCCGGGACCCGGCACATTGCACGAAGGCGATGCTTTGCGGTTGCTTATCGTCGGAAGGACGCAGGATTTTTCCACCGGTCGGCCCGTTGGGAGATGCCAGGCGCTCCATCATCATGTTGGTGATGATGTTCGGATACTGGCCGAAACCCAGGTTGTCGATTTTGGTCGCATCGTAGGGCTGCCAGCCCGTGGCCCACACAATGGCGCCGACATTCAGGTTCAGGGTTTTGGCCTGCATTTCCAGGTCCACGGCATCGTACTTGCAGGCTTCCTTGCAGCGCTGGGCGTCTTCGGTGCCGATGATTTCCGGTGCGATTACGAAGCGGGCCGGAAAGGCCATCTCAAACGGCAGGTAGGCGCCCTTGATTTTTTTCATGCCCAGATCGTATTCGCTGTCGATTTCAGCCTGGCAGGCCGTGGCACATTCCCCGCAGCAGGTGCAGTTTTCATTTACGTAGCGCGGGTTGATTTTGATGGCCACATCATAGTTGCCTGGGGTCCCGTCAACCTTTTCAACCTCTGCCAGGGTGAAGACTTTGATCCTGGGGTTGTCCTTGATGCGCCTGAAATTGATTTCCAGTCCGCAGGTCGGCGGGCACAGCTTGGGAAAATACTGATTGAGCTGCGAAACCCGTCCTCCCAGGTAGGGATTTTTTTCCACCAGAAAAACCTCGTACCCCACTTCGGCGGCTTCCAGTGCCGTGGTCAGGCCGCTGATGCCTCCGCCGACAACTAAAATGCTTCCACTCATAGGGGCTGCCTTGTCGTTTGTCATGCTAGCCTCCGTGCATCATAATGATTTAATTGAAAGAAAAAAAGTGTGCTGAGTGATTTTGGGCGAATAAAAACCTCCAGGCACCGGACGGCACCTGGAGGTTTTTATTTTATCGACACAATTTCATGGCCGAATCTCGGTTAATCCTTGAATATCTTGATGTAGTCTTTCTTGAAGACATCCCATTTCTGCTCTTTCGGATCGTACTTGGAGTTGACGAAACAGAACCAGTTTTCGTCATCCTGGCCGGGATAGTCGGCCTGGTAGTAAAATCCGGGATAACGGGTTTCCTTGCGGAACTGGATGTGCCGCAGGTGGGATTCCACCGTCCAGATGCGGTGCTGGATCTCCCAGGCGCGCATCAGTTCGTGCAGATCGCCGGCCGCCAGTTTCTCGTTGTCCTCCCGCATGACTTGGAGCAGTTCCATGACGATTTCCAGGTTCTTGGAGGTCGTCTGGTAGAAGGTGGCCGTGCCGGCACCGTATTCATGGGTGGCCTTCATCATGCGGTACATCATGCCGTTGGGCTTGATGTAGTTGGGGTTGATGTCATCGGCCGTGGTGTACTCACAGTGATCCAGGTAGGTGTAGACCGGTTTGTAGACCATGTCCACCAGTTCCTGGGCGCTCTGGGCGATGGCCGGCGAATAGTCCGCATGATCCTTGGCGTAGCGCACCATCTGCTTGGCGGCCAATCTTCCTTCGGCGTGGGAGCCGGAGGAAAATTTGTGCCCCGAGCAGCCGACGCCGTCACCGGCGGTAAACAGGCCGTTGACCGTGGTCATGCGGTTGTAGACCTTGCCGTTGTCTGCCTTGATTTTGTATGCATCCGGCACCCAGTCCAGATCCGGTCCGGAAGTCCACAGACCGCAGCAGCCCGAATGGGACCCGAGCAGGTAAGGCTCGGTGGGCATGACTTCGGAATTTTTCTTTTCCGGTTCGGTGTTGGTGGCGCACCACAGGTTGGCCTGACCGCAGGTCATATCCAGGAAGTCTTCCCAGGCTTCGGACTCAAGGTGCTTGAGCTCTTTTTTGTCCATGGTCTTGCCCAGTTCGGCCAGGGCGGTGACCGTGTCCATCATGATCGGTCCGCGGCCTTCCTTCATCTCGAAGAGCATCAGGTGGTTGCGCAGACAAGTGGGGGTGATGGCCGCAGTGCCGTACGGCGCATATTTTTCCAGCTCGGCCTTGGCGGCGTCACTGGCGGCAAAGTTTTCTCCCAGGCCGTTGAGGGCTTTGGCTTTGAACAGCAGAAACCAGGCGCCCACCGGGCCGTAACCGTCTTTAAAACGAGCCGGGGTGAAGCGGTTTTCCATCATCGACAGCTCGGCGCCGACTTTCATGCACAGGGTATAGGTGGAGCCGGAGTTCCAGACAGGGTACCAGGCCCGTCCTTTGCCTTCACCCACCGAACGCGGCTGGTAGATGTTGACCGCACCGCCGCAGGCCACCATCATGGTCTTGCACTTGATGATGTAAACCTTGTTTTCGCGCACCGAAAAACCGACCGCCCCTGCAATCTGGTTTTCCTTGTTGGCATCCAGCAGCAGTTCGACGATAAAGACCCTTTCCAGCACGTTTTCTTCGCCGATGGCCAGCTTGGCGGCTTCGGCCACGATGCGCTTGTAGGACTCACCGTTGATCATGATCTGCCATTTGCCGGTGCGCACCGGGGTGGCGCCGTTTTTCAGCGTCCCCATTTTCAGGCCTTTTTTGCCGTCCAGGTTTTTGCCGTCTTCGGTTTTCTTCCAGATCGGAAGGCCCCACTCCTCGAACAGGTGCACGGAATCGTCCACATGACAGCCGAGGCTGTATATCAGGTCTTCACGCACGATGCCCATCAGGTCGTTGCGGACCATGCGCACGTAGTCTTCAACGGCGTTTTCACCGATATAAGTGTTAATCGCCGACAGGCCCTGGGCCACCGCGCCGCTTCTTTCCAGAGCGGCCTTGTCCACCAGCAGCACACTCTGGTCGTCGGACATCCATTTTTTAATTTCAAACGCCGCCCCGCAGGCCGCCATGCCGCCGCCGACGATCAGAATGTCAACTTCCCGCTCCTCGACTTCCGGGTCCCTGACAGCTTTAAGTTCACCCAAAGGTTTATTCGGTAATGCCATATTGCATCCTCCTTCAATCAGTCATTTTGATGATAGATAAAATTAATTGTCCAGTTGGCTTGTCAGACGCTGCTGCCGTTTATACCAACTGGTCCGCGCTAGGTGAGCACAGCTCTTTGCCATCAGCTTCTTCTGTGGATAGAAGAGGCCCTTCCAGATCCTGACCCTTCAGGTCCAGATAGGCATTGGCCTGTCCCTCGGGAGTGGTCCGGATGGGGAACTTGAAGCGTTTGATGGTCCCGTTTCTGAACTTGCAGGTCCACATGACATCTTCGGTACCCAGCATCGGCATGACTGAACTTCCCAGGGGCACGAAGTCGGCGTAACCGCGCACCTCGATTGCCTGGGTGGGGCAGATCTTGACACAGGAAAAACATTCCCAGCACTGATCCGGCTCCTGGTTGTAGGCTTTCATTTCGTTGGGTTCCAGAACCATCAGGTCGTTGGGACAAATGTACATGCAAGCGGTTTTGTCCCCGCCTTTGCAGCCGTCGCATTTTTCAGTTATTACGAAACTTGGCATTTAATATACCTCCTAAATCAGGTTAATAACATGTTGGTTTCCAACGTTTTGTTAAACACCCCTGTAAAATGTATCTTTTTTGCACCTCCCTTCGTGTGGTTGGCCTGAAACAAGACCTTTCAGGCTTTTTTTATTTTTTTCGCATGGGTTTTATTTATGCCGACCGGAACCCTTCCGGTTTCACTCGATTCAGTTGCCGGATTTTAGGATGAACAGCTGAATTTTTTATAATTTCAATTAGATACATTCAAATAAGGGAGAAACAATATCATTGTGAATTGCGCTTGTCAAGTACTTTTCAGCCGCTAAAAGAGCGCAAAAACGCCGCTCAGGCAACGGAATAGTGGCGGTTACAACATCTGGATGAAAGGTTCAAATCAGCCACCATATGTAGTATCACCAAACGGATGACTTCCTGGTTTGGCGGCTTTTCGGGCCGGCGCAGCGACCATGGAAGCAAGTGGCGGCTACCGGAGATGCCAAACGATATTTTTGACCTTGACAAGCGCGCTGAACCTGCTACCAGAAAACAAGGTGGGGTGGCGCTGTGGCGGTCATGGGGAGACCGAAAGGAGTTGACAGGCAGATGAACCATCAGATGATGCCGTTGGCGGCCGAGGCCGGGTTTTGTTTTGCGTGTTCGCCGGCGGTGCCGTGCTTTAATGCCTGCTGCCGGGACTTAAACCAGTTTTTAACGCCCTATGACATCCTGCGCCTGAAAAACGGGCTTGATCTGTCTTCCGGCGAATTTCTCGCCCGGTTCACCGGCCTGCACACCGGACCGCAATCCGGACTGCCGGTTGTCACCCTCAAACCAGCCGATGCCCGTGAACGCACGTGTCCCTTTGTCACTTCTGACGGCTGCCGCGTTTATGAAAACCGGCCGTCTTCCTGCCGTATTTATCCTCTGGTGCGGGCCGTTTCGCGCAATCGCAAAACCGGCGAGTTGACCGAACAGTTCTGGCTGCTGCGGGAGCCGCATTGCCGTGGATTTGAGGCCGGCGACAGCCGCAGTGTGAAGCAGTGGATCATCCAGCAGGGGGCGGCTGTCTACAACAGTTTCAACGACCGGATGCTGGAAATCGTCAGCCTCAATAATCAGCGCCGGTCGGGGGTGCTGGACGGCGGCGCCCGGCAGCTGTTTTTCACCGCCCTTTACGACCTGGATCATTTTCGGGGCCGGATTGCAAACGCGGGGCTGCCGGACGGCATCGCTCAGCAGACCCTTGAGGCGGCGATGGAAAATGACGTGGCGCTGCTGGAGCTCGGGATGCAATGGGTCAAGCGGGTGCTGTTTGATATTTAGTAATTCCATATCCAGGTGCCCTGTGCGCCGCGCCGGCGGGACATTTTTATCGCTCGAGTGTGCATGTTGGGCGCGCGCGGCAGTGAATCAAATTGAAGGTGTGAATTGACCGGCGCATGATATTTTCTTCCAACCGGTATGAAACCATGCCTGTGCAGCGTGTCCCTTGTTTGGAACGCGGCCCAATCAAGTGCTAACTTGAATCCGTCCCGTGCCATGCATCCCAAAAAAGGGACACTGCGAAAATATGTAACTGTTGAGTAAGCATGCCGGTTTGCAGAAAACACCATCCGACGGCCAATTCACGTCGATTTTTATGGGCCGGTCAGTTGTCAAAGTTAGGTCAATGAAACCAGACTGAGCGCAAGATGGTTTTTGGTTGAGCGTCATTGTCCATTTGGGGAAAAAAGCCAGCGGATCGGTGGGCGTTAAGAATTGCAAGCTGTCTGAGGCGCTGGCGCCGAGTTCTTGCAATTTAGCCCACCGATTCGCTGGCGCCCCAAATGGACACAGAAAGCGATGCCAAAATGCAGATTGCGCGGTGTTTCTGCATCTTATTTTGAAAAAAATAGAAAAGGGGACGGTCATGGAACTGAAAGGCAAAACGGCCCTGGTGCTCGGGGCCGTCAAGGGAATCGGCAAGGGCATCGGACTGGCCCTGGCACAGGCCGGGGTCCGGGTGGCGGCCACCTATTACGACTGGCCCGAAGCGCTGGAAGACATGCGGCGGGATTTTGCCCGCAGCGGCGGCGAACACCTCCTGGTGCGGACCAATCTGCTGGAAGTCGATGCCATCCCGGGGCTGATCCGGAAGGTGATCGATCGTTTCGGGCGGCTGGATATTCTGATCAACAACATCGAGCGCGGCGGCTGGCCGGTGGTGCACGGCGCCTATACCCGGCAACAATGGGACCTGGAAGTGGCAACCACCCTGCGCGCCAAGCGGTGGGTTTTTGACTGTGCGCTGCCGCATCTCAAAGCGGCCGGGGATGCGGTGGTGGTCAATTTCTCTTCGATTGCCGCCCTTGTCGGCCGCAGCGGCCCGGCCGGCATGATTTTCAACGACGCCTATGCGGCGGCCAGCCGGGGGGTTGCGCTGCTGACGGAAACCTGGGCCCGGGAGGGCGCCCCCCAGGTTCGGGTCAATGAGCTGATGCTGGGCCTGGTCGCAACCCGGCATGCTGAAAAAACCCGGGGCTGGGGCCTGCTGACCGAAGACCGCCGCAAGGCGCTTTTGGAGCACACTTTGCTGCAGCGCACCGGCACGGTGGACGACGTGGTTCGCGCCGTGTTGTTTATCATCAGGGACGCCCCTTTTATGACCGGTGCTGTGCTGCGGCTGGACGGCGGATATGTCCTGGGCGCCGACCGGGTGGAAGCGATGCCCGAAGGGGTAGAGGGCAAAGCGCAGAGCGAGAAAATTTGACTTTTTACGACTTCATCAAGCTTTGGGTGCGCGTTCTTTGAACTTTGTGCTGGGGATGTCCCACACAAAATATTTGACCCACGCAAAGCCGAATTTCAGCAATGCGACGTCATTTTTTTTCAGCTTCTGGCGGACGGCAGGTTTAATGCGGTAGCGCTTCAAAAAGCTGCTCTGAAACACGAAATCCCGGAAGCGGTCAAGGTTGTACGTGGCCATGAAGGCCATTTTAGCACGGGGGCCACCGGGGCCTTCATTTCCCCAGGGATCGTTTTGAAACAGCCGCTTTAACCGCGCCCAGCGGATGGTCATCTCGTGATATACCTGCGCCTCCTGGTCCCGGGTCCATGACACGATGGTCCACTGTTTGTTTTCATCCGGTCCGCGGCAAAAATCAGGCGGTCGGAAAAAATAAACCGGCTGTTCCTTATTAAGGTCGGCATCATACAGGATTCCCTGTTCGATGGGCAGTGTCCGGCAGGTGTCGGGCCGGTCCGCGTAGACGCTGCAGCCCGACTCGGTCAGAAAGGGGCAGGTTTTTTCCGGATTGTCGGCCATGTGCAGCAGCACGTCGGGAAAAAAATTGGCGGGTCTCAAGACGATGTCCACGTAACGGTCCAGAAATTCGTCCGATGACAGATCCAGCGCTTTTTTCAACCGGAGAACATCGTAGGGATACAGGAAAAGATTCAGATTGCGGCAGCAGCGGTTGAAACAGGCGACATCCGGGTGGCAGCGAAACGAAAAAGTATCGTTTTCGTCGAGCCGAATTCCCGGCAGCTTGTCTATCTCGTCGCAGTCAACGTATTTCATGTTTTTTGCCCTCTGCGCTTTGCCCCATGCGCTCTGCGTTGCGCACGATCATGCGGGCGATCGTCATCTTGATCCTGCCGCTGAGCCCGGCGGCCTGCTTGAACTCGTTTTCCAGCCCTGCCAGACCCATATAAAAAGGTGTGCGGTCAAACGGGAAATAGGCCTTTTCTCCGCAGTGCTGATCAAAGGAGCCGCATCCCGGGCCGTGCAGGATGTTCCGGCCGGGCCTGCGCAGTTCGTGGGGGATGCCGTGCAGCCGGCAGATCATGGGGCGATAGGGATACAGGATGCAGCGGGCGTCCATATTGAGCGGGCACATTTCCCTGACCGGCAATCCCTGCTCATCGGCCCGGTCGAAACTGCGGCAGATCTGCGCGGCCCGCAAACGCACCTGCTGCTGTGATTCGGTGTCAAGGGAGGCGACGCCTTCCAGCACAAACAGATATTCAAGGTAGGTGTGATGGTGAAAACGGGTGCGGCAGCAGTTGTCCGTGCAACCTGCACAGCTGAATCCATAATGATCGGCCGCCCGGGCATAGCCGCGGTCCATGGCGTCGTAAAGTTGCCGCAGGCGAGTGAAAAAAGGCGCCGGGTCAACACCCTGGAGATGAACCGGATAGGTGGCGATGTCCATGGGGGTCGTCATCCATCCGCAAGGGGAAAAAAGATTTCTTTGTAAAGATTCATGGCGTAGCGGTCCGTCATGCTGGCAATCAGGTCACAGACGATTCTGGCTGCGGAGGGCCGCCGGTGGTGGTTGCCCAGAATGTACAGTTCGCTGAGTTTTTTATCCCGCATGCCCTTGTTGTCAAGGAAATAACCGTAAAGTTCGGACAGGATTTTTTTTGCTTTTTCAAAGTCCTTGTGCACCCGGGGGGAGCGATACACGTTGTCATAAAGAAATTTTCGCAAAAGATTCATGGCGCCGTGCACTTCATCGCTGATTTTCAACTGCATCCCATTGCCGTCGACCTGGCTGGATGATATCAGATCCCGGATCATGGTGGTCGCCCGTTGGGAGTGGCTGCGGCCCAGAATTCTGGCACAGTCCTGGGGGACCTGTTCGGCCTGGATCACCCCGCTGCGAATGGCATCTTCCAGGTCGTGATTCAGATAGGCCATGATATCCGCGATTCTGACAATTTGCCCCTCAACGGTGCAGGCCAGCTCCGCGGGGTCATCGGGGATGATTTTGCCGTAGCCCTTGGAGTGTTTTACAATTCCATCGCGCACTTCCAGGGTCAAATTGAGTCCCTTGCCGTTGTTTTCCAGGACATCAACGACCCTGAGGCTCTGTTCATTGTGGGAAAAATCCGAGGCAAAGATTTCCTTGAGCACGGTTTCGCCGCTGTGTCCGAAAGGCGTGTGCCCCAGATCGTGGCCCAGGGCGATGGCCTCCACCAGATCCTCGTTCAAGGCCAGGGCCCGGGCCATGGTCCGGGCCATCTGGGAAACCTCAAGGGTATGGGTCAGCCGCGTTCGGTAATCATCTCCCAGGGGGGACAGGAAAACCTGGGTTTTATGCTTCAACCGCCGAAAAGCATTGGAAAAAACGATGCGATCCCGATCCTGCTGGAAGGCAGTGCGCACCGGGCAGGGGTCTTCTGCAATCGCACGTCCCTGACTTTGCGCGCTCAAGCACCCATAGGGAGATATGAAGTTCCGTTCGCGTTTCTCGAATTGTTCACGGATGGTCATGGTCAACCCACTTAACAAATTTAAAAAAGATGTTATATTAGACGCAGGCAGTTGCAGTTGTAAAGAAATATTTGGCTTTCAACATTTATCATTTAAAGTCGGGATAGCGCTATCCATTTTTAACCGTTGGATACCGTTGCCCTGAACGCTGGTTGTCGGAAATTTTGCGAAATCCAAAAGAGAGTCATTAATGGGAATTCAGGGACATCATTTAATATTGGGTGAGCTTGAAGATTTCATTACCGGCAAGCCTGTGGCAGACACCCATGATGAACGCTACCGGCAGAAAATCGCGCAACTGCTGATTGCTGAAAAAGGCTATTTAAAGGCTGACCTGGAACCGCGCAGAAAACTGATGGTCCAGGCGGGCGAAAATCGCGCTGTTATTAAGATCGATTTTTTGATAAAAATGGCGGCAAGGGTCTGCATGATCGTCCGTTACGGTCCCGGCTCGATTGTTACCCGCCGCCGCCCGGCGCTGGCCGCCTCCCGGCTTTTGACGGGCTACCAGATCCCACTTGCCGTGGTGACCAATGGCAGGAATGCCGAGGTTCTGGATGGCGCCAGCGGTCAGGTGGTTTCCACGGGACTGGAAACGATCCCATCCAGGCAGCAGCTGGTTGAAATTGCTGCCAGCGCCGATTTTGCCGCGATTGCGGCCAAAAGAGCTGAAATGGAATCGCGCCTGATATATTGCTACGAAGTGGACGGCGCCTGCCCCTGCGATGAGGATGTCTGTAAATTGTGAAAACTGGACCCGAGGGAAAAGGGGGCATATGGCAGTTGCGGCTGCAAGGTACGAGCATTTCATGAAAAAGGCGCTGGCCCTGGCCGAAGACGCTCTGGCAGCAGGGGAATTTCCGGTGGGCTGTGTGATGGTCCACCAGGACAGAATCGTGGCCACCGGCACCCGCCAAGGGACGGTTGCCGACGCGAGCAATGAAATCGATCATGCTGAAATGGTTGCCTTGAGGGGCCTGGTCGAATACAAGCCGGCACTTGATCCCCGTGAAATAAGCGTTTTTTGCACCATGGAACCCTGCCTGATGTGTTACGCGGCCCTTATTCTGGCCGGGGTGGCCACCGTTGTTTTTGCCTATGAAGACGTTATGGGCGGGGGGACGGGCTGCGATCTTACCCGGCTCAAACCGTTGTATAAAAACAGTCCCATTGAGGTGGTCCCGCACCTGATGCGCAATGAAAGCCTGAAAATTTTTCAAACTTATTTTTCCAATCCCGCTAATCGTTACTGGCGCGGGAGTCTGCTGGCCGAATACACCCTGGCGCAATAAGAGTGGATTTCATTAACTTTGACGCAATCGTAAAAATTGAACTTTTTACGGGATCATCAACTTTGGGCATTGCTTGCATTTTTTCCTTGCATTTCTTGATTTTGTTATATATTCAAACGGATGGAAACGGATGGATAAAGGATGTCATGACAGCGAAAAAAGGGGCGGGCAGTGTGTGCTGGACCGCTTCGACAGACCGGCGAAATCCGGCTGCAGGCGTCGCTGCGGACAAAACAGGATCATAACAATAGGAGGTAGAACATAGCTGCACCAAGAAGACCCCATCGGCCGGTTCGAACCAATCGCGTTAAAATTAACCAGAATATCAGGGCCCGGGAAGTCAGAGTGATCGATCCGGACGGGGAGCAGATCGGCATTATTCCAACGCGGCAGGCCCTGGAAACGGCTGCCGAATTTGGACTGGATCTGGTCGAAGTGTCACCCAACGCCAACCCGCCGGTTTGCAAGATTATGGACTATGGCCGGTACCGTTACGAGCAGACCAAGAAGAAACAGGAAGCCAAGAAAAAGCAAAGCACCTTCCAGGTAAAAGAGATCAAGGTGCGCCCGAAGACCGGTGAGCATGATCTGCAGGTCAAGATCAGTCATATTAAAAAATTCATCGAAAGAAAAGACAAGGTCAAGGTGACGGTGGTTTTCAGGGGACGGGAAATCACGCTGTCCAAGCTGGGGATGGCCGTTCTCGAAAAGATCGCGGGAGAAACCGAAGAAGTCGCGGTGGTGGAACAGGCACCCAAATTTGAAGGACGCTCCCTGGTGATGTTGCTGGCACCGCGATAATGACAAACTCGTAACAACAAGTCATTTTCGAGCGCTGCAGGCCTTTTAATCAGCGGGTCCCGGCCGCCTGCCCCAGGGGGCGCAAAGAACAGCCAACCGGATCAGATCGCTGCCCGGACAGTGATGGGGGTCCGCACAATTCTGCCGATCAACCGTGACGGTGGCGTGAGACGATTTTTGCAGCTCACGCCATCTATTTTTTTCCCGTTACCGGAAAAACCAATCGCCGCCGACCCGGACGAAGCGGACATCAAAGGAGAGAAAATTATGCCGAAAATTAAAACCAACCGAGCGGCTGCCAAGAGATTTAAAAAAACCGGCAGTGGTAAATTTGTCTACAACAAATCGTGCGGCAGTCATATCCTGACCAAAAAGACCACCAAACGGAAGCGTTCCTTGCGGCGGTCGCGCATTATTGACAAAACAAACCAAAAGCAATTAAAATTGCTGCTGCCGAACCATTAGCAATGTTTTTTCGACTGGCAGCTGCGCATTGAATGGAAACAGCTGATTTTTTCAAGTTAAGCCATAAGGAGATGGACCCATGAGAGTCAAACGTGGATTTAAGGCCCGCAGACGCCGTAAAAAGGTGTTGAAGCTGGCCAAAGGATTTCGCGGCGGACGCAGCAAATTGTATCGTACCGCCGCTGATGCGGTGGACAAGGCCCTGATGTATGCTTACCGGGACCGGCGGGCGCGCAAGCGTGATTTTCGCAAACTCTGGATTGCCCGGATTAATGCCGCCGCCCGGATCAACAATCTGTCCTACAGCAAGTTCATACACGGACTGAAAATGGCCGGCGTGCAGCTCGACCGCAAAGTGCTGGCTGAACTGGCCGTATCCGATCCCGGCGGGTTTGCGAAAATCGCCAACCTGGCGGCCCAGCAACTTTAATCCGGATGAGCGGGGCGCTCATGACCCTTGAGCCGGACGCCAGCCCACCGCTATTGGCTGTCTGACACTGGATTGCGGTTCGCATTGCACCCCGGACCGGGTGAACATCAAAGACGGGAACTGTGGAAAAAGATCTGGATCAAATACACCAAGAAGCCCTTGCCGCACTCGAGAAGGCGCAAAGCGCCAAGGCGGTAGAGGAAATTGCCGTCCACTACCTGGGGCGCAAGGGGGTGTTGACCCGTTTTTTACGCAACATTTCGCAGCTGCCGGCCGACCAGCGGCCGGCGGCCGGCAAAAAGGCCAACGAGATTAAAAAAGACCTGGATCAGGCGTTCCGGCAGGCGGCTGACAATCGCCGCACGCAGGATGCAACTGCCGAACGGGGCATTGATGTTTCCCTGCCCGGGCGGCGAGCCGCCTGCGGTGCCATGCATCCGATTACCCTGATCAATGAGCAGATGTGCAATATCTTTTCCGCCCTGGGTTTTGACATCGCCGAGGGACCGGAGGTGGAATCGGACTATTACAATTTCGAGGCGCTGAATTTTCCCAAGGACCACCCGGCCCGGGACATGCAGGACACCTTTTTCATCAATGATGATACGGTGTTGAGGACTCACACCTCTCCGCTGCAGATCCGGACCATGGAAAAACAACGCCCCCCGGTCCGAATCATCATGCCCGGCAAGGTGTACCGCTGTGACTCCGACCTGACCCACACCCCCATGTTTCACCAGGTGGAAGGCCTGTTGGTGGATGAGGGCATATCCTTCGGCGATCTTAAGGGCATCCTGACCGCTTTTATTCACCGGATGTTCGACGACCGGACCAGCCTGCGGTTTCGCCCCAGCTTCTTTCCGTTTACCGAACCCAGCGCGGAGGTGGACATTCTGTGTGTCATGTGCCGCGGCAAGGGGTGCCGGGTCTGTTCCCACACCGGATGGCTCGAGATTCTCGGCTCGGGGATGGTGCACCCGGCGTTGTATGAAAATGTCGGTTATGATGCCGGCCGTTACACCGGTTTTGCCTTTGGCATGGGGGTGGAACGCATCGCCATGCTCAAGTACGGCATCGATGACATCCGCAGATTTTTTGAAAATGACATGCGCTTTCTGGCGCAGTTTTAGTACGACGACAATTCTGATGAAGGCGTAAAAGTCACTTTTGTTCGCTTCGTGAGCATTTTGGGGATTACTGGAATCCTTCACTAAAATTCAAAAACTCGGGCTAGCGCCCTCAAACAGTTTGAATTTCTTAACGCTCAGGATTCCAGCAATCATTTTCCCAAAATGCTCAAAGCCGCTCACAAAAGACTTTTACGAAATTTTCAAATTCAACTACGGTTTGGCAATGAAAGTTAGCTTGAGCTGGCTTAAAGATTATGTTGACGTCCAAATGGACCCGGCCGAACTGGCCGAGGCGCTGACAATGGCGGGACTGGAGGTGGAGGCGGTTGCCGACCGTTACAGTTATCTACAAAAAGTCCTGGTGGGACGCATTGAGGCTGTTGAGGACCATCCCAATGCCGAGCAGCTGAAAATATGCCGGGTTCATTTACCGCAGCGGGAGCTGACCGTGGTCTGTGGCGCCCCCAATGTCAAGACGGGCATGCTGGCCCCGGTGGCGCTGCCGGGGACGGTTTTTCCGGATGGCACCGTGCTTGAAAAAAATGTCATCCGGGGGCAGGCTTCCGAGGCGATGCTGTGCAGCGACATGGAACTGGGGCTGGGATCCGATCCCGGCGGCATCATGGAACTGGACGGAGCCTTGAAGCCGGGTGACCGGCTGGCCGAAGCCCTGAAGCTTAGCGACACCGTCTTTGAGTTTGATCTGACCCCCAATCGTCCGGATTGTCTCAGCGTCATCGGTATCGCCCGCGAGGTCGCAGCGATCCAGAAAACCACCCTGCGCTATCCCGATTTCAGTCTGGAGGACAGGGGCAACCGCATCGCCGCTCTGACTTCGGTGACCATTGAAGCGCCTGATCACTGTCCGCGCTACAGCGCCCGCCTGGTGGACGCCGTCAGGGTGAAAACTTCTCCGTTCTGGCTGCAGGACCGCCTGCTGTCGATCGGTCTGCGGCCCATCAACAACATTGTTGATATCACCAATTTCGTTTTGATGGAAACCGGCCAGCCCCTGCACGCTTTTGACTTCGACCGGCTGGCCGAAAATCGCATCGTGGTCCGTACCGCCCGCGCCGGCGAAAAATTTGTCACCCTGGACCAGAATGAGCGGGTGCTGGATGCTGAAATGCTCATGATCTGCGACGGACAAAAACCGGTGGCCGTGGGGGGCGTGATGGGCGGACTCAACTCGGAAATTGAAACCGGCACTTCCCGGGTGTTGATTGAAAGCGCCTATTTCAACCCGGTCAGCATCCGCAAGACATCGAAGAAGCTGGGGCTGAACACAGAGGCCTCACACCGTTTCGAACGCGGCGTGGACCCGGAAGGCACCGTGCGGGCGCTCAACCGCGCCGCCCGGCTGATGGCGGAACTTGGCGGGGGCACCCTGGTCGAGGGCCTGATCGATGAATACCCGCAGCCGCAAAAGTCAGTCCGGATTTCAATGAGTGTTCAGCGCACGCGCCGGCTGTTGGGCATCGGGCTTGATGCCGGCAACATGAAAAACCTGCTCGAATCCATTGAATTCGAGGTGGATGAGGTTGTCCCCGACGATGATGACCACCGGCTGGAGGTTACGGCTCCAACCTTCCGGGTGGACATCTCCAGACCAGAAGACCTGATGGAGGAAGTGGCCCGGCTGGCCGGCTACGATAATATTCCCATCAGTTATCCCGCCATGCCGGCCGAGGCTCGCCCGGTTGCCCGGCAGATAGAGGTGCGGCGCCGGCTGCGGCAGTTGATGACCGGTTTCGGTTTTTCGGAGGTGATTACTTACAGTTTTGTCCACCGCCAGACCCCGCAGCGGCTCGGGCTGGCGGCGACGGATCCGCGCTGCCGCCAGGTTGAGATTTTAAATCCTCTCACCGAGGACCAGGCCGTCATGCGCACGTCACTGATACCGGGATTGCTTGAGACCATGCGCTATAACCTCACCCGGCAGATCAAAACCCTGAAGATTTTTGAAGTCGGAAAAATTTTCATCCCCGCCGCGGATCAGCTGCTGCCCCGGGAGCCGGAAATACTGGCGGCCTTGTGGACGGGAATGGCCCGGGAAGCCTCGTGGCACGGCCCGGCGGTTGCTTGTGATTATTTCGATATCAAGGGGGTTGTCGAGGGATTGCTGGCAGGGTTGAAAATAGACGGGCTGCGTTTTACCCGCATTGCGGCCGATGCCTGCGATTACACTCGCGCCGGCTATTGTGCCTGGATTATGGCCGGCGACACGCGGCTGGGCCGGGTGGGTGAAATTCATCCCCGGCTTTGTGACCGCTTTGAATTGAAACAAAGCGCCTATATCTTTGAGCTTGAATTGGACCATCTGATCCCCTTGATTCCGACGGCGGTGAGTTTCAAGCCGCTGCCGATATTTCCGGCGATTTACCGGGACATCACCATCATCGTCGATCAGGCGGTGGAAGCCCAGTTGATACTGGAAACCGTCGAAAATATGGGTGAAGCGCTGGTGGAGTCCGTGCACCTGTTTGCCGTGTTTGAAGGAGATCCCATTGCGGCCGGAAAAAAGAGCGTTTCGTTTCGCCTGACCTACCGTTCCCATGAGAAAACCCTGGTCGATGAGGATGTCAACCAGCTGCACAAGTCGATTACCGCCAGGCTCCTGCAGGCTTTTGATGCGGGGCTGCCGGCCTGAGTGCAGCAGCAGGCCGCCTCATATTGTCCGTCGGGCGATTTGCCCTGACGGATCCTTGGGGATTGACCATGCAGGATAAAAAACCGAACCAGATCGAGCTGCCGGACAAGTTTTATTTTAAAATCGGGGAGGTCAGCAAGATAACCGGCCTTCCCAGCCATGTACTGAGGTTCTGGGAAAGCGAGTTTCGCAAGATCCGTCCCCGGCGCACGGCTGCGGGCCAGCGATCCTATACCAAGAAAGACATTGAATTGATCCTGGAGATCAAGCATTTGCTGTACGACCGGAAATATACCATTGCCGGCGCGCGCAGTTATCTCAGCGCCCGGGACAAACCTGCCGCGTCGCTGCCCGCGGAGCTGGTGGAGGAATTGAAAGCCGAGCTGAAAAGCATCCGGGATCTGGTGGACAAATGACGCTCAACCAGAATGCGCATCGCGCTGGCAGTCGATGATCGGGACTTATCGGCAACTTTTGAATTTGGGAAATAATTGTTGAAAGTTATTGACAATCGATGCAATTTGTCTTAATAATTCTAATCTTAGGCGAGCGGGCATAGCTCAGTTGGTAGAGTACAAGCTTCCCAAGCTTGGTGTCGCGAGTTCGAATCTCGTTGCCCGCTCCAGCTTAAGTTCGCCTTTTCCGTTTTACTTTGTGGTTTGGGGTGGAGCCTTTTATGTATTGTGGGATGAATTTAACTCTTTTCCTATGGTTAATGGCATGAACTGATAATCTTTTCTCGCTATACATAAAAAGGTGTACCGGCAAACACGAGGAAACGGGCGATCGCCCGTTTTTTGTGTTTTGGAGGAGACAGTTGGGCAGTGGCAAAAACAGGGAACAAAAAATCAGAAAAGACGTCGCGGTCCCGGAACCTCCCCCCGTCTAATCTCAATGAACAGCGGGTTGCGGCCCGGGTCTGGTCCCTGGCGGAGCCCCTGTGTGCTTCGGAAGGCCTGGAGCTGGTGCAGGTCGAATTTCGACGGGAGGCCGGCGGCAGGGTGCTGCGGCTGTATATCGACAAGGACGGGGGCATTAAGCTGGATGATTGTGTGAGCGTCAGCCGTGAAATGGGAGATATCCTGGATGTTGCCCTGGACAATGTCGGTCCCTATCGCCTGGAAGTCAGCTCTCCGGGACCGAATCGGCCCCTGGTGAAAAAACATGATTTTGAAAGATTCAAAGGACAGCGGGCGAAAATTAAAACCAAACGACCGGTAAACGGCCAAAAAACATTTAGCGGAGTTTTGCTGGGAATATCCGGTGAACAGGTAAATCTGCAAAGCGAGCAACAAATCGTTGCCATTGCTTACGGGGATATTTCAAAGGCCCAATTGGCCCAATAAAATTGGAGACATCAATGATTATATCCGATATCAAGCGTGTCGTTGATCAGGTTAGCCGTGACAAGGGGATTGACAAGGACGTTCTTATCAAGGCTCTGGAAGAAGCGCTGCGATCTGCCGCCAGGAAGAAATACGGCAACAAGATGGATATTGAAGTTCAGTACAACGAAGAGTCCGGCGAGATCGAAGTTTTTCAATTCAAAGAGGTGGTCGCAGAGGTCACTGAGCCGGAGCTGCAGATCAGCCTTGAAGAGGGACGTGAGCTGGACCCCGAATGCGAAATCGGTGACAGCCTGGGCACCAAAATGGATACCAGCACCTTCGGGCGGATTGCCGCCCAGTCCGCTAAACAGGTGATTATCCAGAAAATGAAGGACGCTGAAAAAGATGCCGTATACGCCAGTTTCGTCAACCGCAAGGGAGAGATCATCAACGGCATCGTGCAGCGCATCGACCGGGGTGATATCATCGTCAACCTGGGCCACACCGAGGGAATCGTGCCGGTGCGCGAGCAGGTGCCCAGAGAATCCTACCGCCGGGGAGACCGCATCCGTGCTTACATCCTGGATGTCCTGCATGAATCGCGGGGGCCGCAGATTATTCTGTCACGCACTCATCCCGACTTTCTGATTGACCTTTTCCGCACGGAAGTCCCTGAAATCAGTGAAGGCATCGTCAACATCATGGGAGCCGCGCGGGAGCCCGGCGTGCGGGCTAAAATCGCTGTGGCCTCGAACAACTCGGATATCGATCCGGTGGGGGCCTGTGTGGGGATGAAGGGCAGCAGGGTGCAGAACGTGGTCCAGGAACTGCGGGGTGAAAAAATTGATATCATCCCCTGGCACGTTGATCCGGCCAAGTTTGTCTGCAATGCGCTGGCGCCGGCCGAAATATCGCGGGTCATCATCGACGAGGACAACCGGGCCATGGAAGTCATTGTGCCGGACGAATTTTTATCCATCGCCATCGGCAAGAAGGGGCAGAACGTGAGGCTGGCCTCCAAGCTTTCAGGCTGGCACCTGGATGTTAAAAGTGAGACCCGTTACAGCCAGGCCATGCAGACCGGATATGATTCGCTGGTGGCGCTTGCCGGTGTTGGGGTTAGCCTGGCCGACGCGCTGTATGAAAGCGGATTTTACTCGGCCGAGGAGGTCAGTCGCGCCACCATTGAGGACTTGACCCAGATTCGTGGAATCGGCGAAGAAAAGGCCGCCAAACTGCTGGAGGCCGCCAGGCTTGCAGTGGCCGAAGCCGCTGCTGCTGATCAGGTGGACGAGGATGCACCACTGGAAGAAGAGATCCATGAACCGCAAGCATCCGTTGAAGAACCGGCAGAAAATGCAGTAGAAGAAGCGCTGCAGCAGGAGCCGGGGGATGAACAAGGCGGGCAGGAAAATCACACGGATACGGCCGATGCGGCCGATGTTGATTCCGGCCAAACGCCGTCGGTGGGGCAATCCTCCGATGAAACTGAGGCAGACCGCAGTTAGCCGGTCAATGATCGGCAGCATAAATAATCACCAGGGCCGAAGGCCTTGAATAACGAGAGCCCCAGGGGGGAGCAATGGCAAAGATCAGAGTTTATGAACTCGCCAGAGACCTTAACCTGACAAATAAAATTTTGCTCGAAAAGCTCGGTGATCTGAAGATCGAGGTCAAGAGCCATATGAGTTCTCTGGATGATGAGGCCGTTGCCAGAGTTAAGACGGAACTTTTCGGCAAAAAAGAGCAGGCCGTTGAGGAGACGCGGGTAAAGCCCACGGTGATTCGAAGACGCCGGAAAAAAGTCCAGGTGGAAGTTGCCCCGCCGGCTCCCGAGCCGGCGGAGCCCGGCGCCGACGAGGCACCGGCCGAACCCCAGCAGACTGCCGAACCGGTTGCAGAGCAGCCCGAGGAAACGGCGCCCGCCGCCGCGGCTGAAGAAACCCAGCCAGCGGCCGGGACCGAAGCCGAGGCAGCCGCCGAGCCGGGAGCGGAACAAAAAGCTGCGGAAAAAGCCCCGGCGGCCGTGGAGGCCGAAAAACCGGCTGCGAAAGCCAGGGCGCGAGTTAAAAAGGCCGTCAAAAAAGACGAATCCGCTAAAATCATCAAGCTTCCCATCAAACCACCGAAACCGGCACCGCACAAAAAGGCTGCCGGACCCGCCCGGGTGGACCGTGGGCTGGCTGCCGGCGCACCGGTAAAAAAAGCCGCTGAAGCACCGGTGGATCTGGCCTCCAGGGATGCGCGCAAAAAGAAGTGGAAGAAAAAAGGCGAAGAAGGGGAGCAGGACAAACGCTTTTTAAAGAAAAAAATATCTTTTCGCAAAAAATCGGTGGTTGAGGGCACCGATCTGTATGATGTCGGCTTTCGATCCCGCAAACCGCGCAAGGGGGCCAAGGCCAAGGCCGCCGCGGCCGCCAAAAAAACCCAGATTACCACCGCCAAGGCAATCAAGCGCAGAATCAAAGTCGATGAAGCCATTGTGCTTTCCGAGCTGGCCAAGCGAATGGGGGTCAAGGCCGGCGAGATGATCAAGGTGCTGATGTCCATGGGGGTGATGGCCACCGTCAATCAGAGCATCGACTTTGACACGGCCGTGCTGGTGGCCGCGGAATTCGACTACGAGGTGGAACCGGCCACATTTGAAGAAGAGGCGGTTTTAAAACAGGAAGCCGACGACCCGGAAAAATTGCAGGAACGCCCCCCCGTGGTCACCATCATGGGGCATGTGGATCACGGCAAAACATCCCTGCTGGATGTCATCCGCAAAACCCGCATCACCGAGATGGAGGCCGGTGGAATCACCCAGCACATCGGGGCTTACCATGTCGCCACCGACAAGGGCTATGTCGCCTTTATCGACACCCCGGGCCATGAGGCGTTTACCGCCATGCGGGCCCGCGGGGCCAAGGTCACCGACATTGTCGTGCTGGTTGTGGCCGCCGACGACGGCGTGATGCCGCAAACCATTGAAGCCATCAACCACGCCCGGGCGGCCGAGGTGCCGATCATCGTGGCCGTCAACAAAATCGACAAGGCCAATGCCGACCCGGATCGGGTCAAACGCGAGCTTGCCGAGCACGGTCTGACCCCGGAGGATTGGGGCGGCGACACGATTTTTGTCCATGTTTCCGCCAAGCAGAACCAGGGGATCGATGAACTGCTGGAAATGATTTCCCTGCAGGCCGAGGTTCTGGAGCTTAAAGCCAATGCCGACAAGCGGGCTTTCGGCTACGTGGTGGAGGCCAAAATTGATTCCGGCAGAGGTCCGGTGGCCACGGTGCTGGTCAGAGACGGCACCCTGCACACCGGCGATGCCGTGGTGTGCGGCGTGCACTACGGCAAGGTGCGCGCCCTGCTAAATGACCGGGGCGTGCAGGTGGAGTCCGCCGGCCCGTCGATTCCGGTTGAAGTCCTGGGCCTGTCCGGCGTGCCTCTGGCCGGCGATGAACTGGTCGCGCTGGCTGATGAAAAAAGCGCCAAACAGGTCAGTTTGCACCGCCTCCAGAAACAGAGAACCAAGGAACTGGCCCAGACAAACCGGTTGAGCCTGGAAAAGCTCTACGAGCAGATGCAGCAGGGAGAGGTCAAGGATCTCAACATCATCATCAAGGCCGACGTTCACGGCTCCATAGAAGCTTTACAGGAGTCCTTGACCGGGCTGTCCAACGATGAGGTCCGGGTCAACGTGGTCCATGCGGCCACCGGGACGATCAGCGAGTCGGACATTTCCCTGGCAGCGGTATCCAACGCCATCATCATTGGATTCAATGTCAGGCCGACACCCAAAGTTCAGGCCTTTGCCGCCGAAGAAAACGTGAACATGCGTTTTTACAATGTCATCTACGACATCATCAAGGATGTCAAGGATGCCATGGTCGGCATGATGGAGTCCACTTTTGAAGAACACGTGCTGGGCACCGCGGAAGTCCGGGAGGTGTTCCAGATTCCCAAAGTGGGGGCCATTGCAGGCTGTTATGTCACCGACGGAAAGATAGAACGCGGCCAGACCATGCGGGTGATCAGAGACGGGGTGGTTTTATACGAGGGCCGCAACGCTTCGTTGCGCCGTTTTAAAGACGACGTCAAAGAAGTGCAGGCCGGTTATGAATGCGGCATTGGTGTTGAAAATTTCAACGACATCAAGGTCGGCGATGTGCTGGAGTGTTTTTATCTCGAAGAGATAAAACCTCAAATGGAATAACCTAGGGTAGATGATGATGGTTGTCGGAACCGGAGTCATTGTTTTGCGGCTGCATGACTGCCGCTCGCTCAAGGGCAAGCGCAAGATTGTAAAATCCATGATCGGCCGGCTGCGCAACAATTTCAATGTGTCGATGGCCGAAATCGGCGCCAATGACGTTTACCAGCGGGCTGAAATCGGGTTTTCACTGGTCGGCAATGATTCACCGCTGATCAATTCGAAAATTGACAAGATTTTTAACATGGCCGACGATCTGGGACTGGCCGAGATTGTCGACACGCGCATGGAAATCATCCATCTATGACATCCTTTACCCGAGCCGATAGAGTCAGTGGCCTGATCCAGGCAACCTTGTCGGATCTGCTGCGAAAAGGCATCAGTGATCCGCGCCTGGAAATGACCACCATCACCGGGGTGAAAATGTCCCCGGATCTCAAGCTGGCGCGGATATATTTCACGATTCATGGCGGCAGCGACCGTTCAAAAGCCGCCGTCAAGGGGTTTGACAGCGCACGCGGATATATCAAACGCAACCTTGCCCGCCGGCTCGGTTTGCGGTATATGCCGGAGTTAAAATTTTTCTGGGACGAATCCTTCGATTACGGATTGCATATCGAGGGACTGTTAAAAAAGATTACGACGGGCAATGAACCGGATTATTGATCAAATTAGAAAAGCCAACCATATTTTGCTGGCCTCCCACAGTGACCCGGACGGAGACGCCATCGGCTCATTGCTGGCCCTGGGGCTGTCTGTGGGCAAGCTGGACAAAAAGGCCACCCTGTACAATGCCAGCTCGATTCCGGCTGTCTATCGTTTTCTGCCTTCGGCCGAGCGCATTGTGCGGCATGTGAAGCCGGCCGTCACCTATGATACGGCGCTGGTCCTTGATTGCGGGGATCTGCCCCGGGTGGGCGAGGCGGCTGCCGCCATCGAGCAGATACCGGTGGTGATCAACATCGACCACCATGTTTCCAATACCGGCTTTGGCGATCTGCAGTTGATCGATGCCGATGCGAGTTCCACGGCGGAAATTGTTTACCGGCTGATCAAAGCCTTGCAGGTGCCCCTGGATGCAGCGATAGCCACGGCCATCTACACCGGCATTCTGACCGATACGGGCTCGTTTCGATTCTCCAACACCACCCCGGCGGCCTTTGCCATCAGCAAGGAGATGGCGGAACTGGGGGCCAATCCCCATGACGTTGCCCAGCATGTTTATGGCACCTACTCGCTGGGACGCATCAAATTGTTAAACCAGGCGCTGGATTCGATTGAAATTTCAAACAACGGCAAACTGTCCATCATGACCGTTACCCGGGCCATGCTGCAAGCAACCGGCACTCAGCCCGAAGACGTCGACGGCCTGATCAATTATGCGCGACGCATTGAGGATGTCAAAGTGGCGGCGTTGATCCAGGAACAGAAAAACGGCCGCAGCCAAACCCCTGATCGGCGCTATTACCACGTCAGCCTGCGTTCGGACGGAACAGTGGATGTGGCGGCCATTGCCGGTGCCTTTGGCGGCGGCGGTCATGTCAGCGCAGCCGGATTTCAGGTTGAAACCACGCTGGCACAATTGAAATCCGAGATCATTACCATGGTGAAAAACCTGTAACTCTGAGGGGTAAGGGGCATGACGCCAGGGTGAGGATACGCAATGGCGGGAAAAAATCCGGCCGTGGGTGGCAGTCGGGCAAACGGGATACTGGTTATTGACAAACCCGTGGGGGTTACTTCGGCCGGCGTGGTGGCGATGGTCAAAAAAAGCCTGGGGGCTAAAAAAGTCGGGCATGCCGGTACCTTGGACCCCTTGGCTGAAGGGGTGCTGGTATGCTGTGTGAACCGGGCGACCCGGCTGGCCGGGTTTTTGCTGCACGGTCCAAAAAAATATGTGGCGGTGCTCAAACTCGGTGTGACAACCGACACCCAGGATGCAACCGGTACGGTAATGGCCACCCGGTCGGTAGACTGTAGCGCAGATGCCGTCAAAAAGGTTGTGCACTCCTTTGAGGGTCCCGGACGGCAGTTGCCGCCGGTATACTCCGCGCTCAAGCACAGGGGGGTGGCGCTCTACAAACTGGCGCGGCAGGGCCGGCCGGTTCAAAAACCGGCCCGGCAAATAGAAATTTACCGCATCCGCATTCTGGAAATTGCCCTGCCACGGGTGCGTTTTGAAGTGTGGTGCTCGGCCGGAACCTATATCCGGACCCTGTGTGCCGACATTGGCAAGGCGCTTGGATGCGGCGCGCACCTCAGTACCCTGAAGCGCACCGCCAGCAGCGGATTTGAAATTGCCCAGGCCGTCCCTTTGGCCGAAGTGCAGGCTGCGGCCCGGGCAGATGAGCTGGTTGAACGAATGGTCAGCATGGCCGATGCCCTGCCGGATCTGCCGGCGGTGATCGCCGATGCAGCCCTGGTGACAAAGATACGACATGGCCGGCCGGTTTTATTGCAAGATCTGATCAGTGATGGGGAACTGGGCGGCAGCTCTTTGCCCGGCGGACGAATTAAAGTTGTTGATCATCAGGGGCAACTTGTAGCAATATTAAACCACAGCCTGTCTTTTGACCGGCTGGATTACGACTGTGTGTTTGCCGATTAGGCCGCTGGCCGGCGGTGCGGCGATATTCAACTTTTACCAACAGGAGGCAAAAAAGAAAGTGGCTTTCACAACCGATGACAAAAAGAAGCTGATCGAAAAATTCAAGTTGCATGACACCGACACCGGGTCTCCGGAAGTGCAGGTGGGATTGCTGACCCACCGGATTTCCTACCTGACCGAGCACCTGAAGATTCACAAAAAGGATCACCATTCCCGCCGGGGGTTGCTGATGCTGGTGGGTCGCCGCCGTCGGCTGCTCAACTATGTAAAATACAAAGACATCAACCGTTACCGCAACATTATTGATACCCTGGGGTTAAAACGGTAATTCAGCGTGGGTGGCCCCGCGGCTTTTTTTCCCGGCAGCAACACACGGTTGAACACCAAAGGAACAAGCGGCCCGTTGGCGGTCGACAGGCCGCATCACATTCAGGCGCCGGTCGGGCGACAGACACCGGCCCGGCTATTGATGGACTGCAGTTATTTTAATTTTGAAAACCTTAGCGCCACCGAGACACCAAGTCACAAAGATGAATTCAAAACCCCTTTTATCCGCCCGCAACGGTATTCGGGTGCGATCAGTGGTTTTGAACCCAGCTTTAGGCAATCAAAGGGACTTCCTTTGTGCCTTTGTGTCCCGGTGGCATCTATCCGGGTTGTCCCGGGTGAGGAGATGAATATGGAAATTTTGCTTAAAGAAGAAATCAACGGAAAGACCCTGAGCGTCCAGGCCGGCAAGGTCGCCCGCCAGGCTTCCGGATCAGTGGTGGTCCAGTACGGGGATACCATTGTTCTGGTCACCGCGGTGTCCGACACCAAGGAGAAGGCTTCAAGCTTTTTGCCCCTTTCCGTTGAATACCAGGAAAAAATTTACGCCGCCGGACGCATTCCGGGAAATTATTTCCGCCGGGAGATCGGACGGCCCAGCGAAAAGGAAACCCTGACGGCCCGTTTGATCGATCGGCCCATCCGGCCGTTGTTTCCCAAGCAATACCGCTGTGAAACCCAGGTGATCGCCACCGTCCTGTCCATGGACCAGGAAAACGATCCGGACACCCTGGCCATGCTCGGGGCCTCGGCGGCCCTTACCATTTCAGACATCCCCTTTGCCGGTCCAATTGCCAGTGTGCGCGTCGGACGCATTGACGGACAGCTGCAGGCCAATCCTCCCATCAGTCTGTGGGAAAAAAGCGATATCAACATTATCGTGGCCGGCACCAAAACCGGGGTGGTCATGGTGGAAGGCAGCGCCGATCTGGTCAGTGAAGCCGATATGATGGACGCTATCTTTTTCGGGCATGAAGCCCTCAAACCGCTCATTGACCTGCAGCTCAAACTCCAGGAAACCCACGGAGTTGAAAAACGCCCCTTCGAACCCCCGGCCATAGACGAAAGCCTGGCGCAATTGCTGGCAGCCGAAGCTTCCGCGTTGATCCGCGAAGCCCTGGTGGTCCCCGAAAAAACCAGGCGCCAGGTGGCATTGCGCAACGCGAAGGCCCAGATCATCGAGAAACTGGGCGAGCCCTACGCCGAGCGCGAAGAAGAAGTGCGTGCTATTTTAAGCGACCTGCAGAAAAAAATATCCCGCGATCTGATCTTGAAGGAAGGCCGCCGGATCGACAACCGCCAATTCGACGAGATCCGGCCGATCACCTGTGAGGTCGGTATGCTGCCCCGGCCCCACGGCAGCGCGCTGTTTACCCGGGGGGAGACCCAGGTGCTGGGCGTGTTGACCCTGGGCTCGGGCCAGGATGAACAGCGGGTGGAGACATTGATCGGTGAGGAATTTCGTCCCTTCATGCTGCATTATAATTTTCCGCCCTATTCGGTCGGTGAAGTCAAGCGCATTTCAGGTCCCAGCCGCAGGGATATCGGCCACGGGGGGCTGTCCACCCGCGCCATCGAGAAAGTTTTGCCCGACAAGGATGATTTTGACTACACCATCCGGCTGGTATCCGAAGTGCTGGAGTCCAACGGTTCGTCTTCCATGGGCACGGTGTGCGCCTGCTGTATGGCGCTAATGGACGGCGGCGTTCCCATCAAGGCCCCCGTGGCCGGCATCGCCATGGGGCTGGTACAGGAAGGCGATCAGGTCGTGATCCTGTCCGATATTCTCGGCGATGAGGACCACACCGGCGATATGGATTTTAAGGTCGCCGGTACCCGTGAGGGCATCAGCGCCCTTCAAATGGACATCAAGATCCACGAACTGCCAAAGCAGATCATGGAAAAAGCGCTGGAGCAGGCCCGGGCCGGCCGGCTGCATATTCTCGACAAAATGACCGAGGCCATTGGCAAACCCCGCCGGGAGATCTCACCCTACGCGCCGACCATCACCACCGTGCAGGTTCACCCGGATAAGATCCGTGAAATTATCGGCCCTGGTGGCAAGATGATTCGCGGGATTCAAGCCGAGACCAACACCACCATCAACGTGGATGATTCGGGCACGGTCAAAATCGCCGCCTTTTCAAAAGAAGAGGCCGATGCAGCCGTTAAAATCATCAAGGATCTCACCCAGGAACCCGAAGTGGGTGCCGTCTATGACGGAACCGTGGTCAAGATTACCGATTTCGGGGCCTTTGTCCAGATCCTGCCCGGCACCGACGGGCTGGTGCACATCTCCCAGTTGGCCAATCACCGGGTGACCAAGGTGTCCGACATTGTCAAGGAAGGCGACAAGATCAAGGTCAAGGTGCTGGAGATCAACCGGGACGGCAAGATCCGCCTGAGTCACAAGGCGGTTGCGGAAGAGGGCCATGGACGCACCCGTCGCTAAGACCGTGCTTAAAAACGGCATTCGCATTGTGAGCCGCAAAATGACCCATACCCGCTCAGTATCCATGGGGGTATGGGTCAACGTGGGCGCCCGGGATGAGTCCGAACAAGAAAGCGGACTGTCGCATTTTATCGAACATATGATTTTCAAGGGAACCCGCAAACGTTCAGCCTACCAGATCGCCAAGGAGTTTGATGCTGTCGGCGGCCATACCAATGCTTTTACGACCATGGAAAATACCTGCTACCACGCCCGGGTCCTGGATACCCGGGTCGATACCATGGCCGACATTCTTTGTGACATCTTTACCAACTCGGTGTTTGACCCGGCGGAGGTGGAAAAGGAACGGCCGGTGATTTTGCAGGAAATCGGCATGGTCGAAGACAACCCGGAAGAATATGTTCACCTGCTGTCCGGGTATAATTTCTGGGGGGATCACCCCCTGGGCCGCTCGATTCTCGGAACTCCTGAAAACATTCTGGGTTTTGATGCCGCAGCGATCAAAAATTTTTTCCGCCGTCTCTATCAGCCCGAGCGCATCGTCGTTTCAGCGGCCGGCAACATCGAGCATGACCGCCTGGTCCGGTTGGTGGCGCCTTCCTTTGAGGCGCTGGCCCCGGGCGACGGTTTCCCGCCGCGCCATCCCCCGCAGGAGTGCTGCGTGGTGGATGTCCACCACCGGGAGCTGGAGCAGATGCATATTTGTCTAGGCACCCGGGGGCTGTCCATTACCGATCCCGGCCGCTACTGCCTGTCGCTGCTCAACACCATCCTGGGGGGCAACATGAGCTCCCGGCTGTTTCAGCAGGTACGCGAAAAAAGGGGGCTGGCCTATTCGGTGTACTCCTTTGTTTCCTCCCATGTGGATACCGGGATGTTCGGCGTTTACGTGGGGGTTGATCCCCGGCGTGCCGAAGAGACCACCCGCCTGGTTCTCGATGAGCTGTTCAAGATGACCCGCAAGCCGGTTACGGCTTCAGAGCTCAGCGGGGCGGTTGAATATACCCGGGGCAGCCTGCTGTTGGGTGCCGAAAGCACCGATAACCAGATGGTGCGCACCGCCCAGAACGAAATTCATTTTGGCGGCGATATCGCGCTGGAGACGATTATGGAGAAAATTGAAGCCGTCACCGCCGCTGACATTCAGCAGCTGGCCTGCGGGCTGTTTGATGCCGACCACATGGCCCTGACCCTGCTGGGCCCGTCGGACACCGACAAAAATGAATTTGAAAAGATGCTGCTGCATTAAAGAAGACAAATAAGGGCACCCTTGGAACAATCCCCGGTGATCAAAATTTTACGGCTGCGGCCTGAGGTGGATGCCGACATCGTCCTGCCGCGTTACATGACCGCCCACAGTGCGGGGATGGACATTTGTGCAGCCGTCAAAGACGATCTGGTGCTTGAAAAAGGCCAGATAGTGCTGGTGCCCACCGGCTTTGCCGTGGCGCTTCCGGTCGGTTTCGAAGCCCAGATTCGGCCCCGCAGCGGCCTGGCGGTCAGACACGGCATCGGGCTGATCAATTCCCCGGGTACCATCGATGCCGACTATCGCGGTGAGATCCTGGTCGCGCTGATCAACCTGGGGTCTGAAGCCTACACGCTGCGCCGGGGGGAGCGCATCGCCCAGATGATCATTCAAAAAGTTTACCGGGCCGAGCTGCAGCCGGTCGCTGGGCTGGAGCCCACCGGGCGCAACACCGGCGGCTTCGGACATACGGGGAAGTAGATGAATGTGGAATTCGGAATGCGGAATGTGGAAAAAGAGCTGGTTGAATATCTGGGTTTCAATTTTTCGCATTCCGCATTCCGACTTCCGAATTCTATAAACCTTATACCATTTGCTAACGCCCCAAACGAATCGGAACAATGGGAATGACGTTAGAAAATAAACAGTCGCCATACAATATTGCTGTCTGCACCCTGGCCAGCGGCAGCAAGGGCAATGCCATTTACATCTCCGACGGGCAGACATCCATTTTGCTGGATGCCGGTCTTTCGGGGATCGAGCTTGAACGCCGCCTGGCCGCCCGCGGGCTGGCCCCTGAAAGCCTGGATGCCATCATCGTCAGCCATGAACATGCCGATCATATCAAGGGCGTCGGCATTTTATCCCGCCGCTATCAGCTGCCGGTGTATATCAACCAGAAAACCGCCCAGGCGGCACCGCAAATGGGCCGGCTGAATGAAATTCGATCATTTGAGTGCGGACGGACGTTTAATATCCAGCGCCTGGCGGTACGCCCCTTTTCCATCTCCCACGATGCCGAAGATCCGGCGGGCTTTACCATCTCCTGCAACGGCATCAGCATTGGAATCGCGACGGATCTGGGGGTGGCCACCTCCCTGGTCAAAGAGCACCTCAAACGCTGCATGCTGTTGATCCTGGAGGCCAATCACGATCCCCATATGCTTGAAACCGGTCCCTATCCCTGGCCCCTGAAGCAGCGCATTAAAAGCCGCGCCGGGCATCTTTCCAACCAGGAATCGAAAACCCTGCTCGAACAGCTGCAGCACGAACGGCTGCAGCATGTCATCCTGGCGCACCTGAGCGAAAACAACAATACCCCTGAAAAGGCCTTCGCCGAGGTCGCCAAAGCCCTGACCCGCTGCGATGCCCGCCTGAGCGTGGCCGGCCAGCATGCTTCCGGCCCCATCATCTATCTGAGATAGGCTTTTCAGCTGACTGCCATCCACAAAGCATCTTTTTCCCCGCCGGTTTCCGGTTTTCGCGGGGGATACGCATGGTGCAAAGCGCAGAGAGCATAGCACCTGGCGTCCGAAGGCGACTATTCCGGCTCAATGCCCTTGGCGCTGATGCCTTTGATGAAAAAATCCCGGTCGTTTAAAAAGCTCAGGAAAATGACGATGAAGGCCACCGAGGCTTCCAGCATCAGGGGTTTGTTCTGATACAGGATGTCCAGCTGCGGGCCGCGGACTTTGCTGGAGACAGGTCCGAAATAGGTGGAGAACAGCCCGTCGAGCAACTGCTGGCCGTCAGGCCGGGTGATCAGGTCGCTGCGGCCGCTGTAGCAGTACTGCATGGCTTCGAGTATCAGGCGGCGCTGGGTGCCAACCTCGTTGAGGTGATAGCCGGCCAGATGGACCAGAGTGCGCTGGGCTTCTTTCAGACTGGCTTCGGCAACGGTGTCAAACAGGGGTTCGATGGTGCGGCGGTCGTCTGCCGGGGTGTGCTGGCGGATCAGCGAGAGCAGCACGGCATTTTTAAATAGCTGATACAGCCGGCGGGCGCCGTTGATTGCCGTCGCCTGGGAATGTTCCGCCCTGGGTTGGTAGCCCGGGTAGTTGTTGACAAACAGAATCTGGAAAATGGTTTTGAAAAAGTCAAGATCGGCCAGCGGGTCTTCAAGGTCGATGCGCATGTCCAGCGTGTTGTCCAGACGATCGGCCAGTTTGACCTCCACCAATTCCGGGGCGTTGCGGGCGTTGTCCAGCAGTCTGGCGATATAGCGGTAGTAAGATTCGCCGGCGACACGCGTCAGGCACAACAGATTGGCCGTCAGCCGGGCTTCGTCATCCGGTTCAAGGCGGTCCAGCAGGCTGTATAGCTGGCCTTCCATGGCTTTCCAGGTCACGGTGTCGAATTGCCTCGACTCGATGTCTTCGAGAATATCATGCAACAGGACGCTGAGCACGTCCACTAGGTTGACGCTGTTCAGCGAGCGGGTGAACAGCGCCGCGGCCCTAAGCGGATGCAGCACCGCCATTGGCCCCAGGCGCCGCCGCTTTTGCCGGTAGGCGGAAAACAGATAGCCCAGGGCTTCCATCAGAACCCCTTTTTTTTCACGATCCTGTTGATCGTCGGCATCCAGTCGCCTGCCGGCGAGAATGTACATCAATACATTGTAGCGGTTCAAAGAAGCCGCACTCAGGTTGTAATTCAGGGCCGACGAGAGCTTGAAAAATTCAGACAGATCAAATACCGGCATTGGGCACTTCCCCTCACCGCTTTTTTTTCGCAAAGGCTTAAACCGCTTGAAAATGATTTTTTACGGCACCGTGAATTTTACTCGATTGTGGTTTTATGGCATAACAGTAACCAGTTGAATTGTAAAAATCAACCCGCTTGAGACCCGATGATGGCTGCTGATTTCTCCATTCACGTTCTTTGTGCCCGGCCGCCGGGCCCGCTGCGCTGGGCTGCCGTGGCATTGTACACCGCTGCTTTGCCGTATGTTATTTTGGTTTTTCAGGCGCTTGAGCGGCATTTTCCTGCGACCATCACCGCCCGTCTGCCGCTTTTGATCACTGTCTTGCTTGCAGCGGTCTACACGATTGTTTGTGTTCAGCAGAAAATAGCCATCCGTTGTCTTGGCATTCTGGCCGTCAGTGCCTTGATCGTTTTTACCATCGTGATGGCCGAGCCCAATGGCAACAAACATATTCACATTCCGCAATACGTCCTGATGACCTGGCTGCTTTACTGGGCGCTGGCAACCGATTATAAGGGACGGGGCCTTTTGTTGCTGATTTTTACCTGTGCGGCGATGCTGGGTTTCGTCGATGAGCTGATGCAGGGGATCCATCCGCAACGCTCCTATGGCTGGTCGGATATGGTGATTGATGCCGCTGCGGCATTTATCGGGGTTCTCATGCTGATGGGGATGACCGGATCGGCAGTTCAAAAGCGATGGGTCTGGGCGGGGCGTTGGCGGGATTACAGGGGGAGTCTGATGCTCATCCTGCTTTCAGGGGCAACGGCTGCGGTGATGGGTGTGCGTTTGTTTGATGTCCAGCGGCAGGGAGCGTTCAGTCCCAGCTATCCCGGGTGGCTGTTGATCGGCAACGGGTTGTCGCTGGGTGGCGCAGTTGCGGTGATCATCTATTACTGGAATCGCGGCCGTGTTTTTGCGGTGTCTGCCACCGAAACCGATCCGGTTGCCGATGACGACCAGGGCACCATCCGGCGCTGGATTTTTTCGCTGCTGGCGATTTTAGCGGTCATGCATGCGTTGGTGCTGTGGGCGGTGGTTGCCGGGCTGAATTTCAAGTGATCCGAATTTGTTCCAAATTGACTTTCACCGCGGTTCATACTAAACTGCAGTGAAATGGCCGCAAAGAAAATAAGCGGTTAAGAAGCCGAAGGATGAAAAACCGCTGCCTGGAAATTAATCGAAATGATGCTGAGGGACGCTGATGAACCTTGAAATTTATCTGTTGACGGCCGTGGCGGCCGCCGTGGAAGCTGGAGAAGTCATTCTGGAGGTCTACCGGTCGGCTGATTTCGAAGTCCAGCAAAAAGCCGATCAGTCCCCCCTGACACTGGCCGACCGGCGCGCCCATGAGACTATCGTGCGGCGGCTGGCGGTGTTTGACATCCCGCTGCTGAGCGAGGAAGGCAAGGACATCGACTATGCCCAGCGAAAAAAATGGCAAACCTACTGGCTGATTGATCCTCTGGACGGAACCAAGGAATTCATCAAGAAAAACGGTGAATTTACCGTCAACATCGCGATTATCCAGGACTGCCGGCCGGCGGCCGGTGTTGTTTTTGTGCCGGACAAGAATATGCTCTATTTTGCTTTGAGCGGTATGGGGGCCTTTAAGCTGGATTTCAACCGTGCCGGCAACGGCCGGGATGCCGTTGTGAATGAAATCTTGAATATGCCGCCGGACCCTCCGAGCGACAGCCAAGCCGAACGGCTGCTGGCAGCGCTTAAGGACCGGGCGGTCCGGCTGCCGGTGGATGACGGCACCCGCCGGCCATACACCATCATGGGCAGCCGCTCCCACGGCAGCCCCGAGCTGGAATCATTTGTGGCGGAAAAACGAAGGCAGCACGGCGAGGTCGACTTTATTTCCGCCGGCAGTTCGCTCAAGCTGTGCCTGGTGGCCGAGGGTCGGGCGGACATCTACCCGCGCACCGGGCCTACTATGGAATGGGACACGGCTGCCGGGCATGCCATTGCTGAAGCTGCCGGCGCCCGGGTGCTGCAGTACGATAGCGACGAGGCACTGGTTTACAACAAGCAGAATCTGCTCAACCCATGGTTTGTGGTCATACGCTAAATGGACAAAACCGCTAAAGTCTATGTTGCCGGGCACCGTGGCATGGTGGGCTCGGCCCTCGTACGCCGACTCAAGAAAAAAGGCTACCGCAACATTGTGGCCCGGACCCGTGGCGAGCTTGATTTGACCCGCCAGCAACAGGTGGAATCCTTTTTCAACCAGGAAAAGCCGGACTATGTGTTTCTGGCAGCCGCCAGGGTCGGCGGCATCTGGGGCAACAAAACATACCCGGCGCAGTTTATTTACGAAAACATTGCCATTCAGACCAACATCATCCATGCCGCCTATCGCAGCCAGGTAAAAAAGCTGCTTTTTTTGGGCAGTTCCTGCATTTACCCCAGGCTTTGCCCCCAGCCCATCAAGGAAGAATACCTGCTTTCCGGACCGCTCGAATCCACCAATGAGCCCTATGCCGTCGCGAAAATTGCCGGCATCAAGATGTGCCAGGCTTACAACTGGCAGTACGGCACCCATTTTATCAGCGTGATGCCCAACAACCTGTACGGACCCAACGACAACTTCGATTTTCAAACCTCCCATGTGCTGCCGGCGCTGATCCGCAAATTCCACCTGGCCAAACTGGCGGCCGCGGACGACTGGCAGGGCATTGAAAGAGACGAGCAGGTCTTCGGTCCGATCCCGGAAGATATTAAAATTTCCCTTGGCCGGGAGCCTGCCGCCGGCCAGGGAGTCAATGGCTCCAGTGGCAAACCAGCGGTTGTCCTATGGGGTTCGGGTGCACCCCGGCGTGAATTTTTGCATGTCGACGATCTGGCCGAGGCCTGTGTGTTTCTGATGTGGCATTACGATTCATCGCAGATTATCAACATCGGCTGGGGCCGGGATCTGACGGTGCGCGAACTGGCGCAGATGGTTGCCGGTGTCGTGGGGTATGACGCGCAAATCAAATGGGACCGTTCCAAACCGGATGGGACGCCCCGCAAGCTGCTGGATGTCTCCCGCTTGCAAGAGCTGGGCTGGCAGCCGAAAATCCATCTGGCCGATGGGCTGCAGGCCGTGTACCGCTGGTATCTGGAAGCGGTTGGGTAGAACAGGCGTTGCCGCTGAAAAACCCCACCCTGGGCGGGCCGTCGACAGGGACAACCGGCAGGGTCACTTTTTTTTGCGGGCCTTGAGAATTCGGGCCCAGGTATCGCGCAGGGTCACCGTGCGGTTGAACACCGGCCGGCCGGCCCTGGAATCTTTGGTGTCCACGCAGAAATATCCCAGCCGTTCAAACTGGAAACGGTCGCCGGGGGCGGCTGCCGCCAGGCCGGGTTCGAGCCGGCAGTCGGTCAGGGTTTCCAGCGATTCGGGATTCAGAGTGTCCCTGAAATCCTGGCCGGCTTTGACATCGGCTGGATTTTCGACACTGAAAAGCTGGTTGTAAAGCCGGGCTTCGGCTTCAACGGCATGCCGGGCCGATACCCAGTGCAGGGTTGCCTTGACCTTGCGGCCGTCGGGCGCATCGCCGCCGCGGGTGGCCGGGTCATAGGTGCAGTGAAGTTCAACCACCTCGCCGTTGTCCGGATTCTTGACGACGTCCACGCAGGTGATAAAGTAGGCATAGCGCAGGCGCACCTCACGGCCCGGCGCCAGGCGAAAGAACTTTTTGGGCGGGGCTTCCATGAAGTCATCGCGTTCAATATACAGCTCCCGGCAAAAGGGCACCTGGCGCGAGCCCATGGACGGGTCTTCCGGGTTGTTGATTGCCTCCAGAAGTTCTTCCCTTTCCGGCGGGTAATTGTCGATGACCACCTTCAGCGGCCGCAAAACCCCCATCACCCGGGCGGCGCTTTTGTTCAGGTCCTCGCGGACACAGTATTCCAGCAGGGCCAGGTCCACCATGCTGTCGGCCCGGGCAACCCCGATGCGCTCACAGAAATTGCGGATGGCCGCCGGGGTGTAGCCGCGCCGGCGCAATCCGGAAATGGTGGGCATGCGCGGGTCATCCCAGCCGCTGACATGACCCTGCTCCACCAGTTGGATCAGCTTGCGCTTGCTCAGCACGGTGTAGGTCAGGTTCAAGCGGGCAAATTCGATCTGCCGGGGATGATAGACCCCCAGCTCATCGAGCACCCAGTCATAGAGCTGGCGGTTGTTTTCAAATTCCAGGGTGCACAGCGAATGGGTGATGCCCTCGATGGAATCCGACAGGCAGTGGGTAAAATCGTACATCGGATAGATGCACCAAGCGTTGCCGGTGCGGTAATGGTCCACATGGCGGATGCGGTACAGGGTCGGGTCGCGCATGATCACGTTGGGGGCGGCCATGTCGATTTTGGCCCGCAGCACATGCTCGCCGTCTTTGAATTCGCCGGCGCGCATGCGGTCAAACAGGTCCAGGTTTTCGGCCACCGTCCGGTCCCGGTAGGGGCTGTTTTTTCCGGGCCGGGTCAAAGTTCCACGGTACTCACGGATCTCGTCGGCACTGAGACTGTCAACATAGGCCTTGCCGGCCTTGATCAGCTGCACGGCATATTCATAGAGCGGTTCGAAATAATCCGAGGCGTGATGCAGCCGCCCCTCCCAGTCGAATCCAAGCCAGCGCACATCTTCTTTAATGGACTCGACGTATTCGACCGACTCCTTGCTCGGGTCGGTATCGTCGAAGCGCAGGTTGCACAGGCCGCCGAATTCAGCGGCCAGCCCGAAATTGAGGCAGATGGACTTGGCATGCCCGATGTGCAGGTACCCGTTGGGCTCCGGCGGAAATCGCGTGTGGACCCGCCCGTCGTTTTTGCCATGCTGGACATCTTCGGCAATGATTTGTTTGATGAAGTTGGTGGCCGCAGCCGACTGAGCGGCATTTTTCGAATCCAGAGAGTTTTTATTCTTCATTGATATTTTCTCCGCTGACGGTGTAAATTTGCCCGGCATTTACTTTTTTTCCAGATTATAGCATATTGTAGTTGCGGGCATAAGAGAAAAATCTAATATGCCTTGCGGCGTGAAAAGCCTTTGCCCAGCACGCCGCAACTGACTGCAAAAAAGGAGGAAGCATGCAATGCCACGAAGTCGACTATAAGCTGATCGGTGACGACATGCAGATTGTCGAGGTTGAACTGGACCCCGGCGAGACGGTCATCGCCGAGGCCGGCGCCATGAACTACATGGAGGACGGCATTTCCTTTGAAGCCCGGATGGGAGACGGCTCTAACCCCGGCACGGGGGTGCTGGGAAAACTGATGAGTGCCGGCAAGCGGGCCCTCACCGGCGAGTCGATTTTCATGACCCATTTCACCAACCAGGGCACCGGCAAAAAAGTGGTCGCTTTTGCCGCGCCCTATCCCGGCAAGATCCTGGCCATCGACATGGCCAAAATCAAGGGGGAGCTGATCTGCCAGAAGGATGCCTTTTTATGCGCGGCTTTCGGCACCGAAGTGGGCATTGCCTTTAACCGGCGCCTGGGGGCCGGGTTTTTCGGCGGCGAGGGATTCATCCTCCAGCGCTTAAGGGGCGACGGCATGGCCTTTATCCATGTCGGCGGCACGGTGGTGAAAAAGACCCTCAACAATGAAACCCTGCGGGTGGATACGGGCTGCATTGCGGCTTTTACCGCCGGCATCCACTATGACATCCAGGCCGCCGGCGGTCTCAAGTCCATGTTTTTCGGCGGCGAGGGGTTTTTTCTGGCAACTTTGAGCGGCACCGGGATCGTCTTGCTCCAGAGCCTTCCCTTTTCAAGGATGGCCGACCGGATCCTGCAAAACGCGCCGGCGGCCGGCGGCAGCCGCAAGGGGGAAGGCTCCCTCCTCGGTGCCCTGGGCGGCCTGATTGACGGCGACAACCGCTGAAAAATTTGAAAAAAAGGGCATCCCCCGCGTTATTGAAGGATGCCCTTTTGGCGTCGAAATGGCTGGGGGACCAGGATTCGAACCTGGGTTAACGGGGCCAGAACCCGTCGTCCTGCCGCTAGACGATCCCCCAGCAGGTTGGTTTTTGTATTTACATATTCAGGGATGGGCGTCAAGAAATTTTTATAAAATCCCCCCTGGTCCCCCTTTAGTAAAGAAGGGACCCCAATCCCCCGGCGCCCCTTTTGCAGAATGGAAGCGTTTGCTGCTAATCGTCGCTGCCGGTGGCTTGCTCGATGAACCGGCAGGCTTTTTTGAGCCGTTCGATCACACGCTGTCGGCCGATGATGGCGATGATTTCAAAAATGCCCGGGCTGGCGGCCCGTCCGGTCAGGGCCACCCGCACCGGCTGGGCGATCTTGCCCAGTTTGAGTCCGGTCTTTTCCATCACCGCCACAAAGGCGCCCTCCAGGGCTTTTTCCGAAAAATCCGTCAGTTTTTCGAGCTGTTGGATCAAGAGGGTCAAGGGCTCCAAGGCCGTCGGCTTTAAAAATTTCTTGGCTGCCTTTTCTTCGTAGGCAATGTCATCCTTGAAATAGAACAGGGCATCGGCGGCCATGTCCTTTAAGGTCTTGCTGCGCGCGTTCAGGGTGCGGATGACACCTTCGATGAAGGGACCGGGCTTCACCTCGACGCCGTGGGCTTTTAAAAACGGGGCCAGGGGTTCGACCAGTTTTGCCGGGTCTGCGGCCTTGATGTGGTCGGCGTTGAGGGCCAGCAGCTTGTCGGGGTCGAAAACCCCGGCCGAACGGCCGATGTGCTCGATGTCGAAAACTTCGATCAGTTCGTCGCGGGTGAAAAATTCCTGGTCGCCGTGGGACCAGCCCAGGCGTACCAGGTAGTTCAGCATGGCATCGGGCAGGTAGCCCATGTCCCGGTAGGCGGTGACCGACACTGCTCCATGGCGCTTGCTGAACCGGCTGCGGTCCTTTCCCAGCACCATGGGCACGTGGCCGAAGACAGGCAGCGCAGCCCCCAGGGCCCGGTATAGCAGAATCTGTTTGGGGGTGTTCATCACGTGGTCATCGCCCCGGATGACGGTGGTAATGCCCATGGCGATGTCGTCGACGACCACGGCAAAGTTGTAGGTGGGAATTCCGTCGCTGCGGCAGATGACAAAATCATCCAGTTCGTCATTTTGAAAAACGATGTTGCCCTTGATCACGTCTTCGACCACCGTGGTTCCGGCCCGCGGGGCTTTGAAGCGCACCACCGCCATGGCGGTTTTTGGCAGGTTTTTTTCGCGGCAGGTTCCGTCATAGCGCGGCTTGTCCCCGGTGGCCATGGCGCGCTGCCGCATGGCCTCGATGGCCTCCGGCGGGCAGGTGCAGTAGTAGGCATCGCCGGAGTCGATCAGGCGCTGTAAATACTCATTATAGATGTCGATACGCTGGGTCTGGTAATACGGGCCCTCGTCCCAGTCGATTCCCAGCCACTGCAGGGCGTCGAAGATGGCATCCACCGATTGCTGGGTGGAGCGCCGGGTGTCGGTGTCTTCAATTCGCAGGATGAATTTGCCCTTCATGTGCCGGGCGTATAGCCAGTTGAAAATCGCGGTGCGGGCACCTCCCACATGCAGATAGCCGGTGGGGCTGGGGGGAAATCGAGTGACGATGGGCGGCATTGGATCTCCTTGGCAGTCAGCACGGCGGGGCCATGTTCAATACAACCTTCACGGCCGCTGCCGATGACTGCAAATGTCTAAATAAAAGTAAGTAATTAGTAAAATGGAACACCGCCAGACTTTTCGCGCCTGAAACGTTCCTCGCCGTTTTTGCAAAAATATCCCGTTCTTAGCGCGTTGCGGCAGGGCGGCGGCGATTTGAATTAAATAAATTTGACAAATAATATTAATCGGTTATATTATTAAATTCAATAAGCCTGCAATTTCGGACCCCCTGCATAACATAGAAGGCGGTCCAATTCAAGGCCCCAAAAAATTATGGCAAAAATGCTTGACAAGCGGTCGAATTTAAATTACTAGATGCAGACCCTTTAATTTGAGTAGATTTATTATAATATATATTTAAAAATCAAATAGTTAGGAGATTGCTCATGGCTGTTCCGAAACGAAAAACTTCCAAGTCCAAACGTGACAAGCGGCGGACCCACAAAAAGGCGGCCGCACCGAACCTGTCAACGTGTCCGGACTGCGGCGAAGCCACCCTGCCTCACCATGCCTGCCCGAGCTGCGGTTCCTACCGGGGCCGGACCGTCATTGCCGAGGATGAGGATTAGGAACCGGTTGCGGGTGCGTCGATATGCAAATGCTGTGACCGATGATGATTGCCACCAGCTGATAAAATTGTACGCGTTTTATGCGATCTGCAGCGGAAGGCCGCGGCCTTCCGACAACACCCCGAGGAATTGAACCGATGACTGCTGAGCAAACTTCGCCGGCCCAACAACTTCAGGGGCTGGACTCCGAAAGCCGTCAGATGGTGCTGGACACCATCGTCCAGTTGCGAAAGCGGCTTTTGACCCGCGACAAAATCCTGGAACTTGATCGCCGGGAAATTTTTCCGGAAGAAATCATTCGTGAAATGATGGGCCCCGAGATCGGGCTGCAGCTGCTGATGATCCCCGAGGCTTACGGTGGAATGGGAGGCGGCGCCCGGGACAGCTGTGCCGTGACCCGGGAGATGGCCAAAATCTGTCTGGGGGTGACCACCGCGTTTTTCGCCATTCAGTTGGGGGCCGATCCACTGATCGTCGGCGGCACCGAAGAGCAGAAGCAAAAATGGCTGGGAAAAATTGCCGACGGCAGCGCCCTGGTGGCCTATGCGGTGACCGAACCCGATGCCGGCAGCAATGTGGCGGCCATCAAAACCAAGGCCGATCCGGTGACCGATGAAACCGGAAAAATAACCGGTTACCGCATCAACGGCAATAAGCAGTTTATTTCCACCGGCGGCTACGCTGATTTTCTCACCGTGCTGGCCAACACCCCCGAGGGGGCGACTTTTTTTGTCGTCGAAAAAAACACTGCCGGTTTCAGCGCCGGCAAGGGAGAGGAAAAGCACGGCATCCGGGCATCCAATACCTCGCCGCTGACGTTTGCTGATGCTCTTGTCCCGGTGGAAAACCTGATCGGGGGGGTCCCCGGCCGGGGGCTCAAACAGGCGACCAAGGTTTTTGGCTACACCCGCTTGATGGTCGCGGCCATGGCCCTGGGCGCCGGTGAGGCCGCGCTGGGGATTGCCATTGATTATGCCAAACAACGGGTGCAGTTTAAAACCACCCTGTCTGAAAAACAGGGTTACACCCATAAGCTGATTGTGCCCCATGTCGTGCGCTTGGCCGCGGCCGAGGCCTATATCGAAGAAGTCGCCGAAAAGCTGGATGCCGGGCAGCAGGACCTTGAAGTGGACGGCTCGATTGCCAAACTGTTTGCCACCGAATGCGCCAACCAGGCCGCTGAAGCCGCCATGCAGGCTTTGGGTGGATATGGCTATATCACCGAGTACGAGGTGGAAAAAATAAAAAGAGACGTGCGCATCACCTGTATTTATGAGGGCACCAGTGAAATCCAGCAGAATATTATCAGCATGTTGCGCTGGAAAAAAACCCGTAAAAGCAAAGGCCGGTTTTACGAGGCCATCGCAGAAGAAATGGAGCGGCTGGACGCCGGGGACAACGGTCCCGGAGGGCGGGTGCTGGCCCTTGCGGCCCGGGCGCTGAATCAAACCGTCGATCTGGCCAACGAGCAGCGGTTGACCCGGCAGCAGTATGTCATGTTCATGCTGGCCGATATGATGGCCTGGGTGGAAGTCGGCGCCAGCCTGGCGCGAAAGGCGGCCGGCAGCGATCACAGCACAGATGTCCAGGCTGAAAAAGTGCGGCTGATTTCCCGACTGTTTGCCGGCGAGGTGGCGCGGATGGTCACAGACAACGTTTTGCGCATCATCACCGGCTGCGGCGTTTTTGAGCAGCAGGAGAGCGCAGATTTGCTGACAGCCATGGCCTTCAACGAATTGAGCACCGGCTGCCGGGACATGCTGGCGGATATGGATCGGCTGGCGGACATCGTATTTGAGAGGTAGGCATGGCACAGGAAGTTGAGCGGACGATTGTCGTGACCGGCGGTTCGAGGGGCATCGGCCGGGCGGTTTGTCTGGCTTTTGCCGGGGCGGACACTCGCATTTTTTTCAATTACTCCGCTGCGGCCGAAGCTGCCCGGCAAACGGAAAAACTCGTAGCCGACGCCGGTGGTCAGGCCAGCGGGATGCAGGTCGATGTGGCCTCGGAAAAAGAGGTTGGCGATTTTGTCGGCCATGTTCTGGAGGAGACCGGACGCGTTGACGTGCTGGTCAACAATGCCGGCATCACCCGCGACGGGCTGATCGTGCGGATGAAGGAATCCGACTGGGACGCCGTGCTCGATATCAACTTGAAGGGAGCCTTTCACTGCATCAAGGCGGTTGCCAAGCCCATGATCCGGCAGCGCTCGGGGCGCATCATCAACATTTCCTCGGTGGTGGGAGCCATGGGCAATCCCGGCCAGGCGAATTATGTCGCCGCCAAGGCGGGCATCATCGGTCTGGCCAAAGCGGTCGCCCGGGAGCTTGCCTCCCGAAACATTACGGTCAACGTGGTGGCGCCGGGATATGTTGAAACCGATATGACCGCCTCTCTGCCGGAAAAAGCCCGGCAGCTGATGATCGACCAGATTCCGCTGGGGCGTTCCGGAACCCCGCAGGATATTGCCGCGGCGGTGGTCTTTCTGGCATCCGAGCAGGCCGGTTATATCACCGGTCAGGTGATCCATGTGTCCGGCGGGATGTATATGTAGCAGTTCAAGTCAGGGGCCTGGCCCCGGTTGTTTTTCACCTTTGCTGGGGCCGGTTGGCTTTCAGCGATTCACCCAAGGAGGTAGTTGCAATGGCAGTTGAGGACAAAGTAAAAAAGATTATTGCCGAAAAATTAAGTGTCGAGCTGGACGAGGTGGTGCCCGAAGCGTCTTTTGTCGATGATCTGGGAGCCGATTCCCTTGACCTGGTTGAGTTGATCATGTCCATGGAAGAGGAATTCGATATCGACATTTCCGACGAGGATGCGGAAAAGATTGCCACCGTCAAGGACGCCATTGACTATATCAATTCCCACTGAGCCGGGCGGTGGTGCGCTATTCGGAGGTTGAGTGAAGAGGCGAGTTGTCATTACAGGCCTGGGTCTGGTAACCCCCCTGGGTGTCGGCGTTGAACCGACCTGGGAGGCGTTGTGTGCCGGCAGATCGGGGGTGGGCGAAATCACCCGCTTCGATGCCGCAAACTTTCAGACCCGGATTGCCGCTGAGGTCAAGGATTTTCGCCCGGAGGATTTTATGCCCCGCAAGGAGGCCCGGCGCTTTGAACCTTTTATTGCCTTTGCCATTGCAGCGGCCCGCATGGCCATCGAGGATTCCGGCCTGGTGATTGGCGCTGACAATGAGTCCAGGGTGGGGGCCGTTACCGGCTGCGGATTGGGCGGGTTGCGGTTCATGGAAGACACGGTGCTCAAAGTGTACGGGCACAAGGTTAATCGGGTGAGCCCGTTTTTTATTCCCATGATGATCGGCAACATGGTCGCCGGGATGATATCGATTCTGTTCGGCGCCCGGGGACCGAACTCCTCACTGGCCACCGCCTGCGCGGCCGGCTCCCACGCGGTGGGCAATTCCTTCAAGCTGATTCAAAACGGCAAAGCCGATGCCATGATCACCGGCGGCACGGAAGCCGTTATCAGCCCCTCTTGTATCGCCGGTTTTAATGCCATGAAAGCCCTGTCGACCCGCAATGATGAGCCGCAAAAGGCCTCCCGGCCGTTTGAAAGGGATCGCGACGGTTTCGTAGTCGGGGAAGGCAGCGGCATCGTCGTCCTCGAAGATCTGGAACATGCCCGGCAGCGGGGTGCCGGGATCTATGCGGAAGTCCTCGGTTACGGCATGTCCGGGGACGGATATCATATTACCTCCCCGCCGCCCGGCGGTGAAGGCGCGGTGCAGTGCATGCGCTCGGCGCTGCAGGATGCAGGGATCCCTGCCGACCGGATCGATTACATCAATGCCCACGGAACCTCCACGCCGCTCAATGATCTGTATGAAACCCGGGCGATTAAAACGGTTTTTAATTCCCGGCTGCCGGCTGTCAGTTCCACCAAGTCAATGACCGGGCATCTGCTGGGCGGTGCCGGCGGAGTGGAAACTGTGTTTACGGCCCTGACCCTGTACCATGGCATGATCCCGCCCACCGCCAATTATGAAAACCCGGACCCGGAATGCGACCTGGATTACGTGACCGAAGGGGCCCGCAAAGCAAGGGTTGAACATGCCATGAGCAATTCCTTTGGCTTCGGCGGAACCAACGCCGCGTTGATTTTAAAAAAGTATCAACCCTAAACTGCGGTGCTGCATCTGCCGGCAGCATTCAAGCCTCACTCGCAAACATGCGCATTCAGCCAGCTGGCGGCTTGAGTCCGATCCTGCCTGCCTCCAGTTTACCCCCATTTTTTGCTTGCGGTAATTGAAAATGGCAGATAGTATCTGCTGGCATCCGCCAAACCAGTCCGGGCAGCAGGCTGACGGCCGGACCAACAGAAAGGAGAGGAGCAAATGGCTGCTGGTTCCAACGAGGCGCCCGTTATCCTGGGCTGCGACCATGCTGCATTCGCCTTAAAGCAAAAAATCAAGACCCTTCTCATTGAGCGGGGCATCGAGGTGCAGGATGTGGGAACCACCGGTGAAGCCTCGGTTGATTATCCCGATTTCGGTGTGGCGGTGGCCGCCCGGGTGAGTTCCGGAGAATTTGAACGCGGCATTTTGATGTGCGGCACCGGCCTCGGGATGTCCATGGTGGCCAACAAGTTTCCCCATGTCCGGGCGGCCCTGTGCAATGATCTTTTTGCGGCCATCATGAGCCGCCGCCACAACGACGCCAACATCCTGGTAATGGGGGGGCGGGTTGTCGGGGAGACGCTGGCAGCCGAGATTGTCGCTGCCTGGCTTGAAACCCCCTTTGAAGCCGGACGGCATCAGGTGCGGCTTGAAAAATTCGACAGCTACGAGGAAATAAAAAAACGATATGAACAAACCAGCTGACCGCCCCTCCTGGGAAACATATTTCATGAATATCACCCGCCTGGTGGCCGAGCGCTCGACCTGCCTGCGAAGGGCGGTGGGGGCCATTATCGTCAAGGACAAGCGCATCCTGTCCACCGGTTACAACGGAGCGCCCACCGGGCTGCGGCACTGCCTGGAGGTCGGCTGCCTGCGGGAAAAGCTCGGGGTTGAATCCGGCAAGATGCATGAGCTTTGCCGGGGCATCCATGCCGAACAAAATGCCATCATCCAGGCGGCCTATCATGGCGTGTCCGTCAAGGGCGGTGTCATTTTCTGCACCAACCAGCCGTGCTCCATCTGTGCGCGGATGATCATCAATGCAGGCATCACCAGGATATACTACCAGGCCGGTTATGCCGACTCCCTTGCCCAGCAGTTGCTGCAGGAAGCCGGCATCGAGTTGATGCGCGTTGATTCCGGTCCAGTGGCCGGGATGATGGTTGACGGCGATAAACGAAGGGAACTTTTATGAAATGTCCATTTTGCGGCGAAATCGACAACAAGGTGATTGACTCCAGGTTGAGCAAGGATGCCAGTGTGATTCGCCGGCGCCGGGAGTGCCTTGCCTGCAGCCGGCGCTTTACGACCTACGAGCACATTGAAGAAGTCCCCATCATGATTGTCAAAAAAGACGGACGCCGGGAGGTTTTCAACCGGGAAAAAGTGCGCAGCGGCATCAAGAAAGCCTGCGAAAAACGCGACATCAGCATGAATGTCATCGAGGAGTTCATCGATGACCTGGAGCGCGACCTGCGGGAAACCGGGGAAAAGGAACTGCCAGCTTCGGTTATCGGCGAGAAGATCATGGTCAGGCTGCATCAGCTCGATGACGTGGCTTACGTCAGGTTTGCCTCGGTTTACCGTGAATTCAAGGATGTCAACGATTTTGTGTCGGAGTTGAAAAGCCTGTTGAGCAGTCATGAAAAATCGGAGGATGGGAAGCAGCGGGTCAACGGCGGCACCTGATGCTCAAAAATGATGAACCCGTAAAGAGTCGATTTTCTCGCTTCGCAACCCTTTTCGGGAGCTGTTTGCGGGTTTCGCTATCCGCCTGAGGTTTACCTGCCTTAGGAAGGCGGACAAGAATTCGTTGCAAGAACTCGTCGCCAGCTCCTCAAACAGCTTGCAATTTTTAACGCTCAACCCTTAACAGCTCTCTTCCCGAAAAGGGTTGATGTCGCTCGAAAATGACTTTTTATGGGACCATCTATTATGGATGACCGGCATTTCATGGAAATGGCGCTGGACCTGGCGCTGAAGGGACAGGGCCTGACGTCGCCGAATCCCATGGTCGGCGCGGTGGTGGTCAAAGACGGTCGGGTGGTGGGCAGAGGCTACCACCAAGGTGCCGGCCAGGCCCACGCCGAAGTCAATGCCCTGCAGGATGCCGGAAATCTCGCCCGCGGGGCGGTGCTGTATGTCAGCCTGGAACCCTGCAACCACACCGGGCGCACGCCGCCATGCACCCGCAGGATTCTGACAGCCGGAATCCGCCGGGTGGTGGCGGCCATGAAAGACCCGAACCCGGAAGTTGCCGGTGGCGGCGCCGAATTTTTAAAAGAGCAGGGGGTTGAGGTCACCCTGGGGGTATGCGAAGAGCGGGCTCGCAAACTCAATGAAGCCTTTATCAAGTACGTGCGAACCGGCCGTCCGTTTGTGATCGCCAAGTGTGCCGCTACCCTGGATGGACGGATTGCCACCCGTACGGGGGATTCCCGGTGGGTGACCGGTCCCGCGGCGCGGCAGTTCGTCCACCGGCTGCGGCACGCGGTGGATGCCATCATGGTCGGTATCAACACCGTGCGTGCGGATGACCCGAGCCTGACAACCCGCCTGGCCGAAGGGCGGGGTCGGGATGCGGTCCGCGTCGTGCTGGACACCCATCTGTCCATCTCCCGGCAGGCAAGGGTGTTGCGCCAACGCTCCGGGGCTCAGACCATCGTGGTGGTCGGCGGCGTGCCGGATCCTGCCAAAAAGGCTGCCGTGGAAAAAACCGGCGCCCGCGTGCTCGCGGTGGAGCTGAAAAACAATCTGATCGACCTGCAGGCCCTGGTGGAGCGGCTGGGAGCCCTCGAGTTGACCAGTCTTTTGATTGAAGGCGGCAGCCGGGTGCTGGCTTCTGCCTTGGCCGCCGGGATCGTGGACAAGGTGCTCTTTTTTTATGCCCCCAAAATTCTTGGGGGCGACGACGGGGTGCCAATTTGCAGCGGCCCGGGTGCGCAGCGCATGAGCGCCTGTGTGGCCGTCGGCCATGTCAGGGTTGAGCGTTTCGAAAATGATGTTCTCATTGAAGGCTATATTGAAAAAGGCTGATTCATACTTATTTTATGTTGTTAAGAAAGCTCTTTTTCTGAAAAGGCTTGAAGGCGCTAGAAAATGACTTTTCACGATTCTGTTAAGGATGACCTGAATCATGTTTACCGGAATTATCGAAGGGTTGGGAACCGTCACCGGCGTCCAATCGGCCGGTCAGGGGCGGCAGCTGGCAATTGAGGCCGATTTTGCACTGGAGCAGACTAAAATCGGCGACAGCATTTGCGTCAGCGGTGCCTGCCTGACGGTCGTCAGAATCGAGGGCCGGCGCTTTGAAGTCGATGTTTCTCCGGAAACCCTTCGTAAAACAACCTTCGGCGATGTCAGGGTGGGCCAGCGGGTGAATCTTGAGCGGGCCATGCGGCTGTCCGACCGGATCGACGGACATCTGGTGTCGGGCCACATCGACGGGGTGGGAATTATCCGCCGGCGGGAGACTGCCGGCAACGCCATGGTGGTGAGCATCGGGGTTGACCCATCCCTGGCGCGCTATATGATCAACAAGGGTTCGGTTGCCGTCGACGGCATCAGCCTGACAGTCAACAGCTGTGGGGCCGACGGCTTTTCCGTCAGCATTATTCCGCACACGGCCGCTTTGACCACCATCGGCTTTAAAAACCGGGGGGATGCGGTGAACGTTGAAACTGACATGATCGGCAAGTATGTCGAACGTTTCGTCGGGCGGCAGCGGGTTCCAGGAAAGAAACAGGGTCCGGAGACGGCAGGGGTTGACCGGGAGTTTTTGATAAAAACCGGATTTATCGATTAGTTTCCATCCATATTTATGAATTGGAAACGTGTTGACGCCATCCATAGTTTGAGGATGGTCGGAATATAATATTGGGAGAGCAAAAGAGATATGCCACAAATCAGCATTGAAGAAGCCATAAAGGAAATCAGGGAAGGGCGCATGGTGATCCTGGTGGATGATGAAGACCGGGAAAACGAGGGAGACCTCTGCATGGCGGCGGAAAAGGTCACCCCGGAGGCCATCAATTTCATGGCCAAATACGGCCGCGGGCTCATCTGCCTTTCATTGACCGGGGAAAAAGTGGATTCATTGGACCTGCCCCCCATGGTGGATCACAACACTTCGCCTTACGGCACCGGTTTTACCGTCTCCATCGAGGCCCGCTGCGGTGTGAGCACGGGAATTTCAGCAGCCGACCGGGCCACGACGATTTTAACCGCGGTGGCCGACGATGCCACCCCCCGGGACCTGGTCCGACCCGGACACGTATTTCCCCTGCGGGCCCGCACGGGCGGGGTGATGGTCAGGGCGGGGCAGACCGAAGGTTCGGTGGATCTGGCGCGGCTGGCAGGCATGAAACCGGCCGGGGTGATTTGTGAAATCATGGACGAAGACGGGACCATGGCGCGCATGCCGAGTCTCGAAAAATTCAGTGAAAAACACGGGATCGGTATCTGCACCATCGCGGATTTGATCGAATACCGCATGCGTACGGAATCCTTTGTGCGCCGGGCGGCGGAAACCACCATCCCCACTTCGGTGGCCGGCGAGTTCAGGGCCGTTGTTTATGATAACGATGTGGACAATCTGCTGCACATCGCCATGATCAAAGGCGAGATTGATCCGGACAAACCGGTGCTGGTGCGGGTTCATTCGGAGTGTCTGACCGGCGATATCTTTGGTTCCCTGCGCTGTGACTGCGGACCCCAGCTGCACAAGGCCATGGCAAAAATGGAAGAGGAGGGTTGCGGCGTGCTGCTTTATATCCGCCAGGAGGGCCGCGGCATCGGGCTGGTCAACAAGATCAAGGCATACGCGTTGCAGGATCAGGGTTTTGACACCGTGGAAGCCAACGAAAAGCTGGGGTTCAAGGCCGATTTGCGCAATTACGGCATCGGAGCGCAGATCCTGGTGGATCTCGGGGTGCGAAAAATGCGCCTGATGACCAACAACCCCAAAAAAATGGTGGGCCTGCAGGGATATGGCCTGAGCATTGTGGAACAGGTCCCCATTGAAATCGAGCCCAATGAATACAATCACTGCTACCTGGAGTGCAAAAAGCTCAAAATGGGGCATATGCTCAATGTCGATGCCAACCCCTAAACTGGTTTAGTTGCATAAACAACATGGCAAACAACATTAAGGTATACTGAATATTGAAAGGAGTACAGATGCCGAAAGTCCATGAGGCAAAACTGATTGCGGAAGGCAAGTCCTTCGCACTGATCGTCAGCCGCTTTAACGATTTTATCACTGAAAAGCTGTTGAGCGGTGCGGTGGATGCCCTGGTTCGCTCCGGTGCCAGCGACGATGCCATCGAGGTTGTCAAAGTGCCGGGAGCCTTTGAAATACCGCTGGTGGCCAAAAAAATGGCGGCCACCGGACGTTTCCATGCTGTGATCTGCCTGGGGGCGGTTATTCGGGGGTCGACGCCACATTTTGACTATGTCAGTGCCGAAGTTTCCAAGGGGGTTGCGCTGGCCGGCATGGAAGCCGGAATTCCGGTTATTTTCGGCGTAATCACCGCCGATACCATCGAACAGGCGATTGAGCGAGCCGGCACCAAGGCCGGCAACAAGGGCTGGAGCGCGGCTATGGCGGCCGTGGAGATGGCGAATTTGTTCGAAGTGATCGCATAAATTACAGACCATGGGTACCCGTCGCCAGGCGCGTGAGCTCGCCATGCAGGCGCTTTTCTGCATGGACATGCAAAAGGATTCATCGGCGCAGATATTCGAGCGTTTCTGCGACCACTTTCATCCACCGCACAAACCGCAGCCGTTTTTTCTGCAGCTGGTCCTGGGCGTTCTGGAGACTCTCAGTGAGATCGATGCATTGATCGAGCGGTTTTCAATGAACTGGAAGCTCAACCGGATGTCCGGCGTGGATCGCAACGTCATGCGCATTGCCGTGTACGAAATTCTTCATTGCGATGACATTCCAGCGAAAGTTTCCATTAACGAAGCGGTGGATATCGGCAAAAAATTTGGCTCCAGTGAATCCGGGGCTTTTATCAACGGCATCCTGGACAGCATCCGGGCCGCCCTGGAAAAGGCGGAAGAGAAAGGAGTTTGATTTGATTATCAAGACATTGGCAGTCGGACCGATAATGGCAAATTGTTTTATCCTGGGTTGTGAAGAAACCCTGGAGGCGGCTGTCATCGATCCGGGCGATGAAGCCGACCGCATCCTGCGCGCTCTGGCCGAGTCGAATTTAACCGTCAAGTGGATCCTGAACACCCATGGTCATTTTGACCATGTCAGTGCCAACAAACCCATGAAGGACGCCACCGGTGCGCCGATTCTGATTCATGCCGAAGATGCCCCCATGCTGGAGCAGCTTTCCGACAGTGCGGCGAACTGGGGACTGAAAGCCGACAACTCGCCGGCTCCCGACCGCCATTTGAACGATGGGGATAAGATCCGGTTCGGCAGGATCACCCTGGGGGTGCTCCACACTCCCGGGCACACCCGGGGCGGTGTATCATTTCACACCGATGGACACGTGTTTGTCGGTGACACCCTTTTTGCAGGCTCCATCGGCCGCACCGATTTTCCGGGGGGCAGCTTTGAAACCCTGAAGCACAGCATCCAGCAAAAACTCTTCGGGCTCGGCGATGAGGTGCAGGTCCACACCGGCCACGGCCCGGCGACCACCATCGGCAATGAAAGGCGGACCAATCCCTTCGTGGGAGAAAACGCCTCGTTTATGGGATAGGCGCCGGGCAAATCGCACCTTGGTTTGACCCCCGGGATCTGACGCCGCCAGCGCTTAAGCCTGCACCGCGCCGTATTCGATTCCCTGCCGTTTCAAGATATCATAATAGATCATGATCTGCTTGATATAGCGGACGGGTTCGGTGCCGCGGCAATAGCCGTATTTAGCTTTTTTATAATATTTACGGTATCTTAAAAGTGGCAATGTCTTGGCCAGCGCTTCCCAGGAGTTGGGGTCAAGTTTTTTGGCAACGGCCAGCCGCTGGGCGTCCTGGATATGCCCCTGGCCGATGTTGTAGGCGGCCAGGGCGATCATCAGCCGGTCGTTGCCTTCGGCGCCATCGAAAAGATCGTACAGTTTTTTCAGGTGTGCCACGCCGGCATTGATATTTTCCACCGGGTTGAAAATATCGCTGACCCCCAGGCTGCGGGCGGTCGTCGGCAGCAGCTGCATCAACCCCCTGGCTCCGGCATGGCTTTTGGCCCATGGGTTCAGGTGGGATTCCTGATAGATCTGGGCGGCGATCAGCCGCCAGTCGAAGCCGTGTTTGCGCGCGGCGGCCTTTATAAAAGGGCTGTAGCGCGACAGGCGGGTTTTGATCCGGCGGTGAAAAACCCGCAGGTCGACGTAGTCGAAGGGGCCGATCTCCCCGTAATACTTGTCGTAAATTTCATCAAAGCGCCCGCTGGCCTTGATTTTTTCGAAAAAGGAATTGATTTTGGCCCGCAGCCGGTGCGCCTCGGGGTGCAGTGCCCAGCCGAACTGCTGCACCTCTTCAATGGGGCCGGCCATCATCACACCGGGGTAATGGCGACGATTTAGAAGTGCAATGTTGCTGTCGGCCACGGTCAGCTCGATTTGTCCCTGGGCCACCTGCTGAATCAATTCCTCGATGGGCAGATCTTCATGGGCGGCAATGGTCAGGTCGATTCCCTGGCGTTTGAGCTCTTCGAGCCGTTCCTGGTAAACGGTGTCCGTGCGCACATGGATGGTCTTGCCGGCAAGCTCTGCCAGTTGTTTTATTTTTTTGCCGTTCCGGCGGGCGATGAGCTGCTGCTGGACATCCATGTACCCGTTGGAAAATGCGAGCTGGCGCTGGCGGTTGGGCGCAATGACGATCCCGGCGGCGATAAAGGCCGCCTGGCCGTTTTCGACTTGCGCGACCATGGAATCCCAGTTGTCCACGATTTTCACTTTCAGCTGCACCCCCAGCTCATCGGCGAACGCCTTGGCCAGGTCGTATTCGAAACCCATGGGCTGGCCACGGTATATATAATAGCAGTGCGGCGTGTTGCGCGTGATCACCGTCAGCTGTCCGTTTTTCAGGATTTTGTGCAGGGTGACAAAGCGGTACTTGCCTACCAGTGGGTTGACCAGGTACAAAACCGCGGCCATCCACACCAGAAAAATGGCCAGCGGCAGCACGGGGCGCAGGCGCAAGAGCCTATTGATGGCCAAAGAATTCATCAATCCTTACTCCCGCAGGGCGGTCGCCTTAAAAGGCCCCCAGCTGGCACGCTTTGATTTTAATATTCAAAGCTTCGCAGGCGGCACTGACGGTCATTTTGCCCACGTTGAATCTGCGTGCCAGATCCCAGGCATCGTGGCAGGAAAGTTTTCCGTCCGCCAGGGCGGCTTCAATGGCCCCCGCCAGTCCGGGGGATTCAGGTTTTTTCGGCTCAACCTTTTTTTTCCCGGGCTCGTAGCCGAAAAGCCCCAGCTGGCATTTCATTAATTTGATTTCCATCAGATCCAGTGCTTTGCCGATTTCGGCGGGTGAAATGCCAAGTTCCTCCGCAATCTGAAAAGCGGCGGCGCAGCCGAGTTGACCGTTTTTGATCTTTTTTTCGATTTTTTCTTTGACGGCCGGATCCAGACGGGCATCCGGTCCATGCTTTTGGGCAAAATTGCCTTCATGTTCACGTGTCATGGCGAATCTCCATTTTACTTGAATAATAGCCCCTTGTCTGATAACCTCAACATTGCATAAACAACATGGCAGACAAAGCTAGTGCCCTGTTATTATAGCCAATACCATAGTGCAGCAATTATAGCACGTTGTAGGCACCAGCCAGGGCACTTTCAAAGGATGCGATTTTTTTATGCCATGTTGTTTCCCCTCCGACTTTTGCAACGTTAAGGATAATTTAATAATTTTTCAGCGACTTTCAATTGTTGCGGGCATCCTTTTTGGATTCCGATTGTTAAAATATTCAGTATAGCATAATCGAATGTCATTTGTCACTAAACGAAAAAAAACGCGGCAGATTCACATCGGCGGGGTCCCCGTGGGAGGCGATGCACCGGTGGTGGTGCAGTCCATGACCAACACGCCCACCGGTGATGTCGCGGCCACCGTTTCCCAGATCCGGCGCCTGCAGGAAGCCGGTTGCGAGATTGTGCGGGTGGCCGTGCCGGATGCCGATGCCGCTGAAGCCATCCGGGCCATCAAGCGGGAGATTTCAATCCCCCTGATCGCCGACATCCATTTCGATCATCGCCTGGCCATCGCCGCTGTGCGGGCCGGCGCCGATGGGCTGCGGATCAATCCGGGAAATATCGGCACTCCCAAGCAGGTTGAAAAAGTGGTGCGCTGGGTTGCCGACGCCGGGATCGCCATCCGCATCGGCGTCAACGCCGGCTCCCTTGAAAAGGGGCTGCTGAAAAAACACCAGGGGGCGACCGCCGCTGCCATGGTGGAAAGCGCCCTGCGCCACGTGGAAATGCTGCAATCGGCTGACTTTCACCGCATAAAGGTTTCTTTGAAGGCGTCGGATGTGGGGCGCACGGTGGAGGCCTACAGGCTGATGGCGCAAAAAACGGACCTGCCGCTGCATGTGGGCGTGACCGAGGCGGGCTCCTTGTATTCCGGGATTGTCAAATCCGCCCTGGGTATCGGCACCCTGCTGGCCGAAGGCATCGGGGACACCATCCGGGTTTCTCTGACCCGCGATCCGGTTGAAGAAGTGCGGGTCGGATTTGAGATTCTCAGGGCCTTGGGGATCCGCCGCCGCGGCCCGGAGATCATTTCCTGCCCCACCTGCGGCCGCTGCAACATCCGACTGTTTGATATCGTCGACCAGGTGGAAAAAGCGTTGCTGACCACCACCGCCCCCATTAAAATCGCCATTATGGGCTGCGTGGTAAACGGCCCCGGCGAGGCCCGGGAGGCGGACATCGGCATTGCCGGCGGTGAGGGCACCGGGATCTTGTTTCGCGGCGGTAAGGTCGTCAAAAAATTCCCCCAGGATAAACTGGTGGAGGTGCTGCTGGCCGAAGTCGAAAAATTTGAGTGTGAGCGAAAGGAGTCTTATGACTGATAAAGTACAGACGGCAATCCAGCCGACAAGAGCAGAGGATTATCCGGAGTGGTACCAGCAGGTGATCAAAGCATCGGTTTTGGCCGAGCGTTCCCCGGTGCGCGGGTGCATGGTCATCCGGCCCTGGGGGTATGCACTGTGGGAAAACATCGTGCGGGCGCTCGATGACATGTTCAAGGCCACCGGGGTTAAAAATGCCTATTTTCCGTTGTTTATCCCCTTGAGTTTTTTGGAAAAAGAGGCCGCGCACGTGGAGGGGTTTGCCAAGGAGTGCGCGGTAGTCACCCACCACCGGCTGGAAAAAAATGCCGACGGCGCGCTGGTGCCCGCCGGAGAGTTGACCGAGCCCCTGGTGGTGCGGCCGACTTCCGAAACAATTATCGGCGATTCGTTTTCCAAGTGGGTCAGCAGTTATCGCGACCTGCCCGTGCTGATCAACCAGTGGGCCAACGTGGTGCGCTGGGAGATGCGCACCCGGCTTTTTCTGCGCACCAGTGAATTTTTATGGCAGGAGGGCCACACGGCCCATGCAACTGCCGCAGAAGCGCAGGAACGCACCCGCATGATGCTTGATGTTTACGCCCGGATGGCCGAAGAATACCTGGCCATGCCGGTGATCAAAGGCGCGAAAACCGAGGCCGAACGCTTTCCGGGCGCGGTGGAAACCCTGTGCATCGAAGCCATGATGCAGGATCGCAAGGCGCTGCAGGCCGGCACTTCGCATTTTCTGGGACAAAACTTCGCCCGGGCGTCCGAAATCAAGTTTCAGACAGCCGAGGAAGTCGAAGAGTATGTCTGGACCACTTCCTGGGGGGCTTCCACTCGCCTGATCGGGGGGGTGATCATGATCCACGGCGACGATGACGGTATTCGGCTGCCTCCCCGGGTCGCTTCGGCCCACGTGGTGCTGCTGCCCATCGTCCGCAAGGATGCTGACAGACAACAGGTGATGGATTATACCGACAGCCTGGCCGCAGAACTGGGAGCAAAATTTTATCATCACCGCCGGCTGGTGATCGAAGTCGACCGGCGGGAAATCGGCGGTGCCAGGGGCTGGGAGTGGATCAAAAAGGGCATCCCGCTGCGCGTTGAAATCGGCCCGCGGGACATTGCCCAAAACAGTGTTTACGTGGGGCGGCGCGACCGCGCCCACCGGGACAAGCTTTCCATCCCCAGAGACCAGTTTGTGGCGCAAGTCACTGATATATTAGATGAAATTCAGCAGAATCTTTTTGCCCGGGCACTGGCCTTTCGCCAGGAAAACAGCGTGGCCATCGAGGACAAGGCCGCTTTTTATGATTTTTTTACGCCTCACAATCAACAAAAACCGGAAATTCACGGCGGCTTTGCCGCTTGCTCCTGGTGCGGGGAATCTGGCTGCGAGCAAAAAATAAAAGAAGATCTGGCAGTCACCATCCGCTGTATTCCTTTTGAACAGGAGAGCCGCCCCGGACCCTGCATCGGCTGCGGCAAAGCCGGCCGGCAACAGGTGGTCTTTGCCAAGGCTTACTAACCGTTCTATCCGCCTTCGCGCCTGCCGGCAAGGGCACACAGTGATCTTGACTTTTGGCCGCCTAAGGTCTTATTTTTTTGATGGGGTGATCTGAATTGATTCGTATCAATGACATCCTTGACAAGATTGGCACCTACCATCCGGAGGCGGATCTGGATATCATCGACCGGGCCTACGTTTACACGGCCCGGGTGCATGCCGGCCAGGTGCGCCTGTCCGGTGAGCCCTACCTTTCCCATCCCCTTGAAGTGGCCGGCATTCTGGCCGACATGAAACTGGATACCACCAGCATCGCCGCCGGTTTGCTGCATGATGTCATCGAGGACACCCATGCCGAACCGGAAGAAATCAAGGAACTGTTCGGACCGGAGGTGCTGCACATCGTCTCCGGTGTCACCAAGCTTTCCAGCCTGTCTTTTCACAGTTCCCGGGCGCGGCAGGCCGAAAGCCTGCGCAAAATGATCCTGGCCATGGCGGACGATATCCGGGTCATCCTGATCAAGCTGGCCGACCGGCTTCACAATATGCGTACCCTGCAGTTTCACAAACCCGGCAAACAGCGGCAGATTGCCCGGGAAACCCTCGACATCTATGCTCCCATTGCCGCGCGCCTCGGAATTTACTGGATTAAAAATGAACTGGAGGAAACTTCGTTCAAGTTTTTCCAGCCCGATGAATACAGCCGCATTAAAACGCTGGTGGCCAAATCCCGGCCCGAGCGCGAAAAGTACATGGAAACCGTCAAGGGCCGCATCCTGGAAAAGATGGATGCAGCCGGCCTGCAGGGCGAGGTGCTGGGCCGCAACAAGAATTATTACAGCATTTACAATAAAATGGTTTCCCAGAACCTGCCCTTTGAAGAGATTTATGACATCATCGCCTTTCGCATAATTCTCGACTCCATTTCCCATTGCTATGAAGCCCTGGGGCTGATTCATTCCATGTGGAAGCCCATCGATCACAAGTTCAAGGATTACATTGCCCGGCCCAAGCCCAACATGTACCAGTCATTGCATACCACGGTCGTCGGCCCTGTTGGTGAGCGGATTGAAATTCAGATCCGCACCTGGGAGATGGAGCGGGTTGCCAAATCCGGCATTGCCGCCCACTGGAGCTACAAGGAAGGCCAGCGGATTGACGAGAACATCAGCAAAAAATTCGCCTGGATTCAGGACCTGGTGGACAATCAGAAAAATTTTCTGGATCCGGGAGAATTCCTGGAAAACGTGCGCATCGACCTTTTCCAGGACGAAGTTTACGTGTTCACCCCCCGCGGCGAGATCAAGACCCTGCCCAAGGGCGCCATTGCGGTGGATTTTGCTTACATGATTCACACCGAAGTCGGCAACCAATGCACCGGCGCCAAGGTAAACGGCAAGCTGGTTCCTTTGACCTACGAGCTGCAAACCGGCGACATCGTCGAGGTGATCACCTCGGCCAGCCACCACCCCAGCAAGGACTGGCTGAAAAGTGTCAAAACCGTCAAGGCGCGTTCCAAGATCCGGCACTGGATCAAAACCCAGGAAAAAGAGCGCAGCATCACGCTGGGCCGGGAGATGCTGGAAAAAGCATTTCGCAAGGAAAAACTCAATTTCAATGCCCTGGCCAAATCGGAAATGATGACGGAAGTCAGCGGACATTTTGGCTTTAAAACCGTGGATGACCTGGTGGCCAATGTGGGCTACGGCAAAATCACCCCCTTGCAGGTTGTCCGCCGGTTCGCCCCCCGCCAGCAGGTCGAAGCAGGGCATGAGTCGATTTTCAACAAACTGGTGGGGCGGGTGGTCCGCAAAAAGAAGCTCAAGGCCGGCGTACTTGTCAGGGGCGTGGATGATATCCTGATAAAATTCGGCAAATGCTGCCAGCCGGTTCCCGGCGACCCGATTATCGGCTACATCACCCAGGGATACGGGGTGACCATTCACCGCACGACCTGCGTCAATGCGCTGCGCATGAATCCCGAACGCCAGATCGAGGTGGAGTGGAACCAGCAGGCCGCTGAAACCTATCCGGTCAAAATACGCATTATCTCACATGACCGGGTGGGGTTGCTGGCCGATGTCGTCGGCAGTATCAGCAAATACGGCGCCAACATTCTCAATGCCACTTCCGAGACCAGCGAAAACAAGATGGTCGACAGTTTTTTCACCATCGGGGTCGAGGATGTCGGCCACCTGGAAAAAATTCTGTCGGCGGTGAAAAAGGTTAAACTTGTGCAGGAAGTCAAACGGGTGGGTTAAGGGGCCTTGACCACATGCCCGGATTTGATGCAGTTGGTGCAGACCATCATTTTTTTAACCCGGCCGTTGTAAATCGTGCGCACCCGTTGAAGATTCGGGTTGAAGCGGCGCTTGGTCACATTGTGGGCGTGGCTGATGTTGTGGCCCACCATGGGTTTTTTCCCGCATATTTCACAAACTTTCGACATCTTATGTCTCCCTCGTTTTTAATCAAAAAAACAGAATCCGCATCTCTACCCTATAATTTGCCGGGTGTAAAGAGTTTTTTTCAGAATACCGGTGTCCTAGTTTTGCTTTTTCTCCGCCAGCGTGGCTTCACATTTGGCGATGTATTGCAGCGCCTTTTGATGGTATCCCACGTCGGGATATTTGGAGAGCACATCCATGAAACGGTTCAGGGCGGCTTCGTAGTGACTGGATTTATAATAAAAAAGTCCGATATAAAATTCGTTGCCGGCCAGGCTTTTATAGCAGCGGGTCATGTGCTCGGCGCCGCTGCGCGCGTAAGGATCGTTGGGAAACTGCTTTTGCAGCCGTTGAAATGACTCCAGCGCCTTGCGGGCGGGCGTCTGGTCACGGTCAATGGTATCGATCTGATCGAAATAGCAGCGCCCGATCTGATAGATGACGTAGGGGATGGCCTCATTGCGCGGATGCAGCTTTTCGAATTCTTCATAGCCGAAAATCGCTTCTTCATAATTTTCCAGATGGTAATGGGCGTCGGCGATTTTCAATTCCGCCAGGATTGCGTACTTGGAAAACGGATACCAGTCTTTGAGCTGCTGGAATTTTTCAATGGCCTCCTTGTAGTCTCCGTCATCGTAGGCATTCATCCCCTCCCAGGCCAGCTGCTGGGCGGTTCCGATATCCTGCTTGCCCACGATGGCGTTCCAGCTTTCCTTCAGCGCCGAACACCCGGAGCTCAAAAACGCGACAACCATTACCAGCGCAAGGATTCGTTTCATGGCTTTGCTTTTTTGCCGCAATTTCGCTGGAAGTGGTTACAGTAGCTTGTTGATGGCCTCTTCCAGCCGGGCCTTGGCAACCAGGCCCGTGATCTGCTCGACCACATCCCCGGCTTTGAAGAATATCAGCGTCGGAATGGCCTTGATGCCGAATTTGCCGGGGGTGATGGGACTGTTGTCAACATTGCACTTGGCAAATTTGACCTGATCGCCGAAGGTGCCGGCCAGATCTTCGACCAGCGGTCCAATGGCCTTGCAGGGACCGCACCAGGGTGCCCAGAAATCCACCAGCACCGGTTTGTCGGATTGCAGCACTTCGGCTTCGAAATTATCATCATTTATTTCCACGATTCCTTCTGCCATAATAAATATTCCTTTCCCTTGGTTGAAATTACAATGGCCCATTATAGTTATGGGCAGTGGAATTGTCAACCTCACGGGAGAGTTGACTTGAAGTGTGGATTCTGTCATTTTTAGCAATCACATTTGCAAACACAGGGATGGCGGCCATGGGGCATAACATTCGAATCGGGGCGCTGGTTTCGGGTGGCGGCAGCAACCTGCAGGCAATTATCGATGCCTGCAGGCAGGGCAAAATCGACGGCCGCATGGTTTTTGTCGGCGCTGACAACCCCGGAGCCGGCGGCCTTGAAAGGGCCCGCCGGCACGGCATTGCAACCTTTGTGGTCGACTACGGCACGCTTATCAATGAAATCCGGGCAAACCCAAAAAAAACAAACCTGCCCCGGGACTGTAACCTCGATGAACTGCTGGCCAAACAGGCCCTGTTTGCCGGCCGCGCGGATTTGGCAAAGGCCCGCGCATTTTTAATGACCCGGGTGCCGGCCGAAGCCCGCCTGCTGGAGGCGATCAGGACCCATCCTTTTGACCTGCTGGTGCTGGCCGGATTCATGCGCAACCTGAGCCCCTATTTTATCGACCGGGTCAACACGGACCCGGACCGGCCCCGGATCATGAATATCCATCCTTCCCTGCTGCCGGCTTTCGCCGGCACCGACGGTTATGGCGACACCTATCGCTACGGGTGCAAGGTCGCAGGCTGCACGGTGCACTTTATCGATTACGGCGAGGACAGCGGGCCGATCATCGGTCAGCGGGCCTTTCCCATCGTCCCCGGCGACAGCATCGATACGGTCCGCAGAAAAGGACTGCAGCTGGAATGGGAGCTTTACCCGGAATGCATCCAGCTGTTTGCCGCCGGGCGGCTTAAAGTGGTCAAAAAAAGCTATGACCTGGGCAGGGGCCGGACAATGAAGCGCAGGGTGGTGGAAATCAGTTCCCATCCATCCCCCTCCGATTGCGTTTGAATCTTGATTAAGGCTATAGATCCATACATACATTTTTCTGGCGTGCAGATCGATGCCGCAGTAGTATTTGTGTTGTTGATTGTAAAATCTCATAAGTTGGCCTCCTTTGGGTGAAAGGGCTTGGGGTTATGGGTAATTCCCTTTTAGCCTTTCATCTGAGGGAAGGCCATAACTAGTATCAACCCAGTGGAGCTGACGGTGTGTAATTGGCGGGTTTCACGTAAAGGCCGTGCAGGATCCCAACTCATCAGGGCCGCAGCTCACTTCCACGTTATGCTCCTAAGATGAAACACACATACATACTTAAATTCAGAGAGTTAAAAAAATATTTTGATAAAGCAGATTTCACCGATGTGAAAATTTTCGAAGGTGAAACCACTTTACGGAAATTTATAGCATCAATGTTGTCATACTATCCATGGTGGATGGTCCAGCTTTATCGTATTCGAAAGCTACTCGTAGGAATTCTTGGACTTGTTAGACATGAAGAGCCAGAAGAACTACCAAATCTGCAACCCGAGGATGTTTCATTTACTGCAGGAGAAAGTGTCACCTTTTTTACAGTTCGCTGTGCCAAAGAGGATCTGTTTTGGGTTTCAGAAACTCCAGATGATAAACATTTAAAAGCATATTTCGGCGTCATCAAAGAACCCTTAGGAAATTCTATTAATCGCTTCTACGTTATTACAACAGTTTTTTATAAGCATTGGACAGGGCCTATTTATTTTAACGTTATTCGACCATTTCATCATTTGGTCGTTTCACGAATGGCCAAATATGGGTTGGCGCATTAGCATATTACGGAATTGACATATAACGAATCGCTTAACCTGCCCGGGATAAGAATGCGATTTTTCGCAAAGGCCGTTTAAAATCGAAAGGCCGAGAGGCGGCGGGTTAGATTCGCGTTAGGCAGCACACCCCGCAAATTTTGATGAAGAATTAGGGGACAGCCTGTGATACCATTATTTGCACAATATCCGTCATTAAAGGGGAAAATTCCTCACGTCTCATTGGGAAACTTCCCCACCCCAATAGAGCATCTGAGTAAATTAGGAACGGAAATCGGTGCCGACCATCTGTATTTAAAACATGATGGAATAAGCGGTCCTCTATATGGTGGAAATAAAATACGAAAGCTGGAGTTCCTGTTAGCCGATGCACTTCACAAGAAGGCAAAAGAGGTCCTTACTTTTGGCTTTGCAGGGTCCAATCATGCCCTTGCCACAGCAGTCTATGCGCATAAAATGAAGCTCAAATGCATATCCATGCTTTTGGCGCAGCCCAATGCCCAATATGTTCGTCATAATCTCCAATATAGCCATGTTTGCGGTGCCGAACTTCACCATTATAAAAATGAAATGGCAATGTATCTGCCGATCTTGATATGGCTGTTTGGACGTTTTTTAAGACACGGAAAATTTCCGTACATCATATTGCCCGGCGGATCATCGCCTTTAGGGGCAGTCGGGTATGTGAACGCCGGCTTTGAACTAAAAGAGCAGATTGCAAGGGGATTGCTGCCTGAACCTGATAAGATTTTTGTGCCGCTAGGCACCATGGGGACTGCAGTCGGCCTGATGATCGGACTTTGGGCTGCTGGGCTCAAAACGCATTGGATTTTCCCCAAAAAAGTGGACACGGTTAAAAGCAAACTGCTGATTTCATAA
>CAZGNV010000020.1:0-70450 GCA_964527835.1 uncultured Desulfosarcinaceae bacterium | reverse complement strand
CTTCTCCCTCGGCGGCAATGGACTGGGTCAGGGCGCGCAGTCCGAACTTGGTAATATTGTAAACCGGCTTGTTGACGGTGCAGACATGGGCATGAATCGAGGTCATGTTGCCGATCACCCCCGATCCATCATTGTTTTGTCGCATGTGGGCCATGCACAGCTTGGAAAGGTAAAATGGGGCTCGCAGCATCAGGCGCTGCATGAGATCATATTTTTCCATGGGAAAGTTTTCAATGGAATCAATGTGCTGGATCCCGGCGATATTGGCCAGGTAGCGGATGCCGCCCAGCTTGGCGGCTTCCGCCACGGCATGCTCTATTTGCGCATCGTCACACAAATCCGTCTGAAGAAAAATCATCTGCCCGCCCATTTCCCGGGCCATCTTCTGGGTCTGCCTGCCGCCGGTTTCATCGATATCCACCCCGACCGTCATCAGCTGATTGGCTGCGGCGGCGATGGCCGTGGCCCTGCCGATTCCGCTGGCCGCACCGGTAACGATGCAGACGTTGTTGGAATTAAAATGATTGTCCGCCAACTGTAAAATGTCGTCTGTCACAATGTTTGGTTCGTGAATGTCCATCTTTTTTCTCCGTGAATGCAAGGGGAAACAGAGGGGTCGAAGCGTCAACCTTTAAGCTACCCGTAGCGAATACGATGCCATTTTACCGATTGGCCATTTATCCGCACCCTGAACAGCTCCCGAAAAGGCTTGCTCAAGCGGGAAAATTCGACTTTTTACGACTTCATCATTCCTGATAAAACAATTTATAAGATCAGTCAACGTAGCAGATCAGCTACCTTGTGAAAAAGGCGCCTTTACCGATGCCAAATCGGTAAGTTCGAAATCGCCAACCATGGTACCGTGTTTCTGGAAGAAATCGGGGACCTGCCCCTGGTCCGCCGGTTTTTGCAGCAAATGGCCCAGGCGGCCAGATTGCCGGGAATCCACCGGACGCTATTGTACAAGAAGATGAGAAAATACAACATTTCATTGGAGCCTGATTATTGATGGGCTGGCCTGGGTTTGGATTTGACACTTTCCGGCTTTTTCAGTAGCATGCACGAAACAACCTCAATTTTTCGACCCGGAAAGCGCCATGATCATAGGCCTGGATGTCGGCGGCACCCACACGGATGTGGTTTTGTTGGATGCAGACGGTCTGCGTAAAAATATCAAAGTCCCCACGGACTTTTCGGATCTGTTTCACTGTGTGCTGTCCGCCCTGGAGGCGGCAGTCGAAAATATCGATCCGGCCGCCATCCAGCGCCTTGTCCTGAGCACCACCCTGACCACCAATGCCATCGTGCAGAACAAAATTGCACCTGTGGCCATGATCGTCTCCAGCGGTCCCGGCATCGATCCCGAATTGTTCCGCACCGGCCCCCTTTATTTTACCGTTGCCGGCAGCATCGATCACCGGGGCCGGGAAATCGAACCCGTCAACCCAGCCGAAATCGACGCCATCGCCTCGCATTTAAAAAAAGAGGGGCTTGACCAGGTCGGGGTGGTCGGCAAATTCTCGGTGCGCAACCCAGCCCACGAAGAGCAAATCGGCCGGATTCTGCAGCCCCATTTTAAGAAAGTATTTCTGGGCCACCGCGTCTGCGGCGCTTTGAATTTCCCCCGCAGAATTGCCACCACCTTTTTAAATGCCGCGGTGTATCCGATCCACAAACACTTTTATCTGGCCGTGCAAAACTCCCTGGCCGCCCGGGGGCTGCGCCTTCCCCTGCGCCTGCTCAAGGCCGACGGCGGCAACATGCGTTTCCAGGCTTCCGTTGACTATCCCGCCCAGACAATTCTTTCCGGCCCGGCGGCCAGTGCCATGGGGGCGGTGCCCTTCGGCCGGCAGCAGCAAGACACCCTGGTGCTGGACATTGGCGGCACCACCACCGACATGGCGGTTCTCATTGACCGGGTGCCGGTATTGAACCCGCTGGGCATTGAACTGGCGGGTTACAAGACCCTGATCCGCTCCCTGGAAACCCTTTCCATTGGTCTGGGAGCGGACAGTGCCGTAGTTGTGGACAACGCAAAGATCCGTGTCGGGCCCCAGCGGCTGGGACCCGCCATGGCCTATGGCGGAAGCGTGCCGACACCCACCGACGCGCTGTTCGTGCTGCAGGGCCTCCCCGGGGGGGACCGCCGCCGGGCCGCTGACGGTTTGAAACCCCTGGCACTGGCCCGGGGCGTGGCACTGGAACAGCTGGCGGCCGAAATCATCGACGTGACCTGCCGGCAGATACTCGCCGCCGCCGACCGCCTGATCGAGCGCATCAACACCAAGCCGGTGTACACGCTCAAGGCGCTGCACGAAGGCTATCAGGTGCGGCCGCAGTCGATCCTGGTGCTGGGGGGGCCGGCCCCCCATCTGGCCCCCTACCTGGAAGCCATCTGCGGTCTGCCCGTCGACGTGGTTCCCAGATGGGACGTCGCCAACGCCATTGGCGCGGCCCTGGCCCGGACAACCTGTGATGTTATCTTTTTCGCCGATACCGAACAGCGGATCGCCGAGGCACCCGAGGAAAGCTTCAGCTGCCGCATCGGCGACGACTTTGATTGTGATGCAGCGGTGCAGCAGGCCTGCGAATTGCTGCGCACCAAGGCCATCGCCCGGGGCGCCGATGGGCAGCACCTGGAAATGGAAGTCCTCGAAGCCCAGCAGTTTAACATGGTGCGTGGTTTTTATACCACCGGCAAGAACATCCGTGTCAGGGTGCAGGTCCGGCCGGGGATGATCCACGGCTATGACGATTTGATCGCTAAGCTGGCAGCTTCATGAGCCGTTCAAATAGAAATTCTATCGTTTGTTGCAATTAACCACCTGCTCTCCCGCCAGGGCGGGATCGCTCGACAGACGCGGACGCACGCAAGCCTTTTGGCTTCGCGCTATTATTTATTGTCTGCGTTGGTCTGCGTGTGTCTGCGGTTGAATTAGGTAATCCCCATGCTGAAAGCCAAACATAAAACCGGGCTGGTCTTCTTTCCCGCCTTTGACTGGGCCATCAGCCCCACTCACCCGGAAAGAGAAGAGCGCCTGCTGTATACCCAGGACCAGGTGCTCGAAGAAGGGCTTTTCGACATTCAAGGCATCGTCGAACTCAAACCGGAGCCGGTCACCCGGCAGGACGTCCAGCGCGTGCATTTTTGCGTGCCCGACATTGCGAGTGTCGCCACCGAATCTCATTTTATCAGCGCCGGCGGTGCCAAGACCATTGGCATGGCGGTGCTTGAAGGCCGTGTCGAACGGGGTTTTGCCCTGGTTCGGCCGCCGGGGCACCATGCCTGCCGGGTGGTCCACGGCGCCCGCGGGTTTTGCAACATCAACATCGAGGCCATCATGATCGAGTCCCTGCGCCAAGCCTACGGCATCGACCGGGTGGCCATCGTCGACACCGACTGCCACCATGGCGACGGCACCCAGGATATCTACTGGCATGACCCGGACACGCTTTTCATCTCCCTGCACCAGGACGGGCGCACCCTGTATCCCGGCTCAGGCTTTCCCTATGAATGCGGCGGCATCAATGCGGTCGGCCAAACCCTGAACATCCCGCTGCCGCCGAGAACCTCCGATGAGGGGTTTTTATATGCCGTCGAAAATATCGTCCTGCCGGTACTTGACGAATTTGAACCCCAGATCATCATCAACTCCGCCGGCCAGGACAACCACTACACCGACCCGATCACCAACATGAATTTTTCGGCGCGCGGCTACGCCCAGCTGACGTCCCTGCTGCAGCCCGACATCGCCGTGCTGGAGGGCGGATACTCCATTGAAGGCGCGCTGCCCTATGTCAACCTGGCCATCGTCCTGGCCATGGCCGGCCTTGATTTCGACGGCGTCAAGGAACCCGACTATGACCCGTCCGCCATCCGGCAGTCAGCGGCCGTCACCGCCGCCATTGAAAAAACCGCCCAGGAGGTGCTCACCATCTGGCAGCAACGGGACCATTTGCGAAACCAGCTCCGGGAACAGGCAAACCCGGGCCAGCGCCAGCGCAACATCTTCTACGATACCGACGGCATCCATGAATCACAGATCGAAGAAATTCGGATCTGCTCTGACTGCGCCGGCGCATTGCGCATCGAATCCACCTCAGACCGTGGCGTGCATGTGCTGGCGGTTCACATCCCCCGCAAAGCCTGCGCCGACTGTAAAGCCACCGGCTATGACTGGTACGATGCCGCTGACACCGATCGTTTCGACCACATTTTTTTGCAGGACCGTCCCGAGGACGCTTATCATGAGAAAAGTCAGAGGAAATAGCCCGCCTCCATTGCACTTTGACCCTGCCAGGCTGTCCCGGAAAAAAACGAATCTCCGGCTGCGGGCCAATCTGGTTCAAGCGGTTCGTGACTTTTTCACCGGCCGCGGTTACCTGGAGGTCGAAACCCCCATTCGCACTCCGGCACCGGCTCCTGAAGCCCATGTCGATCCGGTGGCCAGCAACGGCTGGTTTTTGCAGACCTCGCCGGAGCTGTGCATGAAGCAGTTGCTGGCCGCGGGATTTCCCAGGATATTTCAGATCTGCAAATGCTTTCGCCACGCAGAAAGGGGCCGCCGCCACCTGCCCGAGCTGACCATGCTGGAGTGGTATTGCGCCGGGGGGGACTACCGGGATTTGATGCGCGATTGCGAGCAACTCATTGGTTCCGTGGCCCGCCGGCTGGGACGCGAAAACGTCCTGCGCTACCAGGGCCGGCAGATCCGCCTGGAGCCGCCCTGGCCCCGCATGACCGTCACTGAGGCCTTCGAGCGGCATGCGTCGATTTCCATGGAAGAGGCCCTGGCCCGGGACTGTTTCGACGAGGTGCTGGCAGAGCAAATCGAACCGCAGCTCGGTATGGCAACGCCGCTGTTTCTCCACGATTATCCGGCCTCCCGGGCCGCGCTGGCAAGGTTGAAGCCCGAGGACCATCGGCTGGCCGAGCGTTTTGAACTATACATCGCCGGCATTGAACTGTGCAACGGCTTCAGTGAGCTGAGCGATCCGATTGAACAGCGGGCGCGTTTTGAACAGGAACAGCAACTGCGCCGGGCAATGAACAAAACATGCGCTCGGATGCCGGAGAAATTTCTGGCCGCGCTGGAGCACATGGCCGCCGCCGCCGGCAACGCCCTGGGCCTCGACCGGCTGACCATGCTGTTTGCCGACACAGACCGCATTGATGATGTGGTAACCTTTACACCCGAGGAACTATGAAAAGAAGGGCTTTGGACCCTTTTGGGTATCCGAATTTAACCACCCTGAATTCAAAATGATCATTCTGGCTGAGTGCGCCGGTTCGGTTTTAGCACCTTTTCTTATGAGGCCTGATCCACTTCTGCCGGCGGCTTTGCTGGGGCTTGCTTTTTCTTGACGATGTACTCCTTGATGCGGGTGCCTTCCATCTTATTGACCGTTACGATAACGTTGTCCAGCTCGATTTCTTCTTTTTCCCGCGGTATTCTGCCGATGCGCTCCAGCACATAGCCGGAAAAGGTGTCGTATTCCTTGGAGTCCGGGATGTTTAGCTGCAGCTTCTCGTTGACCTCATCGATTTCGGCTTTGCCCAGCACCCGCCACTCGTCTTTAGCGAGCTGGACGATGTGCGGCTCAAATTTATCGGTTTCATCGACGATTTCGCCGACAATTTCCTCCAGGGCGTCTTCCAGGGTAATCAGGCCGGACACCCCGCCGTGTTCGTCCACCACGATGGCCATGTGCTGTTTGCGGCGCTTGAACTCCTGCAGCAAATTGTCCAGCTTTTTGTTTTCCGGTACAAAATAAGGCTTTTGCATGATGCGCCGGGCATCCAGCGGCTCGGACGACGTCACCTGGTGCATGAACAGGTCCTTGATGTTGAGAATCCCGATCACATGGTCAATATCGCCTTCAATCACCGGAATCCGCGTGAACCCGGAGCGGATGATTTCCTCCAGCTTCAGTTCGCTGTCGGCATCGACAACGAACATATCCGCCCGGGGAGTCATGATTTCCGAGGCATTGGTGTCATCAAACTCAAAGATGTTGTGGATGAGCTCCATTTCTTCTTCTTCGATACCGCCTTCTTCTTCCACGACTTCCACAAAGGTCATCAGCTCTTCCTCGGTGACCTTGGGCTTGGTCTGCATAATGCCGGTAATGCGGGGAATGAAATTGAGCAGCACGATCAGGGGGGTGAACAGAATCGACAGCCAGTACAGCGGAACGATGACCAGCCGGGCAATAAAAATATTATTGCGCGTGGCGATGGATTTGGGAAAGATTTCACCGAAAATCAGGATCAGAAAGGTCATGATGCCGGTGGCAATGCCCACCGCATTATGGGCCACCAGGTCAATGGTGATGGAGGTTGCCAGCGCCGAGGCCCCCACGTTGACGATATTGTTGCCGATCAGGATGGTGGAGAGCAGCCGGTGGGGATCATCCTTCATTTTTTTTATCAGCGAATTGATGGCCCCCTTCTCTTTGGCCAGATGAATGGCCCGGGCCCGGCTGATTGAAAAAAGGGCGGTTTCGGCAGAAGAGAAAAAACCGGAAAACAAAAGCAAAACAGTTAAAATCAGGATTTGATTCAACACCATAGGTGGCCTGCTTCAAGTACCTGTTTTGCCAAGATTAATCCGGTTTTTCACTTTCAATGGAAAATGCCGACGGAAATCGCAAACCCCGGGTCTGGATGGGAAAGGTGGCCTTATCAGCGCCGGTGGATCCGCAAGGGGGTTTCTTTTTTGTAAACTCGGCAATGGTACCATGATTATGGTCAAATATAATAACAGCCGGGGGGTCTGTCAAACCGGAGCGCTATAACAATGACGGGCGCCGACGCTGACGCTTGGCACTGAAACCGATGATAAAACCGAGCAGCAGTACCCCTGAGCCAGCCAGAAACCATTTGATATATTGATTCATTTCAATCCGGCTCAATTCCTCGTCCAGCTTGTCCGCCCGGCTCTTCTGCTTGCTAAGCTCGGCGGCGGCCTTCTGGTAACGGGATCGGAGCGTTAAAAATTCAGCCGATTCGGCCTTCAGCTTTTCATAGTCCACGCGCAGCTGCTTGAGCGTCTTTTTACTGTTGGCAAGGGCGGTGCGAATTTTTTTGTTTTCATCCTTCAAGCGGGTGTTTTCCTCGAGCAGGGCAGCCGCCTGCTGCCCGAGAGCGTTGTGCTTCTGCTGCAACTGCTCCAGCCGGATGTTGTGGGTCGGCTCCGGCGTCAGGTAGCGGGTCAGAACGTAGCCCTCCTTGCCGTTTTGAAGCCTCACAAAGGACCAGTCACTGCCGGGCTCCAGGACTTCCACCCGTTGGCCGGATTTCACCACCGCCAGAATTTTATGACCGGTGCTCGGCCCGCTGCGCAGGGTCAGCTTCAAAAGATCCGTTACATACATGTTTTCCGCAAAAACTGCAGGGGAAAAAAGCAACACGCAAAGTCCAGCAATCACCATGAGTCTAGCCGATAGCTTCATAAACCGCACGCTCCCTGATTGGTGTTGACGAATTGAGTTCCTGGTTTTATTTTACAACATTGTGTAAAAATAGCAAATTATGTTAACAAAGTCTTTAAAAATCTTGCTGCCTGTGTTACCTTATGCTTGGATTTACGGATATTGATGTATTTTTATTATCAATCGTTATTCAATGGGCAACGGATTTAACGGTATGATCGCTTACGATCTTCAGTGCTCCAACGGACATACCTTTGAGGGCTGGTTCGAAGACAGCAAGGCCTATGCCGATCAGAAAAAAAAGAAGCTGATCGCCTGCCCGGTCTGCAACGAAACCTCCGTCGATCTGATTCCGTCCATGTTTGCCATTAAATCCTCACCGGCATCCAAAACCGGCCAAAAGTTGACTGTCGATGCTGCCCTGGCGCGATTAAGCCAGCAAGCAGTTGAATTCGTTGAGAAAAATTTTGACGACGTTGGCTGCGATTTTGCCAAGGAAGCCCTTAAAATCCATTACGGTGCCGCTGAACCTAGAAATATCCGCGGGGTGAGCACCAAGGAGGAGGAAAAAACCCTCAAGGAAGAAGGCGTCGAATTTTTTAAAATCCCCATGCCGGCCCGGCCGGATACCGATTCGTAATGCCAAAAGGTTCAGGGTTCGAAGGTTCAGCGTTGATGGCCTCGTAAAAAGCTTGTTTAGGCCGCTAGCGGCAACCTATGAACAACGAACTTGGGTTGACTTCGTTGGAAGTCATTTTCGAGCGACATCAACCCTTTTCAGAAAAAGAGCTGTGGACAAAACAACTCAGGCGTTCAATTTGAGCCGCGCTGCCAGGCCTGACAGACGCTGTTGCGGCTTGTCATTTTTCAGGGCGATGGCCAGCGCCTTGCGGGTGCCGATGAGGATCACCTGCCGGCGACCCCGGGTGATGGCCGTGTACAGCAAATTGCGGCTGAGCAATATGTAATGCTGGGTTAAAATCGGCACGATCACCGCCGGATATTCCGATCCCTGGGATTTGTGCACCGAAACCGCATAGGCCATGGCAATCTCATCGAGCTCGTCAAAATCATAGTCAACGCTGCGACCGTAATATTCCACCGCCAACCGGCTGCCCTGACGGTCAATTTCCACTATCCGCCCGATGTCCCCGTTGTAGACCTCCTTGCGATAATTGTTTTTCAAGTGAATGACCTTGTCGCCGACCCGAAAGGCGTTTCCCCTGGCTTCAACCAGAACCGGCCGGGGGTTCAAGGCTTTTTGCAGCAACTGGTTCAAGTTGATGGTGCCCACCACTCCCTTGTGCATGGGGGTCAGCACCTGGATATCGGCCAGGGGGTCAAAATTAAATTTTTCAGGCAACTCCTGGCGACACAGTTGAACAATTCGGGCGGCCACCCGCTGAGGATCAGCCTGTTCGATGAAGCAAAAATCGGCAGCCCCGTCCGGACAGCCGCTGGTTTCAAAAACCGGCAGTTCCCCCTGGCGAACCTTATGGGCATTGACCACAATGCTGCTTTGCTGCGCCTGGCGAAATATTTTGTTCAGGGAAAACACCGGGATGCACCCGGAGTCAATCAGATCCGCCAGAACGCTGCCCGCCCCCACCGATGGCAGCTGGGCCACATCCCCCACCAGGACCAACGCCGCCGACAGCGGCACCGCGTCGACGAGACGATGCATCAGCACGGTGTCAATCATGGAGGCCTCATCCACGATGACGGCCTCGGCATCCAGGGGGTTGTCCCGATGGCGCATAAAACCGCCATCGGTGAAGTTGTAACCCAGCAGTCGGTGGATGGTTCCGGCCGAACGTCCGGTGACCTCGGAAAGCCGGCGTGCCGCCCGTCCGGTGGGCGCTGCCAGCAGCACGCGTTTTCCGGCATCATCAAGCAAAGTGCTGATGGATCGCAAAAGCGTCGTCTTGCCGGTTCCAGGCCCCCCGGTGATAATCGCCAGCCGGTGGGACAAAACCTGGATGATCACTTCCAGCTGCTCGGCGGACAGGTTGATGGCCAGCTTGCTGTGGATTTCAGCAACGATTTTATCCGCCTCGATCGCCATTGGCACCATGGGCACCGCAAGCATGGCCCGCAGCCTTGCGGCCAGTCCGGTTTCAGCCCGGTGCAGCGGCTGCAGAAAAATCGCCCGGCAGGATGGATGCGCCGCCAGTTCTTCGGCCACGATCTGACCGGCAGCCGCCAGATCATCGATGCCGTTGTCAACGGCAGCCGCCGCGATCTGAAAAAGATGCTCGCAGCGCGCCACCAGGTTGCGCTCTTCCGCAAAACTATGCCCGTCATCGAGGTTTTGCCGCACCAGGTGCAAAATACAGGCCCGCACCCGTTCAGGATCTTCAGGGTCCATACCCTGTTGGCGCGCCAGGGCATCGGCCGCCAGAAAACCGGGGCCGGCAAAATCCCGGGCCAGGATGTAAGGGTCTTCACGAATAAGATTTTGCGCCCCGGCGCCGTACTGCTTGTACACCTTGGCTGCCAGGGAAACCGGCGCTCCGGCTGCCTGCAAAAACCGCACAATGTCCTTGAGCACCTGGTGCTCCCTGAAACCGGCGTGGATCATGGCCGCTTTGGCCTCACCGATGCCGCTAATCTCGCACAGGCGCTGGGGGGCCTTTTCAATGATCCGCAGGGTGTCGGCCCCGAAGGCCTGTACCAGCCGTGCGGCCAGCGACGGGCCGATGCCTTTGATCCCGCCGGATTCCAGAAAGGTGCGAATGCCGTCGACAGTGGCCGGCAGGATGACGTCATAGGAGTGAATTTTCAGCTGCGGACCGTATCTTGGATGCTGCTCCCAGGTGCCCCTGACCTGGAGGGTTTCACCGACTTGAACACCGGCCAGGTACCCGGCCACGGTCACCGGCCCGGCCGCCCCCAGGGGGTTGAGCCGCGCCACGGTGTAGCGGCTCTGGGGGTTGCGGTAGGTGATGTGCTCCAGGTGCCCTTCGATGGTCAGCAAAGCGGCGTTATTTTCAGCTGCCAAATCGGTCATCCATGTGATCTGTGGTTATTGCGATCTTTGCAGGAGCCACTTGACCGCCCCCAGCAGGTCCTGGGCCACGTAATCCGGTTCCATCCGGCGGGCGGTCAGCTGCGCTTCGACATCATGGGCAAGACCGCTTCGAACCAGCAGCGCCCGGCCGACTCCGGCGCGGCGGGCGCATTCAATGTCCTTGACGCTGTCGCCCACCATCACCGCCGCGGCCAGATCGACATCATACTTGCGCCGGGCCTGGTATATCAATCCCGGCTCCGGTTTGCGGCAATCACATCCATCAGCGGGCAGGTGGGGACACCAGAAAATATCGGTGATCCGGCCGCCGCCGGCGGCAACCGCTTTTATCAGCAAGGCATGGACGCGGTCCAGTTCGGCGGCGGAAATCAGGTTGCGGGCCAGCGCTGACTGGTTGGTGATCACAATGGAGGTAAACCCGTTGAAGGTCAGCTGCCGGATGGCCTCAATGCTGCCGGGAATGAATTTGAATTCGGCGCAGCTCTTTATATAATCGGGCGCATCGAAGTTGATGACGCCGTCGCGGTCCAGGAACACCACCTTTTTCAGCAAACGAAATCTCTCCTTTTACCCGTTCTGCCCCGTTTACTCGGCCACCAGGAATGCATCCGGAAAACCGTTTTGAATCAGGTAGGCTTCAAATTTGACCGCCTGGGCCAGGGTGGTGGCCTTGCCCACCCGCACCCGGTAATACACGTTCACCCCGTTGTCATAAACGGTGATGTGGGCATTTCGAAACCGCTGGGCCAGTTTGCGTTGATGGGCCACGGCGTTGTCGCGATTGATAAAAGCGCCCACCTGAAAGGTGAAGTTGCCGGAATAATAATCCGATTGTTGATAGGACCGGCGGGCGGTACCTGCGGCGACGGGGGTGCCCAGGGCCACCACCTCGACCTCGGCCGTGCCGGGACCCACAAGCCCGAGCTTGCTGGCCGCCGCATAGGACAGGTCGATGATGCGGCCGCGCACAAAAGGCCCCCGGTCGTTGATGCGCACATCGACCTGGCGGTGGTTTTCAAGATTGACCACCCGCACGTAAGTTCCCAGGGGCAGGGTTTTATGGGCCGCGGTCATGGCATACATGTCGTATCGTTCCCCGTTGGAGGTTTTTTTGCCATGAAAATCCCGGCCGTACCAGGAGGCGATCCCGCGCTGGCGAAACCCGCTTGAATGCGGCAGGGGCTGATACCACTTGCCGAAAACCTTGTAAGGCTTGGGGTGGCCGGGCTTGCGGTTGGGAGGCGGTGGGCTGGTCGCACAGCTGACGATGAAAATCAGCAAAAGACCGAACGCAAATAAGCGGCCAGCATCCCCTTTTCCCCCGTAGAAAAAAAATGAGTTGCCGTGTTGATCGTTCCCGCGCTTTCCCGTCATTGCGACAATCCGATTTCTGATGGAATCATACAGAGTCTGACTTTCTATCGGCAAAACATCAGCCGCCCATGGCTTTTACTTCTTTTGGCGGTTCTTTGCGGCCGCCCGGGATCCTGTTTTTTTCAGGCTGCGTTTTTTGCGGGGGCCGGAGCGCTTTTTCTTGCCTTCCAGGGCGATGGCCAGGACATCCTGCATTTTTTCCACGAAATGAAATTTGACATCCTTTTCGACTTTTTTCGGGAGATCCTCCAGATCCTTGCGGTTCCATTCCGGCAGGATAATGGTCTTGATTCCCGCCCGATGGGCGGCCAGCACCTTTTCCTTGATACCGCCCACCGGCAGCACCTGCCCGCGCAAGGTGATCTCTCCGGTCATGGCCAGATCCTTGCGCACCGGCACGCCGGTCAGCAGGGAGGTCAACGCCGTGAGCATGGTCACCCCGGCCGAGGGGCCGTCTTTGGGAATGGCCCCGGCGGGCACGTGGATATGCAGATCATGGGTGTCAAAAAAATCTTCGTCAATTCCAAGGGTGGCTGCGTTGGCGCGCACAAAGCTCAGTGCGGCGGTGGCCGATTCCTTCATGACATCCCCCAGCTGACCGGTCAGGGTCAGGCCTTTTTTGCCCTTCATGGCCGTGGCTTCGATAAAAAGCAGCTCACCGCCGGTGGGGGTCCAGGCCAGCCCGGTGGCCACCCCGGGGCTTGTGACGCGCATCCGGGTTTCAGAGACAAAACGCACCGGCCCGAGGTATCCGTGAAGATCGTCAACGCTGATCGACACGGCTTTTTTCCGGCCCTGGGCGATCTTGGCAGCCACGCCGCGGCAGATATTGGCAATTTCACGTTCCAGGTTGCGCAGCCCGGCCTCCCGGGTGTACCCCGTGATAATGCGTTTTACAGCGCCGACGCTGAATTTGATCTGTTTGGCGTTCAAGCCGTGCTCAGCCCGCTGGCGGGGGATGAGATAGCGCTGGGCAATCTTGATCTTCTCATCCAGGGTGTAGCCGTGCAGGGTGAGCACTTCCATGCGGTCGCGCAGCGCCGGTGGGATGGTGTCCAGGATGTTGGCCGTTGTGATGAACATCACCTTTGAAAGATCAAAGGGAACATCCAGGTAGTGGTCGGTAAACGAGAAATTCTGTTCGGGATCCAGCACCTCCAGCAGGGCCGAAGATGGGTCGCCGCGAAAATCGCTGCCGACCTTGTCGATTTCATCCAGCATGAACACCGGGTTGTTGGATTCCGCCCGGCGCAGCCCCTGGATGATGCGCCCGGGAAGCGCCCCGACATAGGTTCGCCGATGGCCCCTGATTTCGGCCTCGTCCCGCACGCCGCCGAGGGAAATGCGGTGAAACTTGCGCCCCAGCGCCCGGGCGATGGACTGGCCCAGGGAGGTTTTGCCGGTCCCCGGCGGGCCCGCAAAGCACAGAATCGGGCCCTTGGATTCGGGCTTGAGCTTGCGCACCGCCAGGTATTCAATAATGCGTTTTTTGGGTTTTTCCAGCCCGAAATGGTCGTCATCGAGAATCTTGCGGGCTTTGCGAATATCCAGGTTGTCGGGGGTACTGTCGTGCCAGGGCAGCGAAGTGATCCAGTCCAGGTAGGTGGAGGCCACCGTGTATTCGGCTGAAGACGGATGCATGCGCGACAGGCGGTCCAGCTCGCGCTGGGCTTCCTTGCGGGCTTCTTCGGGCAGGTTCTTGGCCTCTATCTTGGCGCGATACTCTTCGATCTCAACGCCGGCCTCGTCTTTTTCGCCCAGCTCCTCTTTGATGGCCTTCAATTGCTGGCGCAGATAATACTCGCGCTGGCTCTTGTCCATGTCTCCCTTGACCTGGCTTTGAATCTTGTTGCCCAGCTCCAGAATGTCCAGCTGATGGTTGACCAGCCGGGTCACCTCCTTGAGCCTTTTTTTGACATCTTCGATTTCCAGGATGGTCTGTTTTTCCTCGGGGGTCGAATTAATGGTGGAGGCGACCATGTCCGCCAGGGTTCCAGGCTCCTGGATGGTCTTGGCCATCTGGGCGATTTCCGGCGGCAGCCCCGGCGACAGCTCGACGATCCGGGCAAACTGGCTGATCAGGTTGGTCATCAACGCTTCGGTTTCATTGTCGCGTTTTTCAATGTCTTTGACCGGCTCCACCCGGGCGCGCAAATAAGGCTTTCCTTCTTCATAGGAGATGATCCTGAAACGGCTCAACCCCTGCACCAGCAGCTGGGTCCGGTTGTCCTGGGTTTTGGCCATTTTAAGAATCAAGGCGCTGGTTCCCACCCGGGCCAGGTCCTGCTGGTCCGGGGTCATTTTGTCTTCGGGCTTTTTCGACACCACCAGCCCGATAATACGGCTCTTGGCCATGGCATCGTCAACCAGTTGAATGGACTCGCGCTGCATGACCACCAGGGGCAGCACCATCTTGGGAAAAAGGGCCGCATCGAACAGGGGCAGGATGGGCAAAACTTCCGGCAATTTTTCAGCATCGAACTCTGCAGATGGCGGTTGGTCAACCATTATGTCCTCCAGCTTTGATATCGATAAAAACGATTAAAAGATCCCGCACGGCGCGATTCAGCCGTCCTGGATCGGTATTTTATGGATGCGCTCGGTGGGCAGCTTGGCCAGCCGAATTTCAAGCAGGCCGTTTTGATAGGATGCGGAAACCACTTCCGGATCAATGGGGGCCGGCAGATACAAAATGCGCTCAAAGCGGCCGTATTGAATTTCCGCCAGCCGGTAGGTGGCGTCTTCGGCGCAGTATTTCGCCGGCCGGCGGCCCTTGATGCGAACCGCCTTGCTGCTGATTTCCACTTCCAGGTCCTCTTTTTCGATGCCCGGAATCTCCGCCACGATCACCACTTCCTGCGCGGTTTCACTCATGTCCATTGCCGGCTTCCAGCTGCGTTCGGCCAGGGTAAAACCCGCACTCATGGAGCGAAACATGTCTTCAATGGATTTCTCGAATTTGGAGCCCAGTTGACCAAAATCATCTAAAAAGCGTATTTTTATATACTCCATCTCAAGCTCCCGCTTTTTGAAATTTTATTTCCCCCCCACCTTATATCCGATACAGCAGAAAATAACACCGATACCGGGGATTGTAAAGGAAATCCATGCACGGGATACGCAAGGTCCTGGTCTTGACAAGGTGCCAGGCATGATTAGTTTGGTGGCAACACGATCACAGGAGGTTATATCATGGCAGTAATAAGATGGGATCCCTTCAGGGATGTAGCCACTTTGCAAAATCGGATAAACCGCATGTTCGAAGAATCCTTTGGCCGCAGCCGGGGTCTTGAAGACGATGCCCCGTGTGCCTGGCAGCCGGCGGTGGACATTTATGAGAGCGTCAACGGAATTGTGCTGGCAGCCGAGCTGCCCGGGGTCAAAAAGGACAACGTTTCCGTGGAAGTAAAGGACAACGTGCTGACGCTCAAAGGAGAGCGAATGGCGAATCCGGCCATCAGGGAAGAGGACTACTATCACAAGGAACGCTGTTTTGGAACGTTTCAGCGCTCGTTTACCCTGCAGCAAAATGTTCAGCCCGACCTGATCAAAGCCACTTTCAAAGACGGGGTGCTCGAGATCGAAATTCCCAGGCCGGAAGAAGAAAAGCCCAAACAGATTACGGTCGACATCGAATAAACGGCGCTGACTTTGCTGCTTTCCAGTGGAAAATCGCGGGCACCTGGGGCAACCCTCCGGTATTCGCCCGCCGGGGCATGTGGCCAATGAACCGCAGGCGGTCTTCTTTCCCAGTTCCGCGGACAGGTGCATGAACACGGCTAAACAGCGAAACACAATGTTGATGATCAGTTCCCAGTATTTCCTTTATTTTGGAGTGCTGGGAATTTTTTTGCCTTATTTCAACCTGTACTGCTACCAGATTGGATTTTCGGGTTTTCAGATAGGCGTCCTGTCAGCGCTGCGATCCATCACCCTGGCGCTGTTCCCCCTGCTCTGGGGCACACTGGCGGACCGCTTTCACATCCGCCGGCCCATCTATATCTTCTGCAATTTCATCAGCACCGCCATCTGGGCCCTGTTCCTGTTCACGACCGAGTTTTGGCCCATGCTGGCCATCACGGTCCTTTACGGAATTTTTTACGCCCCCATCATCTCATTTCTTGAAGCCGTCACCATGGAGGCCCTGGGCAGTGAAAAAAAGAACTACGGCCGGATCCGGGTATGGGGATCGGTCAGCTTTATCGCCATGGTCCTGGTACTGGGAAGGGTCATCGACCTGTGGACGGTCAATATCATCCTGGTGCTCATTCTTGCCGGCTCTTTGCTGCTCTCAACGATATCGGTGCACATCCCCGGCATTGAAACCCGCAACGGCCGGCGCCACCCCTCAGCGGAAACCGGCTCCCTGCTGCGGATGCCGGTGGTGGTTTTTCTGATCTGCGCCTTTTTGATGCTGGTCAGCCATGGCGCCTACTACGGTTTTTTCTCGATTCACCTGGACACCCTGGGCTATGGCAGCACTTTCATCGGAATTGCCTGGGCCCTGGCCTCCAGCGCTGAAATCCTGGTCATGGTCCAGTCACAAAAAATCTTCAGCCGCTTTTCCCTGCAAAACGTGCTGTTTTTCTCATTTATGGCGGCCGCCCTGCGCTGGCTGATCCTGTTTGCGGCCCAGTCGCCGGCTGTGATCCTGGCCTCCCAGATCCTGCATGCCATCACCTATGGCACTTTTCACATGGCCAGCATCTTGTACATGGACCGCCTGGCACCGGAGCAGGCCAAAACCCTGGGACAGGCCGTCAACAATGCCATTACCTATGGATTCGGGTTGATGGTGGGGTTTTTTGTCAGCGGTTACCTTTATGAAAAGGCCGGCTCCTTCGACCTGTTTCTGGCAAGCGCCCTGGTCGCCCTGGCCGGCGGGCTGCTGTTTAAAGGCTATCAACTGGCGATTCGCAGGGGCAAGTGAACCTCAACGCTGCATAAACAACATGACAAAAAGTGTCTGGTGGCTTGATGTTAGACCCGCTGGCAGCTAAAACTGAAATGGCTGGGCGATCATCATCTGCACGCCAAAGTTTTCGTTGGAGACAGCGCTGTCGATGCGGATCACAATCCCCTTGGCCAGGGCCCGGATGCCGAGGCCGGCATCCCATTTCATGTCGGAATGCAGCCGCTTGACATCCCATTTGGAGGCCACCCGCCCGATCTCCACAAAGGGGACAAACTGCAGCCACTCGATGCCGAGGTATTTCTGGATAGTCGGCCAATTGTCGAAGGGGTTCCAGCGGGGGATCATCCGAAACTCTGCCGTGTAATATATCGCCGCCTTGTCGCTGAAACGGTTGGTGGGGTACCCGCGCATTCTCCAGATACCGCCCAGAGTCGGGCCGGTGTATGTCGGCGGGCGGTTTTTGATCTCATTTTTCGATTTCCTATCCCAGGTCGGTGAGTAGGATGTCCAGATATCCAGGGAAACCACGGCCTGCCGAAACCCGCCCGACAGTTGCAAGGGAACATAGGCATCCAGCTCGCCTTCAAGATTCGTCCAGGAATTGGAGCTGTCAAACCAGCCGAAATCCCGGGACACCTTGCCCCGCAGGCCATAGCCCTTTGAAGGGTTGAGGTAATAATCGCGGTTGTCGATGAACGCCGAAAAATCCAGCCCGTTGGTCTTGGTCGTTTCATCCACGTGGTCGCCGTCGATCTGCTGGGAACGGTAAAAGGGGCGCAGCTCCAGGTAGGTTTTTCCGCTCGCCAGCGGGTTGAGGGATGTCCCGCCTTCAGCCCCGGACTTTAAAAGCCCCTTGTCCATTACATACCTGCCGATAATCTCGTCTCTGCCATGGCCGATGGGAAGCAGATATTTGAATTTCATGCGAAAAAAATTATCCCAACCGTCACCCTTGACATAGTTGTCCTTGTCCGAGTCGTTGCTGCCGGCCCGCTCGTCGGCAAAGCGGGGCTTTCCATTGGCGTAAACTTTATTATCCATAAAATGCCCGACCTGGACGATGGGGTCTAAAAACAACCGGTCGACAAGCGGCATCTGGATATCACGGCCGACCAGAAAGCCCATGGCCGAGCCCGTGGTGCCCACCATTGCCGTTGCCAGCAGGGTCGACTGCTCCTGGGGGTAGCCCACAACGCCGTGCACATAGCCTGCGGAGAAGCCAAAACTTTCATTGTAAAAGGCATAGGGCAGGCTGAGGGTCTGTTTATGGAATTTGCCATCCGGACCGACAACGACCCCTGCGCCGAACGATGAAACGCCGGTGAACAATACAATCAGTAAGACGACAGCAAAGACAATCTGTTTCATTTGCCCCCCCTCAAGTCATCCGCTCAAAAGTACGACAATAAAACTCGAGAAAACCGCCTTTGCCCTTAATTTCAGATCAATTTCAATAACCCGACCGAATCCCATTGTCAATGTGAGAGACAAGCCATTGGCAACTTGACGGCAGCTAGTCGCCTTTTTTCGGAAAGCAAAGATACCTCAGCCAGTGCAGCAGTGTGTTGCCGCGCAAAAGCTCCCTGTCGGTTTGATCAAAAGCGCGGTCGAGCCCCCGGGGATCGGAGAAAAACTGCGCCCGGGTCGTAAACGGTTCTTCGGCATCCAGCTGTTTGACGACCCGGGCCGGGTTGCCGGCCGCCACACAGTTGGCCGGGATGCTGTCCACCACCACCGCCCCGGCGCCGATGATGCTGTTTTCTCCGATGGTCACTCCCTTGCAGATGATGGCGCTGTCGGCGATCCAGACATTATCATTAATTTCAACCGGCTCGGTTCGACCCATGGTAATGCGGTTGTATATATCATGCCAGTCGCAGTCGGTGATGTAGGCATTGCTGGCGATCATGCAGTTGTCCCCGATGGTAATCGCATGGGCGGCGCCGATTCTGACCCCCGGGCATATCAGGCAGTAGTCGCCGATGCGGATGCGCCCCCGTCCTGTCTGCTCCGACCAGATGGCCAGCCGGACCCGGCGGTCGGGTGAAGCCACCACGTTGACGCAAGTCCCGATCTCAATGGGAGTGCCGAAAAGCTCCACATACCAGGGTCGCATAAAGGTAAAATTTGCACCGAGGTGCTCCAGCTGGGGCCGCAGGAAGTGGTTGACGTAAAATTGCTGGATCTTCAGATAAGCCTTCTTGATGAAGTATGGGCGGTGGTCTCTGCGCAACAATGATTCCTTTGGGCCCCACGGCCATCACTGCTCCAATCTAGGCAAAAGACTCCCAGAACCGGTGGCTGTAGATCTGCCCTGCCGGGGTCAGGCTGTAAATGGCATCGGCCGCCATGAGGGCCACGGCATTGGTCCAGGTGATTTTTTCCTCCGGCCAGATGATAATATCCGGACAGGTAAATCCGCACCAGTAGGAGCCGTCCTCATAGGTGCAGTCACTGATCCAGCTGAAAACGATTTTGGCCAACTGCAGGTTTCCCATGGCCGCCAGGGCCAGTGACAGCTCCGAGGTCTCTGCGATGGTCACCCATGGTTCGTCAAAAACGCAGCGCACCCCGCGTGCTTCGATGACATACTTTTTCCAGTACTTTTCCACCCGCCGGTGGGCCTCGGCTCCGGTCACAGCCCCGCAGAGAATGGGATAAAACCAGTCCATGGAAAAACGCGATTTGGCGATATTGAACAGATGGGGTTTGTTGCGGATGGCGTCTCCCAGCCTGGCCCAGGCGTGCTGCCAGCCGGATGCGGGCTGCCCGATAATCCGGGCAATGGCCAGGGCGCATTTCACACTCATGTAAATGGAGCTCGACCCCGTCAGCAGGGCCATGGGGTCAAGGCGGCCTTCCGGACTGATGGCCCAGTGAATCTCACCTTCGCTGGACTGCAGGCTAAGAGCAAAATCAATGGCCGCGGCCATTGTTTGCCACATCCGCTCTAAAAAAGCGACATCCCCCGTCACCAGGTAATAGTGAAACAGGCCCACCGCAATGTACGAGCACATGTTGGCATCCCGGGTTTTATCTGCAGGCTCGCCTTGCATGTAGGCCGCATACCAACTGCCGTCTTCAAGTTGCATGCGGGCTAGCCATTCAAACGCCTTGCGGGCCTGATCCAGGTGGCCACCGATGCTCAATCCCATGGCCGCCTCGACATGATCCCAGGGATCGGTCTTTTGCCCTTCACACCAGGGAATTTCCCCACTGGGCAACTGGGTTTGCGCAATCACGCTGCAAATCCCGTCGATACTGATGGAAACATGCGCTGCCGGTCTGCTTGTCGAAGCCTCAAATTTCATTCCGCGTCCCCTCTTTTTGCTATAAACTATTTTATATACCGGCAAGTTACTCTATAATCAAGCAAAATAAAACCCAGTGCCAGGCTGTACGTAATCGATTGAATCCCAGCGGCGGCAGCGGGCAGGGTTTTCTTTTTCAGGCTTGACTTTGGCAGACGCATTGTTTAGGTTGTGATAATACCTCCCCGGACTGGCGCTGTGCACGGGGAGGCCTGCCGCAACCGGCAGGGTCCGCGACAGACAAAAGGGGCGGCCGGTGGTGCCGGAACCTGCGGCAACCACCGCCACAAGTAAAAACCGAATTGCCATAAATCTATGGCGCAGGCGAAAGGGGGTCAAAATGGCTGACAGTGTTTACAAAGTGATTCGATTGGTGGGAAGCAGTGACACTTCCTGGGAAGAAGCCGCCAAAAACGCGGTGGAAACCGCATCCAAATCCCTCAGGGATTTACGGGTGGCCGAAATCGAAAAGCTGGACATGAAAGTTGAAAATGGAAAAGTCACCGCTTTTCGCGCCCGGGTGAGCCTCTCATTCAAATACGTCTCCGAGTAAAATGTTCAAACAATATGGTGTCCGAAGCCGCGGGTTTTACCCCCTGCCGGGCACCATCCATCTTTTCGGTTGCCCGGTTTGCGAAAACATCCCCTCCCATGATTTTCCCGGTTCCTCTGCGTTCAAGTGAGCCGCAAAGCATAAAACCCGGCACCACCAGGATAGGGACCCTCACCGCCGATGGCCAGCGTCAGGCAACACTACGATCAACTGCTGGCTTCCCGCTATTTGTGGATGGCGGGCGGCTGGGATGCCAAAATTGCTGATGGCCGGGCTTTTTTTCAGACCCACGGTGTAAAGCCACAGGGTGCAGCCGTGGCGGTTGACCTGGGCGCCGGCTGCGGTTTTCAGTCCATCCCCCTGGCCGAATCCGGCTTCAGCGTGATTGCCGTTGATATGAACCGGAGCCTGCTGGCCCAGCTGAAACAAAAAGCCGGTCGCCTGCCCATTGTTGCCGTTGAGGACGACCTGCTCAACTTCAGGACCCATGCGCCGCCCACCGTCGAGCTGATTGTCTGCATGGGGGACACCCTGACGCACCTGGACTCTTTCAAGCAGGTCGCAAAAATGATCGGCCAGTCCTTCCAGGCGTTGGACGGCAATGGCCGGCTGATTCTCAACTTTCGCGATTTCACCCAGGAATTAAAAGGGTTGCAGCGTTTTATTCCGGTCAGAAGCGATTCAAAAAGAATTTTCACCTGTTTTCTCGAATACGAAAAAGAGTCCGTTCGTGTCCATGACATCGTTTATGAAAAAAATGCCGGCCAGTGGACCCTGAAAAAAAGTTTTTTCCGTAAACTGCGGCTCTGCCCCCGCTGGACCGAGCAATGTCTAAAGCAGACCGGCTTCAGGATCGAGGCCCATGAGGACCAAAAAGCCATGGTCACCATTGTGGCCCGCAAACCGCACACTGACCGGTCTGGCACAGTTTAGGCGGCGCTCGAAAATAACTTTTACGGGACCGTTAAATGTGATGAAATCGTAAAAAGTCGATTTTCTCGCTCCGCAAGCCTTTTCGGGAGCTGTTCAGGGTTTCGCTAAATCCCAAGGACTCGTCGCCAGCTCCTCAAACAGCTTGGGATTTTTAACGCGCAACCCTTCACAGCTCTTTTTCCGAAAAGGGTTGATGTCGCTCGAAAATAACTTTTTACGGGACCGTTAAATGTAAGTTTTGTTATTTTCGACAGACTGATGACCAGCGGCAGAATAAGTCTGCCTTCCGTCAACCGCTGGTGCAACCTTCCAGCTGGAGTCATCATGGCTTATCTGCAATACGTGTGGCTGGGCATTTACCTGTTTGCCCTGGTGGCGCTTTTTACCTACGGCATGAATTGCTATGTCCTGATGTTCTTTTATGGCCGCAACCGCCAGCGGGTGGCCCTGCGCCATGGGCAGATCAAAGAGCGCTTTTACCGCCAATGGCCTGAAAAAGACTGGCCCCGGGTGACCGTCCAGCTTCCGGTATTCAATGAACGCTACGTGCTGCAGCGGCTGATCCGATCGGTCTGCCGGCTGGACTACCCGCCGCAACTGCTGGAAATCCAGATTCTGGATGACTCCACCGATGACAGCACGGACATTGCCAAAGCCCTGGCAAGAGAAATGACGGCCTGCGGGGTGAACGTGGTATATATCCATCGCAGGGTGCGCGCCGGCTTTAAAGCCGGCGCTTTGCGCCAAGGCCTCAAAACGGCCCGCGGGGAACTGGTGGCCATCTTTGATGCCGACTTTGTTCCGCAGCGCAATTTTTTAAAGGAAACCGTGCCCTATTTTGCAGACCCGGGCATCGGCATGCTGCAAACCCGCTGGGGGCATATCAACGATGATTATTCAATGCTGACCCGGGCCCAGTCCATGGGCATTGACGGACATTTCGGCGTCGAGCAGGCGTCGCGGGCCTGGAGCGGCTTTTTCATGAATTTCAACGGCACCGCAGGTATCTGGCGCAAGCAAGCCATTGAAGATGCCGGCGGCTGGCAGGCCGACACCCTGACCGAGGACCTGGACCTGAGCTACCGCGCCCAGCTCAAGGGCTGGCGCCTGCATTTTGCGCCGGAGGTGGTCTGCCCCGCCGAGGTGCCGGTGACCATCACCGCCTTTAAATCCCAGCAGCACCGCTGGGCCAAGGGATCGATTCAAACCGCCAAAAAAAATCTCGGCAAGCTTTTCAAATCCGATGTTTCGCTGATGATTAAAATCCAGGCCTTTTTGCACCTGACCCATTACATGGTGCACCCCATGATGCTGCTGGTGGTACTGATGTCCATCCCGATGCTTTACAGCCAGTGGTTCTTCAGCCAGCTGGCCTATCCGATCCTGGTATTTACCCTGCTGTGCCTGGCCACCTGCGGGCCGTCTTCGATGTACCTGTTTTCACAGAAAATGTTATATCGCGACTGGAAAAGGCGCATCAAGTTTCTTCCCTTCCTGATGTGCCTGGGCACCGGAATCGCCGTCAACAATACCCGGGCCGTGCTGGAAGCGCTGCTGAACATCAAAAGCGGTTTCATCCGCACACCGAAGTACGGAATTAAAAAACGCGGTGAGCGCTGGCAGGACAAACGCTATGGCATTCCGTTAAATGCCGTCTCCGTTATCGAATTTATCATGGGGCTTTATTCGCTGGCGGGTCTGCTGCTGTTTCTTTTTTTCAGCAAATACCTGGTCAGCCCTTTTCTGTTGATTTATACCGCCGGATTCTTTTATGTATTTTTTCTCTCCGTGCGCCATGGGTATGGCAAACCCGCATCCTGACGGGTCGACCCGCCACCGGCAGCCGGTCCTTTACGGCACACTGGCCGCATTGGCGGTGGTCTCTTGCGGACTTTACCTGCTCAACTTCAGGCTGTTGCGGATGTTTCCCGCCATCGGGGGCAACAACGGCATCCAGGGCTATGTGATTTTGTTTCTACTGCTGGGACTGCTGTACCTGATTGCGGTCGGGGTGGTTTTGAAAATTGGTGCCAGCACAGCCGGCACTGTGGTGGGCACAATCCTGGTGGCAGCCGTGGCGTTCCGGCTGTGCCTGGTTCCCCTCGAGCCGGACCTGCTTTCAAAGGACATGTACCGCTATATCTGGGACGGACGGGTCCAGCAGCAGGGCATCAACCCCTATCGGTATCCGCCGGACAGCGAAGCTTTGAAAAGCCTGCGCGATGATCGCATCTACCCGAGCATCAACCGCAAAAACCATCCCACCATCTATCCTGCCGGGGCCCAGGTATTTTTCCGGATTTTTTACGGGGTGGCGGGCGACCGGGTGGTCGGCCATAAGGCGGTGATGGTGTTGTTCGATGTCCTGACCCTTCTGCTGCTGGCAGCCCTGCTGCGGGCTTACGGGTTTGCGCCGGCACGGGTGATTGTCTATGCCTGGAATCCGCTGGTAATATTTGAAATTGCCTACAGCGGTCACCTGGAGGGACTGACCGTTTTTCTGGTAACCGCCGCCTTTTATCTGCATTCCCGGAAGCGAAAACTGCCCGGGGTAATCCTACTGGCGCTGGCCAGTGCGGTTAAACTGTACCCTGCCCTGCTGCTGGCAGCCCTGCTGAATCGCGGCGAACGGCTAAAAGGGCTGCTGACTTTCAGTGCGGCCTTCGGGCTGCTCTATGTCCCTTATGTGGCCGCCGGCAGAAGACTTGCCGGTTTTCTGCCGGTATACTTGCAAAATCCTTATGAAAGCTTCAATCTGGGCATCAAATACCTGCTCATGGCCCTGGTGCCAGGCCTGGATTACTACCGGCTTTCGCAACTGATGCTGCTGGTGCTGCTGGCAGCCGGACTGGTTGTCTTTTTCAAAAACAAACAAAATGGACAGGTCATTCACAATGCTTACGTTCTGACGGGGTTGCTGCTGGTGCTGATGCCCGCAGCGCTTCACCCCTGGTACGTGATTTTGATCATTCCCTTTTTAAGCTTTTACCCGGCGGCCGGCTGGCTGTTTTTTTCCTGCGCCGTCACCCTGTCTTACCTGAAATACGCGTCGCCTTCAGGAAGCATGCCCCCGTGGGTGCTGGCGGTCGAATACCTGCCCCTGTTCGCGCTGCTTGCCGGCGGCTGGATTATGGGCCGCTATGCCGGCACCGCCCGGTTGGCCGGGTTTGCCGGCAAGAGCAAAAGCCGGCCGCCGACCGGGGTGATAAAATGAAAACCGCAGTCGTCATACCGGCTTTAAACGAGGAGCAGGCCATCGCCGCCGTGGTCAGCGCCGTGCCCCGGGAAAGTGTCGATGAGATCATCGTGGCTGACAACGGTTCCACCGATGGTACCGCCAGACAGGCTGCGGCCGCCGGGGCCCGGGTGGTGCAGGCTCATCCCAGGGGCTACGGGGCGGCCTGCCTGGCCGGAGCCCGGCAGGCCCGTGATGCCGATATCATCGTGTTTCTGGACGGGGATTGCAGCGACGATCCGGCCCAGCTGCAGACCGTGCTGCGCCCGGTGGCCGAGGACCGGGCCGACCTGGTGATCGGCAGCCGCATCGGGGGGCGGCTTGAAAAAGGCGCCATGCCCCTGCACGGGCAGTTGGGCAACCGGCTGGTGGTATTGCTGCTGAAAGTGCTATACGGGGTGGCCATCACGGATATCGGCTCTTTTCGCGCCATCACCCGCCGGGCCCTGTTGGACCTTGAGATGGAGCAAATGACCTATGGCTGGCCGGTGGAAATGGTGGTCAAGGCGGCCCGCCGCGGTCTGCGGATCCAAAGCGTGCCGATCCGCTACCGCCGGCGCATCGGCAAATCCAAGGTCACCGGTACCCTGAAGGGCACCCTGCTGGCCAGCTACTACATGTTTATGGTGCCGCTGAAGTATCTATGGAAAAAGTAAAATTGACGCAATCGTAAAAAGTCAATTTTGAGCGCCATCAACCCTTTACGGAATCATCAATATTAAAGGTGCGCCGGCATGAATGAACAAGCAATTTCCCTGGGAATCGGACTGACCAGCGACTGCAACCTGAACTGCGCCCACTGCTATCGCGACCAGGATCATATATCCAATCTGACCCTGGCCGACGTCCAAAAGGTATGTGAAAACCTCAACATCGGCTCCATCGGGTTCGGCACCGGCGAAAACGGTTTGAACCCCGACTATTTTGACGTCCTTGAATACCTGCATGGGCGCAACATCCGAATGACCCTGGCCTCCAACGGCTATACCCTGTCCATCACCCCCGATGAACAATTGACCTACTTCAGCGACGTTGAATTCTCGGTCGACTTTCCGGATCAAAAGCGCCAGGACGAGTTCCGCGGCCGGGGAAACTGGCAAACGGTCATGGCCGGTATCGAACGCTGCCGGCGGCTGGGAATCCGGGTGTCGATCCTGGCGGTGCTGATGAACGTAAACTACCGGGATCTGGGGAAAATTGTCCGACTGGCGGCATCGCTGGGCGCCGACTTTCGGGTCAATGTCTACCAGCCCATGTACACCGAAGCGTTCATGCCGGATTTTGACCAGTACTGGCAGGCCTTTGCGGATTTGTTCGCCTGCAGCGAAATCATTTCCGTCACCGAGCCGCTGGTCAACACCTTTCTGGGACTCAACGGCTTGCAAGGCACGCCCTGCGGGGGGCACAGCATGCGCGTCACCCCCGATCGCAGGCTGAAAGGATGCGTTTACTGGCCCCAATCAGATCTTACGATCGACGATCTGGTTGCAAAAAAATCCGGCATTTTCGATTCGCCGCCGTTTCAGCACACCCGCCACATTCCGCCGTTTTGCCGGGACTGCATTCATGTCATAAACTGCGGCGGCGGCTGTGCCGCCCGCAGGAAATTGCGCGGACGCTTTGATCAGCCCGATGAATTCTGCCCGATTTTTCGGGGCCGGGAAACACCCCTCTCGGGCCGGCTTTCAGCGGCGGGCAAACCCCTGCGCAGCGGAAGCATCTGCACAACGATTGTCAGGGCCACTGCCTAAATCGAACCGCCCGGCGGCCGTCTTCGGCCGGCGGTCGACTGGAAATTGACTTTATGCCGAGCACCCATCAGGATCCGGCACTGCCGAAAACGCTTTACATTGAGACCACCAACCAGTGCAATCTCAAATGCCGGGGCTGTATCCTGTACCGGGGCAATCCGGAACCGGAAGGCACCCTTTCCCTGCAGCAGCTGATCATGATCACCGACCAGGTCCCAACCCTTGAGCGGGCCGTGCTTCACGGTGTCGGCGAACCTCTGTTGAACCCGGAGCTGGCCGGGATGATCCGGCACCTGAAAAACCGCAACGTTTTTGTGCTGTTTAATTCCAACGGCATCCTGCTCAACGCCGGATGGCGTGAAGCCCTCATTGATGCCGGCCTCGATGAACTGCGAATTTCATTGGATGCCGCCTCTGCCGAGACCTATCAGAAAATCCGTGGCAGCGGGTGGTTCAGCAGGGTTGTTGACAACCTGAACGCCTTTGTGCATGATCTGCGCATCCGGCAGGCCGCCGGGCCCAGGCTTTCGCTCTGGTTTCTGGGCACCCGGGATAATATCGCCGAACTTGCGGACCTGATCCGGCTGGCCGCCCGGGTCGGGATTGCGGAAGTCTATCTTCAACGGCTGGTCTATTTCCAGGATGACATCGGCTACGGCGTGGCCCGGCCGCAAAAAACGCTGCACCAGGCAGACCCGGCGCTGACGGCATTGATTGAAAACAGCCGCCGGCTGGCCCAGCGACTGGGTGTGCAGCTCACCGCTTCGGGCCTGTGCGATCCGGTCCAAAGCATCCAGGGACCATCCGGTGCCCGGCGCCCCTGGAGCAACTGCCACCGCCCCGACACGCTGATGTACATTACGGCCAACGGCAATGTACTGCCCTGTTGCATTGCACCGTTTGCGACCGCGGATTTTGCCGGGCTCATTTTGGGAAATGTCTTTGAATCCGCGCTTAAAAAAATCTGGCAGGGTGTTGAATATCAAGATTTTCGCCAGCGACTCAAAACCGAATCGCCGCCGTCCTGCTGCCGCGGCTGCGGCATTTTGTGGAGCCTGTGATGCCCCCTGACAAACCCGGTATACTGCTGGTCGTTGTCGCCAAGGCCCCGGTGGCCGGCCAAGTCAAAACCCGTCTGCATCCTGAGCTGAGCCCTGCAGAAGCCACCGCCCTGTATCGCTGTTTCATCGAAGACCGCATCGCGGAAATCGGCCGGCTGCAAAACATCGACCTGGCCATTGCGTATGCGCCCGCGGATGCAAAAAATTACTTTACTTCCTTTATCTCCAATGGATTTCAGCTTTTTGCCCAGTGCGGCGAAGGCCTGGGGCAGCGGTTGAACAATATCTTCGTTGACCGACTGGCGGCAGGGTATGATGCGGTTGTGATCATCGACAGCGACACGCCCGATCTGCCCTGCGAAATCGTGCAGCTGTCTTTTCAGCTGCTGACGGCCGACCGGGCCGATGCGGTCTTCGGACCCTGTTATGACGGCGGTTATTACCTGGTCGGCCTGCGCCGGCCGCAGCCCCGGCTTTTTGAACAGATCCCCTGGAGTACGGACCAGGTGCTGCCGCAAACCCTTGCAATTGCCGCCGCCGCAGGCCTGCAGGTGAAACTGCTGCCGTCCTGGAATGACCTGGACACCTTCCCGGACCTGCTGGACTACTATCTCCGGCACCGGGACCAACCAGCCGCACCCCCCTGGCCCGGTCAAAAAACATTTCGCTTTCTTGCCAGCATGAAACGCATCACGCAGCATACAGGGTAAAGTTCTGATGAAATCGTAAAAAGCTTGTTTAGGCCGCTAGCGGCAACCTATGAACAACGAACTTGGGTTGACTTCGTTGGAAGTCATTTTCGAGCAAGAAAATTCGATTTTTTACGATTGCGTCACTGATTGACGGTCCCGTAAAAAGTTCAATTTTTCGCTCCGCAAGCCTTTTCGGGAGCTGTATCAGGGTTGCGCTAAATCCCAAGAACTCGTCGCAAGCTCCTCAAACAGCTTGGGATTTTAACGCGCAACCCCTCACAGCTCTTTTTCCGAAAAGGGTTGATGTCGCTCAAAATTGACTTTTTACGATTGCGTCACTGATTAATGGTCATCGTTTTTCAGGGCCAAGCGCCGGTAGGTTTTGCCCTCGGTTTTTTCCAGATAATCGAACAGGTCGTTTTGCATCCTGGCGGCCAGATCCGGCAATTCGTTGAGCAGGTTGTTTTTTTCCTGCGGATCGCGCAGCACGTCAAACAGCTGCAGCACATCCAGTTCGGCAAAATAGACCAGCTTCCAGCGCCAGTTGCGATACAGGAAGTAGCGCCGTTTAAAGGACGCCCTGCCGGCCACGTCCCTGTTGAGATAGGGATGGCGCCTGTTTTCCAACAGCAGCGGAATAAGGGAGATTCCCATGCGTGGATCGTCGTAAGGCGGATCGACCGTATAGCCGGCAAGCCCGGCGATGGTCGGCGCCATGTCGGCAACGATGACCGGCACATCATCAAAACGCCTGTGCACACCGGGAATGCGCAAAATCAACGGCACGCGGATTTCCTCCTCGTACAGGGTGTGTCCGTGCAGACTGGCACCGTGCTCCCAGAACTGCTCTCCGTGATCGGAGGTAAACACAATCACGGTGCGATCATAGATGCCTGCCTGCCTGAGCCAGCGCACAAACCGCTCAAAGGCCCGGTCCAGGTATGACAGGTTGTTGTCGTACAGGTCCCGCGGCTGATCCCCGAAATCAATGCCTCCCGGCTTTTTCCACAGGTCATTGTGAACATCCATCAGGTGCAAAAAGGCTAAAAAGCGCTCGTTTGCGCCCAGTGCTTCGATTGCCCGGCGGGTCGAGGCAAACACCTCATCGGCGGTGGCCGAACGCCGGTCACCGGCCGCCTCGGGAATCTCCAACTCGATGACCGGGTAGTCGGGCGGAAAGATATAACGCGGGCCAAAACCCTTCATCACCAGGCAGTTTCGGATTTTTTCCGCCTGGGCGATCTTAAAATAAAGGTTTTGCCGATACAGCTCCGGCCCGTAAAGTTCAAAACGGCTGCGCCCGGCAACCAGGAACGGAAAGGCGGCAAAGGAGCCCCCCCCTTGGCTGTAGGCGCGTCGAAAAGAAACGGCCTCCGTGCGGGCCCAGCGGTCCAGAAACGGCGTCAGATCTCGGCGGTAGCCGGCCGAGCTAAATGCATCCCCTCGCAGGGCATCGACGACAATCACCAGCAAATTGAACCCGGCAGGCAGCAGTGAACGGTGGGTTTTTTTGAACACCCAGGGCCGGGACCAGGGATGCGAACGACCGTTTGGCGCGGGGTCCTGTCCCAGCGCAATCCAGCGCTGCAGACCGGTGGCATCAACCGCCTGACGCGCAAAGGCGGCATCGACCCGGCAAAACTCGTTGAATTGCAGGATGGCCGCTTTGACTTCCGGGTATCTTGTGAGAACCCCGAAGGGGACGGCCGCCAGAACGAGGGCGGCGGCCATTGTCAGCCACAGCCGCACACCCGCTGACACCGGCTTGCCCGGCAGCGGCAGGATGCGCCCGGCGATCAACACCAGCGCAGCGGCGGCCACGATAACGGCAATTTTGAGCAGGGCCCCCTTGAAATAGGAAAGCGCGGTAAACCAGGGATTGAAAAAATTGCCGTAGATCACTGCAGTTCCTGCCAGCAGGCTGAGCAGCAAAACCAGGGCCGGCCGCCACAGCCCTGCCTTGGGATCGGAGACCTTCATAAACAACCGGCCAGCCAGAGCCCCCCCGATCACCGTGAGGAGAAAAAACAGGGCCGGCATAAGCCCCATGAGGTCGAGCTTGCTGACCTGCCAGGCAACTGCCGGCACCAGCGCGGCCAGCACGATAATCGCATACAATCCGGACAGCAAAAAGAAGGGGGCAAAAAAGGCAGTGACGGTCAAGGGCGGTTTGAGGCGCAGTTTTTTGATCAGCGCGCCGCTCGCCGCCAGCAGGGCCAGCGTCAGGATGGCAAACCCCATGGTCACCGCGCCGGATAAAAGCGGCGGCAGCAGCCGGCCCAGCAGACGGTCAACCCCGGCATCCAGCCAGATATGGTTCTGCAGCCGATGCCAGGCAGGGTCCGCAACTGCCGGCAGGCCCCCCATCACAAACACCAGCCCCAAAAAAAGGCCGGGGCGGCTTTCAGGTTGCCCGGCCCGGCACACCAGCGCATCCGGCGATGGTTTCGCAGCCGACTGCAATGCCAGAATGCCTTGAACCAGCAGCACTGCCAGCAGTCCGTAGCCAGCGCTAAAAACAAGGCGGTCAAACCCGGCCGCCGCCCCGACTGCCGCGGCGGCCATGGCGGCCGCCTGCAGGCCGCTCATCATCCCAACCCCAGGCCTGCCAGAGGTCTGCCCGGCGCGCAGCCCGAGATACTGCAGCACAGATATCACCACCAGACAGCCAAAGCCTGCGGCCAACAGAATCGGCAGGTGACTGCGGACCCACTCGAAAAACGGACTTTCACCGGCGGTAATGGCCCGGCCCAGTTCACTGCCAACGGCGAAAAAAAAAGCCCCCATTACAAAAACCAGCACCGCGGCGGCAAAGTACAGCCACGGCAGGCTGCGGTATAACCATCTGAAACCGATTTTCAGGGTGGATTCCTGCATCATGGAAACCGGGAAAAAATTAGATCCCCCGTTAAGTGAAACGCAATGCTGTGACACTGGTGGCAGTCGCGAAGCTTTTGCGATGTCAGGGCGGGCGCCCCCCGGGCGTTAAAACGGGCGTAGCTCCAGGCGGCGGGATAAAATGATTTTCCCGTCGTGCGGTTCATCTTGTGCATCACCAGAATCTCCGTGGGTTGCGGCCGGTCGGCTGCCAGCGCATCTCCCCGGTAGTTTTCGAGGACAAGGGTGGCCCCCGGGGGCCAAATCCGCAGCAACGCTGTCTTGGGCCTCGAATGGACGGTTTCAGATCCGTCCAGATCCGAATCCCGGTAATACAGCCAGGCACTGTGGTTGCTCGCAAAGCGGCGAATGTCGATATACCTGCGACGCCATCCCGGTGCCGGTCGGCCGGTTTTGTCACGATAGACCGGTTTTGGCGGGGGCCGATTCGGGTAAGGATGCGCAGCCGGGATTACCACGGCGGGGTCTTTTACCAGGCGCAGGCCGGGCGCCGTGAGATAGGTGTCCGCCGACCGGGAGTCTGCGGCCAGGGCAACCAGCAGCAAAACAGCGGCCGGCAGGAGGACGATCATAATTGACCTGTAAACCAAACAGCTAAACACCGTCTTCCAATTTTGATGAATCCGTAAAAAGTAAATTTTCTCGCTCCGCAAGCCTTTTCGGGAGCGGTTCAGGGTTTCAGCAATCCCAAAATGCTCACGAAGCGAACAAAAGGGACTTTTTACGGCTTCATCAATTTTAAATACGCTCGATTCAGGCTAGAGCGACTTGAGATATTCAATAATATGCGCAATCTGCTCCGGCGTCAGATGCTTGAACGGAGGCATTTTCCGCCCCCCGTCGACAATCTGCCCTTTGACCGCCGCTTCACTGGTCGGCCGGCCCGAGTCCGGCAGCCGGGGGCTGGCAAACAATCCCTGCAGGCCGGGTCCGACCTTGTTGCTCCTGCTGTCGGCAAAATGACAGGCAGCGCAGTTGGCCTCAAAAAGCCTGCGGCCGGGCGGGGCGGTGGACGCGTTTTTCAGCTTGGTAAAAACCCACTGCCCGGATTTGTCCCCCAGTATGAAAGGCCCCTTCAGCTGCACGCGGTTGTCCCGGCACAGCAACTCCAGTTCGCTGCGGCCCTTGCGTCCCTCGAATTGAAAATCCACCAGCACCCGGTTTTGCTTTTGCACCATGCGATCGATGGTCAAATTGCCCTCGAACTGCTCACCGGCAAGCTGTCCCGGCGCTGTTTGCGAAAAACGGTAGATCTTGTCGAAATTCGACTTCCAGATCCCGGCCACTTCACAGATCAGCTTCTGGGAATGAACCGCCGGCGGCTTAAAGACCGGTTGCCCCCGGCCGTTGAGCACCGCTCCATTGCTGCACTGATGGTCGGCCACCACAAAAAGCCAGTCTTCAAGCACCTCTGCGTCCAGGGCAGCGGGAATGTATGGCGAGACATACTCACCGGCCGGAAAATCGGCTTTTTTGTCCTTCAGATCACCGCTTTGGGGCACCAGCCGGTAGGACTTAAACCGCCGGGTGTCAATGGCCAGCATCTGGGGCCCCAGGTTGCCGTCGGGGTCCTTGACCTGCAGGCGGATCTGAAAAACCTGGCCGGACAGCTTCGAAAAACGGATATCCGATATCACGGGGTCATCGGCGGCATTGCCGTCCACCGGCAGGATGACGGGAATCTCGTTGTCAATTCCCTCTTTAACCTGGATCTGAAGCGGGAAATAAATATACTTTTCACTGTAAACATGCAGTCCCCACGGGCCGCCGGAAGGCAGCGGAATTTTGAAGCGGCCGTCGGCCCCGATGGCGCCGCCTGCCAGAAAGGCGTTGTTGTGCAGTTTTCCTTTTTCCAGCGCTACGGCCCCGCTGGCCACCACCTTGCCATCGGCGGTGAGCACCGTGCCGGAAACATAGGTCCGGCACCAGCCCGGGGTCGCCGACAAGCTCAGGACAGCCGCCAGCGCGGCAATAAAGATCATCCCGGTTTTGACCAAACGCAATCCATGGGTCATGTTGTCAATCCCTTTGTTCACCGCGTCGAAGCGGTTTTCAACACCGCTAGAGTGTTTTCAGGTATGCAACCAGCTCGGCCACCTGCTGCGGCGACAGGTGCCCGAAAGGCGGCATTTTGGCCACCGGCATTTTCAAGACCCGGCGCAGATTTTCTTCGGAAACCGGCCGGCCGCTGGCCGGCAGTTTATCCTGTTGAAAAAGCCCTTTTAATCCCGGCCCGATCTTGACGGCGGTGCTGTCGGCCAGATGACAGGCCGAACAGTTTTGCCGGAAGACAAGCGCCCCTTCAGCCGCCGGCCCCTGCGGTGCTGCCGCTGCCGGCGTTCGGTTGCCGTAAACCAGCTCGCCGCCGAAGTATCCCAGCCCGACCGCACCCAGCAGGCAAAGCAGGTACACGGCCAGCACGGCGCGGGTAAAACGTTCCCCCAGCCAGCCAATGACAACGGCGACAACCAGCAGCACCAGTACAACGGCCGCCAGCACAACTTTCATCTTGATGGGAAACAGCAGCATGCCGCCGTAAAAATGCTGCCAGTCGAGCATGCCCAGCAGGGCCGTGGGCACCAGGGCGATCAGCGCCAGGACAAGGCAGTGCCGGGCCGTGCGGGCCAGCGAGCTGTTGGGAAAAATCATGCCGGCCAGGGCAAACAGAAAAGCACCTATGATCATCCCGATGGGCACATGGGTCAGGGTGGGATGAAGCGGGTGGGAGTAGCCGATGCCGGCCAGAAACCGATAGATGGCGTCAATCATGTGGGGCCTCACGGGGTGGAATGAAAGCCGGCACCGCCAGGGTTGGCCGGCAAGAGCTGCTGCGCGTGGACCATTATGTTTATCCCATTTCGCGTGGGAAAGTCAACCTGCAATGCAGCGGGCATCTGCGGCGGTCTGGTGCCCGGAGGCGGCAAACTGCAAGGGGTCAGTGGACCTGTTTTAACACTGCGATCATCTCCGGGCCGAATTCTTTTCGCTGCCAGCGCCTGAGTTCCTTTATCCCGGCCAGATCGGATACTTTCAAAGGGTTTCGCACGGCAATCGCCGTCATCAGGGACTTGGTGCACAGCAGCGCCGGGTTGATCGCCAGTGACCGCGCCCGCTCATCGCGCCAGTCCCGCAGGGCCCGGATGCGCCCGGCCACCGCCGCCGGTATGCGCGATGCTTTTTTGCGCGGATAAACCGGCAGATCCCTGGCAGGGATTTTACCCGCCGCCTGGATGACCGCCAGCACCCCCTGCCCGTACATGCCGATCTGCTTTCTGCTCAAGCTCTGGCTTTGTTCCAACTGTTTCAGATTCACGGGTTTGGCCACCGCCAGCGCCATCATCGACCGGTTGCCGATGACCCGGAACAGCGGCCTGTCCTTTTGGCGGGCAATCTGCCGGCGCAACTGCAAAAGCGCCTCCAGCACGGCCAGGCTTCTGCGGTCCAGCTTGCCGGCCCCTTTAAAGCTCAGATAAAGCGGCTGGTTGTTAAAATCATTGGCCCGCACCCGGCTCAGGTGCTCGCACTCTTCGCAGACCCAGTCCAGACGGCCTTTTTGTTCGAGCTCGGTCTGCAGCCATTTTGCCAGCGGCACCAGCAAACATGCATCCTGGGCGGCATAGGCGATCATCTCGGCGGACAGCGGCCGCCGGGACCAGTCCTTGCGCTGGTATTTTTTATTCAGAGCGATGCCAAATCTTTTTTTGACCACCGCCTCCAGGCCTGTTTCCTCAAAGCCAAGGAAACGGCAGGCCAGTTCGGTGTCGAACAGGTTGTGGATCGAAATTCGGAAATCACGGAACAAAGAACGCACATCATAGTCGGCGCCGTGAAAAATTTTCTGGATGTCGCGGCGCTTAAAAAACGGCTTGAGCGCGGACAGATCATCCACTGCCAGCGGATCGATCACTGCATTGACATTTTCGGCGGCAATCTGGACCAGGCAGACTTTTTCCCTGAAATGGTACATGGAGTCGGCTTCCAGGTCGACTCCCACGCAGCGCTGGCTTTCCAGGCTGCGGACCAGGTTGTCCAGTTTGCGCCTGGAATCAATGATCGCACAGGGGATATTGTTCATTTTCGCCGTTTTTTCCTTGACCCGCAGGTTTGTTTTTTCTAACTTGCTGTATTCGATCCCGCTGCGCCGGGATGTTCAACCGATCAACGGCCGATAGCAATGCCTTATACCACGGTGAGGTGATAATGGTAAAGATAACATTTCCAGACGGCAACATAAAGACCTTTGAAAATCCGGTCACCGGCCTCGAGGTGGCCCAAAGCATTTCCGAGGGACTGGCACGCAACAGCATTGCCATGCAGCTCGATGATCAACTGGTGGACCTGAACACCGTTATCGATCATGACGCCCGGGTGCGCCTGATTACGCCCAGGGATCCGGAGGCAGTGGATATTCTGCGCCACAGCGCCGCCCATGTCATGGCCCAGGCCATTTTGCGCCTGTACAAGGACGCCAAACTGACCATCGGCCCGGCGGTTGAAAACCAGTTTTACTACGATGTCGACATGCCGCCGGTATCCGAAGACGATTTTCCCCGCATCGAAGCTGAAATGAAAAAGATCACCCGGGAAAAGCTGCCCATCCGGCGCAAGGAAGTTTCCAAGCAGCAGGCCCTGGAGTTTTACAAAGATGAGCCCTACAAGCTGGAGATGGTTTCAGAACTCGATGATGGCACCATCTCCTTTTATGAACAGGGTGAATTTACCGACCTGTGCCGGGGTCCCCACGTGCCGCATACCGGTTTTGTCAAGAACACCAAGCTGTTGAAGGTTTCGGGGGCCTACTGGCGCGCCGACCCTTCCCGGCCGCAGCTGCAGCGCATTTATGGAACCGCCTTCTTCACCAAAAAAGAACTCGATGACTACCTGCGGTTTCTTGAAGAAGCCAGAAAACGCAACCACCGCAAAATCGGCCAGGCCCTGGACCTTTTCAGTTTTCACGAGGAGGCGCCCGGCATGCCGTTTTATCACCCCAAGGGTATGGAGATCTGGAACGCCCTGCTGGCATACTGGCGTCTCGAGCACCGGGCAGCCGGCTATGTGGAAACCAAAACCCCCATTATGCTCAACCGCTCCTTGTGGGAGCGCTCCGGGCACTGGGAAAATTACCGCGAAAACATGTACACCTCAACCATCGATGAATTCGAATATGCCATCAAGCCCATGAACTGCCCCGGCGGGATGCTGATCTACAACCACAAGCCCCATTCCTACCGCGACCTGCCGTGGCGGGTGGCCGAAATCGGACTGGTCCACCGGCACGAACTCAGCGGCGTGCTGTCGGGGCTCTTCCGGGTGCGGGCTTTTCACCAGGACGATGCCCATCTTTACATGACGCCGCAGCAGATCGAAGCGGAGATCCTGGGCATCCTGCACCTGGCCAAACGCATGTACGGCACCTTTGATCTGGGGTTTCAGCTGGAGCTGTCCACCCGGCCCGAAAAATCCATCGGCACCGATGAGCAGTGGGAAACGGCCACCAGCGGGCTGGCCTCGGCCCTGGACGCCTACGGACAGGCATACAAAATCAACGAGGGCGACGGCGCCTTTTACGGACCCAAAATCGATCTGCATATCAAAGACGCCCTGGGACGCACCTGGCAGTGCGGCACCATTCAGCTGGACATGGCGCTGCCCGAACGCTTTGACCTGCATTACATCGACCGGGACAATCAGCGCCACCGCCCGATCATGATCCACCGCACCGTTTTCGGCTCCATCGAACGGTTCATGGGCATTTTGATCGAACATTTTGCCGGCAAGTTTCCCCTGTGGCTGGCACCCGTCCAGGCGGTCATCCTGCCGATCAACGACGAACTGGTGCCCTATTGCAATGAAGTGCAGGACTTCTTGAAAGACGCCGGGCTGCGCGTGGAAGTCGACGGGCGTTCGGAAAGTTTGAATAAAAAAGTGCGTGAGGCGCAGCTGCAGTATATTCCACTGATTCTGACCATCGGCGGCAAAGAAAAACAGGCAGACACCCTTTCGGTGAGAACCCTGGACGGGGCGGTCAAATTCGGGGTAACGCGGGAAACCTTTCTGGACACGGTGCTGCCGCACATTGACCGCCGCGCGCTTTCTCTGGAAATTTTCAAGGATTGCAAATGAACCCAAAAGCATCCGAGACCACCGGCCCGATTCGCTTCTGTGACCTGATGTGCGATGACGCCGACTTTGCCCGGGTGGAGGCCATGGACGGCAGCTGCCGGACCTTCCAGTCGCTGTGGTGTAAACGGTTGAAACGGCATGTCACCAAAAATGCCCCCTGCGAGGCCCTGTTCGGCAAGCGACGGCCGACAACGAACCTTTAGGGTGCGTCCTGTTGGAGGAAGATATTATGCACCGGGCATCGATTATTTTTGAAACGATCAGGGGCTAAACTTGCAACTATCGATGCAATCCAGGCTTAAAAACTTTTCCTGCTACTGGCTGCCGGTGATCCTTTACTGCCTGCTGATCTATTGGCAGTCGGCCAATCCGTCCCCGGAACAAATACCCCGGTGGCCGTTGATCGACAAGCTGCTTCATTTTGCGGCCTACGCCGTGATGGCGGCCCTATTTTACCGCGCCTGGCGCACGCAGCCCTTGGCCGCCAACCCCCGCCTGCTGATGGCCCTCAGCATCCTTTCTGCCTCCCTTTATGGAATCAGCGATGAAATCCACCAATCTTTTGTCCCCTTTCGGGATGCCGAATTTACGGACGTCGTTGCCGACATTCTCGGCTCGATATGCGGGGCCCTGATCTGCCAACGGTGGTACCGCAACAAACCCGCCCCCTTTTTGTCCGGGGTGGCGGAAAAACATCAGACCCGCGGCCGGAAAGCGATTTGACAAGCAGCGCTGTTTTCGATACAAGGGAACTTCTACAACTGATCAAACTTGATGCAATCGTAATAAGTCGAATCCCAAGGAGTGCAAGAGACGATATGGCTGAACAGAACATCATCGTGATCAACGGCAATGAGTTTTCCTTCGAGCCGGAAGAAACCATTCTTCAAGTCGCCCGGCGCAACAGCATCGACATTCCCACCCTGTGCCATCTGAAAGGCGCCACGCCCACCGGCGCCTGCCGGGTCTGCGTGGTCGAAGTGGAAGGCGCCCGCAGCCTAGTGGCATCCTGTGCCGCCCCGGCAGCCGCCAACATGGTGGTGCGCACCGAGTCTGCCAAGGTGATCGAAGCCCGCCGGATGGTCCTGCAGCTGCTGCTCTCATCTGGCAATCACAACTGTGCCGTCAGCGGGTCCGCCGGCCGGAACTGGACCGAGTTTCAGCTCAAGGTCCAGCAGGAGGAAAACAGCGCCGAACTGTGTCCCGTCTGGGGGGATTGCAAACTGCAGGACCTGGCCTTTCGCTACCAGGTCACCGCTGAACGCTTCAGCCCTTCCCAAACCCCTTATCCCATGGAAACGGTCAATCCGTTTATCGTGCGCGATTTTTCACGCTGCATCCAGTGCGGCCGGTGCGTCCAGGCCTGCAATGAAGTGCAGGTCAACCAGGCCATTGACTACGGCTACCGCGGAACCGCCACCAAGATTATCGCGGCCGGCGACCGCCCCTATATAGAATCGGACTGCGTTTTTTGCGGCGAATGCGTCCAGGTGTGCCCGGTGGGGGCCCTGGTCGAAAAAGATTCCCGCTACCGGGCGCGGCCCTGGGAAACGAAGAAAATCCGCACCACCTGCACGTACTGCGGTGTCGGCTGTCAGCTGTACCTGCACGTCAAGGACAACCAGATCGTAAAAGTCACCGGCGTGCAGGACGCGGTCCCCAATTACGGCAGTCTGTGCGTGAAGGGACGTTTTGGCTATGATTTTGTCAGTTCGCCGGATCGGCTGACCACTCCGCTGATCAGGGAAAACGGCCAATTCCGGGAGGCTTCCTGGCAGGAGGCCCTTGACCTGGTGGCCCGCCGGCTCGGGGAAATCAAGGCCGAACATGGGCCTGACAGCATCGGGATGCTGACTTCGGCAAGAATCACCAATGAAGAAAATTACATCGCCCAGAAATTCGCCCGGGCGGTGCTTCAGACCAACAGTGTGGACCACTGCGCCCGTCTCTGACATTCCTCCACCGTGGCCGGTCTGGCCGCAGCCTTCGGAAGTGGCGCCATGACCAATACCATCGGCTGTATTGAAAAAGCCGATGTCATTCTGATCACCGGATCCAACACCACCGAAAACCACCCCGTGCTGTCCAGCTTCGTCAAGCGAGCGGTGACCCGCAGGGGGGCGAAACTGATCGTCGTTGATCCCCGGCGCATCAAAATCACCCGTTACGCCGACAAATGGCTGCGTTCCAACCTGGGCACCGACGTGGCCTGGATCAACGGTTTGATGCACGTCATTATCAAGGAGGGTCTGTACGCCAAAGAATATGTTGAGAGCCGCACCGTGGGTTTCGATGAAGTCAAGGCCGTCGTTGAAAAATATACCCCCGACTACGTGGAGGCCATCACCGGCATTGCCGCCCAGGACATAACCGAAGCCGCCCGGATGTATGCCGGGGCTGAGCGCGGCAGCATCCTGTATTGCATGGGGATCACCCAGCACACCACCGGCACCGACAATGTCAAATCCCTGGCCAACCTGGCCATGCTGTGCGGCAACCTGGGCATCGAAGGCGGGGGGGTCAATCCCCTGCGGGGCCAGAACAACGTTCAGGGGGCCTGCGACATGGGCGGTCTGCCGGATGTGTACAGCGGGTATCAGAAAGTGATCGACCCGGCGGCCCGCCAGAAAATGGCCGCCGCCTGGGAGGTTGACGAACTGCCCGACAAGCCGGGGCTGAAAGTCACCCAGATGATCCCGGCGGCTTACGATGGAAAGCTCAAGGCCCTTTACATCATCGGTGAAAATCCCCTGGTCTCCGATCCGGACCTGAATCACTGCGAGGCCAGCTTTGAAAAACTGGATTTTCTGGTGGTGCAGGATCTCTTCCTGACCGAAACCGCCCGGGTAGCCGATGTGGTGCTGCCTTCAGCCTGCTGGGCGGAAAAAGACGGCACCTTTGCCAATACCGAACGCCGGGTGCAGCGAATTCGCAAGGCAGTCGATCCACCGGGAGAGGCCAAAAGCGACTGGCAGATCGTCTGTGAAATCGCCGCCCGCATGGGTCATGCCATGAATTATGAAAGCAGTCAACAGATCATGGAAGAAATCGCCCGGGTCACCCCGTCTTACGCGGGCATCACTTATGAGCGTATCGAGCACGAAGGAATCCATTGGCCGTGCCCCACCCCGGAGCATCCGGGCACCCCTGTTTTGCACCGCGAGCAGTTTACCAGCGGCAAAGGAGTGTTCAACGGGATCGAATACATCCCGCCGGCGGAACATGCCGACGACGAGTATCCCATGTACCTGACCACCGGGCGGTTGCTGTTCCAGTACCACACCCGCACCATGACCATGCGCACCGAGGGTTTGAATGAAATCGCGCCGGAATGCTTCGTTGAAATCTCCCCCCAGGATGCAAGCAAATACGAAGTTCAGGAGGGGGCTTTTGTGGACATTGCTTCGCGCCGGGGAAGCATCCGCGCCCGGATCAAGGTCTCCCGCAAGGCCGTCGCCGGCACGGTATTCATCCCCTTTCACTACGCCCAGGCAGCCGCCAACCGGCTGACCAATGCCGCCCTGGACCCCATATCCGGAATCCCCGAATACAAGGTCTGCGCGGTCAAGCTCTCGAAGGCCGCCTGATCTATTTGTCCCGAAAAAAACCCGACCATCCTGGATCGGGTTTTTTTTATGCAGTCAACACGGGCTGATGATTGCCGGTCGCTATTCTTCCTCTTTTGAATACAGGATATCCACCTCGGCCAGATCCGGCCCCAGGTAGACGCGCTCGTTTTCACCGAGAATTCCCAGCGACAGGCAGATCAGCGTCCACAAGTGAACCGAGTGCCATCCGCCCTCGTAGTATTCGCTGAGGTCGTGAATCTGCGCGTGACAGTTGTGGCAGGGGGTAATGGCATACTGCGCGCCGGTGGCCTTGATCTGGTCAGCCTTGCACTTGCCGTAGGCCCGCCGGGCCTCCGGCATGCCCGACTGCAAAAACCCGCCGCCCCCGCCGCAGCAGTAATTATTCGACCGGTTGGGGGTCATATCGATGAAATTTTCTTCTCCCACCACCGCTTTGACCACGTAACGCAGGTCCTCGGCCACCGGATCGCCGAAACTTTTGCGCACCAGCTGGCAGGGGTCCTGAACGGTAAACTTGATTTTGCGCTCCCGGTTCCATTCGGAGTTGACTTTCAGCTTGCCTTCCCGAATCCACTGGGCATAAAGCTGGATGATGCTCTGGATCTCGAAATTATGGTCGATATTGAATTTCTGCAGTCCGACCCGGACCGCGAACAGTTCGTGCCCTCATTCCGTGTTCAGCCAGACCTTGCACCCCAGGTCATCGACGGCCTTGGCCTTGACCCGCACGATGTGCTCCCAGCTTTCGAGATCCGCCATGAACATGCAGTAATTTTCAGCCGCCCAGCCCTTGGTGCCGTATGTCCAGTCGGCGCCGGCCAGGTGCAGAATTTTCCACAGGGGCACCATTTCATCCGGCTCGGTCACCGGCTCGCGGGAGTTCTGGTTCAAGAAGTAATAAGCCCCCTGCTTGTTGACCGGTGCCGTCAGGTTTTCAAAACCGGGCTGGGTCTGCTGGACTTCCTCGAGGACGTCTTCCACCACAAACTGGAAGTCCTCCTCGGTGGCTCCCATGGCGCTGCAGGTGTCGTTTCGCAGCGCCATGTCGCAGGAGCCCACGATCCCCTTGGGGCGTTCCTCCCGCGGCCGGCTCTTGCGCACATTAAAGACCAACTGGGGGATGTCGATTTTCATCGGGCAAACATAAACACAGCGCGTGCACATGGTGCACGCCCAGGCCCAGTCCGAGCTCAGCAGTTCCTCGTCCAGGCCCAGGGCCGCCATACGCAAAAATTTGCGCGGATCCATGTCTTCGATACCCGTTGCCGGACATCCGGATGAGCAGGCGCCGCAGGTCAGGCAAAGGTTGAGATTGCCGCCTTCGGGCAGCAGTTCCCTGACCTGCTCCATGAAAGTGTTTTTTTTCTTGCCGCCAAGTTTAACGGTGATTTTTTCCATTCAGTCTATCCTCCAATGTCATTTTCTTATATTCCAACACGGACTATGTCCTTTGTAAGTGTCAATTTATTAGAATCGAGTAAAAATTGCAATAAAAAATATATATCCATTCAGTAGGAATTTACCGCCCAAAACCCCTCCCAGCATATATGGCATATGAATTCAACAAGTTATCCTTAATGTTGCAAAAGTCGGAGGGCTTCAGAGCCCAGGCGCCAGGGGTGAAGCTGTATTCTTATACCGCGAACCCCTGGCAACACAGGATCTGAAGTCCTGCGACGTTCCCGGAGGGGAAACAACATGGCATAAAAAGATCCCATCCTTGAATTCACCCGATGGGATATCCTCAAACAGGTGCCTTGTAGTATGATTGTTGTCAGAATATCGGATCATTAGATAGCATTTGCCATGTTGTTTATGCAACGTTGAGGTTGTCATCAATTGCCGGAGCTTCACAGGGTGCAATATGCGCCCCACTTGCACTCAGTTTGGATTTGTTTGCCGGAGCTTTGATAACTTTCCGGCTGATAAAAACCGACGTGAATTGGCCGGTGGATGGTGTTTTCTGCAAACCGGTATGATTCTCAGCGACTCCTTATTTTCGCGGTGTCCCTTGTTTGGGATGAATGGCACGGGACCCATTCAAGTTAGCACCTGATAGCGCTTCGTCCCAAACAAGGGGCACCCTGCACCGGCATGGTTTCATACCGGTTGGAAGAAAATATCATGCGCCGGTCAATTCACACCTTCAATTTTACTCACCGTCACTGGCGCCCCAAATGGACACCGAAAGCGATGCCAAAATGCATGTTGCGCGGCGCGTACCGCAAAGTTGTCAAATGTTATGATTCTCCCGGAACCAAAATCGTCGCCCCGGTGGTTTTGCGCGCCTCCAGGTCGCGGTGCGCCTGCGCAGCTTCGGCCAGCGGATAGGTCTGGTTGACCGCTATTTTCACCGCCCCGCTTTGCACCACGGCAAACAGATCCGCCGCATGGGCCAGCAGGTCCTCGCGTTTGGCGGTATAGGTCATCAGGCTGGGGCGGGTTAAAAATAACGATCCTTTGGCCGCCAGCAGCGACAGATCCAGCGGTGCAACCGGACCCGACGCCTGACCGAAGGAGACCATCATGCCCATGGGGCGCAGGCATTCCAGCGATTTCATAAAGGTTACCTGCCCCACGGAATCATAGACCACGTTCACCCCTTGGCTGCCGGTAATCTCACGCACGCGGGCGGCGAAATCCTCCTGGTTGTATAAAACAGGATAATCACAGCCAAGGGCACGGGCCTGTTCGGCTTTTTGCGGTGACCCCACCGTTCCGATAACCGTCGCTCCGAGATGTTTGGCCCACTGGCAGACAATCGAGCCGACCCCGCCGGCAGCCGCATGGATTAATATTACATCTCCAGGCTTGACATCATAACAGCCGCGCAGAAGATAGCGGGCCGTCATGCCCTGCAGCATCATGGCCGCTGCCTGGCGGGTGGAAATATCATCGGGCAGCTTCACCAGGCGATGGGCCGGAATGCACCGCAGCTGGGCATAGGCCCCGGGGGGGATTCCGGCGTAGGCCACCCGGTCGCCCACGGACACCTCGGTTACATTCTCCCCCAGTTTTTCAACAATCCCGGCGCCTTCCATTCCGGGGACCGCCGGCAAAGCCGGCAGCGGGTACAGCCCGGTGCGGTGATAAACGTCGATAAAATTCAGTCCGACGGCTTCGTGTCTGACCAGCACTTCATCGGCCCCGGGCAGTCCGGGATCATAATCCTCCCAGCGCAACACCCCGGGCCCTCCGGTTGCATGGATGATAATCGCTTTTGGCATTTTATCCTCCTTACTCTCCGATGATTTTGACCAGCACCCGCTTGCGCCGCCGGCCGTCAAACTCCCCGTAAAAAATCCGCTCCCAGGTCCCGAAATCCAGCCGGCCTTCGGTGACCGCCACCACCACCTCGCGACCCATGATCTGGCGCTTCATGTGGGCATCGGCATTGTCCTCGCCCACGTTGTGCCGGTAAGAGGATACCGGCTCATGGGGGGCCAGTTTTTCCAGCCACACGTCATAGTCGTGGTGCAGCCCGGATTCGTCGTCATTGATAAAGACCGAGGCGGTGATGTGCATGGCATTGACCAGCACCAGGCCTTCACGGATGCCGCTTTCATTCAGGCACTCCTGCACCTGGCCGGTAATGTTGACAAATGCGCGGCGCGTGGGCACTTCGAACCACAGCTCCTTGCGGTAGCTTTTCATGGCATCCTCCTTAGTTGCAGGGATTTATTAAGTTTTTTTGATTATTGCCGATACATTAATATATCCGGACAGGGTTGACCTCAACGTTGCAACGTTAAGGTTGATTTGAATCCGGGTTGCATCATCAAGTCCATCGCGGGCAAAGGAAATCAGGATGATACTCGAAGATGTTATAGCACAAATCCGTCTCAAATTGGAACAAGCCCGGCAGCAGCTAAGCGGTGAGCAGGCGGCCGTACTGGAACAATTGTTGAAAGGTATTGAAAAAATAGCGAAATTTATCGACGACGAGTTTGACAGAATCAACAGAGACACCCACCTGGATGACAAAGCCAAAAGCGCGGCCCGCCGCAAGGCCCTCGAACAGGCTGGCCGAAAGTTTGAAGCTCTAAAGGCCCGCAAAGTCGATCCGGCTCGGTTGACTGAGCTCAAGCTAAAATCGGAAAAAGCGCCTGCAAAACAGGAACACGCCATTTTGCAATACCTGCGCGAAAAAGAAATTCGTGACCGGCTTTACCATATGACAGAATCCCAGATACTTTCCTGCTTCGGCGAATCTCTTTTCAGGGGCGACAATCCACTGCTGCTCGATGCCCTCCTCAACGCCCCGGCTGGATTTGAACTGCTGTCAGCCAATGTTCTTGATAAACTGCGGGCGGTGCGGACCGACAGACTGAAATCCGAATCCGCCGCCGGCCCTGAAACGGTGCCGCCCCGTTCGGTTTCCATCACCGACGTCCTTGATCTGGTAAAGCAGGAACTTGACCGGCTGAGAAGAAAAGAGCTGCCGCTCGCCGTTCAGGAAAAAAACGGCAAGAACCGATGAGGTCAACCGTGGGCGCAAACAGTGATCGCAGAAAGAAGATCCGCTATAAAGCAAATGCCATCATCTGGCACGACAATTTGCTGCCGGGCGTCTTCTATTCGGCCAAGCTTGTCAACCTCAGCAAAGGCGGCTTGTATTTCGAATCGGATCAAATCCTCTACCAGGGAGAGGAAATCTGCCTGGGCACCCGAAAGCCTCCCGCTTCAGGTGCTGACATCCGCAAATATGTGCGCGTCGAAATCAAGTGGCGCAAGGACCTGAACCACTCATCTTACAGTTATGGCTATGGGGCGCAATTTGTTGATCCTGACAATATTTTTTCGAAGTCCCTCGACAGCGCCCGACGTCAATTCAGGCTTCCGCCTGCAGGTCAAGCACCGGTGACCAAGGACCCCCGGGAGCATCCCCGGGGCAGCCTGCACAAAAAAGTACGGTTTTCCTCCGGCAAGCAGAAGTACACGGGGTTTATCACCGACATCAGCCGTGGCGGGGCGTTTATTGAAACCAGAGACAGGCTTTCTCCCGGTCAGCTAATCCAGCTCGTACTTCCCGGAGACGGACTGCATGAGGATCTTCCGCTCCAGGCCTGGGTGGTGCGCCTGAGTCCAAAGGGGATCGGTCTCAAATTTGACCGCCGCATCGGCAGAAACCGCAGGGGGGGACTGGACCGCAGAGGAAGGAAAAACAAAAAAGCATAAAGCCGCTATCATCGTGACTGATTGATGCGCGGCAACTTCTTCCGCCGCCCTGCAAACCTTAAAGCCCCATGACATTCAATCCGAACAAGCCTGTTGACAAAACTGCTCCAACCATGGAAAATAGCAGATAACCCGGCGGCCAAAAATGTTTTGGATCACCACTCTGGCAGGGCCGGGTCCTGAGTCTTCCATTAACGGTCAACACCGGGAGCAGCTGTGCACATCAATACTGAGCGCCGGAAATACAAGCGCTTCGAATATGAAGCGCTCATCGCCCATGACATTTTAGCGCAAAAAAAGGTTTATCGCGGCAAAATATACAACTTCAGCAAAGGCGGTTTGTATTTCGAGTCGGATCAAATCCTGAACCCGGGAGAACAGCTCTGCCTAGAAGTGATCAGCCATTCAGATTCAGCGGGCAGTGACGTCCACCTTTTTTACGGCGTTGAAATCACCTGGCACCGCCTGTTGAAAAACTCCTACCTGCGCCATGGGTTCGGCGCCAGATTCATCAGCCCCGAGCATTCCCCGTTAAAAAACCTGGATGTTACCCGTTTCGAAAAAGCCGCCCGGCTGCCAAAAGATCCCGCGGGCGAAAAAGATCCCCGGCGCTATGTGCGCCAATCGTGCCACCAGAAATTGCTGTTCTCCTGCAACCAGCGTACCTATGAAGGACTGGTTAAAGACATCAGCAACGGCGGCGCCTTTATCGCCACCGACCACCGGTTTGCATTGGGCCAGGCCATTCAGATGGTCATTGCCGACAGCAAAATCAACGGCCCAACACAGCGCATCGGCTGGGTGGTGCGCCTGACACCCGAAGGCATTGCGGTGAGATTCGACCGGCGCAGCGGCAAGGAGCGCCGCTGTGACCTGGACCGCAGGACCGGCCGGGACCGCAGGCGCCTGACCCGGGCCCAAAAAGACAGGCTTAGAGTTTCTTAAGCAGCTGATTGGCCGCCGTCAGCGTTGGATCCCAGGTCGGCCCGAAGGGCGGGGCATAAGCCAGATCGGTCTGGCTATACTGCTCCACGGTCATGCTGCCGTGCAGCGCCACGGCCGGGCCGTTGATGCGGTGGGCCACACCGTCTTTGCCCGTCATCTGGGCACCCAGCAGGCGGCCGGATTTTTTGTCTGCCACCAGGTTCACCTGGATGGGACTGCTTCCGGGATGCCCGTGGGCTTTCGAGCGTGCTTTGATCATATTCTCGACGGGATCGAATCCGGCTGCGGCGGCTTCGGGCGCCGTCAATCCGGTGCGCGCAACCTCAAAATCAAAAACCTTGAAAACGGCCGTGCCGGCAACACCTTCCAGCTCGGCATTCTTGCCGCAGACGTTATCCGCAACAGCCCAGCCGGCGCGGTTGGCCCGCAGTGCCAGCGGAATCCAGGTTTTCTTCCCGCTCACCACGTGAAAGGCATCGGCGCAGTCCCCGGCGGCATAAATGTTGGCATCCGATGTGCAAGCCCGCCGGTCCGTGGCAATGGAGCGCCCCACACTGAGCGCCAGCCCGGCCTCATCGGCCATGGCGCTGTTGGGACGGACGCCGATGCCGACAATCACCAGGTCTGCGGCCAGCTTCAGGTCCGCACAGATCACCTGCAGTCCGTCGGCGGTCTTTTCGGTGCGCTCAATGACATGGCCGGCGTAGATTCCCACCCCCCGGGATTCAATTTCTTCCCGGACACTCTGGGCCATGGAGGGCTCCAGCCAGGGCAGAAATACGGGGCCGGGCTTGACCATGGCCACATCAATGCCCAGGCTCACCAGGGTTTCACACATTTCAAGGTTAATGTAGCCCATGCCCACCAACACCGCTTTTTTGACCTGACCGCTCTTCAGGATGGCTTTCAGGTACCGCCCGTCGGCGAGGGTTTTCAGGGTCACGATGCCCGGCAGGTCAAAGCCGGGAAGATCGGGGATGATGGGAGTGCTGCCGGTGGCGATCAGCAGCCGGTCGTAAGGCAGCTCAAATTCCTTGTCTTCCAGGGTCGTTCCGGACACGGTCCGGCCCGCGGGATCAATCCCGCGCGCACAATGGCCGGTAAGCAGGTTGATGCCCTGCTTTTGCCGAAAAACCTCCGCCCGGCGAACCACAAGTTCCTCGATGTCCCTATCCGGCGCCGCCAGATTATAGGGAATGCCTCAGGCGCTGTAAGAAACGTCCATGGTTTTTTCCACCACCGTGACCTCCAGCTCCGGGCGGTGGCGCTTGGCACGGCTGGCGGCACTCATGCCGGCGGCATCTGCTCCGATAACAACAAATTTCATGGCAAACTCCTTGTTGTATTTAAGGCCAAACTTGATTTTTAACTTATAGACCGATAATTAGTATGCCATAGAGAAAATATTTTCAATTACAATTTTGATTGTAAATCATAAAATTGAAAAACATCCGGAAGCTAGAAAAAGAAATAGACTCTCTTCTGCCCTGCGCCATGGCGGCCGACCGGCTGGCGGCTGTGCGTGAACTCAGGCGCATCCAGCGCGCCGGTTGCAAAGCGGGGCAGGATCAAACGCTTGCCCATCGGCTCGCTAGGATGCAAAAGCGTCTGCAGGCATCCGCCCGGCGAAAAGCCCGGCGGCGGGAAAGCAGGCCGGTCCCGAAGTTCAACAAAGCCCTGCCGATTTTCGCCAAAAAAGACGAAATCATTCAGGCCCTGGCGCGGCACCGGGTGATCGTGGTGTCCGGCGAGACCGGATCGGGCAAGACCACCCAGCTGCCCCAGTACTGTCTGGCCGCCGGCAGGGGCCTGGATGGCATTATCGGCTGCACCCAACCGCGCAGAATCGCCGCCACCACTGTAGCCCGCCGGATTGCCGAAGAACTGGGAGCGGAAAACACCGCGGCGGTCGGGTATAAAATCCGCTTCAAAGACCGCACCGCCAGGGATTCCTACATCAAAATCATGACCGACGGCATCCTGCTGGCCGAAACCCAGCGCGACCGGTGGCTGAGCGCCTATGACACGATCATCGTCGATGAGGCTCACGAACGCAGCCTGAACATTGATTTTATCCTGGGAATCCTCAAGACCCTGCTGGCCAAAAGAGATGATTTGAAACTGATCATCACCTCGGCCACCATCGACACCCGAAAGTTCTCGGAAGCTTTCGACCGGGCACCGGTGATCGAAGTCTCGGGCCGCATGTATCCTGTCGAGGTTCAATACCTGCCGGAGCCAACCGACGCTTCGCAGGTCAGCGACCTGACCCACGTGGAGCTGGCCGCCCAGGCCGTCAAGCGCCTTTTACACCAGCGCGGTGGGGGGGACATGCTGGTGTTCATGCCCAGCGAACAGGACATCCGGGAAACCTGTGAACTCATCGAGGCTGAAAAACCGGCCGGCGCCCGGGTGATGCCCCTGTTCGCCCGGCTGTCGTCTGCCGAGCAGTCCCGGGTGTTTGCCCGCCTGCCCCAGAGAAAAATCATTGTCGCCACCAACGTGGCCGAGACCTCCATTACCATTCCGGAAATCAGGTATGTCATCGACTCCGGGCTGGCACGCATCGCCCGCTATTCCCCCCGCACGCGCACCACCTCCCTGCCGGTGGTGCCGGTTTCGCAAAGCAGCTGCGACCAGCGCAAGGGCCGCTGCGGCCGGGTCCAAAACGGGGTCTGCCTGCGGCTTTTTGCCGAAGAGGACTATCAGTCTCGCCCGCGCTTTACCCCGCCGGAAATCCTGCGCGCCAACCTGGCCGAAGTCATTTTGCGCATGATTCACCTGAAGCTCGGAGATATCGCGGGCTTTCCCTTTATTGACCGGCCGGATGCCAGAAGCATTAAGGACGGTTTTGACCTGCTTTTTGAACTCGGAGCCATCACGCAAAAGCCAACGGCTAAAGGTAAAAGGTTAAAGACAAAAGGAAAAGAGGAAGGCGCGAAGACAGGCGTGTTGAATGCGGAAGTCGGAATGCGGAATGCGGAAATAAAGCAAAAAAACCGCGGACTGGAAACCGGTGAAGTTTTAAATAAATCTCAGAGGCAGGTCAGGTTGACGGACAGGGGGCGGTTGATGGCCCGGATCCCCCTGGATCCCAGGCTTTCGCGCATGCTGCTCGAAGCGCACCAAGAGGACTGTCTGGAGGAAATCAAGGTGATCGCCGCCGCCTTGAGTATCCAGGATCCCCGGGAGCGCCCCGGGGAAAAAACCACAGAGGCCGACCGCATGCATGCCGCTTTCGCAGATCCCCGTTCGGACTTTGTGACCCTGCTCAACATCTGGCGCCAATACCACCATCACCTGGGCAGGGTCAAAAGCAACAACCAGATGAAGCGTTACTGCCGGGAGCACTACCTGTCTTTCAAGCGCATGCGGGAATGGCGGGACATCCACCACCAGATAACGGCCATCCTGGAAGAACAGGGAATCAGGGAAGTGGGAAGGCGGAAGGCGGAAGGCGGAAGGGGAAAAGGGAAAGGGGGAAAACAGAAAGGCGGAATTTGGGATCCAACAATTTCTAAATTCCGCATTTCGACTTCCGACTTCCAATCGGTGCATCGGGCCATCTTGAGCGGATTTCTGGCGAACATTGCCCAGCAGAAGGAAAAAAACATCTATCGTGCCGCCAAGGGCCGGGAGGTGATGATTTTTCCCGGATCCGGACTTTTCAACAAGGCTGGATCCTGGATCGTTGCCGCGGAAATCGTCAAGACTTCCCGCACCTTTGCGCGCACCGTTGCCGCCATTGATCCGGGCTGGCTCGAAGATCTGGGCGGTGAACTGTGCCGGCGAACCTACCTGGACCCGCACTGGGAAAAAAATCGCGGGGAGGTGGTGGCCTCTCTGCAGGTTTCGCTGTTCGGCCTGATTATCGTCCCCGCCAGAAAAGTGTCCTACGGAAAAATAAATCCCCGGGAGGCGGCGGAGATTTTCATTCAAAGCGCGCTGGTCAACGGCGATGTCAAAAAGCCGTTTGACTTCATGGAGCACAACCGGCGCCTGATCGAAGATGTCCGCGACAAGGAAAACCGGATCCGGCGCCGGGATCTTTTGGTCGCTGAGCAGCAAATCGTCGAATTTTACCGCCGGCGCCTGCCGGCAATATCGGACCTGCGCTCGCTGGGCCGGCTGCTGCAACAAAAGGGGGGCGATCATTTTCTGCGCATGGGCGCAGATGACCTTTTGCGGCACCGCCCGGACGAATCCGAACTGCAGCAGTATCCGAAACAGCTCGAATTGGGCGGCCGCAGACTTGAGTGCAGCTACCGCTTTGAACCCGGCACGGAGGATGACGGCATTACCCTCAAGATTCCTGCCGCTTTGACCCCGCAGGTTTCCCCCCAGGCCGTCGACTGGTTGGTGCCCGGCCTGCTGGCCGCCAAAATTGAGGCCCTGATCAAGGGACTGCCCAAAATCCACCGCAAAAAACTGGTGCCCATCAAAAAAACGGTCCGGATTATCATGGATGAAATGCCCAGGGGCGACGGTTCGCTGACATCCGCTCTGGGGGACTTTCTCCACCGGCGCTTTGGGGTGGATATTCCGGCTGCCGCCTGGTCTCCGCAATCTTTGCCCGAACACCTCAAAATGCGCATCTGCATCACGGCGCCGGACGGCCGGCAGCTGCACGCCGGGCGGGATCCCGCCATCCTGTCCCGGGACATCGACAGCGATGTCCGGAATCGCGAATTTGAAGCCGCGCGCCGCAAATGGGAAAAAACCGGCATTGTGCGCTGGGATTTCGGGGATCTGCCGGAGTCTGTCGGCGCTGCCAATGGCGCCGGCGCAGAGTGGATCGCCTATCCGGCCCTGGAAAAAGACCCTTCTTCGCCAAAACTGGTTAATCTGCGCCTGATCACCCGGCGGCAGCTGGCCCTGGAAACCCACCGGCAGGGAGTGGCCGCCCTGTTCGGCATTCATTTCGCAAAAGAGCTGCAATTTTTGAAACGCCGTCTGGTCCTTAAAGGGCCGGCGGCTGCCATGGCCGATTATTTCGGCGGGGTCCGCCGGCTGCAGCAGCATATGCTGGAGCGGGTGGTCCGGGACCTGTTCGGCAGGAACATCCGCTCGGCCAGGGCTTTTTACGATCATGCCGCCGCCATGGCACCGGAGATCATTCCCGCCGGCGAAAAGCTGCGCGACCTGACAGCGGCGGTGGTCACCGCCTATGGCGATGTGCGCCGCCGGTTTTCCGCCCCCGGCACAACCCACTGCGCCAACTCGCCGATCCACCATCTTTTTCAGCAACTGAGCCATGAACTGGCGCGGCTCGTGCCGGATACCTTTGTGATCCTATACGATCCGGATCGCCTGCCCCACCTGGTCCGCTATATCCGGGCCCTTGAAATTCGCGCCGAGCGGGCCCGGGTGGATTTTGAAAAGGACCGGGCCAAATCCGAAATCGTCCGGCATTTCAGCACCCGCCTGGATGCCTGGCTGGCCGAGCTGCCGCAATCGGCTTGTGCTGAAAAACGCCGGGCCCTGGAAGACTATTTCTGGCTGATCGAGGAGTACAAGGTTTCCATCTTTGCCCAGGAGCTGAAAACCGCCGTCCCGGTGTCCGCCAAACGCCTGGAACAAAAATTGAAGGCCATCGAGCGGATGGCATGAACCGAAGTGGGAAGTTGGAATGCGGAAGGGGGAAGGGGGAAGGGGGAAGGCGGAATTGGGAAAAGGAAATGAAAAAAGATAGTGAAAAGCCTCTGGTGAGCGTGATTATTCCGACTTACAACCGGGGCTGGATCGTCAAGGAAGCCATTGATTCGGTGCTGGCCCAGGATTACGAAAATTTCGAACTGATCGTGGTCGATGACGGCTCAACCGACAACACCGCGCAGCTGCTCCAAGGATATGGCCGCAACCTCACCGTCATTTCCCAGCCCAACTGCGGGGTCAGCGCGGCGCGCAACCGCGGGATTGCCGCCGCGGCCGGACAGCTCGTCGCCTTGCTGGATTCCGATGACCTGTGGCTGCCCGGCAAGCTTTCCCGGCAGGTAGCCTTTTTCGAAGCCCACCCGCAGGCGCTGATCAACCAGACCGAGGAGATCTGGATCCGCAACGGGGTGCGGGTCAACCCCGGCAGGCGGCATCGCAAGCCTTGCGGGATGATCTTCGAGCGCTCCCTGGCCCTGTGCCTGGTCAGCCCCTCGGCGGTGATGATCAAAAAAAGCCTGCTGGACACCGTCGGCGGGTTCGACGAAAGCCTGCCGGCCTGCGAAGACTATGACCTGTGGCTGCGCATCAGCTGCCGCCATCCCGTCCACCTGATCGACACCCCGTTGATTGTCAAGCGGGGGGGACACGCCGATCAGCTTTCAAAGGCTGCCGGACTGGATCGCTACCGGATATACTGCCTGCAGAAAATCATTGACAGCGGGCATCTGTCCGATTCCCAGCAGCGTGCGGCGGTGCGGGTGCTGGAAGAAAAATGCACGATTTATGCCGGCGGCTGTCGGCGGCGGGGACGGGACGCCGAGGCCGCCCATTATGAAAACCTGGGCCACAGGTACCGGCGATTTTCCCGGCCATCGGCCTTCTGAAAAAAATTGGGCTTTCCTTCACATAATTGCAGTTATGGGTTGCATTCCACGACCGGATTTGTTAGGAATCGCAAGGGGATGAATCCAATTCATACTATAACACTGTGTTAATTTCTAAACTAAACAGAAAGGGGTGATGCCAAAACCATTGGTTGTGAGGCTCTGTCAACATCAACGCAAACCGTGTCAACCATAAGGAGGATTAAATGAAAAAAGGATTTGTTTTTGCAATGGCGCTGATTTTCGGGATAGCCCTTCTCACCGGCCCGGGACCTTTTGAAAAAACCGCGGCCGCAAAAACCAAGTTTGTGACCATCGGCACCGGCGGCATTACCGGGGTGTATTACCCCACGGGAGGTGCGATTGCCAAGATGGTCAACAAGAAGCGCAAGGAATACGGCATCCGGGCCACGGTGGAGTCCACCGGCGGATCCGTGTTCAACATCAATGCCATCATGTCCGGTGACCTTGAGTTCGGTGTGGCCCAGTCCGATCGTCAGTACCAGGCCTGGAACGGGCTTGCCAACTGGAAAGACAAGGGCCCCCAGAAGGATCTGCGGGCGGTGTTTTCCATCCACCCGGAAACCGTCGACTTGATTGCCGCGGTGGATGCCAACATCAACAGCATGCAGGATCTCAAGGGCAAACGGGTCAACATCGGCAACATCGGTTCCGGCTACCGCAAAAATGCCATCGATGCCCTGACAGCCAACGGCCTGGACTACAAAAAAGACTTTCATGCCGAAAGCCTGAAGGCTGCCGAGGCCCCCGGATTGATCCAGGACGGCCGGCTGGATGCCGCTTTTTACACGGTGGGCCATCCCAGCGGCTATTACAAGGAAGCCACCTCCGGCAAACGTAAGGTCAAGTTTGTTCCCATCACCAATATCGAAAGCCTGCTGAAAAAATATCCCTATTATGCCAAGGCCGTCACCCTGGTGACCAAATTCTATCCCGGCGCGGCCAACGACAAGGATGTTCCCACCTTTGGTGTCAAGGCCACCTTCGTGACATCCATCAAGGTGCCCGACGAGGTCGTTTACGCCATCGTCAAGGAAGTCTTTGACAACTTCGAATATTTTAAGGGTCTTCATCCGGCCTATGCCGGCCTGACCAAGCAGAACATGCTCGAAGGCCTGTCGGCTCCCATTCATCCGGGAGCGATGAAATATTACAAAGAAGTCGGACTGAAGTAGCCCACCCTTGCGGCCGGAAAGGCGGCGGCAGGCCGCCGCCTTTCCGTTACCGCTTGATGTGGAAGTCGGCACAAGGATGGCGCGTTACCGCTGCAATTGGGTAGTCAAAATCCAAACAGAAAAGCAGGTGGCCAAATGACGACGATCGATACCACGCATGAAGCAGATGATGGGCTCGAAATCGCCCGCAAGATGGCCGAAGAGGAGGAAGGCGTTGCCAGAAGACCGCGGGGACCCACCAAATGGGTGATCCCCACCATCGGGGTCATCTGGAGTTTTTTCCAGCTGTCCATTGCCAGCTGGTGGATTCTGGACACGGTTTTTATCCGGGCCATTCACCTGGGATTCGCGCTGCTGGTGGTCTATTTAAACTATCCCCTGTTCAAGGAAACCCGCCTGGGGCTCAAATTTCTGAGTGTCAAGGATCGAATTCCCTGGTATGATTTTATCATCGCCGTGGTTGCCTGTTCTGCGGCAGTTTACATCGCCGTTGACTATATCGGCATCAGCGAGCGTTACGGCGCCCCCATCACCCGGGACATCGTCATCGGACTTGTTTTGCTGTTCATGCTGCTGGAAGCTTCCCGGCGCGTGATCGGCCCGGCGCTTTCGGTCATCGCCCTTTTTTTCTGTTTCTACGCTTTTTTCGGTCCCTACATGCCGGATATTCTGGCCTTCAAGGGGGTCTCCCTGGGACGCTTCATGGGCCAGATCACCATGTCCACCGAAGGCATTTACGGCATCCCCCTGGATGTATCGGCCACCATCGTTTTTCTGTTTGTCCTCTTCGGGGCCATGCTGGAAAAGGCGGGTGCCGGTCACTATTTCATCCAACTGGCCCTGAGCATTCTGGGCGGGTTCAAGGGCGGCCCGGCCAAGGCGGCGGTGATGGGCAGCGGACTGACCGGCTTGGTGTCGGGTTCGAGCATCGCCAATATCGTCACCACCGGGACCTTCACCATTCCGTTGATGAAAAAAGTCGGCTACCCCCCCACCAAGGCCGCCGCCGTGGAGGTGGCCGCCAGCACGGACGGCCAGCTGGCACCGCCGATCATGGGAGCCGCCGCTTTCATCATCGCCGAATATGTCAACGTGCCCTACATCGAGGTCATCAAGGCCGCTGCCATTCCGGCCTTTGCCTCTTACGCGGCTCTTTTTTACATCACCCACATCGAGGCTTCCAAACTCGGCCTGCAGGGCCTGTCGCGCAGTGAACTGCCGCGCTTTTTCAAAACCCTGCTCAGCGGCCTGCACTACCTGGTTCCCATTACAATGCTGCTTTACGAGCTGATCATCGTGCGGCATTCGGCGGAACTGGCGGCCTTCAACGCCATCTGGGTGATGGCCATCATCATGCTGTTGCAAAATCCAGTCAAGGCCTATCTGAACAAACAGCCCATCGCTCCGGCGGTCAAGCAGAGCGTGGTTGAAATTTTTTCGGCCCTGGCCAGCGGGGCGCGCAACATGTGCTCGGTCGCCCTGGCCACGGCGGCCGCCGGCATCATCGTGGGCGTGGTCGCCATGGGACTTGGCGGGCTGATCACCGAAGTCATCGATGTGCTGGCCGGAGGCAACATCTTCCTGCTGCTGACCATCACCGCCATTGCCAGCCTGATCATCGGCATGGGGCTTCCCACCACGGCCACCTATATCGTCATGGCCTCCTTGACGGCGCCGGTGATTGTGACCGTCGGCGGGGACATGGGTTTCATCGTCCCGTTGATGGCCGCCCACCTGTTCTGCTTTTATTTCGGGATCCTGGCCGATGACACCCCACCGGTGGGCCTGGCGGCCTATGCGGCCGCCGCCATTGCCAAGTCGCCGCCGATTCCCACCGGACTGCAGGGATTCATGTATGACATTCGCACGGCGATTCTGCCGTTCATGTTTATTTTCAATTCCGACCTGATCCTGCACAACATCAACAGCTGGTTTCAGGGCCTGCTGATCTTTTTGATGGCCTGCCTGGGCAACTTCGCCTTTGCTTCGGCCACCCAGGGATGGTTTGTGGCCCGCAACAGGTTTTATGAAATCCCGCTGTTCCTGTTTGTCACGCTGAACCTGATGCGGCCGGATCTGATTGCCAAATGGGTGGGCCTGCCCCATGATCAGCGCTACTGGACCTACCTGATCGGGCTGGCCCTGTTTGGACTGCTTTACGTCATGCAGCGACCGCGCACTCCAAAGCCGTCGGCCGCGCCGTCGGCCGCATGAAATATTAAAGCCGACTTTTTTTGCTTTTATCACCGCTTTTCCCATGCTGCCGGAAAAACCCGGTGAAGGCACAAAGGAAAATTCGCCATGGAACCCATCAAGAACATTCTGGTTGCCATCGGTTTTTCGAAGTACTCCGAGGAGATTCTGGCCTACGCGGCGCGCATCGCCGAACCGCTGGAGGCCAGGCTCATCGTTGCCAGCATCATCAATATCAGGGACGTGAAAGCCGTGGGTTCGATTTCATCCATGGGCTATGAGGTCAATGGTGAGCATTATGTTGCTGAGGTAGAAAAAGAACGGCGCAAAACCCTGGACCGCATGCTTGAAAAAATCTCCTTTCCGGCGGCAAAGGTGCACACCATCTTCAAAGTCGGGCACCCCGTTGAGGAGCTGCTCAAAATTGCCGTTCATGAAAGTGCCGATTTGATGGTGATGGGCATCAAGGGCCGTACGGATCTGGAACATCTTCTGGTGGGCTCGGTGGCCGAAAAAGTGTTTCGACGCTCGCCGATTCCAATTCTGTCTTACCGGGATGCAAAAACCGCCCGGCGCTTGAAAAAACAAATCGGAATTTCCTGACTGCAAAGCCAGCGCCGGGGTATTCTAACGCGATACGACAACGGCAAATCCATTGACTGGCATGCAGCTGGCAACTGCCGACAGGAGCATGTATGCGGGGAACTCTCCCGGGAAGGAGGACCCAATGACCGGACATCCTTTACGCAAGTATGCCATCATCGCGGTGATCATCTTGTTCAGCGTTCTGCCGGTCGCCGCCGGCGAGCGTTTCACGGACAACGGTGATGGCACGGTGACGGATCACCAACTGGGCCTCATGTGGTCCAAGACAGACAACAACGGAGACATCAACTGGATTCAGGCCCAGAAGTGGGCCCGCTACACCTTCCCCTACACCCTGCCCAGAGTATATGACAACTGGCGTCTGCCCACCCTGGCCGAGCTGAAAAGTATTGCCGTGACCGATAAAAATTATCCGGGCTACGAGACCGACTGCGGCCAGTGGGTCAAGACCATCCCGCAGATCCGGTTGAGCTGCGGCTGGGTATGGACTTCGGAGACCGATCCCATCGCGCCCACGGCCCGCATTTTCAATTTCAACAACGTCTATTCATACACGACCCGCAAGGCGCACAGCCGGGGCTACCGGGCCCTGCCGGTGCGCAATCTGAAATAGCCCCAAGGAGGTCCGAATGGCAGCCGACTTAATGACCGTCAAAAAAACACTGACAAACCATCGCTTACAGCTGCTTGAGCAGTCCAATGTCATCGCGGTTGGCGCCGGGTACAAGGTTACGGGGGGACAGAAAACTTCCAATCTGGGTATCGTGTGTTCGGTGACCAAAAAGGTTGCCCCCTCCCAGTTGTCAAGCAAGGACCTGGTACCCCCAACCCTGGATGGGGTGCTGACAGACGTCATCGAAACCGGTGTCATCCGGGCCTTGCAATCGCCTACGGAAAAACATCGACCGGCGCCCGGCGGAGTCAGCATCGGTCATCGGGACATCACCGCTGGGACACTGGGATGCCTGGTAAAAAAGAACGCTCGACTCGTTATTCTGTCCAACAATCACGTGCTGGCCAACAGCAATGCCGCAGAGATTGGCGACCCTGTTTTGCAGCCGGGGCCCCATGACGGCGGCCGCTATCCTGAAGAGCATATCGCCGACCTGGAACAATTTGTGCCCCTTCAATTCAGCGGTCTTCCCAGTGAATGCCCCATTGCAACGGGTATCGCCGGATTTCTAAACCGCATCGCCGATCTTCTGGGCAGCAGCGTGCGGTTGCAGGCCATCGACCGGCAGCAAAAGGAAAACCTCGTGGACGCCGCCATTGCCCGTCCGCTTAATCCGGAAGATGTAAAAAAAGTAATTTTGCAGATTGGCACGATTCAGGGTGTGGCCGAGGGCACTCTGGGCATGGCCATCAAAAAAAGCGGCCGGACGACCGGTTTGACAAGCGGTGAAATTCAGCAGGTGGACGTGACGGTCAATGTGCAGTACGGAGAAGGAAAAATCGCCCAGTTCAAGGACCAATTGATGGCAGGGGCCATGAGCCAGGGGGGTGACAGCGGTTCGGCCGTCCTGGATGAAAGCAACCAGTTAGTGGGGTTGCTGTTTGCCGGAAGCGACACCTCCACCATTATCAACCGCATTCAAAACGTCTTCTCCGAGCTGGGTGTTGCGCTGTGATTTTACGGCTGCTCGTCATCTTGCTGGTGCTGCCGGCCATGGCCATGTGTGAGGATGGCTCAATGGGCAATTCAATCAACGCGGTCAAAACCCGCCATGAACAACGCCTGCTTCAATTGCCGGGGGTGGTATCGGTGGGCATCGGCCAGGATGAAAATGGAAAGCCGGCAATTATCATCGGCCTGTCGCACCACGATCCGCAAACCGAGTCGCAACTGCCGGTCCGCCTGGAAGGGTATCCGGTAGTCGTAAAGATCGTGGGCCGCATCAAAGCCCAATAAAACGGTGAACATCTGGTTCTGATGGTCCCGTAAAAAGTCTTTTTCGAGCGCCATCAACCCTTTGAAAATTCCACTTTTTGCGACTTCATCAGTTCTGGGTCACCCGCAGCACTTCCTCCAGGGTGGTCACCCCTTCGAGCACTTTCTGGATCCCGTCCTGGCGCAGGCTTCTCATTTTCTGGCGCGCGGCTTCATTCTTGATGTGCTGGGAATCATAGGTTTTGAGAATCAGGCTCTTTAAGCTGTCGCTGAGCACCATGATTTCAAAAATCCCGATGCGCCCCCGGTAGCCGGTCTGGATACAATTGCTGCAACCCACGGCTTTATAAATGGATCGCCGGCCAAAGTATCCTGGCGCCACCCCGATGCTTTCGAGATAAATCGCACTGGGTTTGTAAGGCTTTTTGCAGTCGTCGCACAAAACGCGCACCAGCCGCTGAGCCATCACCGCCAGCACCGAGGAGGAAATCAGAAAGGGCTCGACCCCCATATCCACCAGACGCGTAATGGCACTGGCCGAGTCGTTGGTGTGCAGGGTGGAAAACACCAGGTGCCCGGTCAGGGCCGACTGCACGGCAATTTCGGCCGTTTCCTGGTCACGGATTTCACCGACCAGGATCACATCCGGATCCTGGCGCACGATGGAACGCAGCCCCCGGGCAAAGGTCAGGTCGATCTTGGGATTGACCTGGATCTGGCTGATCCCCTTGATCTGGTATTCAACGGGATCCTCGATGGTGATAATGTTGATGTCCGGTTTGTTGATGGACTGTAAAATGGCATACAGGGTCGTGGTTTTGCCGCTGCCGGTGGGGCCGGTCACCAGGATGATCCCGTGGGGGGTGGCCACCAGTTTTTTGATCAGCTTCAACCGCCCCGGGCTCAGGCCGATATCCTGCAGCTCCAACAGCGATCCGGACTTGTTCAGCAGCCGCAGCACCACCCGCTCGCCGAAGGCCGTCGGAATGGTGGACACCCGCAGATCGATATTCTGATCCCCGATGCGCACTTCAAAACGCCCGTCCTGGGGCAGGCGCTTTTCAGCGATGTTCATTTTGGCCATGACCTTGATCCTGGATATCAGGGCCGGCTGGATCCACTTGGGCGGGCTGAGCAGGTCGTACAGGATCCCGTCCACCCGGTAGCGGACGGTGAAGCTTTGCTGGTAGGGCTCGATATGGATATCGCTGGCCCGGGCCTTGATGGACTGGGAAATAATGTGGTTGACCAGCTTGATGATGGGCGCTTCGCTGGTGTCGTCCAGCAAATCAGCGGTTTCTTCGATTTCGCTGAGGATGTCGCTGCCGTCTTCCTCCATGTCCTGAACAAGCTGTTCCGCCGAGTCCCGGTTCAGATCATATTGCAGGTTGATGGCCGCCAGAATCGCCTCACGGCTGGCAAGCACGGTCTTGAAGTCGGTCATTTCCATAATGCGTGCCAGATCGTCCAGGGCCTGGAAATTCACCGGGTCGTTAATGGCAATGACATGGCCGGCGGGGGCCGCCAGTTCATCGGAGCCGTCACCACCAGGAGGAGTCAGGCCGCAATCAGCTGCCCGCACGGGCTTGCGGTAATACAGGGGCACCATGACATATTTTTTTAAAAAATGGATCGGAACTTTTTCGGTGACCTCGGATTCGATGTTGTCCAGCGGCAGGGTGGGCCAGTAGTCCATGCCATACTGGATGCTGCGGGCTTGCAGCAGTCGGTTTTCGGCGATATTTTTCTGCTGCACCAGGATATCCCCGACGCTGCCGCCTTTTTCGGCCCGGATGCGCCGGGCTTCGTCCAGGTGGTCCTCACTCACACCGAAATCGTCAACGAGTATGTGGGCAAAAGATTTCAAAGCCGTCATTTTCCTGCAAAATAAGACCAATTGATACGGGCTTAGCGATTGGCGGTAAAAACTCCGGGCTGTTTACCGGGGTTCTACGACCGGCGCGCTGGAATTTGCCTTCGTGGTCGGCTGTTTTTCAGCGCCCGGCTTCGGCGGTTGTTCTTTTTCGGACCTGCCGGGGTACAGGTTAAGCTGCCCGCTGCGAATCGTGTCGATCTGTTTTTTCTTGTGTTCGTATATCTTCTGAGCCTCGGCTGGGTTCTGAATCACCCGCGGAGTCAGAAAAACATACAGGTTGGTCCTCTGGTCTTGTTTTTCCGTTTTTTTAAACAGCCAGCCGAGCAGGGGAATATCCCCCAGTTCGGGAACCTTGTTTTCGTTTTCGGTGGTGGAAGTATCGATCAGCCCGCCGATCACCACGGTTTGGTTGTCCTTGACGATGACGGTGGTGTCCACCGTGCGCTTCTGGGTGACGGGCAGAGTGGAGGCAGTTGTCAGGGTTGCCCGCTTGTCGATATTGGTGACCTCCAGATTGATCTCCATCCGCACCAGACGCCCTTCGGTGACATGGGGGGTGATTTTTAAAATTTTGCCCACATCCCGGTATTCAAACGACTCAAAGGTGCCGCCGGACGCCTCGGTGGTGGATCGCGTCTGGTAGGGCCTGTTTTCACCCACCGTGATCCGGGCCTCTTCGTTGTCGGTGGTCAATATCTGGGGGGTGGAAAGAATCCGAAAATCATCGTTGGTTTTCACCGCATTGATGATGGCGGAAATATTGGAAACCGTCATCCCGGCAATGGTCACCGGCTCCGAGAGCAACCCCACCGTCAACCCCCCCTTCAGCAAATCTCCAGGTTCGGTAAAGCCCTTTTGGAACCCGCCGCCGAAAACCGTTTCCTTGCCGCCAAGGGTCATTTTGCCGAAAGCCGACCAGTCGATGCCGATATTCAGGCTTTTGTTCATATCGACTTCCATGATCAGCGCTTCAATGTAAACCATGGCCCGCGGAATGTCGAGTTTTTCGATGACTTCCAGCAGAACCTGGTAATCCTGCTTGTCCGCCATGATGATCAGACTGTTGGTGGCCTTGTCAGCGGAAATCTGAACCATGCCGGCAACCACCGGGGCGGCTTTGCCTTTGGCCGAACCGGCCTGCTGGCCCGGCAGGCTTTGCAGCACCTTGGCCAGCTCTTCGGCGGTGGCGTTCTTGCAGTAGTACACGTGGATTTTGCCTTTGCCCCGCGGTGTTTCGCGGTCCAGCATGGCAACCATTTTTTTGATCCGCAGCGTTTCGATTTCACTGGCCAGCACCACGAGGGTGTTGGTTCTTTCATCGGCCACCATGGTAATCTGTTGTCCCACGGCAGCCTTGGGCTTGCCGCGTTTGGGCTTGAAGATGGTGCCCAGCAGGTTGACCATTTTGGTGGCCTCGGAAAACTCCAGCGGAATTACGGTAATTTGCTGTCCGATGCCGGTGACATCAATGCGCTTTAAGATTCTTAACAGGCGTTTGATGTTGGAATACACATCGGTAACAATCAGGGTATTGGTGGGCGGATAGGCCAGGATCACACTGCTCTTGGAAATCATGGGGGTGAACAGGCGTTTGATCTCGATGGGGTTGGCATAGCGCAAGGGGATCAGCTGGGTAACCACCTTGTCCTCGGGAGCACCCGCTTCCTCCTTGAGCCGGGTTTCGATGCTTTTGGAACGCGCATCCGGGGCCGGGATGATCTTGGTCACGTCACCGGCCTGGACGGTGGTATACCCATGGACTTCCAGCACCGATTCAAAGACTTTATAGGCTTCGGCCAGCGAAATTTTCGAGGGAGATATAATGGTCACCTTGCCCCGCACCCGCGGGTCCACCACAAAATTTTTCCCGGTCAGTTCGCTGATGAACTTGATGAACACATTGATATCCACGTTGTTGAAATCAATGGAAACGAACTGTTCGGGCGTCCGGGCTTTGCGGCTATTGGGGGGGGCGGCTGCATCGCCGGCCGATTGGGCCGCCGGCATGTGCCAGTGGCCCGCCGGGGCCAGGAGCAACAGCACCACCACCGAGGCCAGCATATATTTAATGATCCGAGGAAGTTTCTTCATTTCAGTTCCATTTATGCTCGGGTTGCATATTAATAATCTTAATCGATCCTTGCCGATTATTCAATGCTGTAATCAAGGGTCTGCTCGCGACCCCGGCGTTTGATCTGCAGCTGGATGTTGGAGCCCGATGACAGTTGATCAAAAATCCGCAGGGCGTCTTCAACGGATTGGATCGGCTCACCGTTGACCCCGGTGATGATATCCCCGTTGCGCAGCCGCATTTTTCTGAAAAGGGCATTGGGTTTGATGCCGGTAATGGAAATGCCGGCCGGTTGGCCGCCTTCGATATGCGGACGCAGGGTCGCCTGCTGCATGAGCTGGCCGAGATTTTCCATGGCCTTTTGAATCTGTTCGCCTTTCAGCCGGATTTTGCGGGGATACCGGGAGACCGGCAGCTTTCTGCCCATCACCGGCCCCGGAGGCTGGGACATTCTTCCTGCCGACCGGCGGCTGGCCCGGCTGCTGATCTCCTCCATGGCCAAAATCTCGTCCTGGCCGTCGACGGTTAAAACCACTTTCCCTCTCAAGATGAGTTTGACAACGGCATCCTGCACGCTGTCACCGACCCGGTACAGATTTTGCTGCCGGGCCTTGATATCCTCGATCACCGCATAGGCATCCCGCCCCTGGCCGGTGACCGTGCCCCAGAGTTTTAATTTCAACTCGGTTTGCTTCAGTTTTTCAAGATCCACCGCCAGCGCTGCCGGAGCCGGTGCCTTGCTGCCAGCGTTGAAAATATTGCGCGCCACAATGGCCTTGTAGGCGTCAAGAGGCGGCGGTGGCGGCGGTTTGACCGCCGGCCCAGCCGGCGCTGAAGAGACAGTGGAAACCGCCACCGAACTCAGACGTGCGTTGATCAGCAGGTAAAACCCGTTGACACACAGGTAGATGCCGGCGGTGACCAGCAGCAGGTTGATGATGGTAAAATAGCGGTTTGTCATCCGTTCAATTCAAGGACGGCCTGGGATCGTCCAGGGTGCCTCCGATTTTAAACCCGATGGCCCGACCCCCGGTTGTTACCCCTTTTAATAAACCGGCTGGCAGGCTGTTTTCTATTTTGGCCATTAAAACGTGATGGGGAGTCACACTGCCTTTAAGATTCAGAAAATTCCTGGTGCGCTGACCGCCCAGACCAATGGTGCCCGATATTTCCGCATCCAGCTGTTTTCCTTTCAGGCGGCATTTTCTAACTGTCAAAGTTCCGTTTTCCAGCACCAGCGCAACCTCAATCTTCTTGAACGCCAGAACTCGTTGATCAAACAGGGCATCGGCCAATTCCAGCCGGCTGTCGGCGACTGTCATGTCCGCGGTCAGCGACCGGTTGCGGCCGTCATGACGATAGGAAAATGCTCCGCCCAGCAATCCGGAAATTTTGTGGGGCACCAAATGTTCCAGGGCCACAACGCGCCGCAGTTGAAGGTCTGCAATTTGACCGTCCACGACTTGCTCGCCCGGATGATTGTCCCGGCTAAATTCCGCCTGCCCATCCAGTCGGCCGCCATAAACACTTCCACTGAATTTCACTTTGGTCCGACGGCCGAACACAGACAGCAGGCGAGGGATGACATTCACCGTCTCCAGCTCCAGCAGCGCCGCATCCCGGTACAGGATATCGACCTGGTATAGTTTGACGCCCGGCGGCAGCAGCGGTTTCAGTTTGGCGATGGCAAAGCGAATATCCGGGTGCATCCGGTTCAACCGCGCTGTCAGGTAGATTTTCAACGCCGCGGACGGAAAAAGCACATAAAGAAACACCAGGGTGATCGACAGGGCGTAAACGGCGTATAAGACTTTTTTTTTCTTGATGATAAAATCAAATTTCAACAGTTTGAACCTGCAAAACGACGTTAATGAGTCCCTGTTTTTTGTCCTTTTTGGAAATAGCGATCTTTTTGATTTCAACCATGTTCGCCGAGGTCTCCACCCCGTAAAGGTATCTTGTCAACTGCTCCAGGGTGATGCCCTCCAGCTTCATTTCCACCCGTGAAATCTTATAGGGACTGTTTTTATCAACTTTGCGCGAGGGTTTCATGTAGCTGATGCGATCCTTGACACCCGCCTCACCGGCCAGTCGATCAAGAAACGAAAACAAGGTAAAGTTTTTGGGCCGCTGCCGGAAACGCGCCAGGGACAATTTCGCCTTCTGGTTGATAGCCAGATATTGTGATTGAAGCTGCTGCATTTCCGCCAGCATGGCGGTTTTGACCTGCAGGCTCCTTTTCAGATGCTCAGTGCGGCTGAAAAATGGGTAGATCACAAAACGGCCCACAATAAACACAATGATGACACCCGCAGCGCCAATGACAGCGGTGCGTTCGCGTTTGTTCATTTTCTTCAGGTTGAAAAATTTAAAAAACCGGTCCATGTTGCCGCAGGTCTCCTTAGTCCGAATTACAGTTCCGCCTTGAGTTGAAAACGCACCTTTTTGCCGGAACGGTCAATATTGGCCGAGCTGATAGTGACTTTTTTGAAAAAATCAATCTTTTCAAGCCGGCTTTTGATTTCATCAACCGCCTTGAAGTCATCGGTGTTGCCGGAAATCAGGACCGTTTCAGCGGAGATGACCAGTCGGCTGACATCGATGGGGACCGACTCAGGGAGACTCTGGCTGATACGGTTCAAAATGTCGATGCTGCGAATGTGGGTGCCCGTGTCAGCCTGCAGCACGGCATTGTTTTTTGCCTTGCGCACATTGATCTGCATCTGCTGGTAGGCATCCTGAATGCGCTTGACGCCGGGGAATGTGGCCTTGAAAATGCCGGTGATCTGCCGGTTTAACTGACTCAACTGACGGTTCAGGGTGTATGATTCAATTGCTACGTTGACCACCAGCAGGGCCAGGACCGCCGCAGCCAAGACTGCGGTTTTGATCAAATTGGCCTTATGTTTGGCCACAAACCTTCTGACGGCAAATTGACCCTGGTGAAAATTCAGGCCGTCATAGCCTTCGATGGCCGCCACCGCGAGGGCGAGGGCTCCATCCAACAGGGCCGGATTCCACTTGTCGCTGTCCGGAATCTCATCGGTGATGGCCAGCCGCCGGGTAAGATCCAGGGCTTTAACCGGAAATTCAAAGATTTTTCCCAACGCCGCTTCGACATCGTTGTCATTGGAAGCCTTGCCGATCACCACCAGATCCAGCGGGTGGTGCTCTGAATCCCTATTTTCCCCGTAAGCCGCCAGGGTTTGCCGAATCATGGCACCCAGCACTTTGATTCGTTCCGGGCCGGTGGCGGGGACCGCAAACGAGCGGATCAATTCCACCCGCCCGCCGGCAATGACAAACAGGGCGCTCGCATGTGCACCAAGCTCGAGCGCCAGCCGATCCTCGCCCGGATCTGCTTCAGTGGCCAGACACAGGGCAGCCGGCAAACCGCCGACAGTGACCACTTGAGGGTCCACATCAATGCTGGACAGGGATTCAAGAACCGGAACCAGTCGCTGTCGGGGGAGCACCACCGCAAAGATATCGCTGTGGTCAGCTTTGGCGGCGGTGCCCAGCCGGATGAAGTCAATGACCAGTTCATCCGCCGGATAGGGCAGGATGGGCTCCAACTCAAAGGGCAGCACCATCTGGATTTTCCTGGCATTCTTAAAGGGGATCCGCAAATTGCGATAGGAAAAATGATCGGCGGGTATGGCCACCACACAGTCGCAACCCGCTGGATCTATTTTCTCGGCCAGGCTCTGCAGCGCAGACTGGATCCCGCTTTGCATATCGTCGGCACCGGAAAGCGGACAATGGGCATGGGCCGCAATCCGGTTTGCCTTCAATCCGGTTTCCACCAGGACCGCGGCAACGGCTGTGTTGCGAATATCAATGCCCAGCACTTTTCTGCCCATAGCGCGTTATCCGATAAAATTACTGATGAACCCGTAAAAAGGCGATTTTCTCGCTTCACAAGTCGCTCGAAAACGACTTTTTACGAGGCCGTCATTACTGGATCTGCAGGCTTAAAACCCGGCACATCCATTTTCCGGTCTGTTTATTCTGCAACCGCTGCACCACAGCGGTTGCCGTCAGCCGGGTCTCATTGAGCACCGTCTCGGCAACGATGCGAAACACATCACTGGCAGTTGTAATCAGGCTGGGATCAACCGCCAACCCGCTGAAACCGGAAATATTTTTATACCATTGCGGATTCGACAGGTTCTGCAAATCTTTTTCTTCTGCCAACTGTTGCCGATACTCGTACAGGACCTGCGCCAGCTCCGCGTTTTCCGGCGGCAGCAGCGCCGCCAGCACCGGCAGCTCTGCCGTGTTGATATTGATCCGGCCCGGCCAGGTGAAGCCCGAAGCACCCGTGTCGGCCATACCGTAGACGGTCATATACTGCTCCAAGCCGGGTTTATCCCCATGTCCGTAAAACAGCTCCGGGGTAATGCCCTTGATCAGCAAGAGCTCACCGAGATCGCGAATCGGCCCGTTGCGGCAGGCATAGGGCGGATCGAGATCCTCATAATAGCTGGACTCCGCACCGCTCAGGCCCGTAGTGGCACCATCGTCATGGCTGTCAAGCCAGTCCTTGACCGAATTGACGATGGCAACCGGGTCCTGATCATCCTGCATTGCTTCCTCGTCGCCGATATACCGCAAAAAGCGATCCCACAACAACACCTGGGAAGCATTGAACTGCCGGCTGTCCGGAAACGTCACCAGGGCATTGACCTGGATGCGGCTCAACTCGTCGCTGATCTTGACTGTCAGCCGACCCTGCTCGAAGGCCAGTTCCTGCAGGATTTCATCGATTTTTTCCGGATTAGCCCAGTCCTCCTGCAGGGAATCGAAACTGGATTCCATTTTGTCTTTGACCAGCAGGGCCATGGCCGCGTGGATCCCTGAGACTGCCATCTGCGACAACGTCACCCGGTCACGCACGGCAGCCGTGGAAATCACCTCGAAACGCACCCGGCGGTTGTATTCCAATGCCGCAGCCACCAGGATCGTGGTGATCGACAGGGTGATCAGCAGGGCAATGCCGTGATTGCCCTGCAGTATCTTCAGCACCTTGCGCATATTCTGTCCGGACGATTGTACCACCCCGCAAAGATCGCCGCCAACAAACCCCTTGGTTATGGCTCGATTCGCCGCCGCCAGACCGGAAGCCGGACGGTGGTCTCAAATTTCTCAGACGTATCACCGTCGCCGATCTCAAGCATGATGGTAATCGTCGTCGGGGTTGCGTAACCAAACTGCTGGGATTCAGAATCCCACTGTTCGAACTCGTCACCCTGTTCATCGTAATACTTGAATGCCAAGGATTTGACATTTCTGCACAGGACCGGATCCGCACCCTTTTCTTCGAAAGGCGGGTAAGGATACAGGTGATCTGCACGTTTCAGCACAGGCTGAGCGTCGTTTGGAGCGCTGACATAATACACAATCTGGGCGATACCCTGGCGCACGCTTTTTTCAAACGGCACATGGGCACGGCTGGTAAAGCGTAAAGCTGCAAAACCTGTGCCACCAACATCGGTCTCGCTGCCCACTACCTGATATGGATCGGGGGGTGAGTCCGTGTCCGATGGTTTGTAAAGCGGCGGCTGGTTGATGTAGATAGCCTCGAGGTCCAGCGTCATACGCTCCAGGCAGTTTTTTGCCATATCATAGGTCCGAATGCTGTTGTCCAGCTGCCCTGTGGTGGAAAAGACACTGTTAAACGATACCATGATGGTGGTCATCACGATGACCAGAATAACGATCGCAATCAAAATTTCCATCAGGGTAAAAGCCGCGGCAGAATGCCGGCTGACCGCTGAGGGTTTCGAGTCTATTAAGCCTGGGGTATTCATAACCCTCAATTCTGCATCGGCAAAGCATCCATTCGGTATCGTTCAGGGCCTTGCATACAGATACGTTCTCAGGTTGTAGGTGTATTCATCATCGTTATAGGAGACTGTGATATCGACACGCCTCAAATCCCGCCCCGATTCTCCGAGGATCTCGACCCCGGTGTCGTTGCTTGAAATGCGGTAACGGTACCCCGCAAACGCGTCTCCAAAATCGCCCGCCTGCCCATCGAGGATTTGGGTTGGGGAAGCCTCCAGTTCAGCCAGTTTGCCCGCCGCCAGCAGTGGGGCCTGGGTGTAAAACCTCGTCGCCGTATTCATGGCCAAGGTCTGCGCATGCATTCGGTAGACGCTGACCAGCACAATGGCCATGATGGCCATGGCCACCATGACCTCCAGCAGGGTGAATCCGCACGCTGGCTGCCGACCAGTGCGGGGCTGCCGGGCAGCGTCCGCATCAATCTTCAAAGTCGGCATATTTTTCAAAAATGGCAACATCACTGAGAAATGGCTCGATCAGTATACTCCGATAGGTTTCATCCTCCTGCAGGTGGATCAGGGCCTTGTCAGCGTACCCGGTCCGGTAGAAGATGATCTCCGCAAGACCTGAGTTTTGCTTTCCTTTGCGGGCAAACTCAACATCCACCAGGCGCACACCGTCCGGTAAGGCATAACTGTCGTTCAAGGCTGCCCGTTCAATGTCTTCCGGGGTCATGGCGGCACTGGTTTCCCAGATTCGGCCGGTATCCAGATCCAGGTGCAGGCTGTATCGTCGGCCGTTGCGCACGGCGTTTTCTCTTAACATGGTAATCTTGCCGACCAGCCAGCGGGTGCTCAGGTTGGCCTCGTTTTCAAACGGATTTCCCTGCAACCGGGGCAATGAAAAAAAAAGCATGATGCCCATCAGGGCAATGACCACAATCAATTCGATAAGGGTAAAACCGGCGCTGGGACCAACTGGCACACCCGTTTCTGCCCGCTGCCCGCTTCGCCGAACCGGACCTTTTATCCCTGCTTTTGGACCCATGACAGCCATCGTCATCCTGCGGACATCGCTATGAAAATTGCAGTTGCCCAGCGCAACATGCATTTTGGCCTCGCTCCCGGTGTCCATTTGGGGCGCCATCGGATCGGTTGGCTAAATTTGAAGAACTCGTCGCAAGCTCCTCAAACAGCTTCAAATTCTTAACGCCAACGGGCCTATCCCGCAAAAAAAGGCTAATTTAGCAAAAGTTATTTACCGCGAT
>CAZGNV010000019.1:66872-70850 GCA_964527835.1 uncultured Desulfosarcinaceae bacterium | reverse complement strand
GTTTCAATCCACGCCCCCGCATGGAGGGCGACTTGATACGGGATAATGATAGATGATTGAGCGCAGTTTCAATCCACGCCCCCGCATGGAGGGCGACAAAAATGACCGTGGCAGATAAGTCGGCATCGGTTGTTTCAATCCACGCCCCCGCATGGAGGGCGACTCGCAGGCCATCATCTTATGATTACTCGAGCTCAGTTTCAATCCACGCCCCCGCATGGAGGGCGACCGAGGCATGGAACTGGTCGCGTTGGTGGTCCGAGTTTCAATCCACGCCCCCGCATGGAGGGCGACGGAGTCAACCGAAGCGGCGCGTGAGCGGGCCGATGTTTCAATCCACGCCCCCGCATGGAGGGCGACGATCCGCCAAGGTGCTCATCGACACCGGGGCGCTGTTTCAATCCACGCCCCCGCATGGAGGGCGACGATCGTTGACCCGCCGTCCAGCGTCGCCGAGCGCGGTTTCAATCCACGCCCCCGCATGGAGGGCGACAAAGAAATAGTTGCAGTCAACAAAAACATAATCGGTTTCAATCCACGCCCCCGCATGGAGGGCGACCGGCGTAGTGGTGCTGGTTGAGCGCGTAGCCCGCGTTTCAATCCACGCCCCCGCATGGAGGGCGACGTTGTCCCGCCGCCTGAGTATGACCCACAATCTGGTTTCAATCCACGCCCCCGCATGGAGGGCGACCCGCAGGACCGGCAGATCTGGCCCCTGCTTGAAGTTTCAATCCACGCCCCCGCATGGAGGGCGACTGCATGACAGGTTCACCAGCGTTTCATTGCGATGTTTCAATCCACGCCCCCGCATGGAGGGCGACGAGCATCAAATTTACAACATAGGAGGAAAGAAAATGTTTCAATCCACGCCCCCGCATGGAGGGCGACATATATTGGCAAATCAAGAACGAGCATTGATAGTTTCAATCCACGCCCCCGCATGGAGGGCGACTTCAACTCGCGCAGCGCTTCACCGGGATCGAGGTTTCAATCCACGCCCCCGCATGGAGGGCGACCAGCAGCACCGTCACCGCCCGCGCAAATACCGGTTTCAATCCACGCCCCCGCATGGAGGGCGACATTTTTTCGGCGACCACGCCGGCCTGCGACGATCCGTTTCAATCCACGCCCCCGCATGGAGGGCGACTGGCGGATCGGCTGGATGCGCTGGTCAACCAATGTTTCAATCCACGCCCCCGCATGGAGGGCGACGCCCGTTGCCCCGCGCGTCCAGCGCCCCGCCGCGAGTTTCAATCCACGCCCCCGCATGGAGGGCGACGCGCGTCGTCCACCGTGCCCAGCACCCCGCGCGCGTTTCAATCCACGCCCCCGCATGGAGGGCGACAAAAGGCGGCGCGCGAAAAGGCCGAGCAGAAGGCGTTTCAATCCACGCCCCCGCATGGAGGGCGACCAGGCGAACTCGGTCGGCGTGGCCGGCTATCCTGTTTCAATCCACGCCCCCGCATGGAGGGCGACACTCCTTGACCGTATAGTCCGCCCCGGAAACCGTGTTTCAATCCACGCCCCCGCATGGAGGGCGACGTTGTCCCGCCGCCTGAGTATGACCCACAATCTGGTTTCAATCCACGCCCCCGCATGGAGGGCGACCATGTTCCATCGAGATATTTGATCTCGATCACATGTTTCAATCCACGCCCCCGCATGGAGGGCGACAAACCTGCGTGGTTCCATGCAGCACCACATCAAGTTTCAATCCACGCCCCCGCATGGAGGGCGACAACGCCGCATCGATGATCCGGATGCAATTATTGCGTTTCAATCCACGCCCCCGCATGGAGGGCGACAAGCCGTGATCTGCATTTCGGCCCCGCTTTACTTGTTTCAATCCACGCCCCCGCATGGAGGGCGACATGCAATGGTTGCAAATCTAGCTGAGACTCGCCGAGTTTCAATCCACGCCCCCGCATGGAGGGCGACAAATGCCCCTGGATGTGCTCCACGGCGAAGGTGTTTCAATCCACGCCCCCGCATGGAGGGCGACACCGCGCTGTATTCATAGGCCAGCACGAACCCGCGTTTCAATCCACGCCCCCGCATGGAGGGCGACGGTTACATCCGGGGCGCGATTAACCCCCAAGATAGTTTCAATCCACGCCCCCGCATGGAGGGCGACCCAGCCGTTTGCCGACCTGGCGGAAAACGCCCTGTTTCAATCCACGCCCCCGCATGGAGGGCGACAAAACATCACCTTTTGATAGAATGCAATATAAAAGTTTCAATCCACGCCCCCGCATGGAGGGCGACGAATATCAACCAGCAAATATTGTAGGAATTACACTGTTTCAATCCACGCCCCCGCATGGAGGGCGACTTGCGAAATACAGGGACCAGTACAGCCACCGGGGTTTCAATCCACGCCCCCGCATGGAGGGCGACGCAGACCAGTTTCCTTATCTAATCGAAGTATGCCAGTTTCAATCCACGCCCCCGCATGGAGGGCGACTTTTTTCGATTGTCCAACTGTCGAGATCTTTATTGTTTCAATCCACGCCCCCGCATGGAGGGCGACGGACTTGCCGGACCAAAGCGTGGCCGAACTGCGGTTTCAATCCACGCCCCCGCATGGAGGGCGACGATGGCATGCCGCTAGTGGTGGAACATTGTCATTTTGTTTCAATCCACGCCCCCGCATGGAGGGCGACAACAGCCTGCCCCACATGATGCCGGCTCTTCTTTGTTTCAATCCACGCCCCCGCATGGAGGGCGACTGGTTGCCGTAAAAAATATATTGCCGCACCCGTTGTTTCAATCCACGCCCCCGCATGGAGGGCGACAGAGGCGCTGGCGGCGGATGGCATTGTTTTCAGTGTTTCAATCCACGCCCCCGCATGGAGGGCGACTCTTCGAGCACCAGCCCCCAGATTGGCTGGCAGTTTCAATCCACGCCCCCGCATGGAGGGCGACGCGATACCCTGGCGAGCCATGGCAACTGGACCGAGTTTCAATCCACGCCCCCGCATGGAGGGCGACCTGACCAGTTTTTCGGGAACGCGGCAGACGAAAGTTTCAATCCACGCCCCCGCATGGAGGGCGACGCAGACGAAAACAATGACTGCACAAATATCACCGTTTCAATCCACGCCCCCGCATGGAGGGCGACAGCCGTCCGGTGGTTTGGGGCACCGGCTTATTTTGTTTCAATCCACGCCCCCGCATGGAGGGCGACATGATCTAGTTGAAGATGTTACAATTTCTGGTGTTGTTTCAATCCACGCCCCCGCATGGAGGGCGACAGCAGAATCGTCAGTGTCCCAGTAAACACTGTTATTGTTTCAATCCACGCCCCCGCATGGAGGGCGACTTGCACGTGTTCGGCATGGTCCACAGCCTCTCGTGTTTCAATCCACGCCCCCGCATGGAGGGCGACTATTACTATGTGCAGTCAACGGCTGATAGGCCCGTTTCAATCCACGCCCCCGCATGGAGGGCGACGTTGTGGTTCCAGTGCATAAATGCGGCTTCGTGTTTCAATCCACGCCCCCGCATGGAGGGCGACGAAACGACAGGATGAAGTGGCCCAGCTCGCCGGTTTCAATCCACGCCCCCGCATGGAGGGCGACCGCCGCATTACCATTATAGATACCAGTCGTATGAGTTTCAATCCACGCCCCCGCATGGAGGGCGACTCAAGATCGGACTGCTGTAAACCGCGGATACCGTGTTTCAATCCACGCCCCCGCATGGAGGGCGACAACGTCGGGTAGACGTATTGCGCGCCGATGCCGTGTTTCAATCCACGCCCCCGCATGGAGGGCGACGGATGATCACCACGTCGTGCGGGGCGCGCAGCATGTTTCAATCCACGCCCCCGCATGGAGGGCGACCCACAATTCATTGATCAGCGCGGCTTTGGAATTGGGTTTCAATCCACGCCCCCGCATGGAGGGCGACCGTCGATTTCGATTATGCCGCTCCCGTCCGTATCGTTTCAATCCACGCCCCCGCATGGAGGGCGAC
>CAZGNV010000019.1:0-66772 GCA_964527835.1 uncultured Desulfosarcinaceae bacterium | reverse complement strand
GTTTCAATCCACGCCCCCGCATGGAGGGCGACTGTTCGCTTCTAACATATTGTAATAAAAAGTAATATTTGTCTATTTCTGCGAACCCCACTTTTATCATCTTGTGATATATTCAATTGTCAAAGAACGTTCCCGTAACTTGCTGACTTATTTATTAATTTTTGGAACGCGAACGTAATGGACAAAAAATGCTTTACAATTCAAGCCCATGTAAGATGATTCGATATTTCACGCGTTTGTGAGCTTCAAGTTCGCACTTTGACTTCAGACAATCAGCGGCCCACCCGGATCGTATGACTTTTTGGCCCCGATCTCCTCTATTCGGCGCCTCCATTTTGAACCCAGAAAGTAAAACCGCAGGCTGTCCATCTCAGGTTCGATTATATCTATCAATCGTTGACGCAAATCTGTCCATTGGGCTGGGTTGATTTCACACTCAAAAACAGAAAACTGAACCCGTTGCCCATAATTTTTGCAAGCCTTGGCAACCCTTCGCAGACGTCGCTGTCCCTCGGGTTTGGCTGTAGACACATCGTAACATATGACCACTAACATTTTTTATCCTACTTCCAGATAAAAGCTGGGTAACCGTCCAGATCGCCCCGCAGGCAACGTGCCAACAATAAGGCCTGCAGGTGGAACAATAATCCGATTGTGACTTTTTCTTCAATATACGGGTGGAATATTTCATCCTGCTTTCGTTTTTGATAAGCGACTAAAACCGTTTTTCTTGTTTCGTCATCCATTAAAACGGCCCCGGATGCCATTTCAGTAAATCCTTTCTTTTGAACCTGGTTCAAATTTATCAGCGAAAGCGTTAAACGGTCCGCCAAAAAGGGCCGGAATTCCTCCATCATATCAAGGGCCAAACCGGGTCGTCCGGGACGGTCCCGGTGCAAAAATCCGACTGCTGAATCAAGGCCGACGGATTCAAGGGCTGAGCGGACGTCATGCAAAACAAGTGTATAAAGAAACGACAGTAAACAATTGACACGGTCCAGCGGCGGCCTGCGATTGCGAGCCCTGAAAATAAAAGCCTCTTTTTGCGCGACAATCAAATGATCAAAGACACTGAAATAGGTGTGAGCCGCTTCTCCCTCAATACCGCGCAAGACATTCAAAGGCAGATCGGATTGCAGATGTTCTAAGGAATGGTGTATTTTTTTTGATGCTTGACTTACCTCGCCTGCATTCAGCTTTGAAGAATGGTCTCGCAATGCACGCTGAAGCACTGCCCGGCAGTTTGCGAGTTTACCTGTCAGCACGGACCTTGATATCTTAGCAGAGACATCCATGTCATCAGCACGGCGGTATTGCTCCCGCCGCAACAAAACATTGCCCGACACAGGCCCTTGGACCCTTGCAAGGAACCGCCCATACTCCGTAAGAAAGCTTATGGCCACGTTGCGTTCAGCACAAAATCCCATTAAAAACGGGCTGCAGGTTATGTTGCCGAAGCAGACGATTCCCCCGATTGTATGGATCGGCAAACGCAGCCGAACCTCTCTTTCAATTCTGACCACGACGGTTTCGCCTTCTTTTGCCAGGTAGGCACCCTGGGTTGTCACAAAAAGGGTGTTCAGATGTCTTTTCATTATTTGTCTACCGCATCCCTAAGATAGTTATCTATTGACCGGGCCTGCTCAACCATTTTCGGCATGCACAAATTATTAATGGAGCAGTTGTCGCATTTTTTCGAATAAACAGGTTTTGGCGTAACCGTTGATTCAACAAGCTCGTGAAACCGTTTTGCAGCATCCTCTGTTTGCCGCCTTAAAACACTGTCAAACACCACATCCTGCCGACGTCGCGTTTTTCCGTAAAAAAGGGCGCCTGCGGGTATCTCAACATCCAGCATTTCTTCAAGACACAGGGCCTGGGCGCAAAGTTGCACCTTATCGCAGTTGTCTTTCTTTGGCTTCCCGCGTTTGTATTCCACCGGAAACGGTCGCCACACCTCAACAGGATGATCCGCATATCGATGAAATTCTACAACATCCGCTTTGGCAATCAGTCCCAGCCTGAGCGATCGCAATGGCATGGCGTATTCAACGCGAAGGTTACCCCTGGATTCCGTGGTTGCCTCATGAACCCGTTCATGCAAGATCCTTCCTTCCGCAGTAAACAGGTTTTCGGCCCACACCTGTTCAATATGGATCAACGCACACTGGCGCTCACAAAAAAGCAGGTGCTGGAGACCAGAGAGCGGGACGAGGTCGTCTTCGGTGTACATAGCTTTATTAGTTACCCAATTTGTTACCCATATTAATTGTTATTACCTAGTTATCGGTTTTATTCCATTTTGCACTTCTGCCGCGGCCAAGACATTCAATAACCCTTTGTACCGACTGCTTTTTCTAAAACTCCTGCCTGCCTTTGGTCTCATTGATGTCGGTCAGGTACCATGATGTCATTACGGGTATTGCATCAAGTCCCGCGACCCGCTGCTTTAAAGTGATCATGTCAGCAATGTCACGCCTTCTTTTCTTTTATATCTTTTCCTCAAGAGATACGCCTCGTGGCACGTTATCCTGATCTATAGTAACATTGTAATCGGAAAATGCGCGAGCTGGAATCGATTCATCAGTTGCGCGTGGCACTGTTACAAGGTCAAACAACCGGTGAGCAGGCGCATTTCCCAGCATCGAGTCGTGTTTGAACACGATCAGTTTGCGCGCATTCATCTTTCCACGCGCTGCAGAATGGTCATGGTCGAACATATTGATAAATGCATCCCACAACAAACCCAGGTCGTCCTCGGAAAATCCTGTTTGCGCGGCTAAATGCGCGGAGATATAACCTTCCACGCGATACAGGGCATAAGGCACGATGTGCTTGCGCCCCATTGTCCGATTATCGCCGCTTTGCTGTTCGGCCTCTTTTTCCGTTGTCACCGCCATACGGGTAATGCTGATTTCCAGCGGGACAATGGATTCTATGCTGCGGGCAAAGTTTAATTGAACAGGTCCCCTGACCTGCCCGCAATTAACCCCTGTAGACATAACAGCACCGAAAGCGCGCACATCAAAAAAGTTGGAACACATCCAGGCTCTGGCTTTTTCTACATCTGCCGCTGAACCTTTGCGTTTTTTACTCTCATCTCGGCTCGTTACTCCAACGGCCAGATGTGCCCTTTCATGGGTCTGGTTAAGGATTGCTTTTTCTCTGATATAGATCTCGTAAGGGGGTTGATTGCCCTTAACAATCTCCACAAAATTACGGATTTTCCGTTTCAGGCATACATCGGTAACAAGACCATAACTTGTTTCCGGGTCAATTCTGGGCATATTTCCGGCATCCGGGTCCCCGTTGGGATTGCCGTTTTCGACATCAAAAAGATAAACAAACTCGTAACGGTTTTGTATGGCTTTATTCATTGTTTTCCTCCTTTTTGTCTGATTTAAAATAAAAATTCTTTCGCTGATGGTAATATCCGATCGCAAATAAGCCCTGGTCATCTAAATTCATATGAGCGGGGAAGGCCTGAATATCCTGCATGATTTCCTCAATCATCTTATCTGTATTACGACCGTATTCCGCCTTCTGGATATGGTGCTGTGCGAGCCTGAGCAACCGTGGGAAAACAGTCCGTGGCGTTGCGGATGCCGAACCATAAAAGCTGTCCTTAATAGTCGTATTGGCTCCCGGGATTGCATCCTTCTGGGCTTTTTCAAGAACGGCAAAAAGCCGCCCCAGTCTGTATGCAACATTAGTTGATTCTTTATCCAATGCCATTGTGATCTCCTTTGAAATTCGATTAATACGATATTTTCTGACAAGACAAGCCTTGATCATCGCCGCACGCAAGTAGTTTATTTCCTGGTCCGCGCGTATGCGGCCTATGATTGCCGTCATCAAACTCTGAGGGTAGGCCGCGCCTGTCATAATTGAACGCATGATTGGGCCGGACAGAACAGGAGAAATGTTCTCGGCTTTTCGCAACACAGCGGTTTCTCTTAAAAGCTGCCATATACCCGGAAAATCCGGATCCTTGTCGTAGTTTTTGATTATAGCCAGATCACTGAAGTGCTGGCCGATTTTGGCGCTGATATCCCCCACCGTGCTGGCATGCCAGAAACGAATGGAAAGACGTGATGCATTGGGAGAAAGTCCTAGAATGTAGAATCCAATATCCGGATCGCCAAGATATGAAGGCATCTTACCTGCCCGCACCGCATCTAAAAAATCACGAATCTCCTTAATATCGCCGCTGTCGTTCTGGGGGTTCAGAATTACTCCCATAAAACCTTCAATTGGCGATTCGCGTTCTGTCCAGAAAACTGTTGCCGCGTCTCCTATCTGGACTTTTTGACGACTGTCTGTGCGAAGGAGGTAGTTAAGAGCTGTCGCATAGTTGAAGGTGATGTCTTCGCTGACCGGGGCGTTAAAGCTCTGTTCTTTTCCGTAAGACAGGAAAGCGTCAAGATTGAAGGAGACAATGGCAGCGCCCGTTGACTGAGAGCCGCGTACGCCCTTAATTTTAGGATGCAAGCGGGCAATGGGTTTTTTTTCGCCGCAAACCAGACATGTTGCAGCAACTTTTGAAATATTTTCGGAATAATGTTTCAACCAAGCATCCTTGATTTTTGGCCGATCATGGACGTAACGAAGTTCGCCATCCAATTGAAAGATGAGGTTCGCCCCGGTCACCATATCCTTCCAATATTCCAATTGCGGTGCATCCGCCGGATTCCATGAATCTAAAAACCGCAGCACAGCAATCATTCCTTCATCATCTAATCCTGCCCCGATATCATGATGAAGTTTTTTAAACGCCTTGAAGGTTTCCGCAGATCGTTCCGGTTTTCCCTTATTGTCGGCTCCAAGGACATACCCTGTGTTATCCCACAGGAAATTTGCGGCAATATTTACCGATTTAATCACCGCTTGCGGAACGATCATCTGTTTTGGCAGCAATCTTGTTCCCTGTGTTTCCCTCAAGTCAATAACCTGAAGCAGACGCCCATCACGATCAAGCAACAACGCAAAGTGAATCTTTTGAGAACTAAATCCCCAAAATGGGATATTCACATCGGCATTGCCTTTCAACCTTGCATAATAGCTGTTCAATGCCTGAAGGATCATGATTTCACCTCCCTTCCATTGAACGGAGGAATTTCAATAACCCCGTTGTGCATTTCCGCTCTGAAAAATTTTGCTTCCATGTTGTTTGCAAAATCCATATCATGCAGCATCCAGCCCAGATCCCGCTTCCCGGCAAGTTCTGATTGTGGGATATCATCCTCTATCAATTCGAAATGCGCGGAAAATTCACGACAACCAAGATAGGGGTGATGAAAGCACTGCCCCTTGCGGGCGCGCCGGTCAAAAATTTCTTTGTGTTTGGCTGCGTTGTTGTCTTCAGAACCGGTAAACTCAAAATGCGCTTCAATGACATAAGCAACATCGCGCAGCACCATTGCCGCACGCTGCTGGCGATCTTTTTCAATGAAGGTTTCAACAGGGCTGACACCATCATTCATTGCTTTTTTTATCTTGCCGACCGGCAACTTGCCAGCAAGTTCATTTCGCCTGATGTTGTCAAAGCGGATTGGATTGAGTACATGGATGCGGTCTACCACCCAGACAATTGCCGGTTTCCAGTAAATAGCCTCCAGAATCCCGCGGGCAGCTGACGGCGTCATCACATCATAGCTGACCCGTTCCACCTTCATTTCCGGTCGGGTAAAACAGGCGTAATTACCCCAGACTTTCAATTTTATCCCATAGGACATTCAGACACCCCCTTTCTCTGATAATTCGTTTCATGGCTTTCGCTATTTTGATTGATTACGTTATTAGGCTCTCAACCTCATGAAAGGTCGGATCCTCGGGACAAAGTCCAAGATCATCGCGATACAGATCCATATTGATCAACACGCAATACTGGTTATGCAGACGCTCTACACTTCCTGCACGTTCCAGGCTGTCCAGCACCTTTGGATATACCTGGACGGTGAAACGCTGAGCCTTTCTGGCAAACAGCGCTGGATACTCAGAATAGCGCAAACCACTGATGATTTTTTCCGCGTCCTTATTCCAGGGAATAATAATCGATTCAGCTCTGTCTTTTATGATCTTGAACTTTTTATCTACGGCTCTGAAGGGGAAATCCCCGTTTTTTGCGCCTTCACCAAGATCATCCAGTATCTGATATTCATCAAGTTTATTCCCCTTCATCCAGTACAGTGTCCTGAAATATTCGCTAACCGCTTCAAGTGACAAAAAATCATCATGGTGCTGCATCACACTTTCGGCGGTCTGGGCTGTCTGGCGGAAATGACCCGGCGGCAAACCTTTTTCAGATGAAAAAACAAACACCCGCCCACCTTCAGGCAGCCTCCCTTCCCTGTTGCAACGACCCGCTGCCTGGGCTATGGAATCTAGGCCCGCCGCTGAACGAAACACTATGGGAAAATCAATATCCACACCGGCTTCAATTAGCTGGGTACTGATAACCCGGCATGGTCTATCATCAAGCAGCGCCGCTCTTATCTTGTTCAGGGTTGCTGTCCTGTGTTCGGGACACATTAAAGCGCTAAGGTGATAGCATTCTTCTTTTCTATCACGTATTAGTTCAAAGATACGCCTGGCATATCCTCTCGTATTTACGATACACAGGACCTGTTTGTATTTATTTAATCTGTCCGCTAGTTCATCATCAGCAATCACCGGTAGTTTTTTCGCTTGAATCCTTTTAAACGCAACATAGAGTTTTTCTGGATCAGAGACAATCTCGTGTACATCTTCCAATCCGTCTTTGAAAGTATCCGTTGTTGATAAAGCTGGTTGGGTGGCTGTACATAGAACTATTGATGTTCGATAGGCAGATGAAAGCTCCCTGAGAACTTCAAGACATGGCTTTAACAGGGACACCGGCAGCATTTGCGCCTCATCAAGGATAACGACACTGCTTGTGATGTTGTGAGTCTTTCTGCATCTTGATGACCGACAGTGATATAATGATTCAAAGAATTGGACATTTGTCGTAACTATGACCGGTGCATCCCAGTTTTCCGAAGCAAGGCGGGAACGGTGATCTTCTTCCTTTGGTTCAAAGTTGCTGTGGTGCTCCAGCACCGCATCTTCACCCAGGATTTCTCGAAAAACAGCCGCATTCTGCTCGATAATACTGGTATATGGAATGACATAAATAATCCTTTTCAAATCATATTTAAGGGCATGTTTCAATGCAAAGGCAAGAGATGAAAGTGTTTTTCCACCTCCCGTTGGAACTGTTAAGGAGAATAGACCTTGGGGACGCTCAGCGGCATCGAGACAGTTTCTTAAGATTGCCGTTCTGTATTTATTGATGGATGTCCTGGGCGCACTCTCAACCAAATGGTTGAGTGCTAAACCAAGCTTTTTATTCAATTCGACTAGAGTGGGATAACCTTTTCGCCATAAGGATTTTTCTCTGTCCATAAACGCTTCAGTATCAAGAAAATCCGCATCTACTAGACAGGAATAAATCATCCGTATAAAAAAGGAAAGTTGGAAGCCAAACCGCTTTGGGTCTTGGTCATTAAGGTCAAAGGGCAGATTGCCTATGCTTTTGGTTTTGATGATATGTTCAGGGCAGGGAGAATAATCGGGGATGGTTTTTTTTAGCCGGTCATGGAGGCACGCATCATTGGATTTTCCATCCAGAAGCCCGGTGTGATGTCCGGCAATGGCATAAGCTATCAACTTTCCCCTATCACCTGAAGATTTAAAGGCATGCTGTGCGCCTGCAGTGGAATGATCGACCCGCTCCGCTTTTGTTTCAATATGAGCATCGTTTCCCTCCTGACTATAGAGTTTTTGCTGAAATTCATCGGAATATTTTCCAATATCATGCCACAATCCGGAGAGATAGCCCCAATCCCCGGCACCGAAGGCATCAGCAAATGATCTTGAAAGTTTGGCGACATTTTTCAAATGTTTTTCCAGGGGCTGCCACTCGGACGGTGGTTTTCCCCCTAAGCTGTGAGCATAATATTTTTTAGTCATATGGTTCATCTTTTATTGTGCTTTCATGGTTGATTGCACACAAAAAAACCCGCCGGGGTGCGCATCCTTTGGAGAGGCGGGGCGGGTGTTGTTGAAATTCGGGTGATTCAACCCTACGGGATTGTTAGCCGCAACGCGACTTTTCAACCAGATTTTTCTATAGTTTGCCAAAAGGTAGCTCCCCAATGATCGGTTTGCGATGCCGACGCCCCCAAAAAGGGACGGTTCTTTCTGGCGAGAAAATCACAACATTGGGTACATTTTAGCTCACGGGTTTAACAGATGTGTCACAACCAAAGAAATATTCAAATCAGAAAGACGATATTTTATGCGGCTACGGGGTTTCACTGACCGTTTTTAATTTTTTCATGTCTTTGTCGAAGGAGATAACGACCTTTTCAGGAGAGGAACAGGCGGCAAGAAGACAATCAACGATATCAATATGGAAATTTTTGTATTTTAGTAATGCTTCCAGTATTTCGGATCTGTCGGGGTTTACGATGCCTGAAAAATTCAATATGCCACTTAATTTTTCCACAATTTCGGTTTTGGGAATCTCGTAATATTTTTCCATGACATGGATGCATTCAACAATTACGACATCAAGTATCGCGGCCTTTTTTGCTCCCTTAGACACATCAAGCATAAAGGCTTCGGCTTTATGGCTGAACTGCGGGTGATCCCCCAATAAATATCTGAGGATCACATTGGTATCAATCAGATACACCTTCCGCGGCAATTTCATCTGCTATTTTCCCTTTTATCTTTTTTCTGACTTTATTCAAAGGAACATATTGCCTGGCATATTTTTTCAGGCTGCCTGCCAGAAGATTTGCCTGTATGGCGGGGACGCCCTTCAGCTTAACCTCGTTGTCCTCAACTAAGAACAGGACCCCCCCCTCTTTTTCGATGCTCAATTTTTCTCTTATGGGCTTGGGTATGGTCACTTGCCCTTTTTTTGACATTTTTGAATACATTCCTTCTCTCGCTTACTATTTTTATTTTTCCTACAAATTAATATATTCCAACAAATCAAATGTGTCAAACTTTTATTCGGGTGTCCACCTGTTTGGCCAGTGGGTTTTGTCGCCAACCTCAGTCATCCTCAGTTCGCCCGTCAAGCATGGTGCATCAGGCTTGTTCTTTCAAGATATCCAGCGCTTTTTGGGCGGCTTGCTGCTCGGCGGCCTTTTTGCTCTTGCCCGACGCCTCGGTTTCAATATCCAGCACCGTTAATTTGACCCAGAAGGTTTTGTCGTGATCGGGACCCTCTTCGCGGATGACCCTGTAAGTCGGAATGACGCCATGTTCCACCTGCACCCGTTCCTGCAGCCGGCTTTTGGCGTCGGCGGAAGTGTGCAGATGCTCGATGAGCGGCAAAAACCGGGATTTGATGATCCGAAAGGCCGCCTCGAAGCCGCCGTCAAGATAAAGAGCCGCCATCAGGGCTTCGAAAGCATCGGCCAGCAGGGAATTTTTCTCGCGGCCGTTGGTCTGGATTTCTCCCCGGCCCAACTGGAGGTAGGCTCCGAGCCCAAGTTCACGGGCAATGGCTGCCAGCCGGGACTCGTTGACCAGGCTGGCCCGGCTTCTGGTCAGGTCGCCCTCTTTGAGGTCCGGGGAAAACTGCATCAGCAGGTGCCCGATGACCAGATTCAAGACCGCGTCTCCCAGAAACTCCAGCCGTTCGTTATCCCGCAGGTTCGCCCCTGCCATTTCGTTGACATAGGAGCTGTGCCGCAGCGCTTCGGCCAGCAGGGATTTGTCTTTGAATTCATACTGCAGCTGGTGTTCAATTCCCGCTGGGTCCCTGGCTTCCTGCATGGAGATACCTGCCACTTTTCATTGTCGAATCAGATTTTGATGAAACCGTAAAAAGTAACATTTTCTCGCTTAAGCAAGCCTTTTCGGGAGCCGTTCAGGGTTGCGCTAAATCGCAAGAAATATTATTAACAGACTAAAATAGCTTGCGATTCTTAACGCTCAACCCTTCACGGCTCTTTTTCCGAAAAGGGTTGATGTCGCTCGAAAATGATTTTTTACGGCACCGTCAGTTTTTTGTGCAACCGTTCATATAACTCATAAGGAACGCACAGGTCGCCTTTGCCCGATCCCATTTCGATTTCCGGTTGAATGGTGCCGTGAAAGTCGCTGCCGCCGGTCATCAGCAGCCCATGGCGCCGGGCCAGTTCGATAAACAGCCGGGTTTGCGCGGCGGTGTGCTCCGGGTAATAGACTTCGACGCCTTCAATCCCCATTTTTTTCAATCGGATAAACAGCGGTTCCATTTCGCTGCTTTCTACGGTCAACAGTCCCGGATGGGCCACAACGGCGATGCCGCCGGCAGCGCGAATGGCTTCGATGGTCCGGTCGCACGGGACCCGGTACTTGTCGACATAGGCGGGCTTGCCGTTGCCCAGCAGTTTTTCAAAAGCCTCGTCAATGGAGGAAACCACCTGTTTTTTTACCAGCGCCTGGGCGATATGGGGCCGTCCCAGCTGTCCGGCGCCGACTTGCCGGCGGATTTCCTCCAGGTTCAGAAAAATTCCCAGCTGTTCCAGGCGCTTGAGGATTTGGGGGTTGCGGTTTTTTCTGGCTTCCCTGAGTTTGGCGAGGGTTTGATTCAGGACCGGGTTTTCAAGGTCAATGCCGTAGCCCAGCAGGTGGAAACTTCCACAGCCGGGGTAAAACCCGGGAGGGGCCGCACTGATTTCCACCCCGGATAAAAAGTCAATGGCTGTGGGGATGCCCGCCTGAAGGGCGGTTTTCGAACCCGCCACGGTATCGTGGTCCGTAATGGCGATGGCCTTTAAGCCGAGTTTTACGGCCCGGGAAATCACTTGGGCAGGACTCAAGGTCCCATCGGAGGCGGTGGTGTGAATGTGAAGGTCTATCTTGGCATGCCGGCTATATTCCAAGGGCTTTTTCTAAAGCCTCCTCTTTGGACTTGCAATCGATGCATTGCGTTGTCACGGGCCGGGCCTTGAGGCGCTTCAAACCGATATCTTCACCACAGGTCTCGCAGATTCCATAGGTGTCGTTGTCGATACGATCCAAAGCGGCCTTGATCTTTTTAATCAGCTTGGCTTCGCGGTCCCGAATGCGCAGCATGAAATTGCGCTCCGCCTCCAACGAGGCGCGGTCCGTCGGGTCCGGAAAATTCTCCTTGGCTTCGGTCATTCCCGAAACCGTATTGTCAGCCTGGCTCAACAGCTCTTCCAGTCGTTCGGTGAGGTATTTTTTAAAAAATTCTTTATCTTTCTTTTTCATGGCAGGACCTCATAAAACTTCTCGGATCTTTATTTAAAATGATATCAATTATCACAATATATTTTTGCTGTAAAGGAGAAAATAAGCTTTTTACGGCGCCTTTTCCGAAAAGGGTTAAGGTCGCTCGAAAACGACTTTTACGGGACCGTCATTATTTATTTTCAGCGATAAATTTTTCCAGCTGTTTCATATTGGCGACGTTATAAACTTTAGCGGGACAGTCAGGCGGCAATATTTTTTTCAGCAGTCCGGCCAGCACCCGTCCCGGTCCGACTTCCACAAACACCTCGACTCCCTGGGCCACCAGTTTGTTCATGGTGTCGTACCACCGCACGGGACTGCACAGCTGGCGGGCCATGATTTGCCTGATTTCGTCCGGATCCCGGCAGGTATCGGCAGTGACGTTGAAATAGATGGTTTTTTGCGGTTCGGCAAAGGAAAAGGTTTCCAAAAACTGCTCAAAATCGTCCTGGGCGCCCTTTATCAGTTCGCTGTGCCAGGCACCGCTTACTTTCAGCCCAATTGCCTTCGCACCTCTGGCGGCCGCCAGCGCGGCGGCTTTTTCCACCGGCCCGGGCGCCCCGGTGATCACGATCTGCCGGGCCGTGTTGTGGTTGGCCACCGAGACGACGCCCTGCCTTTGGGCTTCGGCCACCACTTCGCTGACCGCATCGATGTCCAGGCCGACAATGGCCTGCATGGCGCCCCTGTGCCGCATGGCTTCGCGATGCATCAGCTCCCCGCGCCGAAACACCAGCCGGATGGCGTCCGGGGCCGTGACGACACCGGCGGCATACAGGGCGCTGTATTCGCCCAGGCTGTGGCCGGCGCAGCATTGGCAGGAACCGGCCTCTTTTTCCAGCACCGCCAGACATCCCAGGTTGACCGCCGTGACGGCCGGCTGCAGGTTGACCGTTGCGGTCAGCTCCTCCATGGGGCCTTTGAAACACAACTTTGACAGGTTGATGCGGGTGGTTTCCTCTGCCATGTCGAATATTTCACGAACAATATCATATTCCCGGTAAAACTCTTCCCCCATCCCCACGCTCTGGGAACCCTGGCCTGGAAACAAAAAAGCGATTTTTTTCAATTTCAACCTCCATCCTCCAGTTTAAACAGTTTGCGCACCGCGTCAATGTAGGCCGACTTGTCGGCGGCCATGCCGTCTTTTTTCAAAAAAACCGTCGGGTCATGCAGGATCTTGTTCACCAGGGAATGGCTCATTTTGTGCAGCATGCGGATGTCCACAGGGGAGGCCTGGGCGGCTTGCAGTGTGCGGGTGATTTCCGCCTCGACGATGGATTCGATTTTGTTTCTCAGGGCCACGATGGTGGGAACCACCGCCAGGCCGTCGTACCATTGCCGGAAGCCGATGACCGCCTCATCCACGATGCGCTGGCCTTTGATGGCCTCCCGGCTGCGGTCCTCCATGTTTTCGTCAATGACTCCCTGCAGATCATCGATATCGTAAACATAGCAATTGGCCAATCGGTTGACGGCCGGATCGATGTCCCGGGGAACGGCAATGTCGATGAAGAAAAGCGGCCGGTTGCGCCGGCTGCGGCTCACGCTTTTGACCTGGTTGCGGGTGATGACGTAATCCGGGGCTCCCGTGGAGCTGATCACAATGTCGATGAATTTCAGGCAATCGGATATTTCCTCGAAATTCAAGGCGCTGCCATTGAATTTTTTGGCCAGCGCCACAGCGTTTTCGAAGGTCCGGTTGGCCACGTAGATGTCGGCGGCCCGGTTGCGGATCAGGTGTTCGACGGCCAGCTCCGCCATTTCACCGGCCCCGATCAGCAGGACGGTCTTGCCTTCCAGGTTCCCGAAAATTTTGCGTCCCAGCTCCACCGCGGCGTAGCTGATGGACACCGCCCGATCCCCGATGCCGGTTTCGGTGCGGATGCGTTTGGCCACAAAAAAAGTGCGATGCAGCAGGCGGTTTAAAATGACGCCGGTGGTTTTAAGGGCGGCCGCCTGCCGATAGGCGTCTTTGATCTGGCCAAGAATCTGGGGCTCACCGATGACCATGGAATCCAGGCTGGAAGCCACTTTGAATACATGGTGCACGGCGGCATCGCCTTCGTGGACGTAGAGCGCGTCTTCAAACCTGCCCAAATCGATTTTGTTGTAGCCGGCGATAAAGTTTTTGGTTTTTTCGATGGCCCCCGGCTTGTTGTCGGTAACCAGCAGCACCTCGACCCGGTTACAGGTGGACAGCAGCAGCACTTCCCGGATGTCCGGCTGGCTGTGCAGGGCCTGCAGCGCCGTGGCGGCATCGGTTTCGGAAAATGCGATGCATTCGCGCACCTCCACCGGTGCGGTTTTGTGGTTGATGCCGATCAGGACGATAGCGGGTATGTTGGCGTTGGAATTCATGTTTACCAGCGGGTGAAAATGCCGTGATGTCCTTTCAGCAGGAGATTGACCCCCAGAAAGGTGAACAGCAGCACGGCAAAACCGATGATGGCCATGATGGCCGATTTTCGGCCCCGCCATCCCACCGTCAGCCTTTCATGCAGCAAAATTGCGTAGAAAATCCAGGTGACCGCCGACCAGACCTCCTTCGGGTCCCAGCTCCAGAAATGTCCCCACACGCTGCGGGCATACACGAAGCCGGTGACAAGACCCACTGTCAGCATGGTAAAACCCGTCACGATGCAGGCATATCCCGTGGAATCCAGCAACTCCAGCGATGGCAGGCGTTTGAAAAAAAAGCGGTGCTTTTTTGTTTTGATGGTGTTTTCCTGGATCAGGTACAGCACGCCCAGCCCGCAAGCCAGCGCAAAAGCCGCCTCGCCGATGAAAATGGCAGCCACATGGGCAACAAGCCAGAAATTTTTAAAAATCGTTGTATCCTGGGCCGGCCCAGCGGGCAGCTGGGAGGAAACCGCCATGATCACAACCACCAGCGGGGCGGCGAAAATTCCCAGGATTTTCAATTTGAACCGGTACTGGACCACCAGAAATACGCCGCCCACCGCCCAGGCCGCAATCGAAAGAGTTTCGCGCAGGTTGCCCACCGGCATGTGGCCTGTGGCGGCAAAAGCATAAACGATGGTCGCTGTGTGACAGACAAATCCAATCGCCAGCGCGCTGTAAGCGCCGCGATGCAGATAATTTTTCTGGATAAACAGAAAAGCAAAATAGGCCGCGGCGCTGAGCACGTAAAACAGGATCGCTAGAACAGTCAGAATTTGCATTTTAGTTCTTCCAGGTCATATCCCGGCCCCAGGATTTCAGCCAGCCGGACGTTGATTTCGTCTTGTCTGCCTTCACGGACCAGCTCGAGCAGGTCGCTGTTGACCAGTTGCTCGAAAAGCGGTTTGTGAATTTCAGGTTCGTGGGCGCCCTGCAGCAGTTTGCGGCGCAACGCACCCAGCAGCCGCAGAAAGTCCCCATATTCTTTTCCAAACTGGTTTTCAAGGGTCCGGCGCAGTTTTTTTGCCAGCGCCGGGCTTTTGCCGGAGGTTGAAATGGTAATCACCAGGTCGTCACGCTGGACAATGGCGGGCAGAATGAAGTTGCACACTTCGGGCCGATCCGCGATGTTGCACAGCAGGTTGCGGCCTTCGGCGTCAGCGCTGATGCGGCGGTTGAGGGTTTCATCATCGGTGGCCCCGATGACCAGAAACATCCCGTCAAGGTCCCGGCTGCGATAGGCGCGTTTTTTTATCGTCAGCCGGGCGCCGGAGGCCGCCAGCCCCTGCAGCCGATCCGACACCGCCGGGCTGACCACGGTGACCCGGGCGCCGCAGTCCAGCAGGGTGGCGACTTTGCGGGTGCCCACCGCACCGCCGCCGACCACCAGGCAGTCACGGTTTTGAACGTCCAGATGTACGGGGTAGTAGCGCATAAAAAAGGTACAGGGTTTAAGGTTTACGGGACCATCAAGCTTCAGGGTTAACATTAATTTCCATTAAGTCTTCGGCCAGCACCAATGGGCCGCTGTAGGTTTTGCGGCATTGCTTCTCGATGTCCACCTGCTCGCAGGGCGGATAGAAATGGGTCAGCACCAGTTTTTTAACTCCCGCCCGGGTGGCGATCTCTCCCGCCAGCGAGGGGGTCAGGTGCCCGGGCACCCGCATGTCATCGGGCAGGGCCGATTCGCAGATCAAAAGGTCTGCGTCCCTGGCCAGCTCGATCAAGCCTTCGCTGAAATCCGTGTCCCCGCTGTAAACCACCGCACATCCTTCGGCGCTGGTGACGCGAAAGGCAATGCTCTCATCATTGTGCTCCACCGGAGTGGAGCGGACCTTCACCTCACCGAAACGCTGGACATCCGGCGCGCGGTTGTCCAACTCCGTGAAATTGACCATCCCCGGCGGCAGCTGGATCCATTTTCCATAGACTGCTTCCAGTGCCCGGAAAAATTTGTTGAATCCGCGTCCGGCGACAATGGACAGCGGATGCTGCCGGGCGGTTTCGTCCGGGTACTTGGTGGCGAACAGCAACGGCACCAGCTCGGCGGTGTGATCCGGATGCAGGTGGCTGTAAAAAATGCCGGTCAGGTCAAAAATGGTGGTGCCGGCTTCCAGCAGCCGGCGCATGGTGCCCGGACCGGAGTCAAACAGCAGCACGGCGCTGCCGGTCTGCATCAGCACCGCGCAGGCGCTGCGCTTCAAAGACGGCACACAGGTTCCCGAACCGAGGATGGTTACCCGTATGGTCGATGGGGGTATGGACATGGCTTGCGGGTCCTATTTTTTATCGGCCGGTTTTTCGACGCGGCGGATCAGCCAGCGGATCACTTTTTTTTCATCCGCAAAATCAATATCATCGGTTATAGCACTCAGCGCCATTTCAGCCCGGGCCATGTTCTTGTGGCCGCCTGCCGATCCGAACTGGCCAAAACTTTTTTTGGCCACGGTGCCGGCATTTTTGCGAATCCCGTCATTGCGGAAAATGACAATCAGTTTCTTTTCGTGGATGCCGGAGACGACGCTCCAGGTCATGGAGCTGATGCGCATGAAAAAATCGGCGATAATGACACATACATCCGGGTTTGCAACCGGCCCCAGGTGGACGAAAACCCGGCTTTTGCGCAGGCGCATGGCCTCAAGGGCGATTTTGAAATATTTGAGAAAATCCAGCCTGAGATCCGCCTGCTCGATCTTGCGGGCCAGATGGATGTTGGTGTAACGGAACAGAAACTGAAAGGCGCGCACGTCCTCAATGGTGGTGCGCGCCTTGAAGTCGTCAGTGTCGGCCTTGATGGCCAGAAAAAGCCCGGTGGCCAGCTTAACCGAAGGCTTGATTTTGGCGGCCCGCAGGTATTCCGTTAAGATGGTGGCGTTGGATCCGTAATGGGGCCGGATGTCCATAAAAGGGGCTTGGGCTTCGGTATCGGGGTGGTGGTCGATGATCACATCCGGGGCCAGCCGGGCGAGCTGTTCATGATGATCGGGCTGGGAATCCACCATGACGATTTTGTCAAACCGGGCGGGATCGATCTGGCCGATGGGCACCAGGGTGACGCCCAGCAGCCGGATCATGGCCAGGTTGTCCGGCCGCTTGATGGTGTTGACCAGGCAGATGACCACGTTGGAGACTTTGCGCCACAGCAGGCGCCGCACGGCCATGGCACTGGCGATGGCGTCCGGATCGGCATTGATGGCCACCAGCACCTGGTCGTGGCCTGAAAACTGTTCGTAAAAGCGGCGCAATTTTTCAGCGGTTGAAAGCGACATGGCATCCACCCCCTCCCCAGGTTTCAGGGTGCAATCTTACGATGGCTGCGATGAGATTACAATAAATTTTTATCGGCCCGGCGGCCCCGCCGGTGGCCGCCCAATTGAAAATTAAAAAGCCCGGCTCTGACGGCAAGCCGGGCTCTGGTTGCGGAACTTCTCCGTTCAGGCCGTGCGGAAGGCCAGCCGGTCCCCATCGACATCGACGGTGACCCGGCTGCCCTCGGAGATGGTGCCCTTCAGAATTTCCAGCGACAGCGGGTTTTCAATGTGCTGCTGAATGACCCGTTTCAGCGGGCGGGCCCCATACACGGGATCAAACCCCCTGTCGGCGATAAAGGCCTTGGCCGCATCGGACAAGACCAGTTCGATGTGGTTTTTCGCCAGCCGCTCGGCCAGTTTGGCCACCTGGATTTCCACGATCTGCACCAGTTGGTCGGCCTCCAGGTTATGGAAAATGATGGTTTCATCAATGCGGTTTAAAAACTCGGGCTTGAACTGGGCCCGCAACGCTTCGGTGACCCGCCTTTCCAGCTCGGCGCGCTGGTCGGGACGGGCGAACTCCTGGATCCACTGGCTGCCCACGTTGGAGGTCATGATGATGATGGTGTTGGTAAAATCCACCGTGCGTCCGTGGCCGTCGGTCATGCGGCCGTCATCGAGGATCTGCAGCAGCACGTTGAAGACCTCCGGGTGGGCCTTTTCGATTTCGTCGAAAAGCACCACCGAGTACGGTCGCCGCCGGACAGCCTCGGTCAGGTAGCCGCCTTCCTCGTAGCCCACGTAGCCCGGGGGGGCGCCGATCAGCCGTGCGACGGCATGTTTTTCCATGTATTCGGACATGTCGATGCGCACCATGGCCTGTTCGCTGTCGAACATGAATTCGGCCAGGGCCTTGGCCAGCTCGGTTTTACCCACACCGGTGGGCCCCATGAAGATGAACGATCCGATGGGCCGGTTGGGATCCTGCAGTCCCGAGCGCGCCCGGCGCACGGCGTTGGCCACGGCCGCGACCGCCTCATCCTGGCCGATGACCCGAGCATGCAGGCGCTCTTCCATGCGCACCAGTTTTTCCCGTTCGCCTTCCAGCATTTTGCTGACCGGGATGCCGGTCCAGCGGGAGATGACCTCCGCGACGTCTTCATCATCGACTTCTTCCTTGAGCATTTTGCTGTCCTGCTGCAGTTCGGCCAGTTTGCGGTTGGCCTCTTCCAGGCGCTTTTGCAGCTCGGCGGCCCGGCCGTAGCGGATTTCAGCCACTTTGGCCAGGTCTCCCTCGCGTTCGGCCTTCTGGGCTTCCAGTCCGATCTGCTCCTGCTCTTCCTTGATTTTGCGGATGGCCTGGATCATTTCCTTTTCATTTTGCCAGTGGGCCTTCATCTGCGCCAGCTCATCGTTGAGTTCGGCCAGCTCGGCTTCCAGCTTTTCCAGCCGCTGCCTCGAGGCCGGATCGCTTTCTTTTTTCAGCGCCTGGCGTTCAATTTCCATCTGGGTGATCTTGCGCTGAATTTCGTCGATTTCCGTGGGCATGCTGTCGATTTCGATGCGCAGCTTGGAGGCGCATTCGTCGATCAGATCGATGGCCTTGTCCGGCAAAAAGCGGTCCGAAATGTAGCGGTCCGACAGGGTGGCCGCGGCCACGATGGCCGAATCCTTGATCCGCACCCCGTGGTGCACCTCGTATTTTTCCTTCAGTCCGCGCAGTATGGATATGGTGTCTTCCACCGTGGGCTCGGCGACCATCACCGGCTGAAAGCGCCGTTCCAGGGCCGGGTCCTTTTCGATGTACTTGCGGTACTCGTTCAAGGTGGTGGCCCCCACGCAGCGCAGGGTCCCCCGGGCCAGGGCCGGCTTGAGCATGTTGGAGGCGTCCATGGAGCCTTCGGCCGCACCGGCGCCCACCACCGTGTGCAGTTCGTCAATAAAAAGGATGATTTCGCCCTCGGCGCTTTCCACCTCTTTTAACACCGCCTTGAGGCGGTCTTCAAATTCGCCGCGGTACTTGGCGCCGGCAATCAGCGCGCCCATGTCCAGGGCCACCAGGCGCCGGTTTTTCAAGGATTCGGACACGTCGCCGGCCACAATGCGCTGGGCCAGGCCTTCCACGATGGCGGTTTTGCCCACCCCGGGCTCGCCGATGAGCACCGGGTTGTTTTTGGTCCGCCGGGACAGCACCTGGACGATGCGCCGGATTTCCTCGTCGCGGCCGATTACCGGGTCGAGCTTTCCCAGCCGGGCCAGGTCGGTCAGGTCCCGGCTGAATTTTTCCAGGGCCTGGTATTTTTCTTCCGGGTTGGGATCGGTGATGCGCTGGGTGCCGCGGATTTCCAGCAGCACCTTTAAAATGGCGTCCCGGGTGACGCCGGCGCGCAGCAGAATCCCGGCGGCGTCGCCCTGTTTTTCATCCGCGATGGCCAGAAAAATGTGCTCGATGCTGACGTATTCGTCTTTCATCTGGGAGGCTTCGGCAAACGCAGCCTCCAAAACCGCCTTGGTGCGCGGCGAAATGTAAGCTTCGGCCAGACCGCCGCCGCTGACCTGGGGAAATTTGTCCAGCACCTGCTGCACCTGTCCGGCAATTTCATCCGGGGATACCCCCAGTTTGCGCAGCATGGCTCCGGCGATGCCCTCGGACTCGCCGAGCATGGCCGCCAGCAGATGTTCGGGCTCGATCTGCTGGTTGCCGTGTTTGGAAGCCAGTTCCTGGGCGTTTCGAATCAGCTCCTGGGATTTTATGGTAAATTTGTCAAATCGCATGTCTTCTCCTCCTGCAAAGCGATATTTCACTCCAACTGGTCTAATTTTTGCATGTAGAATATAAACACCATTTTCTGTCTGTCAAACAACCCCTTGCGATGAATAAAACCGGCGATCATGCCGCCGGGCCCGGACGAATCGGGACTATCATATCTTGCAAAACCAGCGCCCCTTATTGATATTTTGTTCAGTGATTGAATGTCCCAATAAACCTTGACAAATAACTCATTGCGATATTTGATGGATCTGAATGTTTGACAGTTCCGTCATTTTCGAGTGACATCAACCCTTTTCGGAAAAAGAGCGGTGAATGGTTGAGCGTTAAAAACTTCAAGCTGATTGAGGAACTGGCAACGAGTTGTTGAAGTTTAGCGAAACCCTGAAGCAGCTCCCGAAAAGGCTTGCTTAAGCGAGAAAATTTACTTTTTACGGGTTCATCAATGTTAATTTCGTCCAACATTTTTGTGGCTAAGAATGCTTTAAGGAGTGAAAACAATGAGCAAAATCAAGATGACACCCAGTGAAGCCCTGGTGGAAACAATGGTGGCTGAAGGCGTGAAAAATGTTTTCGGCATTGTGGGCTCGGCTTACATGGATGCTTTGGATCTTTTTCCGGATGCCGGCATCCGCTTCATTCCCGTGGCCCATGAGCAGGCGGCCACCCATGCCGCGGACGGGCTGGCACGCATCACCGGCAAACCCCAGGTGTGCATCGGCCAGAACGGTCCCGGAGCGGCCAATTTCGTCTCAGCCCTGACGGCGGCCTACTGGGCGCATTCACCAGTGGTGGCGATCGCGCCGGAAACCGGCTCCATGGGAATGGGCACCGGCGGTTTCCAGGAACTGGACCAGATGGCAATGTTTGAAAAACAGACGGTTTACCAGGTGCGGGTCAACCGACCCGAGCGCATGGCCGAATTGATGCGGCGCTGTTTTTACATGGCCAAAAATTTTAACGGTCCTACGCACCTGAACATCCCCCGGGACTTTTTCTACGGTGAGTGCATTGATGAAATCTATGAAACACCGGTCATCAAACGCGGGGCGGGCTCCATGGAGGACCTGGAGCAGGCCGCCCAGCTGATCGTCAATGCCCGATACCCGGTCATTATTTCCGGCGGCGGTGTTTCCCAGGCCGCCGCCCTGGTCGAGGTCAAGGCCCTGGCCGAGTATATCACCGCCCCGGTGATCAACAGCTATTTGCACAACGACACCTTTCCGGCCGGCCACGAACTGGCCTGCGGGCCCATCGGCTACTGCGGCTCCAAGGCGGCCATGCGAACCCTCAAAAAAGCCGACGTCATCATTGCTTTGGGCACCCGTCTGGGCCCCTTCGGCACCCTGCCCCAGTACGACATGGTTTACTGGCCCGAGCAGGCCAGGCTCATCCAGTGCGATGTGAACATCGCCGCTTTGGGGCTGTCGAAAAAGGCCGATATTTACAGCTGCGGGAATGTCAAGGACTTTGCCGCTCTGCTGCTCAAGCGTGTTCAGGAGCTTGCCCCTGGTCTGGAAAAAAACAGCGAGCGCTTGGCCGATGTGCAGCAGGAAAAAGACGCCTGGGGCACTGAACTGGGGGAGTGGAGCGCCAGTTCCCGGTCAAACCCCATGCATCCGCGGCGCTTTCACCAGGAATGGACCCGGGCACTGCCCGAGGGCACCATCGTGACCACCGACATCGGCAACAATTCCTCGATGATCAACGCCTACCTGAAATTCGAGGGCATCCGGCAGCACATCTCCGCCCTGTCCTGGGGCAACTGCGGCTTTGCTTACGGTGCGGCCCTGGGCTGCAAGATCGGAAATCCCGATGTACCGGTAATCGCCTTCCAGGGTGACGGGGCTTACGGTATCAGCGGCGTGGCGGAGGTAATGACCGCGGTGCGCGAAAACATTCCGGTGATTGCCATTGTGGCCACCAACTACGAATGGGGCGCTGAGAAGAAAAACCAGATCGACTACTACGACAACCGCTTCGTGGGGGCCAACCTGCCGGACAATCCGCCCTATGAAAAACTGGCCGAAGACATGGGGGCCATCGGTTTTCGGGTGGACCACCCCGACCAGGTGGGAGATGTCATCAAAGAGGCGATTGCTTCCGGCCGGCCCTGCGTAATTAATGCCATTGTGCAGGGCGGGGAGGAAGTCCTGGCCGAGCCGTTCAGAAGAGATGCGCTGCAGATGCCGGTGCGCTACCTGGACAAATATGTGCATCTGAACGCAAAATAATCCGGTCCGCACCTGCCGGTCCAGGCGAGAAAATCGACTTTTAACGGGTTCATCAGATAATGACTGCCGGCTACTTCACGGATACAACCGGGCAGGGCGCTTCCAGGATCACATACTGGGCGGTGGAGCCGAAAAGCAGTTTGCCCACCTTGGACCGTTGCCGGACCCCGATGACAATCTGGTCGATCCGGTTCTCCTCGGCGTACTGGACCAGGTCCTCGCCGGGCGGCAGGCCGCGTACCGAAAGATGAGCTTCGCAGGCAACGTCGTCTTTGCACACCCTGAATTTGGCTGCCTCCAGCTGCCTTTCCGCCTTTTCAAACGCCTCGCGCGGAACATCGGGGCCGCCGGCCATGGAGGTTACGATGTGAAGCCGGGCACCGAATTTTTGCGCGTGCTTTTTGGCCAGTTCCAGCGCATCATGCGCCACCTTCGAGCCGTCATATCCTACGAGAATGTTCATTGCAAGCACCTGCTCCCTTTTTTTTGAGATCACTGCCGTTTATGGAAAAATCAATAACAACATCGAAAGCCAGATTCTATCTATAATAATAGTGATATGCTCTGTCAACGCCGCGGCCAGGCATGAAACGGCCGCGCCCTGCGCAGGCTTTCATACAGGGCGAGGGCGGCGGCCGTGGACAGGTTCAATGACCGCACCCGGTCGCTGATGGGGATGTAGTAGGTGGACCGGGCAAAGCGCCCGAGGATGCTGGGCGGCAACCCGCCGGTTTCCGAGCCGAAGATCAGAAACAGCCGCGCGCCGGCGGGCAGGTTCCAGAAAGGCCGGGCGCCATTTTTGGAAAAAACGGCGATTTCATCCGCAGCCGGGGACATGGCCTGAAAAAACGCTTCGAAGTCGTCCCACAGCGTCAGGTTGACCTCCTGCCAGTAGTCCAGCCCCGCGCGTTTGACCTCCCGGCTTGCCAGCGAAAATCCCAGGGGTTTGATGAGATGCAGCCGGGCCCCCACGGCCAGGCAGGTGCGCCCGATGTTGCCGGTATTCCAGTGGATTTCGGGCGCGACCAGCACAATATGGCGCTGCAGTGTCTGCCCCTGGTTGTCAGTGGGATTTTGATTAACGCCCATGACCCGTTGCACCGGTTCAGATTTTTTTACCGCAGCTCGGGCAGTATTTAAAATCCCGGTTTACCGGGTTGCCGCAATGGCGGCACAAAAGACCGGTTTCATCCTGGTTTTCTGAAAAATCCCGGCTGAACTCATCCACGGGTTTTTGGCACCGCTCGCACATCAGAAACGGTTCGCCTTTTTTGACCCTCACCAGGGGGATGAAAAACAGGTTGAAGTAATGATCAACGCGCTGGTAATAGGCCTGGTACAGTCCACAGGCGGGACAGCGCCGGGGGGTCTGATCGATGATCCTGGTTTTCGGGCTGACGCCGGCAATCAAAAAGAACATCTTAAAAATTTCTCGGTTTGCAGATGATTTCCCGAATTCGCATATCAAACAGGTTGTTCTGGTGGGCCGGCTTCAGCACCAGGGCGGCATCCGCCCCCCGGCCGGAGCCGCCGATGGAAACAATGTCGGCGCCGGTCAGGGCCCCGGCGTCGGCGGCCATGATGGCCACCTCGACGGCCACCTTGGTGCCTTGCCCGAACAGCCGGAGGGTATCGGCGATCAGCAGCACCGGGTAAACTCCGCCGTGTTTTTTGGCCACCGAGCGTTCCACGCCCGACAGGGCGTGACTGGCGGCCACCACCGGGATGCCCCGGTCCTCGATATCTTTGCGCACCTCAGCGGGCATCTGGTTTTTAAAGGGCTCCTTGAAGCCGCAATGATAGGTGACCACCGTCAGGCGGATGCCCTGAAACACCTCGATGGCCTTGTAAGCGGTCTGACCGGTGGTGGAGGCTACCACCACCTCTTTGATCTGCAGCCGGGCGGCGCGTTCAGCGGCCAGCGCCAGGGTCCGATCCGTGTTGTCCTTGCCGGGTTTGTCGAAATACATCTATCGCTCCTTGTGTATTTACCTTTTGATGGCAACGGCACCATTCTATCCGCATTTAAATTAATGTCAACATCTTGCCAGCCGCTTTTTTGGATGCCATGGGCGTGAGGGCGGCGGGCGGGAAGTCCAGGGCCCGGAAAAAAGCGCCGAAAGCATTGAGCATAAATGGTTGGCTTCGGCTGCAACGCGGCGGATCAAATATCATGAGAAGCTTGAAGACGCTGGATCAAAAAAAATGGCAGGGGGCTGTGCCCCTGCCATCTCCCGGTGGTTGGTTTTATCGTCAAGGTGCTGGCTGATCATCTTCAAGGTGGACTTCGTTGACAGCATTCGGGGCGCCGCCCACGCACAGAGGATAGTCCAGGTAGTAGCGGACGCAATCTTTACCTGGACATTTATTGTCAGCAAAATAGTAAATCGTGTAGCATCCATCCAGCATGGGCACATTCACCGGTGTAAGCCCTCCGCGCAGATTGCCCTTGAGCAGGATCACGTCGTCGTATTTCTTGTTGATGATGGACTGCCCCCTGCGATCGGCCACAATGCTCTGGGAAATCATGCCAATGTCCCGGTTGCCCACGTCGCTTGTAAAGACAACATTGTGCGCGGGAACATCATAGACATACGTTAGCCCCCAAGTTTTTGTGTTTGGAATATCGATCCAGGCATCGACCACCTGGGCAGGTCTTCCGATGTCGGACTGCCACTCGAAGCGGAACAGCTTCGGATTGTAGCCGGACTGAACATCTTCAAATGTGCAGGCCCTGTTTCCGTTGGTCAGCCAGCAGGACTGGTTGGTGCTCACCAGGTAGATCCGGACATTGCCAAGATTTACGCATTTGCTCGGATATCCCGGGCCACCGTCGTCGCAGGTGGTTATATTGGTACCATTATAGGTATAGCCGGGCATCTTGAAGACAATGTCAACCTTGACTCCGGCCTGTACTTCACTGGCGATAAAGCCTAAAGTGAGCATTACCGCCAGGATTAGAAAAAAAGACTGTCTTTTTTTCATCTTGCCCCCCTTCCTGTTAAGGTGTTGTTGTCCAAAGGGTCTTTTTTAAACTCGCCTTTTGAATCCCTGGACGGCTCACATCAAGACCCTTGGGGTGAATATCCTTCAAATTTTTAATCCAAGTATACCTATTGGATTTACGCTTCGTTGGAAAGGGGGGTTTTTAGGAGGATAGAGTGGGTATGTTATTATACCTATATCCTGCGTCTTGATAGTGACCAGGGGCTTGTTTCACTCCATGTTCGCTTGCAGGTAAGAGGCCAGGTTTTTTTTGGAGTTGGTGATGCCGATTTTTTTGCGGATGTTGCGACGATGGGTCTTGACCGTGTCCAGGCAGATGTGCAGCAGCGCCGCGATCTGGGGGCTGGTCAGGCCGTTTTTGATCATGGCGGCAATTCGAAATTCGCAAGGGGACAGGGACGCCATTTTTCCCCCACTGTTTTTTAAATGGGCGGTGAGCGCGTTTAATGCGGCCAGCAGTTCGTCGAGCTCTGCACGGTGTTTTTCAAAGATTCTGTCTTTTTGAAGTTCCTTGATAATCGGCAGCATCCGGGAGCGGGCGGTTGCGGCGATTTTCTTTTCAGCCGCGATCCTTTCATGCTCCAGGTTGCGCGCCAGAATCGCCAGTGCTTTATTGGTTTCCGCCAGCTGGCGGTTGGCTTTTTCCAGCTCCGATTTATGATGCTGCAGCTCTCTTTGTTTTGTCTCCAGTGCTCCAACGGCTTCCATGAGTTCCAGGGTGCGCTGGTCCACCCGGCGTTCCAACTCGTCGTTGGCCTCGCGTAGCTGTTCCTCCATAAGTTTGCGCTGGGTAATATCCCGGATGATTATCAGTGCGGCGGGCTTTCCGTACCAGGTGGTTCTGGAACCACTTACCTCGATGGGAACAACCCGGCCGGATTTATGGACAAGGGAGGCTTCGTAGTGATGGGGTACCCTTTCACCGGCCATGCGCCTGCGGAATCGTTTCCACATGAGCGATTTTTCGGCAGGATGTACCAATTTGTTGATGCCGTATTTCAGCAAAGTTGAAACACTGTAACCGGATATTTTTGCAAACCGCTTGTTGGCATAGACAAACTTCCCCTTGCCGGCAATCAGAATGATTCCGTCATTGGCGTTTTCAGCCAGGGCACGGAAGTTGTTCTCGCTTTCGCGCAGTGCCATCACGGCCGGTGTGCATTCCTCGATTTGCGATTCCGGCGGCAGTCTTCGCTCATAGCGCTGGTGGGGCATGCTTTAGTCCCTCCTCATTTCAATCGTGAAACCCAATCAACGCAAAATATGAACCAGGTTTCAAGATCGTCATTTTAATTTTATTGTAAATGATGTGAAAAGCAAACACACTTTCAAAAAAGCAAGCATTTTGTTGGCCACGGACAATTAAGGTTGCCGGGAATACCCAAGGATTTGATCCAGAATCAACGCTGCAGTTGCCGCCGAATGCATCCGTTGGCTTGACAATTGGTGCCGGATAAATAATATTAGAAAATGCGAAGTTAACGTCAGTGCAAAGGAACCCAACATGCCCATATATGAATTCAGATGCCTCAAGTGCGACGATTGTTTTGAACTTCTGGTGGTCAACCGTGACGATCCGGTGGAGATGCGCTGTCCCAAGTGCAAGTCCGAAGAGTTCGAACGCGTTCTCAGTGTTTCCAGCCACAGCGTCCGCAGCGGCTCCGGGGGCGAAGCCCCGCGGGTCCAGACCCGTTCCTGTCCCGGTGGAAGCTGCACCACCCTGGATCTTCCCGGGCCCAGCCGTTGAATCTCCTGGTGCGAATTGACGATGCACATTCATTTACAGGAAAAACAGCAGTTCAAAAAACTGTTCAAGCAGGAGCACATCGATAATTTCGAGGACCGCTTCAAGGTCCTGGAAGCTTTTCTGCAGACTGAAAAACATGTGACCCTGGCCGAGTTGATGCAGCTGCTGGAGAGCAACGGGTGGCAGCTGACCCCTGAATTTGTCGCCGAAACCATGAAGCTGATGTGCCGCTTCGGCTTTGCCCGCAAAAGCAGTTTTGACAATGGGACCGTGCGTTACGAACACCTGCACCTGGGCCAGCATCATGATCACCTGATCTGTACCAAGTGCCGCAAGATCATCGAATTCGAAGAAGAGCGCATCGAGCAGCTGCAGCTTTCCATTGCCGCCACCCGGGGATTTCACATGCTTCAGCACAAACTTGAAATTTACGGGATTTGTGCCGAGTGCCTGCAGGAGCGCATCAGCCTGATCCCGCTGGCGGCCGCCAAGCAGGGAGAACGCCTGGTGATCAAAGAGATCACGGGGGGCTCCGGCGCCAGGATGCGCCTGTTGACCATGGGCCTGCGCATCGGGGACAAGGTTGAGGTGATTACCAACAACAGCCAGGGGCAGCTAGCCATCGCGGTGGACCTGAAACGCTATGTTCTGGGACGAGGGCTGGCCGAAAAAATCATGGTGGAACCGGACAGCCCGTGACGGCTGAAGCCCTCCGGCTTTGGCAACATTAAGGTGAAGGTAAATCCTGCTGCCGCAGGTAGCGGCCAGGGAAACTTTCGGAATGAGGCATGTCAGCATTTGAGCCGGCCTATATCCGGGCCTTTGAAAAAGGGCGGCTTCGCAAACAGGCGGCCAAAGCCCGTCAGTTTTTGTCTGCCTGCACGCTTTGCCCCCGCAGGTGCGGCGTTGACCGGCTGGCGGGGGAAACCGGCATTTGCAAAACTGCCGAGCAGGCCTGGGTGTCAAGCTGGGGGCCGCATTTCGGCGAAGAGCGGCCGCTGGTCGGCACCCATGGCTCGGGGACCATTTTTTTCACCCACTGCAACCTGATGTGCCTGTTTTGTCAAAATTATGACATCAGTCATGAAGGTTGCGGGCGGCCGGTTTCCGATCGACAGCTGGCCGACATCATGCTCGAGCTGCAAAACCAGGGCTGCCATAATATCAATTTTGTCAGCCCCTCCCACGTGGTCCCCCAGATCCTGTCGGCCGTCGAGGCGGCAGTGCCCGACGGACTTTCAGTTCCCCTGGTATTCAACACCGGCGGCTATGACCGGGTGTCAACCCTGAAACTGCTCGATTCGGTGGTGGACATCTATATGCCGGACTTTAAATTCTGGGATTCGCATATCGCCCAGCGTTGCTGTGAGGCGGCCGATTATCCCCAGGTGGTCCAACGGGCCGTGGTGGAGATGCACCGGCAGGTCGGTGATCTTGAGGTGGATGCCGCCGGCATCGCCCGGCGCGGACTGCTGATCCGCCACCTGGTTTTGCCCGGGGGGCTGGCCGGCACCCGGCAGGTCATGCATTTCATCGCTCACAACGTTTCCGCCAACAGCTACATTAACGTCATGTCCCAGTATCGCCCCTGCGGCCGGGCCGGCGAAGTCGACGGGCTGGGCGAAGTCCTTTCGCCCGCCGAATACCACCAGGCGGTGCGCCTGGCCCGGCAGGAAGGCATCACCCGGCTCGATGGGCCCCGGGGCATGTTCGGGTAATGAACCCATGGAAAAAATATTTGCCATCGGCGACATTCACGGGTGCGACGACCGGCTGCGCACACTGATGGAAATCATCCCGGTTGATTTTTCCCGCGATATCCTGGTGTTTATCGGTGATTACATCGACCGGGGGCCGAACTCCATCGGGGTGGTCGACTACCTGGTGGATCTGAAAAAGCGGGCACCGGGAGTGGTCTTTCTGAAGGGCAACCATGAGGATATGCTGGAAAAATACCTGGACGGCACCGACCGGATGACCTACCTGCTCAATGGCGGCCAGCAAACCCTCGACAGCTACCTGCGCCGGCCCGTGCATTCCGATCTGTATCCGATTCCACCTGAGCACCTGCAGTTTTTCAAATCCCTGCGCCTGTATTACGAAACCGATGCGTATATCTTCGTGCATGCCGGGCTGCGGCCCCGGGTGCCGCTGGAAGCCCAGGACACCGAAGATCTGTTGTGGATCCGGGATAAATTTATATACAGCCAATACGATTTCGGCAAGCAGGTGATATTCGGCCACACCCCCCTGAGCAAACCCCTGGTGGAGCCAAACAAGATCGGGATCGACACCGGTGCGGTCTACGGCAACAGCCTGACCTGCGTGCAGCTGCCGGATGTCGAATTTTTTGCGGCCTGATGCGTCGGCCGCTGGTGATGGGATGTGCAGGGGCTGCCCAGGCGGTCAGCTATGGACATGGGGTGCCGGGCCGTGTATAATATTATTTTTATATTCAGACCGGGGCAAACACGATGAGATGCTTGCGATTCATACTGGTTTTACTGATTGTCTTCAGTGCTGGGGCTGCAATGGCCCAGCGCATGACCGTCACCGCGCCGGTGGCCAACATCCGTTCCGGGCCCGGCACCGGGTATGATGTTCTGTGGAAAGTCGAAAAATATCACCCGCTGTTCATTATCGACACGTCCGGTTCCTGGTGCCAGTTTCGTGACTTCGAGGGCGATCGCGGCTGGGTGCACAAATCCCTGCTGGGTAAAATTCCGGCGGTGATCACCAAAAAGGATCTGTGTAATGTCCGGTCCGGACCCAGCACCCGGGAGCGCGTTCTTTTTACCGTTGAAAAGGGAATTCCGTTCAAGGTCATCAAACGCAAGGGACGCTGGCTGCAGGTGGAGCACGCCGACGGCGACCGGGGCTGGATCCACGATTCGCTGGTCTGGTGACAATTCCCGCCAAGACTTGCTTGAGCAAGTACGGGTTCACCCATCGATATTGATAAACCCGCAAAGAGTCAAATTTTCTTGCCTGGCAAGCCTTTTCGGGACCGTCAAGGTTGAAAGCGCTGCAGATCGGATTTTGAAGAAAGCGGATATGGGAAAAAAGCGGTTTGTGGAAAAAGAGCGTCAGGTGATCGCCGGCATCGGTTCGGCCCTGGTGGACATCCTGACCCACGAAGATGATGATTTTTTGGTGCGCACCGGGGCCGCCAAGGGCGGCATGATCCTGGTGGACAAAGAACACATTGAACGGACCCTGGCGCTGGCATCGGGCACCCCGCACGTTGTGCCGGGCGGTTCGGCCTGCAACACCATTGTGGGAGTCGGCAAACTGGGGGGCGCCGCCCGTTTCGTGGGCAAATGCGGCAACGGGAAGATGGGGCAGCTGTTCGAAAACGACCTGCGCCGCAACAATGTGCAGCCCGCCCTGCTGCGCTCCGATTCTCCCACCGGGCGCGCTTTGTCCATCATTACACCGGACGCCCAACGCTCCATGTTCACTTTTCTGGGCGCTGCGGCAGAAACCCGGCCCGAGGAAATTGCATCCCGGTGGTTTGAAGATGCCGCCATTGTTCACATTGAAGGCTACCTGCTGTTTAAGCCGGATTTAATCCAGGCGGCCGCCGCGGCCGCCAAAACGGCCGGGGCCCGGGTGTCGCTGGACCTGGCCAGTTTCACGGTGGTTGAAGAGGCCGGGCAGCTGCTCACAGAACTCGTCGACGCTTACGTGGATATCCTGATTGCCAACGAAGACGAGGCCAGGGCCTTTACCGGGCATGCGGATGAACGCCAGGCGGTGCAGGCGCTGGCCGAAAAGGCGCAAATCGCCGTGGTGAAAGTCGGCGCCCGCGGCAGCTACATCGCCCATGGGGGCGAGACCATTGCCGTTGAGGCCATGGGCGACGGTGCGGTGGTGGACACCACCGGTGCGGGGGACCTGTGGGCGGCCGGGTTTTTGTACGGACTGGTCCAGGGACTGCCGCTGGAAAAATGCGGCCAGTTGGGTTCGGCCTGCGGCTGGGAGGTCTGCCGGGTGGTGGGCGCCAATATCCCCGAGCAGGGATGGGAACGAATCCATGAATTGCTGGCGCAGATGAATCAATATAAAGGTGCTTGAAAAAACGGGGCCGCCTGCATCCCGCCGGGGCTGCCTGAACGACATGGAGGCGCAATGGCGAAAAAACGCAAAAAGACCCGCAAGGAACTGCTAAAGGAACCCGATGAATTTTTGACCCTCACCGCCAAGGCGATAGGTCTGGCCCGCGAGTATCAGACCCAGTTGACCTGGGCGCTGGGAATTATTGTCTTGCTGGCAGTTGTGCTTTCCGGGTTTCGCCTGTACTTAATCCGCTCCGAAAGCAACGCTTCGGCCCTGCTCGACCGCAGTGTGGACAAATATCTGCAGGCAAAAGGCAGTGCCGACGCGCAGGCGGCCTACCGGGCAGTGGCCGCAGATTTCGATTTGCTTTTAGACAAGTACGGCAGCCGCCAGAGCGGCAAGCTGGCCCGGCTGGTCTACGCCAACATCTGCTATGAGGCTGGAAAGTACAGGCAGGCCATTGAGCTGTATACCACGGCGCTGGGTGATTTTCAGGAGTGGCCGATGATTACCGGCCAGATTCTCGCCAGCCTGGGATATGCCTGTGAGCAACTGCAGGATACGGCCGGAGCAATCGGTTATTTTGAAAGACTTGCCGCGGCCCCCGAAGCCTATCTGAAGGGGGAGGCCCTGTATCATCTGGGCTGGCTTTACGACAAGCAGGGACAAACTGAAAAAAGCCGGCAGATGTTTGCCCGCATTCTGGCCGACTACCCGGATTTTATTTACATTGACCTGGTCAAAGAACGGATGGCGGGCTGACTCAGTCTTTTGAACCGCTGTCCAGGTGGTATTTCTTGATTTTCTGATTCAATCCGCTTTTGCCGATGCCGAGCATGGCCGCCGCCTGGGTCTGGACGTTGTTTGCCATTTTCAGCGCTCTTTCAATCATCGCCTTTTCAACCATGGCCAGGGTTTCAGACAGCCCGGCATTGGCAGGAATGCCGTCCAGATGCAGGGTGTTGTAGACATTGTCCCGAAAACCCTGGGGCAGGTCGGACACCCGGATGATGTCGCCGGGGCACAGAATCATCACCCGCTCGATCAGGTTTTCAAGCTCGCGCACATTGCCGGGCCAGCTGTAATCATCAAACAGCCGTTGCACTTCCTGGTCGAGGCCTTTGATCGGCACGGCATGCTGGCGTTCGGAAGCATATTTTTCCAGGAAATGGTTGACCAGCAGCCGGATATCCTCCCGGCGGTCTTTTAAAGGCGGCAGGACGATGTGCACCACATTGAGCCGGTAATAGAGATCCTCGCGAAAACGACCGCCGGCCATCTCCTGTTTTAAGTCCTTGTTGGTGGCCGCGATGACGCGAATGTTCACCGCGATGGGCCGTACCCCTCCAACGCGCTCAAAGCTTTTTTCCTGCAGCACCCGCAACAGCTTGACCTGGAGATTGGGAGACAATTCCCCGATTTCATCCAGAAACAGGGTCCCGGAATCGGCCAACTCGAAGCGGCCCTTTTTGCTGGCCACTGCACCGGTAAAAGCGCCTTTTTCATGGCCGAACAGCTCACTTTCCAGCAGGTTCTCGGCCAGTGCCGAGCAGTTGACGGCAATAAACGGTTTGTCCCGGCGCGGGCTGTTGAAGTGAATTGATTTGGCCACCAACTCCTTTCCCGTGCCGCTGGGCCCCTCGACGAGCACGGTGGCGCTGGAAGGGGCGACCTTGCGGATGGTGTCAAAGACATCCTGCATGGCCTTGCTTTTGCCAATGAAATTGCCGAAACGGTATTGGGATTTTATCTCATCACGCAGGCGCCGGTTTTCCTTGACGACCTGGAACATGGCAATCGCTTTTTTGACATACAGGATCAACCGTTCATTGTCGAAGGGCTTGAGCAGATAACTGTAGGCGCCTTTTTGCATGGCCTCCACAGCTTTGTCCACTGTCCCGTGGGCGGTCATCATGATCACCGGCAGGTCCGGGTCGATGGCCTTGGCCTTTTCCAGCAGCTCAATGCCGTCCATACCGGGCATTTTCATGTCGGTGAGAATCAGGTCGAGTTCGGAGGCCTTCTGAATTTCGAGGGCCTGCGGCCCGTTCAAGGCGGTAATGACCTCGTAGCCCTCATCTTCCAGGATCGCCGACAGCACCAGCAGGTAGTTTTTTTCGTCATCTACCACCAGGATGGTTTCCATGGGTTGTGCCTTTCTCCGTACACCAGGTTACAGGGATTTGTTCCTCATTCACGATCAGCTCCTTCCACCGGCAGTTCCACACTGACCCGGGTGCCGCCCTGTTTGCGGTTTTCAATCCGGATGCTGCCGCCGTGGGATTCGATGATGTTCTTAACGATGCCCAGCCCCAGTCCGGAGCCCGTTTCCTTGGTGGTAAAAAAAGGATCCCAGATTTTTTTCAGCGCGGCTTCCGGGATTCCCGGTCCATGATCCTCAAAATTGATGGTCACGGATTTGCGGGTCGCGCGGGTCTCGATTTCAATGGTGCCGCCATCGGGCATCGCCTGCATGGCGTTGATCAGAATATTGAGAAATGACTGGTAGAGCATCGCCGCATCGGCCTGAATCGGCGGCAGTGAATTGGGATGGTTTTTTTTGATCAAATAGCCCTTTTCTTTTATCCGGGGGGCCAGGAAGGTAATGTTTTTTTCAAGCACGTCTTCAATCCGGCAGGGGCTCAGGTTCGGATCCCGGGGTTTGGCAAAGTTAATAAAATCCGTGATGATGCGGTTGAGGCGGCTGGCTTCTTCGATGATGATATCCGGCATGGTGTTTGCGGGATCGAAACGGGTGATTTTCTTTTTCAGCAGTTCGGCTGAACTGCGAATGATCCCCAGCGGATTGCGGATTTCATGGGATATCCCGGCGGTCATCTCTCCCAGGGCGGAAAGCCGCTCGGCCTGGTTCAGCCGTTCTTTGAGCCGCAGCCGGTCCTGGGCGCGTCTCTGGATAATGCTCTCACCGCGCTTGACCACAAAAATGAGGGCGACAAAAAGCGCTCCCAGCATCCCGGTGCTGGTAATCACCACCAGGATCTGGATTCTGAAAATGGCCTGATAATCTTCGGACAGATCCTGGACCACCTCGACGACGCCCAGCACCGGCCCGGTCAGCCTGGCCAGTTCCTCTTCAAAGCGCAGGGGAGCGTAAGTGATCAGCAGGACTTCCTTGGGAAAACCCAGCGAAATTTCTAAAAAATTCCCCCGCTGGACCAGCCGGGATGTCGTTTTGCCTTCCCGTGCCAGCTGGTATCCGCTACCGCCGAAATTTTTACGGCCCACCAGCTCCGGGTCAAAACTATAGGAAATGCGGTTGTCCAGGTTGTAAATGTTGAGCGCCTTGACCTTGAAGCTGTGCAGGGTGCTGCGCACGACATGGTCCATGCGTTCAAACTGCTCCGGATTGCGCAACTGGATTTTGCCGAATATGACCCGGGTCGGGACAATGAACTGGACGAACACCTGGTGGTTTAAATTTTCAATCAGGCTGTGGGCAAGGTCCTCGCTTTTTTTGCGCTGCATGGAGCGCACCCAGTGGGTGTTCAACATGGACAGGATGATGATGACCAGAAAAATAATGCCCAGGCCGGTAAAAGTGAAATATTTGACCAGCCGAAACGGCTTGATTCTTTCTTCCGGGTTTTTGGGTGCCATGGAATTGCCGGGTTTAACGGGCAGCGATGCGCCCGCTGTTGTCGTTCAAAGACGCTTTGGTTTGTCCAACAATCTAAGTGATCGCAAGCAAAATAGATAATAATTTCTGCCCATTCAGCGTACAAAATATATCCTGTTCAAGTCAAGACAAAGCTTTTCACTCAAGTTTGCGTCCCTGTTTTCCGATAAAGCTACCATGACAGGCACGACTTCCAAAATCTTGACGGTCTGCACGGAAAAATCACCGACCAGCGGTTCGGCAATCCGCTGGTCGCTGGTCTCAATTCACTTTTGAAAACGACAATATATCGTTTAACATAATGTAAATACATATATTATTTAAATTGACGGTTGTCGCTTGGGCGGTGGTTGGCCCGGCATGAGATTTTGGCTTAAAACTTGCAATATTGAATTCAAACTGTCCGCAATCTGCAGGTTAAACCAGACCGGGTGCCGGGCAGCAGCAGGAAAAACACCGCGTACGGCGGCCAGGCGACCGGCTTTTTGTCCACCAGATATGGTAATTACGATAAAACAAAACACAAGATAATGTAATTATATATAAATTATAGGTCTTTTACCGGTAATTATCTTGACTTATCCAGCCTGCTATAATAACATGATAAAAAACAACGTTAACGGAGCCTGCCGCTTTGCTGAAGACGAACCTCCCGGCGGCATGCGGTGGTACCCGGGAAACCGAACCTATGGGCAAGAACAAGCTGAAAGAGACGCGAGAATCCCTGCTGATGAGCAAGGCCGAGCTTGCCAGGCAGGCGAACGTCTCTCCCATTACCATCTCACGAATTGAAAAGGGCATGCCGTGTCGGATGGACACAAAACGCAAGATACTTCTGGCACTGGGCTTAAAACCTGCAGACAAGCACAAAGTTTTTAAGGATTAAACGAATCCCATGGCTTTTGGAAAAAAAGATCACCTGGTCGGTCTGGATATTGGTTCCCGAACCATAAAAGTGGCCGAACTTGTTGAAACCAAACGCGGCCGCACGTTGAAGAATCTGGGTATGGCGGACATTGCCCAGGGGGCCATTGAAGAGGGCACCATTAATGATCCCGAATCCGTGGCGGATGCCATCCGCAACCTTTTTAAATCCTGCGGGATAAAAGAAAGCAATGTTGCCGTATCCATCGGCGGCTATTCGGTGATCGTCAAAAAGATTAATGTTCAGACCATGGCCGAGGAGCAGTTGCAGGAAACCATCCATTTTGAGGCCGAGCAGTATATCCCGTTTGATATCAGTGATGTCAATCTTGATTTTCAAATCCTGGGGGAAAACGAGTCCAGTCCCAACCAGATGAGTGTTTTTCTGGTGGCCGCCAAAAAGGAAATGGTCAATGACTATGTCAACCTGGTGAACCTGGCGGGGCTCAACCCGAGCATCATCGATGTCGAGGCCTTTGCCCTGCAAAACACCTTTGAAGCCAATTACGATACCGCTGACACCAACATTGCCCTGATTGACATCGGTGCCAGCAAAACATCGTTGAACATTCTGAAAGGCAATTCGTCGGTGTTTATGCGCGATGTTTCACTGGGATGCGGTCAGATAAATCAAAAGATCATGTCGCTGATTGAATGCTCCTTTGAAGAGTCGGAACTGCTGAAATTTGAGAGCAAGCCCGACAAGCTTTCGGCTGAAGACTTGAAAGGCATCGTCTCTGCGGTGGTTTCCGACTGGTGCACGGAAATCCGCCGGGCCCTTGATTTCTTTTATTCCACCTACCCGGAAGACCAGATCAACAAGATCATTCTCAGCGGCGGCGGAGCAAATATTGCTGAATTTCGGCAGTTGCTGAGCACTGAAGCATCGGCGGAAGTTGAAGTCATGAATCCGTTTCAAGGTTTCCATATTGACGGCAAAAAACTCGATGACGACTATCTTAAACAGATTGCACCCCAGGCGGCCATCAGCATGGGTCTGGCAATGAGAAAAGTAAACGACAAATGATACGAATCAACCTGCTGCCGTTTCGAACCGATCGCAAGAAAGAAAACATCCGCCGTCAGGTTTCTGTTTTTCTGCTTTCCCTGGCGCTGCTGTTGATTGTCCTTTTCTATTATAATTTCAATCTCAACAGCAAGATCAACGACCTGAACAACCGCATCAAGACCACCAAAACCGAACTGAAAAAATATGAGAAAATCAACAGGGAAATCGCCCAGATCAAGAAAAAGCTCGACAACCTGAAGAAAAAAATGGCGGTGATGGAAAAACTGGAGGCCGATCGCTTTGAGCCGACCCGACTGCTGGATGCCATGACCCAGGTGATCGTGCCCAAGCGCATGTGGTTTACCCACCTGGCATCCAAGAGCGAGAAGGTGACAATCAGCGGCATTGCCATGGACAACAAAACGGTTGCCGATTTCATGGTGCGGCTGGAACAATGCGGGCTTTTCAAGGAAGTGGCGCTAAAAACCCTCAAGTTCAAGAAGGTGCAAAACTCGAACTTCAAAAGCTTTGCGATCGAGTGTGTGAAAAAGCCCCACCAGAGTCAAACAAAGAAAAAATTAGCAAAAGCTGAGGCGAAAAAATAATGGCAAGAAAAGGCCTGTCACAGTCAATCGAACCTTTTTTTGAAAAAGTCGGAAAGCTGTCCAAAGTCCAGCGCATATTGATTTCGGCTGGTGTTTTTCTGCTGATCGCCGGCGTGTTCATTTACTTTTTTTACTGGCCCAAGTTCGAGCGGATTCACCGTTTGAAAACGGATCTGAAAAAGCTTGAAAAAAAACTGCAGGTGGCCAAGCGCAATGCAGCGGCTTTGAAAAGTTTTCAGGCCAAAATGCAAGAGGCCGAGGCCCAGTTCAAAATGGCCATGAAACGGCTGCCCGAAAAGCAGGAAATTTCATCGCTACTGGCCAGCATTTCCAAGTCCGGCAAGGAGGTAGGCCTCGAATTTTTGCTTTTCGAGCCGAAACGGGAAAAGAAAAAGGAATTTTACGCGGAAATTCCCGTTGCCATGCGCATTCGGGGCGATTATCACAATATGGCCATATTTTTCGATCAGGTGGCCCGCTTGTCCCGGATTGTCAACATCCGCGATATCAAGATGGGGCGTGGCAAGTCCAAGGACAAAAACAGCCGAATTTTGATTGTCAGCTGCACGGCGGTTACCTATAAATTTATCGACCAACCGCCGAAAAAAAAGTCAACCCGCAAGAAAAAGAAAAAAAGAAAGTAGGCCCTTGCTAAACCGATCAACCGGTCCATGATGCCATGATGGAAAAAACTCCTGTGATCATCCGATATCTGATCTGCACCAGCTGTCTGCTCCTGCTTCTGGGGGGATGCGATCGTTCTACCGGGACGCCGGCCAGAGCGAAAGTGGTTCGCAAAAAAATTGTCGCCCCGCAGAAAAAAGCGGTCACGGTGCGCAAGACCCGAACGAGTCGTGTTGCCAGGACCGCACCGGCAACCGGTGTCCAGCAGCCGGCCAGTACCGCCAAGCCGATTGCGAAGATAAAAACCGATCAACCGGCTCCCGCTGCCAAACCCCTGCCGGCCCAAAAGACGCAACCGACAAAGATGGCAAGCACCCGGACAGCGGGTCCGGCCGCCAAGGCCCAGAAGCCGGCACCGGCCCCGCGCTCGGAAATCAGCCCACTGGCAAAGCCGGCGGCGGCCGGCAAGCAGCCGGTTGCCAACGGCGGCAAGTCCCGCAAAGCAGGCGCCGCGACTTCCCGAGATCAGCTGCTGGCTTCTGCACCCGGGCCGGGGATGACATTATCATCGGACGGCAGCCCGCCGCTTTACAATCCTGCCGGAAAAATTGATCCCTTTGAACCGCTGTTCAGGGAAAAGCCGGTGACTGCCAGAAAAAGCAAGCGCAAGAAACGCATTCCACGCACCCCTCTGGAACGCATTGAACTGAGTCAGTTGAGACTGGTGGGCATCATCCTTGCGCCCAGCGGTAACCGGGCGCTGGTGGAAGAATCTTCCGGCAAGGGGTACATCATTAAAAAAGGGACCTATGTTGGAACCAATGCCGGCAAGGTGGTTCGGATTAAGAAGAACAAAATTATTGTTGAGGAAGAGTTTGAAGATGTTTTCGGCAAAGTGAAGACCCGCAAAAGAGAGCTCAAGCTTCCCAAACCCCCTGGAGAGTTATAAGATGCGTGATGTAATCACCAAATTAACCGGGCCCGTTCAACTGGGTATTTTTATCGTTCTTGCAACCGCATTGCTGGCCGGCTGTGCCTCGCAAAATTCGGCCAATCTCAAAAGTGCCGAAGATGCCAGGCGGATCACCGATATTGTCACCGGTGAAAATGCCGCGGCCACCGTCGTCACGGTAAAGGCAGACGGCAAGCTGGTTTACACCGCCATCAAGCAAGCCTTTCCGCGCGGGGTGCTTTTTCATTTCCCCGCCACCGTGCTGGACAATATCAAGCCCGTTTATTACCCGCCGCAAAACGATGCCGTCAGTTCCATTCGGGCCACCCAGACAGAAGAGGATCCCATGACGGCCCGCATTTTTATCGCCCTGAAAAAGGATCTGCCCTACGACATCTCGGCCGATGACAGCGGACTGCACATCGCTTTTCCGAAAGATGCGCCGCCGGCCGCCGAAACCGCGCCTCCGACAGCACAGGCTGAAAAAACAGCCGCACAGCCGGCACCGGTTGCAAAACCGGCTGCTGTGCCGGCCACCCGCATCACCGCCGTGACCACCACCGCTTTGAAAAACGGCATTGCGGTAGAGGTGAAAGCCGATGGGACCATCACAAAATACAAGGCTTTTACCATCGATGAACCACCGGCGCGCATTGTCTACGACCTGTATGGTCTGAAAAGTCCGTTCAAGGGCGAGCAGCGCATTGCCGTAAAATCCGCTCAGATCAGCCGCATCCGCCATTTTGGCCATCCGGACAAGGTGCGGGTGGTGCTGGAAACGCAAAAACGCTACCTTTCAAAATACTCGGCGGCACCGATTGAAGATGGTCTGCTGATCCAAGTGGGCACGGTTGCTGCGGCAGCAAAAAAGCCCGCGCCTGTCTCCAAGGCCCAGGCACCGGCTCCGGTGAAGAGCGAACCACAAAAAACACCGGTCGTGCAGAAAAAAGCCACGGCGGAAAAACCGAAGACCTCTGCCGTCAAGCACGCCAAGCCTGCCTGGCTGAACCGCATCGATTTTGCGGCGCAGGAAGCCGGCAAGTCGTCGGTGATTATCGGCACGACGAGGCCGGTGGAATACGAGATCGTCAAAGTCGGACCCAAACGGCTGCAGTTGAAACTGGCCAATACGAATTTGCCGGAATACCGCAAACGGGCTTTGATCACCACCCGTTTTCAAAGTGCGGTGGATCGCATCACACCGGCGGCGAATACCAGGGCCAAGCAAACCGTGATCGATATTGAACTGCGCCAGGCAGTGCCCTATTTCGTCAAGCAGACGGACAACACGATCCGGCTTGATTTTGCTGCCTCCACCATCCCGCCGCGCCCATACGAGGATGCCAAACTGCCGGCCTGGAAACGGGTACTGGCCGAACCCTCGGCAGCACCAGGCCGTGGCAAGGCCGCGGTCGAAGCCGGCAAACCTTCAGGGCAGCCGCAACCCAAAAAGGAACCGTCGCTGGAAAAACGCCTGGCCGGCACTGCCCCCGGACAAAAGTACACCGGCGAGAAAATTGCCATTGATTTTTACGACACCGACATCAAAAATGTTTTTCGCATTCTGATGGAGGTCAGCGGCAAAAATTTCGCCATTGATAAAAATGTTACTGGCAAGGTAACCTTGACCCTGGAAAAACCGGTGCCCTGGGACCAGGTGCTGGACCTGGTGCTCAAGATGAATCAGCTCGGGGTGACCATGGAAGGCGACATTGTGCGTATCGCCACCCTCAGCACGCTGGCCCAGGAGGAAAAACTCAAGCAGGCCAAGCTCAAGGCCGAGCAGCAGGCGCTTGCCCAGCAAAAAGCGCTGGAGCCGCTGATGACCGCCTATATTCCGGTCAACTACTCCAACGCGCAAACCGAGGTGCTGCCGCACGTCAAGCCGATTTCATCTCCCAAACGGGGCAAAATCAGTGTGGACACCCGCAACAACCAGCTGATCGTCACCGATACGGCTGAAAAAATTGCCCAGATCAAGCAGATCGTTCTCGAAATCGACAAGGTCACCCCCCAGGTTATCATCGAAGCCCGGATTGTGGAGGCAAACTCTTCCTTTACCCGGGATCTCGGCTTTGACTGGGGTACGGTCACCATCGGCCCCTTTAACAGTGTCTTTGGCAGTGGCACGGAGTTGACTTTCGATCTGTTGGCCAGTAACCTGCCGGCAGCCGATCCCTCCGGCGTGGCCGGTTTTACCTTTCAAAAGTTGACCGGCACACCGTTTTCCATCGTGGATGCCAAGCTGGAAGCCAGCGAAAGCGAAGGCAAAACCAACATCATTTCATCGCCCAAGGTGGTCACCCTGGACAACAAGAAAGCGCGCATCAAACAGGGCTTGGAAGTGCCCTATCTTGAACGCGATTCTTCGGGAAATGCCACGGTACGCTTTAAAAATGTCGACTTGCTGCTGGAAGTCACCCCCAATGTCACCCCGGACAAGCGGATCGCACTGAAAATTTTCATCACCAAAAACGACGTTCTGGAGCAAACCGCATCGGGTCCGGCCCTTTCCACCAATGAAGCCGAAACCGAACTGCTGGTGGACGACGGGGATACCATCGTTATCGGCGGAATTGTCAAATCCACCATCAGCCGGGATGAAAGCGGGATTCCGGGTCTGCGCAAGGTCGGGGTGATGGGCTGGCTGTTTAAATCCAACAGCGATGAAGACAAGAAAAACGAGCTGCTGATTTTCATCACCCCGCGCATCGTCACCCTGGAGCAGCGCACCAACATTTAGCCCTGAGCTTGGCGTCAGGGATCAACGATCAAAAACAGAAGGCAGCCGGTAATCCGGCTGCCTTCTGTTTTGGTGCTCTGCAATTGCAGGCAAGAGGGGTGCTGTCAACAGTGAGCTCCAGCCGGGCGGGACTGATGGCTGGTCGGACGGCGAAGTTGAGCTACTGCTGCTGGATCCGGGCGGCCTGCTCCAGGGCCCGGTCGGCCAGGCCGGAGTCGGGTGCCAGCTTCACCACTCGCTGGTAGAGGTCATAAGCCTTGTGGTATTCGCCCTGGTGGCGGTAGGCCTCGGCCAGCTCGAACCAGACCGGCGCTGATTTGGGTGCCAGCCGAGCGGCTTTTTCAAACCTGGCAACGGCCCTGCCCCACCGGTCTGTGGCCATGTAAGTCCGGGCCAGGCCGAGTTGGGCATTGACGAAATCGGGACGCAGCTTCAGCGCCTTGAGGTAATAGATTTCCGCCAGGCGGTAGTCTTTTTTCTGGTAGTAGGCAAAACCGAGACCCATCAGGGGCATGTAAGGCGTGGCATACAGCAGGTCGGAAAGCGCCAGTTTATACTGCTCAATGGCCTGGTCCCACTGTTTTTGTTGGGCGTAGGCATTTCCCAGGTTGTTGCGGGCCGGAGAATAGTCTTCTTTGAGCTCCAGGGCTTTTTTGAAATGGACGATGGCCTGGTCCAGGTCTCCCAGATAATAATAGGCCAGGCCCAGGTCGTCCTGCACGATATGGTCATCGGGAAAGACGGGTTCGGCTTTTTTAAATTCTCTCAAGGCTTTGCGGTACTGGCCATAACGCAGGTATTCCTGCCCCAGGCGCAGGGCCGCCTTGGCTTCAGCCCTTGCCTGCCGGCCAGCCGCATTTTTTGTCGAACAGGCCATCGAAAAGACCATCAGCAGGATGCAGCCTGCTGCGATCAGCCGTCGTTTTTTCATGGTATTATTTCCTCTTATGTTTGCGTCCTAAATGGTTTCAAGATCCAGCCTGCGGGCGATTTCTGCGGCCACGGCATTGACGAAGCGGGCAAAGTCCCTGCCTTCCAGCGGCCGGCCGGGGGCCGGTATCCGGTCGAGATTTTCGGGGCGCACGTGAACCGGGGCGTTGATCAGTTCCGGTCTGGGGCAAATCCCGTATTCCCCGGGGAACTGCCCCGTAAAATACATTTCCTGGAACCCGGCAAATTTAAGGGCGTGGGCAGTGGAGTCGAGCACCGTGACATCCCGGCTGTCGATAATTCCCTGGGCTCGGGCCGCCTGAAGGCCTGCCAGGCATTCCCCGCCGTGGGTGCAGGCGATATGGCCGCTGCGGTTGGCGACCAGTTGCCAGTCCATGATGGCCTGCTCGCTGACCTGGACAAAAAAGGTGCGTTCACCTCCCGCCAGGCGGTTGTATTGCTCAGCCAGGTGGATCACCCGGGGCATGGAGACCGGGTTGCCGATCATGGCCGCCTGGGCCACGCTGGCCCTGACGGTGACCGGCACGAATCGGCGTCTGTCCGTGTCGGGCTGTTGATAGTAGCGATAGACCGGATCGGCGTGGGCGGACTGGACACCGACGATTTTTGGCAAGGTATCGATGATACCGGCGTCATAAAACTTCAAAAATCCACTCATCACGGCCGTAATGTTGCCCGCATTGCCGATGGGCACCACCACCGCCGTGTGCGCCAGGTCATAGTCCAGGTCCTGAGCGATTTCATAGGAATACGATTCCTGCCCCAGGATGCGCCAGGCGTTTTTCGAATTCAGCAGGGCAACATTGTATTTTTCGGACAGGGCCTCGACCACCTTCATGCAGTCATCAAAAACACCGGGGATTTCAAACACCGCCGCTCCACTGCCCAGGGGCTGGGAAAGCTGCTGGGGGGTGACTTTTTTATGGGGCAGCAGCACGGCCGATTTGACCTGCGGAACCAGGTAGGAAGCATACAGGGCCGCGGCGGCCGAGGTGTCTCCGGTGGAGGCACAAATGGCCAGCACATTGGACAGGGCCCCGGTTTGAAGCATGAAGTTGAGGTAGCTGAAGGCACTGGCCATGCCGCGGTCCTTGAAGGACGCACTGGGGTTCTGGCCGTCGTTTTTAAAGAAAAACCGGCACCCGCTTTTTTGCTGTAAAGACGAGTTGGCTTCCACCAGGGGGGTGTGCCCTTCGCCCAGGTACACGACGGCCTCAAGGGGAATGACCGGGCCGATAAATTCGTGGTAGCGGTAAATGCCTTTCAGGGCAGGGATATTGAGCATGCGCCGGTAGTCAAAGATCTGGCGCCAGAGCCGCCCCGGGATGTCTTTGAGCTGCTGGGCGTTTTGATCTTCGAGCAGCAGCACCTGCCCGCAGTCCGGGCACACGTACAGCAGCCTTTCAATGCCGTAGCGCTTTTTGCAGCCCAGGCAGCGATAGGCCATGATCCCCTGGTGGGACGGCAGCAGATAGGATTGGATGTCCTGAGGGAAATCTTCGATTCTCACGGCGTTATTTTTTCAACCCCGCCCATGTAGGGTTTGAGCACTTCAGGCAGGACCACCGAGCCGTCGGCCTGCTGAAAGTTTTCCAGCAGGGCGGCCACCGTGCGCCCCACGGCCAGCCCCGAGCCGTTTAAAGTATGCACCAGCTCGGTCCCCTTGCGGCCCTTGCGCCGCAGGCGGATGTTGGCCCGGCGGGCCTGGAAATCCTCAAAATTGCTGCATGACGAAATTTCGCGGTACACGCCCTGGGCCGGCATCCAAACCTCGATGTCATAGGTTTTGGCGGCGGCAAAGCCCAGGTCCCCCGTGCACAGCTCCACCACCTGGTAAGCAATGCCGAGCCGCTGCAAAATTGTCTCGGCCGCCGCCAGCAGGCTTTCCAGTTCCTCATAGGAATTCTCCGGCAGGCAGAATTTGACCAGTTCGACTTTATTGAACTGGTGCTGGCGGATCAATCCGCGGGTATCCTTGCCGTAAGAGCCCGCCTCTGAACGAAAACAGGGCGTATAGGCCGCATAATAAAGCGGCAGTTGCCCGGCATCCAGAACTTCTCCCTGGTGGATATTGGTGACCGGCACTTCGGCCGTCGGGATCAGAAAATAATCCCAGCCGTCCAGCTTGAACAGATCTTCTTCAAATTTGGGCAGCTGCCCGGTGTTGGTCATGGCCTGCCGGTTGACGATAAACGGCGGCAGGACTTCCCTGAAGCCGTGTTCGCCGGTGTGCACATCGAGCATGAAATTGATCAGGGCCCGCTCCAGCCGGGCGCCGGCTCCCAGATAAAGCGGGAAGCGGGCCCCGGCGATTCTGGCGGCCCGTTCAAAATCCAGTATTTGCAGATGTTTGCCGATTTCCCAGTGCGGCTGCGGCTCAAAGTCGAACCGTGGCGGACGGCCGACGGTTTTGCACACCGGATTGTCCTGCTCATCGGCTCCCACCGGCACCGAAGGGTGGGGGATGTTGGGCAGTGCCATGACAAAGTCATCTGTGATTTGCTGGCTGTGGGCCAGTTTTTTTTCCAGCGCTTTGATGTGTGAGGCAACGGCGCGCATTTCGGTCACCGCGGCATCGGTATCCTCACCAGCTTTTTTCATGGCGGCAATGCGATCGGAAACCACGTTGCGCTGGTGTCGCAGGGCTTCGAGCTCCTGCAGGACTTCACGGCGCTGCCGGTCGTGATGTTTAAAGGCTTCCAGGTCGGCGCGATCCCCGCGGGCGGTCAGGGCCTGCTCGACGGCGGATAAATTTTGTCTGATAAACTTGATTTCCAGCATATTTTTCTTATATTATAAGGTTTAAGATATTTTATTTACAGCGACTTTTCAAAACAAGCCGCAAGTAGCACGACCGGGGGGGTTAGTCAATGGTTATTGTACGTCAAGCCCCGCGTTGAAGATGGTGGATGCCGGATTTCACAACCAACAGCTGTCAGGGAGAATGCGTATGGAGGAGATTGCAGCCGCTAAAAGTCAGATTCGCAGTGATATCGCCGAAACGATTTCCGCACTCTCAAAAAATGAAATCGAAGAAAAAACCCGGGTAATTGAAAACAGACTTTTCGAGTTTGCCAATTTTCTGGAATCCAAGATCGTGCTGCTGTATGTCGGTGGAGACTATGAGGTTCCCACCGGCAACATCATCAAGCGCGCTTATGGCTATAATAAAGTCGTGGTTCTGCCGGCATTTGACCCTCAGCAATTTGCCGTGCAGCTGTTAAAGGTCGACAACCCTGAAAAAGAAATGGTTCCCGGTCCCCGCGGGGTTGCCGAACCCGATGCCGGGCAGTGCCAGATTGTGCCCATCGAGCGGATCGATATCGCGATCATCCCCGGGCTGGCATTTGATGAAAAAGGCGGCCGCATCGGCTCGGGAAAAGGATATTATGATCGGCTGATCCCCCGGTTTTCAATTACCACCCGCAAGGTGGCGCTGACCTTCGAGGAGCAGGTCCTGCCCCAGATTCCCATGGAACCCCACGACAAATACGTGGACATCATCATCACCGACAAACGTATTATCTACAAAATATAAAACCCTCTCTTATCAGGGGTTTAGAATTTTCTCCAGTTTTTGCAGGTTGCCCATCTCTCCAACGGCGATGACCGTATCGCCCGGCATGATGGCAGTTTCAAAAGAGGGATTGAACTGCATCGTGCCGTCGGGTTTTTTAATGGCAATGATGATCAGGTTGAAGTTTTGCCGGATGCCGGAATCTTTCAGCGGAACATTGATCAGGCGGCAAGATTCGCTCACCGGAATTTCCTCCATCTGGATATCGGTGCGCCGGTAGGCAAAGGCCAGATCCAGAAAGTTGGTGACCGTCGGGCGAATGATGCGATGCGCCATGCTGACCGCCCCCATTTCATAGGGGGATTCCACCGAGTCGGCGCCGGCGGCCTGCAGTTTTTTCTTGGCTCCTTCCTGGCTTGCCCTTGCAATGATTTTAAGCTCGGGAGCCAGCTGGCGGGCCGTCAGCACCAGAAACACATTGTCCGTGTCGGTGGCCAGCACCGCCACCAGCCCTTTGGCCCGCTCGATGCCGGCCCGCAGCAGGCATTCTTCCTCGGCGGCATCACCGGCGATATACAGCACCCCGTCGGCATCCATCTGCGGGATCAGTTCCGGGTTTTTTTCCACCACCACGACATCGATGGGATTTCTTCTCAGATTGCGGCACAGCACCCGGCCGATGCGTCCGTAGCCGCAGATAATATAGTGGTTCTTGAGTCTGCTGATTTTTTGGTCCAACCTTCGCCTCCCCAGGATGATTCGCATGCGCCCCTCAACCATGAACTGCACCACGGTGGCGGCCACATACATCGTAATGCCCACCCCCAGCATGACCAGGAAGATGGTAAAAATGCGCCCGTCGGTGTTGACATGGTGTATTTCTCCGAAGCCAACGGTGGAAATAGTGATGATCGTCATATACAGGGAATCCAAGAAGTTCCAGCCTTCAAAGAACATGTACCCCGTGGTACCGATCAGCACGACGAGCAGCAGCAGGGCAATGGAAATCGTAAAATGTCGGGTCCGATTCATCTGTCAGCCGGTGATGGTTAAATCCGCTTGCAGTAGTCTTTATTATGCTGAATTTTATTAAAAAAAACAAGCAATTTTATCATCCGGGTTCTGCATGCGCCTGGAATGGTCACCCGCATACCGGGTCGATGTCAGCAGTCGCTTGACCCGATGGGATCAATCTGGTAAAAACCAGATCGGCCGGTGGACTGCATCCTGGCAGCGCCGCAATACCAACTGATGAACAAAGAATCCATTAGATACGAACGGCAGCGAGAAGAGATGGTGCGCGGCCAGCTTGAATCCCGGGGGATCAAGGATCCTGCCGTGCTGGCTGCCTTTCGCAAGGTTCCCCGGCATCTTTTTGTCAGCGAGGCCTTGCGTGACCAGGCTTACGGCGACTACCCGCTGCCCATCGGACAGCAGCAGACCATCTCCCAGCCTTATATTGTCGCCGAAATGACCCAGGCGCTGGAATTGACACCGGATGACCGGGTGCTGGAGATCGGCACCGGATCAGGCTATCAGGCGGCCATTCTGGCCGAAATCGTATATCGCGTATACACCATTGAACGCCTGCGCCCCCTTTACCTGCAGGCTCGCAGCCTCTTTGATAAACTTCACTACCACAACATCGTCACCCGGTGTGCTGACGGCACCAAGGGCTGGCAGGAGCAAAGTCCCTTTGATGCCATCGTCATTACCGCCGGGGCTCCGAAAATTCCTGAAGTTCTGATCCACCAGTTGGCCGTCGGGGGCCGGCTAGTGGTGCCCGTCGGCAACCAGCACACCCAGGACCTCATTAAAATCTACCGGGATGAAAAAGGAACCCGCCAGTACAGTCTCGGCGGATGCCGGTTTGTCAAACTGGTGGGCGAGCACGGCTGGAAGCAGGCTTGACCCTCATTGCGAGATTTCCCATGAAAAATAAATTCAGCGGCACATGGAAGGAGGCTTTTGCGGCCAGTCCCGGACCCGGGTCCGTTCGGCAGGCGGCGGTCTTGTATGTCAAGGGCCTGTGCATGGGCTCGGCGGACGTCATTCCCGGTGTTTCCGGCGGCACCATAGCATTGATCACCGGCATCTACGAGCAGTTGATCGCAGCTCTGAAATCACTGGATCTCAAAGCGGTGCGGCGATTGCTGAGTCTTGATATCAAGGGGGCGCTGGCGGAAATTCACGTGCGCTTTCTGGCAAGCCTGTTTTTAGGGGTTCTCACGGCCATTATCAGTCTGGCCCGGTTGATGAACTACCTGCTGCATCACCATCCGGTGCCCACCTGGAGTTTTTTTTTCGGTCTCATCGCGGCTTCCATCCTGGTGATGGCAAGACAGGTCAACGGTTGGACCGGCGCGACTGTCACCTGGTTTGTGGCCGGCATCGTCGCAGCGTCGGTGATTGTCAACCTGTTGCCGGTCACCACCCCCGAAGCGTTGTGGTTTATTTTTTTTTGCGGGGTTGTGGCCATCTGCGCCATGATTCTGCCGGGCATCTCCGGGGCCTTTATCCTGTTGATCCTGGGAAAATACGAATTTATCACCGCCACCCTCAAAAATCCGTTTCTGTTGCCCAACATGGTGATCATCCTGGTTTTTTCACTGGGATGCGTGGTAGGACTGGCGGGATTTTCAAGGGTTCTCAACTACCTGCTGCAGCGGTTCCATAATTTGACCCTGGCGTTTTTAACCGGACTGATCACCGGTTCGCTGCAAAAAATCTGGCCCTGGAAGCAGGTGCTGGGCACCCGGCAAATCGGCGACAAGCTGCAGGTCATCTGGGGGCGGCCCATCCTGCCGGCGGGCGTGGACAGCGAAGTGGCGGCAGCCGTCCTGCTGGCGCTGCTGGGCTTTGTCGTGGTGCTGGTCATTGAACGCTTATCGCGGCAAAGGGGATAGGGGCTGCTTTAAAAAGTCCTTAAAAATGCCCGTCCTGGAGCTTCCGGCCGACAGGGCAGCAGTGGTTTTATTTGGCAGCGGCATTTTGAGCGTAGCGTTGCTTGAGCTTTTCTTCCACCACCGGCGGGACCATGCCTTCGATGTTGCCGCCGAATTGAGCGGCCTGTTTAATGATTGAAGAGCTGGTATAGATCCATTTCAAGCCGGTCATCAAAAATACCGTTTGGATCTCCCGGTTTAGACGACGGTTCATCAGGGCCATCTGAAATTCGTATTCAAAATCCGACATGGCCCGCAGCCCCCGCAAAACTCCACAGGCTTTGCGCTGAGCGGCATAATCCATCAACAAACCGTCAAAAGTGTCGATTTCCACGTTGGAAAACTCCTTGAGGCTTTGGTGCAGCATGTCCAGCCGTTCTTCGAGGGTAAAAAGAAAGGCTTTGCCGGGGTTGATCAAGATGGCGATGATGATTCTGTCGAAAATCGTCAGCCCTCTTTTGACGATATCCAGATGGCCGTTGGTAACCGGATCAAAGGATCCGGGATAAATGGCGATTCTGTGCATAACAAGCATCCCTTTTATATGAAGACATTTGCCAATGGGTGCCTCCCGCCGGTTCCGGCCAAGACGAGATGCGACCCGCAGGCCGAAGCCCGTTTCTCATAGCACATAATCCATAAATGAAACAAGGGTTTTTCGGTACCTGCGCTGGTCGGCAAGCTGAAATGGCCCGCAGCCTTCCGGTGCCGGCTCCTGCAGGTCATGCTCGATGACAATCGTTGCTCCGTCCTGCAGGCAGCGGCTGCGGTCAAGGTTGGTCAAAACGGGAGCCAGGGTGTCTTTATTGTAAGGCGGATCCATGAACACCAGATTAAAGGTGCGTTCAAAAGACGCCAGACAGTTTAAATTGCGGACGATGTCCCAGCGCAGGATGCGGGCTTGCTTTTGCATTCCGCTGCCGGTGACATTGCGGTGCAAAGCTTCAAGCGCATCGCGGTCAAAATCGACAAACACTGCCGTTTGCGCCCCGCGGCTCAGCGCTTCGAGCCCCAGCGCCCCGGTGCCGGCGAACAGGTCCAGCACGGCCGCTCCCCGGACGCGAAAAGCAAGAATATTGAAAACCGCTTCGCGTATGCGATCAGCAGTCGGTCGGGTTTTCAAGCCCCGAACCGACGTCAGTTTTCGGCCTTTCAGCTGTCCGGCGATAACTCTCAGGGCCATTGATGCCTCCCGGGCCGGAATTGAGCCGGATTTCACCCGTTACTGGTCGTTTCTAAATCACCGGACTTGAATCTCACTGGGCAGTGGTGAAGCCATTTTTCAGCATTTTTATTTTTTTATGCAAATAGCTGCGTCCGACTCCGATGGCCGCGGCTGTGCGGGTGATATTGTTGTGATATTGGTCCAGTTTGCGGTTGATGAATTCTTTTTCAAAAGCCAGCTTGGCTTTTTTAAGATCGTCAATCTGAAAAAACGGCAAATCGGCATTCTGCTGTTGCCGGCAGACATCCAGATTGTATGCATCCGGTATGTCCGCCGCCTCGATGGTGTCGCCGTCGACCATGATCAGCAGCCGTTCCACCAGGTTCTTGAGCTCCCGGATGTTTCCGGGCCAGGAATATCCGCAGAGAATATCCAGGGCTGCGGGGGTGATTTTTTTTCTGCGGCTGCGGTTGCGGGTGGCAAAGTCCTCCAGGAAAGTCTGCACCAGGGCGGGGATATCTTCAAGACGCTCTTTGAGCGGCGGCACTTCAATGGGAAATACATTCAGGCGATAATAAAGATCCTCCCGGAAGCGGCCTTTATCAATCTCTTCTTCGAGGTTTTTATTGCTGGCGGCGATAACCCTCACATCCACACTGATGGTGCGATTTCCACCGACGCGCTGGATCTTTTGTTCCTGCAGGACCCTTAAGATTTTTGCCTGGGTGGCCAGGCTCATGTCGCCGATTTCATCCAGAAAGATGGTTCCGTTGTTGGCCAGTTCAAATTTGCCGATTTTTTTGGCGACGGCACCTGCCAAAGCGCCCTTTTCATGGCCGAAAAGTTCACTTTCAATCAGATCCTCGGGGATGGCCGCACAGCTGACATCGATGAGCGGGTGATCGGCCCGGGGACTGAGCTGGTGGATGGTGCGGGCCACCAGTTCCTTGCCGGTGCCGTTTTCACCGGTGATCAATATCCACGAGTCGGTGGGAGCGGCCTTGGCGATGTTGTTTTTCAGCTCAATGGTTTTGGGGCTGTCGCCGTTGATGGAATTTTGTTCCAGTGTTTTTTTGCGCAGATACTTGTTTTCCTCTTCAAGGCGCCTGAAGTTCAGGGCATTGTTAATGGCCACAATCACCCGGTCGATTGAAAGCGGTTTTTCAATCAGGTCAAAGGCCCCCAGCTTGGTAGCTTTGACGGCCGTCTCGATGGTTCCGTGTCCGGTGATAATCACCACCTGGATGTTGGGATTTTCCTTTTTGATTTCCTTCAGGGTCTCGATGCCGTCAATGCCCGGCATCCAGATGTCGAGCAGTACAAGATCCGGCGAATCGGCTTCGATCAGTTTCAGGGCTTCGTACCCATTGGCCGCCGTGGAGACCTCAAAGCCTTCATCGGACAGCAACCCGCTTAATGTCTGCAGGATGGAGGGTTCATCATCGACAATCAAAATAGATGGAAACATATGGCGCTTTTTCCTCTTTGTCAGGTCTAACGATTAATGAGGAGGATATAAAGCTATTGCATCAAATTGTTACCGTCCGTGGTCCGTAGTCCGTTGTCCCCTGATCACAATAGAGACTCCGGCATCGGAACACCTTTTCGGGCACAAATAATATTGTAATTATAAATATTTTTCAAGCATAGTATCAGCAACGGACCGCTGACAACGAACGACTGACAATTTTATACCGGCAGCTCGATGACAAATTTAGCTCCCCGGGGAGTATTGTCCTGAACACTGATCACACCGCCATGATCGGCAATAATCGTGGTGACAATGGTCAGCCCCAGGCCCATGCCGGCTTTTTTGGTGGAAAAATTGGGCTCGAACAGCCGGGTTTTATCCAGGTCGGCTATCCCCGGACCGTCGTCGGCCACTTCGATGCGCACCCGCTTCAAGATCGGGTCGTGGCTGACGGCAAATGAAATGCGCCCCTTTCCCTTTAGCGCTCCGATGGCATTGTCCACCAGGTTGATCAACGCCTGCTTGATCTGCCCGCGGTCCAGGTTGAGCCGCGGGATATCCGAGGTGTTGCGAATATCAAAATGTATCTGCGGATGTCCCTCGCGATAGAGGGCCACGGTTTCCTCGATAATCGGCGGCAGTTCGCAGGGTTTGGGATCGGCACTGGGAAACCGGGCAAAGGACGAAAATTCGTTTACGAGGTTGCGGATCAGATCGACATGATCGATGATGGTGCGGGTGCACTCATCAAAAATCGGCTCATTGAGCTGCTGGGAATATTTTCGTTTCAGGCGCTGGGCCGAAAGCGTGATGGGGGTGAGGGGATTTTTAACTTCATGGGCAATCCGGCGTGCAACTTCGCGCCAGGCGGCCATGCGCTGGCCTCTTTCCAGGGCGGTCAGGTCGTCGAAAACCATTACGATGCCCATGTGGCGGCCGACATTATCTTTGAGGGCAGTGACCGTGACCAGGAAACTGCGGGGTTTACCATTGATGGTCAATTTTATCGGCACTTCGATGGAGGCATCCCGGGCCAGGGAAAGATTGGTAATAATTTCATCGGCCAAGTCCCGGTTTTGCAGTTTCAGCAGCTGGTTGAAATCTTTATGCAGCACCTGGTCGGACCTGACGCCCAGCATTTTTTCAGCAGATTTGTTAATGGTTGATACCATGCCATTGGCATCCAGGGTCACAACACCGGCGGAAACGCTTTTCAATACGAATTCCATGTACTGGCGCTTGGCCTCGATTTCGATGTTCTGCTCCCTGAGTTTGCGCGCTGACAGCTCGAGCTGCTCCCGGCTGGTCCTCAAATCCCGGGTCATTTTATTAAACGAGGTGACCAGGCTTCCTATCTCATCGTCGGCGACCGGCCCGATGCTGAATTCCAGTTCCCCTTCGGCCACGCGCCGGGTGCCTTCGGCAAGCTCCTTGAGCGGAATGCTGATGGTCCGTGCCAGGTAAAATCCGAACCAGATCGCACAGAACAACACCAGCAGGGCGACAATGGAAAGTGAAATGTAATAGGTAATCTGGATGGGTTTCTTGTACAACTTGATCTGTTGGTATTCTTCGAAACCGCGCGAAATGGATTCCAGGTTGCGGTACAGATCCGGCGGGATCAGAACACTCACTACAACGAAAGCCCTGGCAGCGGCAGCGTCCACCCCGTATGGCACGGTTCCGATGGTTTTGATTAACTCGCCGGATGGGATGGTCAGGGTGATGGAGCGGACCCCGGTGGGGGGGCGTTCTTTTTGCAGATTTTCCGCGGAAAGAATGCCGAAATATTCGTTTTCCAGTTCCGGGGCCAGGGCAAAGGTCGTGCGCCGGGTGCTGGCGGCATAAACTTCCACTGCATCCAGGTTAAATTCGCGCTGAACCACGTGGATGTACTGGGCCAGGGCTGTTTTTTTAGCAGGATCCAGCAGATTTTTTTTCTTAATCTGGTAGGAGATCCGTTCCAGAAAAAACCGGTTGTTGTCCTCCACCTGCTCGTATAGGCGGGCGCCGACCCGCAGGGAGTTTTCCAGCGCCTGTTCGACAGGGACATTGAACCAGAATTCAATGCTGGTGGTGATAAAGTTGATGGAAAAGAAAAACAGCACCACTGTGGGGACGATGGTCAGGACGATGAATGCCACCACCAGTCGGGTGCGCAGCTTGGCGCCCATCACTTTGCGCCGACGGTCATAAAGCAGTTTTACGAGATTTCTGAACACCAGATAAATCAACCCGATGAGCAGCAGCAGGTTGATGTTGATCAGAATAAACATCAGGATGGTATTGGAGACCGGTATGCCGGCACCAAAGCGGATGATGCGGGTTTCGGCAAAGGTGAGCAGGGCCACCACCAGCACGATGACCACAATAATGATCCCTTCGCGGCGGCGGCGGATACTGTCGGCATCCCGGATGGGTTTGTTTTTGCGCTCTGACATGTTAGCGGTCATCACCCCTGTGGGAAACCGCGGGTGGTGGATGCGATCTAATAGATAAAATCAATGGCATACCAGTCGGTTTCAAGATCCCAAAATGAAATAAAAAATAAAATATAATGCAGGTAAAAAGGCAGAGTCTGTTTGTTTACCACTGCTTTGATCCGCAGCTGGTAGTGTTGCCCCTTTTCAAGCCGGCTCAAGGGGATAATTTTCAGGCTGCTGATTCGAGTCATCCATTTCTGGGCTTCTTCAAATGACCTCGTCACCTCGAGATCATTGTTTTTCCAGGATCGACGAACGCTGAATTCTTTTTTCAAATTATCGTATCTGATGGTGTGGGTGACTTCAATGTCGGCGATTTCCTGGTCAAACCACATGTTGCGGACGTTGTTGAGCTTGACGGGAAATGAAAAAGTCGCCGGCACACCGCTTAAAATGACCTCTTTGAGTTCCGGGCTGAAGGCCCCTTCCAGGGTTACATACAAAAGCAGGTCGTCGCGGGTGTTGGATACGGTGATGTCGGCCAGCCGCGCTTTTTGCGCGGAAACCAACGGACAGGCAGCCGCCAGTATGCCCAACGCCAACATCCAGACGATCTGCTTGTGAAATGACCGGATCATAGACAAGTGTTTTCCACAAGGGAAATAAACTAATATCTTCCTTTCCGAAAAGGCTTGAGGAGCGAGGAAACCGACATTTTACGATTTCATCATTATTAGCTCAAAGCGTTTTAAATAGCAAGGGATTTGAACTTCTTGGAAATTGCTTCGTCCGATGGGCACAGGGTTTTGGTCTGCCAGGAGGTTTTGCAGTTGAAGAAGCTTTTGAGAAAGGCGTGATTGAAGGCATGTCCGGATTTGCGGGTGACAATGTGGGCTAAAATCGGCATGCCGAGAAGGGAGAAATCGCCAATGCAATCCAGCAGTTTGTGGCGCACAAATTCATCGCGGTAGCGCAGTCCCTCCCGGTTGAGCACTTTCGTCTCATCGATCACCACGGCATTGTCCAGCGATCCTCCCCGGGCCAGGCCGAAATTTTTCATGTATTCGACTTCATGCAAAAAGCCGAAAGTTCGCGCCGCAGATACCTCCCGGTCGAATATGTGATCCAGAACTTCGATGGAAAGGGATTGCTTGCGGATGAGGGGGTGCTCGAAGTCGATCTTGCAGGTGATTTTGAAGGTTTCGGCAGGGTAGGCTCCGACGAACTTGTCGTCGTATTCCAGTTCAATGGGTTCCTTGAGAACGAAAAAGTGCCGCAAGGCTTCCTGCTCCCGAATGCCGGCTTCCATCACCATACGGGTGAAAGGCCCGGCGCTGCCGTCCATTACCGGAACTTCATAGGAATCCAGTTCAACGATCACATTGTCAACGGACAGCCCGGCGAGGCAGGCCATCAAGTGTTCAATGGTTGAGACGATCACCCCGTCCATGCCGATGACGGTCGCCAGGCTGGTATCGACCACCCGGTTAAAGCGGGCCGGGATCACCGGTTTGTCCGGCAGGTCTTTGCGGACAAATTTAATGCCATGGTTGACAGGAGCCGGCTTGAGGGTCAGTTTAACCCGTTTGCCCGAATGCAGTCCGACTCCTAAACAGCTGACTTTCCTGCCAAGCGTTCTCTGATACATAGGTAAGGCCATAAAATGCTATCTTCACCGTCGCTCTGGTTGGAGGTTGGCAAGTGCCGGCAATCCGCCCCGAACGAAACACACCGATTCATGCGGCAAGCCAGCCGGTCGCGGGCCATAATATCCGGTTTGCGGTGAATGTCAACAAAATTATTGTTCTGCCCGCCTGCCGGAATCGGCAGCGGCGAGGCGGCGATTAATAAAAAGATTGTCGAGTTGCGGCTGATTTGCTATATCGCAACCGGTCGTCAAAGAGGGTGAAAATAATGATAATGAACCCGTAAAAGTCCAATTTTTTCGCTTGAAACCGCTCGAAAATGACTTTTTACGGGGCCGTCAATATGATGAATCCGCAAAAAGCCGGTCTGATCTGCGCGATGGGCATTTTTTTGATTTGCTAACTGGAAAGGGATGTTTTGCTTGCTAAAGTTCTCAGCAGCGCGATTGTCGGGATCAACGCCTGCCAGGTAGAGGTGGAAGTGGACATTACCCTGGGGCTGCCAACCTTTACCACCGTGGGGTTGCCGGAAACTTCCGTTAAGGAAAGCAAGGAGCGGGTAAAGTCGGCCATTAACAATTCGGGCTATCGTTTTCCCGATGACCGCATCACCGTCAACCTGGCGCCGGCGGCCATAAAAAAAGAAGGCACGGGTTTTGATCTGCCGATTGCGCTGGGGATTCTGGCGGCCACCGGCGTGGTGCCGCATTCGCAGCTTTCCCGCTATCTCATCCTGGGGGAGCTGTCGTTGGATGGCCGGGTAAAGCCGGTCCGGGGATCATTACCCATGGCCCTGGCCGCCCGGGAGGCCGGCTATGGCGCCGTTATCGTTCCCCATGACAATGGTCCCGAGGCATCGGTGGTGACCGATGTATCCGTGCTGCCGGTCAAGACGCTGGCTGAGGTTGTAAATTTTTTCAGGGGGTTTGCCCAAATCGAACCTCAAAAGACGGATGTGTTAACCATTTTTGAAAAAAACCGCCATTTCGAGGTGGATTATGCCGATGTCCAGGGTCAGGAACATGTCAAACGGGCCCTGGAGATCGCGGCTGCCGGCGGTCACAACCTGCTGATGATCGGTCCTCCGGGAGCGGGAAAAACCATGCTGGCCAGGCGGCTGCCGACGATTTTGCCGCCCATCAGTTTTGAGGAGGCCGTGGAAACAACGAAAATATTCAGTGTTGTCGGTTTGTTGGATAACAAACAGGCCCTGATCACCCGCCGTCCGTTTCGCTCTCCGCATCATACCATTTCCGATGCCGGCCTGATCGGCGGCGGGCACATCCCCCGTCCCGGGGAGGTCAGCCTGGCCCACAACGGCGTTTTATTCATGGATGAGCTGCCGGAATATAAAAAACATGTCCTCGAGGTGCTGCGGCAGCCCCTGGAAGATTCGCAGGTGACCATTTCCCGGGCCGTCACCACCCTGACCTATCCGTCGAGTTTTATGCTGGTGGCGGCCATGAACCCGTGCCCCTGCGGGTATCTTGGCGACCCCAAACATGAATGCCGGTGTTCCCTCCCTCAGATTCAGCGCTACCGCTCCAAAATATCGGGCCCTCTGCTGGACCGCATCGACATCCACGTGGAGGTGCCCGCCGTGCCCCATAAAGACCTGATGGCCGACTCCCGGGCCGAGCCGTCGGCGGCAATCGGCCGGCGGGTGGCTGCTGCCCGGCAGATTCAGTCCCGGCGCTTTCGCCGGGCCAAATTTCACTGCAACGCCCGGATGAGCAGCCGGCATATCAAAACCCACTGCAAAATCGATGACGCCTCCCGGCTGCTGCTCGAAGGGGCCATCGACAAGCTCGGTCTTTCGGCCCGAGCGTTTAACCGCATCCTCAAGATTGCGCGCACCATTGCCGACCTGCAGGGCGAGCCGGACATTACGGCGGAGCACATCTCCGAGGCCATTCAGTATCGCAGCCTGGATCGCACCGGGCGCTTTGCATGATGCGACAGCCAAAATTTTGCCGCTGATGGGATGATTTTTCCCGTGCCGACACAGAGCTTGTATATCGATTTGGCTACAACCCTCCTAAATTTCGACAAATAATTGTTCACGAACATTTGGAACGATTATTGCTATCCTTAAAAAGACAGGCTATGAGAGATTACGGGATCATCAAAGATGATGGTCCCGCAAAAAGTTCAATTTTTCGCTCCGCAAGCCTTTTCGGGAGCTGTTGCGGGGTTTCGCTAAATCCCAAGAACTCGTCGCCAGCTCCTCAAACAGCTTGGGATTTTCAACGCGAAACCCCTCACAGCTCTTCTTCCGAAAAGGGTTGATGTCGCTCAAAATTGACTTTTTACGATTGCGTCAATGATAAACGGGGATTAAAATGACATCGCAAAACCATCTGACCATCCGGGATTATTTCCATCGGCTGTCGGTTCGCCATCGCGGCGGATCAAAAGGCATTTCCAGGACCAGTGATTTTGGCGACGGACGATTTCACCGTCTGCTGGCCGCCCGTCAACAGCTGTCGTCGCCGGCCGGCCATAAAAAAACCGGCCTGACCATCGCCGACTATCGGGCCAATCCGGTTCGGGCACGCCAGGTTCGGGTTTTGCCGCGCCCGGCGGCAGGGGTGCAGCCAAAAGGCAACCCGTCCGGCAATCTCCTGGACCCTGCCGCGCTGCGACATTTTTCCGGCCGTTGCCCGGTACCTTTGCGGCATCCCCCGGAAAACGTCGGTGCCTCGCAGCAAGTGAAGATCGAAGCCACCATCCACCAAGCCGCCCGCAAATATGACCTGCCAGCCGCTTTGATCAAGGGGATCATCCGGGCTGAATCCAATTTCCAGGTCAGGGCCGTTTCGCACGCCGGCGCCCGCGGCCTGATGCAGCTCATGCCGGCCACCGCCCGGGAGCTGGGAGTAAAAGACTCCTTCGACATTGCCCAGAATATTGACGGCGGCTGCCGCTATCTGCGGCAGATGCTGGACAGTTTCGACGGAGATGTCAGGCTGGCACTGGCCGCTTACAATGCCGGCCCAGGTGCGGTCATAAAATACGGGGGCCAGGTTCCTTATCGCGAAACCCGGCAATATGTTGACCGGGTGTTGAGGTTTTCCCGCCAAATGGCCTGAAAACGGTCGCCTGAATTCAACATTAGGGTTTACAAGCTGCGGGTCGAACTGCTAAGACAGGCTGCGCAGGTCGTCATCCCCGGCGCGGGCGAGGTTGGATTTGTCTTCGATATCTTTCATGGATCCTGTCTACCCGGTCTTTCTGGCCACCGGATTTTCGGTGGGCCTTGGCCACTGCATTGGAATGTGCGGGCCGATTGTCGTTTCGTTGTCGCTCAACCTGAAGGGCCAAAACCTTTTCCTGCCTCACCTGCTTTACAACTGCGGCCGCATCGTTACCTATACCATTCTGGGCGGTGTCATGGGAGTGACGGGCTCCTTTACCGGGGTGATTTCAAGCATTGCCGGCATCCAGAAGGGGGCGATGATTTTCGCCGGGATCCTGGTCATTATCATGGGCCTGGGCATGACCGGCTGGATTCCTCTGGGTCGGCTGTTCAGCAGCGGCACCTGTACTCCCGGAGGAGTGATCTCCAGAAATTTCAAGCGGTTGTCGGCGATAAAATCCACTACCGCTTATTTTCCCATCGGGCTGCTGCTGGGTCTGCTGCCCTGTGGACCGGTTTACACGGCCCTGCTGGCGGCCGCCGGTGTGGGGATGAAAGCCGGCAGCCCCTTCGCAGGAATGCTCAATGGCATGGTGGTGATGGCCCTTTTTGGCACGGGAACCTTTCCGGCGCTTTTTCTGGTGGCCAAACTGGTGGATATGGGTTGGCTGAAAGACAGGGCGCTTATCTACCGGCTGAGTGCCGGCCTCATGATTGCCGTGGGCATTTATTTTATCTTCAAGGCCATGGGGCGCTGAGATCAGCACTCACATATTCCCCAATGTGCCTTCCGTTGGACGAATGGGCAAAATTTTGATACAAGACTGCCATGAAAAAGGTTGTCGATCTTCAAGCATACCGTACCCGGGCCATGGAGCAGCGGTGTTTCGGCCCCTGGCGCAGGCGGTTTTCAGAAACGTTTGATCTGCAAACCTGTCTGACAGATCTTTCAGACCCAACGTTGTACTGGCTGGCACAGCCGGGTGAACTGAGTTCGGTGGCCTATTACGAATTCATCATGGGGGTGCTGGAGCTGGGTCCCGCTGCCAAGTTTCATTACCTGAACAACCGCAATCAGATGCGAGTGGTGGATATTCACCTTTTTTTGGCAGATCAGATGCGATTTGAAATGATGCGTCGCCTGGGGTGGATCGAGGGCTTTGAAGCCGAAAAATTTGCTCTGTTTGAACTGGTGCAGGATTTTGACAGAATTGCCGGGCGCTGTCGGCAAAAAGTACCGGAGCTGGCCCAGTCGCATCCGGAATATGCCAGCTACACCGCCCTTGCCGACGGCGATAAGCAGGTGTTTATCCGTCGTTTGCTGCAGCCGGCCCTTGACGCCTTTAAAGAAAGGCTGTAGGCGGCAACCTTTCTATTAAAGGGCCAGGTCGGTACCGTTGCACCCCGCCGCCATTTCCCCGGGTGGCAGTTGCCATCCGGCACGGTATATAATTCCTCGCGGGTGTTGTCCCGCAAACTTTTTAGCGGCAACGCGCTGTGGGTTCACGGAGTCAGGTTGCCAGTCAGGTTCCATCCGTGACCGCAACCTGCCATCCCGGGGATTTTCTGTCGGAATACAAATGCAGGTCATTCAACCCGCATGGGAGTTACTGTGCGGGAATGTAGGGCACTTCCTCGCCCCACCATCCTTCCTGCTGGGATTTCTGGGCATCCTCCGCAGAGGGATTTTTGTATCCCCACCAGCTGAAATACATGTGGTCATTGGTTTTGTAAATGGTGTCGTGCTTGTACCATTCGGCACTGCAGCCCACCATCCCGGCCAAAAAAACGGCGGCCACCAACAAAAGAATCAATTTTTTCATAACCAACCCTCCTTTCTGAATTAAAACAGAATCGAACTTGATCCCCCCGACTGTTTTAACCTTTGGCCTATTATAAACACCGTATCCAAAAAGTCCATAGAAAAATCTGATTGGTGGTCAAAAGCAGCTAAAGTTTGCCCTCCCACAGGCCGATAGATACTACATGATCTCTGTGCGGCCGAACACCTCCATCTTGCTCGCCAGTCGGTTTTTCAAGGACCAGTGGATGAAAAATACAATTTTACTTGTTGCCGCTTTCTGTCTGCTGGCTGCATGTACGATGCCGCGCCGGGCACCGGTAAACGAAAATCCGGTGCTGCGCGACGATGAAAAAATCCTGTGGCGCGACGCACGGAAAGAACAGCACAAGATCGACGCCAGCGGACTGCTGTATGACGATTTTCAGCTTGAAAACTATCTCAACCGCATCGTCGCCAAACTTCAGGCCCACAGCGGTAACCCGGACATTGCATTTCGGGTCAAGGTCATCAAGGATCCTCACCTGAACGCCTTTGCCCTGCCCCACGGTGCCATTTATCTGCACACCGGGATCCTGGCGCAAATGGACAACGAGGCCCAGCTGGCAGCCCTGCTGGCCCATGAAATGACCCATTGCACCCACCGGCATGCGTTGAAAGTGATGCGGCTGGTCAACGATCGCCCCGGGTACATGGCCGCCTTTGAGCAAACCTTGGGCAAAATTCCGGCCATCGGTGCCTTGGCCCGGGTTTTAGGCCGCACTGCTTCCCTGGCGGCTGTAAACGGTTACACCCGCGAGCTTGAAACCGAAGCCGATCGCGTCGGCCTTGACCTGGTGGCCAAAGCAGGCTATGATACTAGACAAGCCTTGGCGCTTTTCAGGCATCTGAGCCGTGAAATTGAATCCGAAGGGATCAAGGAGCCTTTTTTTTTCGGCACCCATCCCAATGTGCAGCAGCGCATCGACAACATCGGCGGCTGGCTGGCATCCGAATTCAACGCGCAGACCCGCGGGGCTGCCAACGGGGCGCAGCTCAGAGCGCAGCTCAAACGTCTGATGTTGGTCAACGTGCGCCTGGACCTGCAGCAGGGACGATTTGCCGCGGCTTTGCGGGGGGTGGGAAAATACTTGCGGGCCCATCCGGACAATGCCCGGGCGAGTTATCTTTGCGGGGAAATACTGCGCCAGCGCGCCGCACCCGGTGACGATGCAGCCGCGCTGAAGTGGTACGCAAAGGCCGTGGCCCTGGAGCCTGCGTATGCCGAAGCGTTTCAGGCCATGGGCATGATTCACTACAAACAGGGGCACCGGCTGCTGGCCCAAAAATACTTTCGAGCTTGCCTGGCGCTGGCTCCGGACAGCCCTGACCGGGCATACGTCGAAGACTATCTGGCCCAATGCAGCACCAACCGGGAGGGATAATGAAAAAATCAAGCATCCTGCTGTTGCTGTTGTTTTTTATCTCCAGTTGCGCCTCCATGGCCCAGCAGCGCAGCCTCAAGGATCTGCCCGGATCGGACTTCAGCATTGAAATCCCCGCCGGGTGGTGGAAACCGGCGCGCATCAATCAATACCTGATCACCAGAGATGGCGCTTTCAAACAGTATGTGCTCATTCAGCAGCGTCCCGTCAGCCGGCCTTTCCGGCATACGAAAAAAACGATCAAACCGGGGATGCTGCCCCAGGAAGCAGCCGGCATCATTATCGACGAAATTGCCTCCGACCGCAACGTTCTGAATTTCAAGGTTCTGCAAAACGCCCCCGCCATAATCGACGGCAATGCCGGGTTCAAGCTTTTATTTACATACGGCAGTAAAAAAGGATCGGCATACCAAACTCTATACTACGGATTTATCCGCGGCAGCTCGTTTTACAGCCTGCGCTACAACGCGACGCGTCAATACTTTAACAAGGAAATCGACGCCTTTAAGGCGATGGTCCAGAGCTTCCGGCTGCTGAACCGCTAAGCCGGGTTGATTGTTTGACTGTGGCCGTCAAATCGGTGACCTTCTAAACCACATTTATTTACTGACGGTCCCGCTCGCCTCGAATTCTTGTCTAACTTGCCGTATTCAATTAAATTATTTTTAAACTCCTCCCACAAAAACAACTGGTATGCTTCTTGCTAGTTACATATGGCAAAGTCATTGCGATCAGCAATAAATAACTAGCAAGGAGATTGAGTCATGGGAAAAAAAATTGCTTTATTACTGGCAGCGGCTGTTTTTCTGGCCGGATGCGCCACCCTGCCGTCCAGCGAACCGCCGCCGCCCCAGGAAGTCGTTGTAAAAGTCCAGGCTGCCGATCCGGCGAAAGTTTCCATTGAGAAAAAAGACGAAACTGACCGGATCAACAAGTCCATGGAAGTGCCCAACCCGGAAGGCCGCCTGTCGCAGCTGTCTTTTATTTCCAAGGACAAGGCGTTTGTTAAAATTTTTTCCGGACTGTCGGTGGCCGACGTCACGCGATTGTGGAATGACTTCGTGGTGCTGGAAAACAACACCAAGATCCGGGACGTGAACCTGTTCATCAATTCTCCCGGCGGAGATGCTTTTTCCGGACTGGCCCTGGCCGACCAGATCGAGCGCGCCCGCCGCAAGGGCTTTAAGATCACCGCCCATGCTTCGGGCATTATCGCCAGTGCGGCGGTGCCGGTTTTTGCCGTCTGCGACGTGCGTCTGGCCGCGCCGGGAACGATTTTCATGGTGCACGAAGCCGCCTTGTGGAAATGGCCCGGCCGTGAAACCGCGTCCGATATCCGCTCCCAGAACGAGCTGATGCACCTGCTGCGCGATCGCTATATCGGTAAACTGGCTAAATATTCCAGGCTGGACAAGGGAAAATGGGAAGAGCTGGAAAACAAGACCACCTGGTTCAGCGTGGAAAGGGCCAAAGAGTGGGGGCTGGTGGACAGCATCGAGTAGATCGCTGCGGACATTCAGCAGCCGCAAGGTGTCGTGCCGCAACGACTCAAGTTCTTCTCCTTATCTGCAGCTGAAAAGCCGGCGCAATGCCTTGGATAGGCTTCAGTAGCCGCCCGGGTCCATGGGACCCGGGCGGCTGTTTTTTTAGGGAAATATTTTGCCCGGGTTTAAGATTCCGTTGGGGTCAAAAAGGTTTTTGATGCGTTGCATCCACTGCAGGCTGGAGCCGTGCTCGGCGGTCATGAACTTGCGTTTGCCCAAGCCGATTCCATGCTCGCCGGTGGCCGTGCCGCCCAGCTCCAGTGAGCGGGTCACCAGGCGCTCGACGATGCCATTGATCAGTTCCCACTGCCGGGCATCGCCCTTTTTGCCGACAATGTTCAAGTGCACGTTGCCGTTTCCGGCATGGCTGAGGTAATAGCTGACCAGGCCCGTGCCCGTGAGTTCCTGGCGGATGGCGCTGATCAGCGGCGAGTAGGCGGTGACGGGAACTGCGACATCCATCACCAGGACATGGCTGTCGGGATGATTGCGGATGATCATTTCCCCCAGGGCGTGGCGGGCCTTGAAAATGCGGTCGCGCTCCGCGCGGCCGACCCCCGGCTCGAACCGGCGGCACCCCAAGCTGTTGCAGATCTCGGCGGCCATCTCCAGCACCTCGGCCAGCTGGCCGGTGGTGGATCCATGAAATTCCATGAACAGGGTGGGGGCGATGGCCAGCGTCAGGTTTTCCTCCCGGTTCATCAAGGCGACACACTCGGGTCCCAGCAGTTCGAGGGCTGCCGGCTGCAGTCCGCTGCGCATGATTTCAAAGACCGCCTTGCCGGCGTCTTCCACCGAGGCAAAGGTGGCCACGGCGGCCGAAAACTCGGCCGGCAGCCCGGCCAGGCGCACGGTGGCCTCTACCACGATGCCCAGGGTTCCCTCGGAGCCCACAAACAGCCGGATCAGGTCGTAGCCCGAAGAGGTTTTGCTGGCCCGGGTTCCCAGCTCGATGATTTCGCCGTTGGCCAGCACAACGGACAGCCGCAGCACATAGTCCTTGGTGGAGCCGTAGTAGATGGTGCGGATGCCGCTGGCATTGTTGGCGATCATGCCCCCCAGGGTGGCCCGTGCACCGGGATCCGGGGGGAAAAACAGCCCGGTGTGCCGCAGCTTCGCATTCAAGTCCTGGTAGACCAGCCCGGGCTCGACATCCGCCTGAAAGTCCTCGGTGCGAATATCCAGTATCCGGTTCATGCGGGAAAAATCCAGCACCAGGCCCTGCCGGACCGGAATGGGATTGCCCTCCAGGCTGGAGCCCGATCCCCAGCCGGTCACCGGCAGCCGGTGGTCGTTTGCATATTTGAGGATCCGGGCCACTTCATTGCGCTCCACCGGCCAGATCACGGCCTCGGGTCGGCAGGGCCGGTGGTGGGACTCGTCTTTGGCATGCAGGTCCAGCACCGATTGACCGGTGGAAAAGCGGTCCTCAGCCACCATGGCCAGCAGATTGTGGATGTGGGTGTCATTGAGCGGGTTGAAATTCACTTGAGAAAACCTCCTCCCTAATGGGTTTTTGGACCTTTGCCGGCGATCCTGGGCGCGCCCGGCGGTGCAACTTTTTATAGCATAACTCGCCGTTAAAAGCGAGCCGGGGCGCAAAGCGAAATATAGCCGAGGGAAATAATTGACGGTCCCGAAAAGGCTTGTTCAAGCGAGAAAATCGACTTTTTACGGCTTCATCATAATTGACTTGCACTTTGCACTGTCCGGAGGTATCGAAGATCAGCAATCTTTATTCCAGGCGGATAAGGCATTGCCGGGAAATAATATTGGACAGAGAGGAAACCATGAACACGGTAAACCATGTTGATCAGGGTGCGCAGCGGTATGTGACCGGAGATGTCCGGCCCTTTGACCAGAAAAACGAAATGTTCAAGCGCCCCTTCTGGGATCCGCCAATGCGGGCGTTGGGCAAAAAATTCTATTATGACCGGGTGATGCCCAAGGACCGGCCGGGATACCGGCTCGCAGACCAGGCCATGGTAAACGCCGCCTGGCACCTGGAAAACACCTGTGCCCAGGGCGTGCGCGGCGGCCGGATGGGGCTGTATGGCTGGGACTGGGACGGAAAATTCGACTTTCCCCGGGTGTCTCCCGGCCTGAAGATATCCACCGACGATCCGGCGGCCATCACGCGGCAGGTAAAGAAAACGGCCTTTTTTTTCGGAGCCGCGCTGGTGGGGATCTGCAAGCTGGATCGCCGCTGGCTGTATTCTCCGGCTTACCTGCTCACCTCTGAAGGCGGCCGGGTGGCGGCCAACGAGGTGCCGGCTGAGATTGACAGCGCGGTGGTGGTTGCCATCGAGATGGATTATGCGGGCATCAGTTGTGCGCCGGCCCATCCGGCCGCGGCGGCCACCGGCCTGGGATATTCGCAGATGGCCTTCACGGCGGGTTTGCTGGCTCAGTTTATCCGCGGGCTGGGCTTTCAGGCCATCCCCTGCGGCAATGACACCGCCTGCAGCATTCCGCTGGCCATCGATGCCGGGCTGGGAGAAATTGCACGCAACGGCTTGCTGATCACCCCCAGGTACGGTCCCCGGGTGCGCCTGGCCAAAGTGTTGACCGATCTGCCGCTGCTGCCGGACCGGCCCATCGAATTCGGGGTGCGCGATTTTTGCCTGATCTGTGAAAAATGCGCCCGCAAGTGCCCGAGTCAGTCCATCATGTACGGCAACCCCACGGATAAAACCCACAACATTTCCAACCGGCCCGGTGTCGACACCTGGCACATCAATGCGGAAACCTGCCTGGCCTTCTGGGCCGCCAACGGGGTGGACTGCGCCACCTGCATCCGGGTCTGCCCCTTCAACAAACCGGCCGGTATTTTTCACGACTGGGTGCGCTGGGGCATCAACCGCCTGCGGCCGCTGGATAAGCTGTTCTTGTGGGGCGACGATGTCCTGGGATACGGCCGCAAGGGCAATTCGGACCGCTTCTGGCGTCGATAATCGCTCAAGCTTAGCGCGTGTATTTCATATAAATACATGTCCGATGCAACGGGATCTTAATTGCTCAGCAAGTTGCGATTTGCGTCGCGCAATATGCATTTTGGCATCGCTTCTGGTGTCCATTTGGGGCGCCAGCGCATCGGTTGGCTAAATTGCAAGAACTCGTCGCAAGCTCCTCAAACAGCTTGCAATTTTTAACGCCCACCGATGCGCTGGCTTTGCTCCCCAAATGGACAATGACGCTCAACCAAAATACATATTGCGCTCAGTCTGGTTTCTTTTACCAGAACTTTGATAACCTTGCGGCCCATAAAAACCGACGTGAATTGGCTGGTGGATGGTGTTTTCTGCAAACCGGTATGATTCTCAGCAACACCTTATTTTCGCAGTGTCCCTTGTTTGGGATGATCGGCTCGGGACCGATTCAATTTAGCAGTTGACAGGGCCTCGTCCCAAACAAGGGGCACGCTGCTGCGAAATGGTTTCATACCTGTCAAATGCCAGGACATCGATGACCCAAGTCTAACGGTAAAAAATGCCAGGAC